>HF987922.1:125797-157509 GCA_000431835.1 Succinatimonas sp. CAG:777
CGTCTGAAGTACGAAGCATATGTTACTAGACCCATACCTAAAGAGAATGAATAGAAGCACTGACCTAAAGCTGATAAACAAACATCAGGGGTGATTGCGCTAAAATCAGGGCTGAATAAGAATTTGTAACCTTCTGCTGCACCAGGCATGGTAGCAGCGAAGATCACAAGCATAATCATGATAATGAATAATGCAGGAACCAAGAGTTTTGATGATCTTTCTATACCTTTTTGAACGCCAGACACAATAACATAGTGCATGATGCCAATAACAATTGCTAAGCAAACAATTGGTTTCCAAGGATTAGAAACGAATGAACCAAAGTGGTTAGCAAACTCGTTTGAACCGTCAGCATTTACAACTTGACCTAAGCTTACGAAGTTACCAGAGATAGCATCCCAAACATAATATACTACCCAACCTACAACCACGTTGTAGTAGCAGAAGATAGTGAATGCTACAAGCACTGAAGCAACACCGATAAACTTCCAATGGGTATTAGGTGCTAAGACACTATAGGCATTACCAACATTTGCTCTGGCATGACGACCAATAGCAAATTCTGAAATTAAAAGAGGAATACCAAAAATGAAAATGATGGCGATATAAACCAATAAGAAAGCGGCACCACCTTCTTCACCGGCCTGAGTTGGGAATCTCCAAATATTGCCTAAACCTACGGCAGAGCCAGCTGCTGCTAGCAGACCACCGAGCTTTGAGGCAAATCCCATTCTATTGTTACTATTCATAGAATTTCCTAAAACTATATACTGATCTTGTTATAAAAGATCGCTCACATTCAGTGCATGATATTATATCAAGAATTCAAAATATAGAGAAAAACGCTTAATAGTGCGTTTTGCTCCTAAATTGTACAAAATATTAAACATAAAAAAAGGAATGTTCTAAAACACTCCTTTTCCCTGGTTGTATTGGACTACAAAATTGTAACTATTCAGGTAAGATTAAAGACCTAATTCAGGTTTAATCAATTTGCACCACTCTTTGATTCTATCATCTGTAAGTTCTGGCTGATTGTCTTCATCAATAGCAAGTCCTACAAAATGGTCGTGATCCAAAAGAGGTAATGGACTTGTAAAGTCATAACCTTGAGTTGGCCAGAATCCTATGAACTTAGCTCCACGATACTGGAATGTCTCATATAACATTCCCATACCATCCAAGAATGTATCTGGATAGCCCACCTGATCACCTGTTCCAAAGAGGGCTACAGTCTTACCTGTAAAATCCATCTTTTGTAATTTAGGCATGAAAGCATCCCAGTCTTCTTGAAGTTCGCCGATGCTCCAAGTAGAAGTACCGATGATTAGCTTCTTGTAGTTTTCCATCTTGTCGCCGTCTTTACAAATGTTATATAAATCAACTTTGTCAGCGCCAAGCTCATTTACAATTTTTTGTGCTACAGTCCCTGTAACACCAGTGTATGTGCCATAAAATAAAGCGACGTCTTTCATCTTATAATTAACCCTAACATGAATAACTGTGCATATTATATTTGTAATTCATTAAGTACATGATCTAGTTGCTAACCTTTATCATATTTATTTAATTTTCTTTGATACAAGATCCAAATATAGGAAAATATACAGATATAGATAATTGTTATTATTAAAAACAGGCAGTTTTATGGCGGACTTTATTGTTGATGAAAGTAAGTTCCTTTTAAATGATGAAGAGGAACATTCTTTATTTGAAAACGGTTTTACTTTATCCTGCGGAATTACTGTAGGTGACAAAGAGGATGAATCTGATTGCTGGGAGCTATACTTAAGCGAAGATGGTAAACATTACATTTTGGCAGTAGATCAAAAACTTCATGACAACTGGGTAAAATCATCTTTATTAGAAGAAAATGCTTTCCAAAAACAAAATATAGATGGCAATAACGTATATCTACTGTTCAGCCCAAGTTCTCATAGATTATGCAGATTAACTAATGTAAGAGTAAATAACTCATTGCGTTATGCTTTATCTTTGTACTGTGCATTTGCAAACACAAGATCTCATGATTTAGATAGCAACCTTCGTGATGGTATTTATTATGAGTTTCACTCTGTAATACTGCCTACATATTCATTAGTAGGAAAAGTATCTGACAGAGCATTGTTTAACAATGCTCTAAGAAGCCCAACAGATGTTGAAGATCTTACTGCACCTGATGGCCTAAATGCTTATTTATCATTTGGTTATGTAAAAAATATCTTAAATAAAAAGAAATTAGCAAATGAACTTCCAAGCCCTCTATTAGAGTCAGGAGAAGTCGCTGATGACTTTTTGATGTTAGGAAAGAAAAATTCTCTTGTAATTGGTCCTCTTGTTTTAAGAGAACATTACCAAGTATTTGATACCACCTCAGACAGCTATATTCTTTTAATGGATAGCCTTTGGACTGAGGCTTTGATGTCATCATCTTTAATCAATCAAATTGTTCTAAACTCTATCCCTTTATTTGGTAAGAAATATTACTTCTTATCTTTTAAGAAAAAGTTTGCTTTAGAGAATATGGATGACCGTCATTATGCAATAAACCAGCATGATGCTTTTGAACTGGCTCTTGCGATTAAGAGAACAAGAAAGCTCCTTAATAACAGTGAATTGAATAATGCTCTTTATGTTCAATCTTTAGGGATCTTATTACCAGAGGTATTTACAAAGGCTGAAGATGCAAATGATGTCGGCTTACTAAGTGCCTGCTTGAAAGAGGGCCCATTTGCAACAAGTCCTTTCTTAGATGATATCAATGAAGGTCTGCTAAATACTTTAGGCAAATAAGCCTAGAAGAGATAAGCTCTCATTTTGTGAGGTTATAAAAAAAGGTAATCCATTGGATTACCTTTTATGTTAGAGAAGTTATTAGATTAAATCTTTAACTGCTCATTTAGCTCTTTATCATGCTCTTGAGATTTTTTATGTTTTTCTTCAGCTGGAACATACTTTGTGAAGTATCTCATTACCAATACGAAGAATACAGGAACATAGAAAATTGCTAATACAGTAGCAGTTAACATACCACCGATAACACAGAAACCAATTTCGTTTCGACCTGCAGCTCCAGCACCTGAGCTTAATGCCAGAGGGGTAACACCTAAGATGAAGGCCATAGAGGTCATCAAAATAGGACGGAAACGAATCTTAGCTGCGTGAATAACAGCTTCTGTTAATCTTTCACCTCTGTCGTACAGGTCTTTTGCGAACTCAACAATCAGAATAGCATTCTTAGCTGCCAAACCTACTGTGGTTAACAGACCAACCTGGAAGTAAACGTCGTTTGAAAGAACAGTCTTTACAGGAACGTATTGTGTAATCAGAGCAGCTAAAATAGCACCGATAATTCCTAATGGAACCACTAACATAACAGCAAAAGGAATTGACCAACTTTCATATAAAGCTGCTAATGATAAGAACACAACTAACAAAGATACTAAGTACAACATAGGTCCATGAGCACCAGCTAACTGCTCCTGATATGAAACACCATACCAAGAAATACCATAGCCAGGAGGTAAGACCTCGTCTGCAATTCTCTGCATTTCATTCATTGCCTGACCTGAAGATACACCAGGTGCTGCAGAACCTTGAATTTCAACTGCGCCTAAACCATTGAAACGCTCTAGACGTGGTGAACCATAGCTCCACTCTGTAGTTACGAAAGCACTGAAAGGAACCATTTTTCCAGTGTTGCTCTTTACGTACCACTTTCTCAGATCGTTTTCGGTCATACGGTCCTTTGCTTGACCTTGAACGTAAACCTTTTTAACACGGTTTCTGTCCATAAAGTTATCCACGTAAGCAGAACCCCATGCGACAGAGAAGGTGTTGTTGATATCGGTAGGTGAAAGACCTAAAGACATTGCTTTTTCGTAATCAATGTTGATCTTTAATTGTGGAGTGTCGTCCATACCGTTAGCACGAACCTGTGTTAACAGAGGTGACTGAGAAGCTGCATAAATGTACTGATTACGTACTTTCATGAGCTCATTGTGACCACTTGAACCTTGGTCAACAAGATATAAATCGAAACCGTTGGCAGTACCTAATTCTGGAATTGCAGGAATGTTGAAAGCAAAAGCTAAACCGTCTCGAATACCTCCTAACAGAGGCATGTAAGCTCGGTTTGAAATAGCATCAGCATGCTGATCTGCTCTTGTTCTCTCGGACCAGTCATTCAACTTAATGAATCCCATACCAGCGTTTTGACCTTGACCTGCAAATGAGAATCCAGATACAGTCATAACACTATATACATCGTCCTTTTCTGCGGTTGAAAAGTACTGTCTTACTTGATTCAATACGTTATCAGTTTTCTCAAGTGTAGAACCTGCAGGTAGTGAAACCATTGTCATTAAAACACCTTGGTCTTCACTAGGTAAGAATGCTGTAGGAATTCTTGTAAAGCAGAATACTAAAGCTACACAGATTGCTACATAGTAAACTAGATAACGACCGATTCGCTTTACGATAACCTTAACTTTTTCTTGGTATTTCTCTGAAATATAAGCAAAGAAATTATTCCAAAGAGCTAATAGTTTTCTGATTGGAGAATACAGTTTATCAAAGCGTTTATTTAAAGCAGTAAACCAAGTCTTCTTTTCTTCTTTAGCACCTGGAGGCAAAAGAATACTTGCGCAAAGTGCTGGGGTAAGAATAATTGCAATTGCAACAGACAGAACCATCGCTGAAACGATAGTGATAGAGAACTGTCTATAAATAATACCAGTAGAACCACCGAAGAAAGCCATAGGAATGAATACAGCTGATAGAACAAGCGCAATACCGATAAGAGCACCAGTAATTTCATCCATTGACTTAATAGTAGCTTGCTTTGGTGTTATGTTTGGTTCTTCATGAAGAATACGTTCTACGTTTTCTACAACAACAATCGCATCATCAACCAACAGACCAATTGCCAGTACCAAACCGAACATAGTTAAGGTATTGATGGAGAACCCACATACCTGCATGATGGCAAAAGTACCTAATAGAACTACTGGCACTGTAATAGATGGGATCAGTGTTGCTCTGAAGTTCTGTAAGAACAAGTACATAATGAACACAACTAGAATAATAGCTTCTATAAGAGTGTGTACAACTTCGTTGATAGAAACCTGAATGAATTCAGTAGTGTCATATGGGTATGTTGTTTCAACCCACTCTGGGAAATAAGGTTTTAATTTGTCAATTTCAGCTTTAACTCTTTTAGCTGTATCTAGAGCATTAGCTCCAGATGACAGTCTTACAGCTAAACCTGAACAAGGTCTACCGTTATAACTAGCGTGAGCATTGTAGTACTCTGAACCTAACTCAACAGTACCGATGTCCTTCATGTATACCTTAGTACCATCCTGGTTAACTCTTAAAAGAATGTTTTGGAATTGTTCAACATTCTCTAAACGTTTCTGACCAGTAATAGTGTAAGCGTACATCTGACCAGGAACTGCAGGCATACCACCTAAAGAACCGTATGTAACCTGAGCATTCTGAGCCTGAATTGCTGCTAATACTTCACTAGCTGATAAAGAATAGTTTGCAAGTTTCTTAGGATCAACCCAAATACGCATAGCATATTTAGCACCGAATACCTGTAAAGAACCTACGCCTTTAACACGTGCTAAAGGTTCTTTTAAATTAGACTCAATATAATCTGCCAAGTCATCAGAAGTATGCTGGTCATCTTTGGTTACTAAAGAGGCAACTAATAAGAATGCATCAGTAGACTTAGATACGTCGACACCGTTTTGCTGAACAGTTGTAGGTAACTGTGACTGTGTTTGTTGCATCTTATTCTGAACCTGAACCTGTGCAATATCAGCATTGGTACCTGGTTCAAAAGTGATAACAATTCTAGCATTACCGAATGAGTCTGATGTAGAGCTCATATACATGTAGCCGTCCAAACCGGTCATGTTCTGTTCGATAATCTGTGTTACAGATCTTTCAACAGTAGCAGCGTCCGCACCTGGATATGAAGCATCAATAGATACTGATGGAGGCGCAATTGTAGGATATTGTGAAACTGGCAATGTGCTTACAGAAAATAAACCTGCAAGCATAATACAGATCGCAATTACCCAAGCAAAAATTGGACGATTAATAAAAAAGCGAGCCATTATTTATTTCCTCGTTATTACTTAGAAGCTGGGGCCTGCTGTTTAGCATTTGGATCAATTGGAACTACAGGTACACCTTCACGAATCTTTTGTACGTTGCTGGTAATTACCTTATCTCCAACCTTGATACCGTCTGTAATTACAAAGTACTTGTCATACTCGTAGCTTAACTTTACGTTACGTCTTGCAACTGTGCCTTTGTCATCGATAATGTAAACGTAGGTAACGCCGTTTGCTTCTCTTTGAACACCATTTGCAATAACTACAGGTGCATTTGGAAGAACACCCTGATAAATGTCACCTCTTAAGAAGATACCTGGTAATAGAACGCCATCAGGATTTGGAACAATAGCTCTTAAATTTACCATTCCTGTTGTTTCATCAACGCTAACTTCAGCAAACTCAATGGTGCCTTCTTGTGCGTATTTAGAACCATCTGAGAAGTAAAGCTCAACTTTGGCTTTGCCACCGTTTAGTAACTTGCCTTCAGTTAGATTTTTCTTTAAAGCAAGATGATCTTCTGCGCTCTGACCTAAGTCAACATACATAGGATCCATCTGCTGAATGGTTGTTAAAGGAGTTGCTTGACCTGCTGAAACCAAAGCACCTTCTGTTACATTAGAACGGTTAATTGTTCCTGAGATTGGTGCGTATACTTTGGTATAAGCAAGATCAATATTAGCTTTGCTTAAGGCAGCCTCTGCAGATCTTACAGATGCTTTTGCACTTAAGAATGATGCTTGAGCATCGTCATAGTCTTGTTTGCTTACAGCTTTTTGCTCTAACAAACGAGTATATCTTTCAGCTCTTAGCTGTGTAGTGTGAAGATTTGCCTTAGCACTTGCTAAGCTTGCTTCAGCACTTTTTACGTTCGCTTCATATACAGAAGGATCGATCTGATACAACTGCTGACCTTGCTTAACAGTTGAACCTTCAGTGAATAATCTCTTCTGAAGAATACCTGATACCTGAGGTCTTACTTCAGCTTTACGGGTTGGAGTTGCTCTACCAGTCAAGTGTGAAATAACAGGGATGTTTTCAGTTTTTACTGCAAAAACATCTACAGGCATAGCTCTTTGCTGTTGTTGAGGCTGTTCACCACAAGCAGATAGTATTAGAACAGATGCAACAGCAACTGTTGAAAGAATATATTTGTTAGATTTGAACAATGACATTTAGTGGTTCCTTCGATGCATCGAAATATTAAAATCTTTGTATCTACATAAAAATCCGAATCGCTCAGCACACAACACAAATCACCTGTGGTTTTATCGATGGTATTTATGCGTTCTACTACCAATGAAATTATGACTTAGATAGTATCTGAAGTTTGTCTTTTACTTAACTTCGTCAGATTGCGAGCAATTGCACATTATCGTATAAAAAGAGCGATATGTGTAATGTGCAACTTTTAGATATTTGTATGTATTTTTGCACTAATAATTACATACAATTTTATGTTGTGTAGACACTTCCTTAATGTTACCAAAATAATGTGATGTATAAACAGCTTTTTTATAAGCTTTTGATGAGTTTTTTATTGCTCTTTATTTGTGAAGACCATTATTTTTTTATTTCTGTGTTTCTCTACTCAAATTTTTGTATTAACATGCACGTATGCATGTTAAAAGAATAGGGTAGGTTATGCCTAGAAGAACTCACGATGACTCTTTAGAAACCAAAAAGAACATCCTTGCAAGTGCCCAAAGATTATTTACAAGGCGCGGTTTTGAAAGAACCAGTTTATCTGATATTGCAAAATATGCTGGTGTTACTCGAGGGGCTATCTATTGGCATTTTGAAAACAAGGAAGAGTTATTGCTATGTTTAATAGATTCATTAGAGCAAGATCAGTTCTCTGTAAATCTATTAAATGAAGCAAGTGATGTTAATGAGACGGATCCTCTAGGAAAATTTAAGTCTTGGCTTGGTGGAATTGTAGAAGATCAGAACATCAAGTTTATGAACTCGCCTTTTATGTCAATGATGATCGCTATTATGAACGGCTCTTCTGGAAATCAATCTTTAAGAGATAAGTTTTTAGAGAAAAACGCTCAAAAACATGAGTGTTTTGCAATGGTTTTAAAAAATGCTATCGCAAAAAAACAGCTTCCTACAAATCTTGATATATCAGCTGCGGTTGAGCATCTAGGAGTATTTTTTGTAGGATACATGCATCAAACACGAATGAATCTTGCAGACGAAATAAAGAAAAATTTTTCGTTTTATGTTGACTTAGAAATGGAAACAATTAGCCACATAACCAAAGATGCATTAAATAAAAAAGTTTGATGCAGCATCTATAAAAGTAAATACTGCATCATTTGTGATATTATTCAAACTCCTCAATGTCACCATCTTTAACTGTACCATCAGGATTTAAACCAACAGAGGCTGCGTCAATTCCTTTTTCAGCTACGACAGAAGCTGTCTTTGGTAGTGGTCTTGGTCTTTTGTTCTTATCGACAGCTACATAGGTATAGTTAGCTTCTGTAACTAAATGTCTTTCGGCATGTTCGTTAGTTTCGCTTTCAATTAGTTTCTTTACCCAAATTTCAAGATGTATTTTTAAAGATGTATGTCCTACATGAATACACTTACCGTAACAACATACAACATCACCGACACTAACTGGTTTTAAAAAGGACATTCCTTCAACAGCGGCTGTTACGACACGTCCATTTGCAATTTCTCTTGCTAGGATGGCTCCAGATATATCCATCTGAGACATGATCCAACCACCAAAAATATCTCCAGCTGGGTTGGTATCACCAGGCATAGCAAGAGTTCTTAATAAGAGATTACCAATAGGAGGATGAACTCTTTTTTGAGTATTTTCTTTCATACTTTGTACCATAAAAATCTTTGCTACCATTGTATAATGGTGCAAGTATACATCATCAGATATCTTTATAAGTGACTAAAAAAATGCAACAGACACAAATTGACTTTGAAAAACAGCAGGAACATTTAAAAAATGTATCAAGAACATTTGCTTTGACAATTCCTATGTTGCCAGAATCACTTATAGATTACATTTCAAATGCCTATCTGTTATGCAGAATAGCAGATACTGTCGAAGATGATCCAATAGCTCCTACCAAACAGAAGATTGCATGGTTAGTTTCTTTTGCACAGTTCTGTTCTAACGATTTTTCTGATGATATGCAGTTACTGTCTTTGCATAAGCAAGCTGTAGAGTTAGTTCAAAAAGGATCTAAAACAACTGAATTTGAATTAATAAAAGATATGCAGGGAGTAATTACTAGAACACGTTCTTTTCCAAGAAAAGTTCAAATGATCCTTTCTAAAGGCGTGTCAATCCTTAGTTATGGCATGGCTCAATCTCTACAAGGCCTGAATATCAAAGATGTTGATGATGTGGATAAGTATTGTTACTACGTAGCAGGCGTAGTAGGAGAGCTGCTTGCAGCCTTATTCTGCGAATATAACCATACTATTGATAAACATGCGTTAATGATATTGTCTGTAAGCTTTGGTGAGGGGCTTCAACTAACTAATATCTTAAAAGATAGAGTTGAAGACAAAATGAGAAATGTTAGCTTTTTACCTGTAGTTGCTGATTCAGAATACAAAAAAATGGTTGAGTACTATATTGCTCTCTGTCAGGGACACTTAGATGATGCATTGGCTTTTATCTGTAAAGTTCCAACAGGTGAATACGGAATTAGATTATTCTGCTTACTGAATATCGCAATGGCTACTGCAACCTTAAAACTCATTTCAAAGTCTGACTTATTAGATGAGAAGAAACCCAAAATAAGCAGAAACAAGGTAAAATTCCTTTACGTTTTGAGCAAGTTCTGTGCAAAAAGCAATTTCTTAACAGTTTGCTTCTTTAAGATGTTAAGTCGTGGTGTAAAAAGAGAAAGACGAAGTGCCTTAGAATTAAGAAACAAGGTTTCTTGCTGGGAGCAGAAAATCTCTGATTTTACAATTGAAGACAATAACTAATTTAAGTCTACATAGTTAAACGGTTTCGATGATGGTTGAGTTGATACTATTTTGTCTATTTGACAAAAAGCTAAGTGCGATAAATAATTTTGCACAGTTACAAACTATATAGGATAGAAAATCATATGTTTAAATTTCTTGGTAAAGCATTTGCCTTGTTAGTATTGTCAATTTTCTTTATATCAAGTGCTCAGGCTCGTGATTACAAAGAAGGTCTGGATTATGAAATTAGAGCTACAAATAAAACAGTAGAGCCAGAAATAAGAGAGTTCTTTTCATTCTTTTGTTCACACTGTTTTGCAATGGAAAAGCCTTTTTCTCAAATGGCAGAGTTCTTCAAGGGTAAGGCAAAGTTCATTGTTAATCCTGTAGGCCTTATCGGTGGTGATGTTGGAGTAGAATCTCAGAAAGCTTATGCTGTAGCTATAAACTTAGAAATTGAAGATGAATTAAAAGAAGAACTTTTCAACAGGATCCATGTAAAACAAGATGTTCCTGAGGATCATGATTATTTTGCTGAGCTATTTGAAAGTTTAGGGGTACCATCTGAGAAGTATGAACAGATTTATAAATCTTTTGTAACACAAGCAAAGGTTGCTGAGTACGACAGACATACTAAAGAGATGAAAATTGATGCTGTTCCTGAAATTGTGGTTAATGGAAAGTATCTTGTGAAGACTGATAATCTTGAATCAATTGAAGATTATGAATCTATAGTTTCTTATCTACTAACTCTTCCTTAAATAAAGAAGCTCTAGCGTATGCTAGAGCTTACTTTCATTTCTCTGTAAGTTGACTATTTACGTAAACTCTCTTCGTAATCAGCGTGCATCTTATCTAAAAGTTTATCTTTTTTATCCCACAGATCTCTTACATACATGGTGAATTCATGTTTGTACTGTTTGTCTTCAAGATAATTTCCCTCAAGCTTAGGTGTTTTTTCCATTATCTCAACATTTACGTAAACATTTTTTACTCTGCCTTTTAACATATCAACGAAAGCTTTCTTATGATTGTCTGGATAGTAAAAAGTATTGTTGAAAATGTAATCAACTTTGTTACCGATCTCACTTAAAGCTACGCCTAATGATGCAACTTTTGGAGGTAATAAGTGCTTATATGGTGAACGCACTTTCTTTGCTTTTTCTTCTGTATAGCGACTACCTTCGGCAAAGTTAATTAGCGTTGTAGGAAAGTCAATTAACCTCTTGCAAGCTGCTCGAGTTGTTTCAATATCCTTGGTTCTAAGCTTAGGATTCTTTAATAATTTTTCTTTAGGGTATCGTCTTAAAAAAGGCATTCCTAAGGCGTAGCATGCAAGACCTGCAAATGGAATATAAATTAAAGAATGCTTCATAAAAAATTTTGTTGTAGGAACGTTTCCTTTATAAACACAACCTATAAAAAGAATATCTAACCAGCTGATGTGATTACTGATGATGATACAAGATTTCTTGGTTGTAGGGATCTTGTCGCCTGTAATATGCCATTTGATGTTATTGGTAAGTCTGATAATTACTCGATTATCAAATACCCAAGTTTTGTATAGGTAGTAGTTACATTTTTCAATGGTAATAGCAACAAAATGGAATGGCAGTAAGAATTTGAAAACACCTAATACCATCATAGGAGTTGCAATAACAATTACATTAAGAGAGATCAAAATGCAATTTATAACCAATAAAATTGGACTTGGAAGAAAAGAAATCATTGAGTTTAATAGCCTCACTAACCGAAAAAACAGTGCTTATTGTAACAAGATTTTTCATAAATAGTCATTTTTGCAAAAATTAGAACATAATATTAACTATGTTCCGTTTTTTGATATATAATCTTGAACATGAACTAGAGCAGAATTTTGAACTAGCTTTACAAAATAGTTGTTCAAAATGGTTGCCTGATAGAGTATCGCAATCATGAAAATGATAAAATCTGCTACTAGTACTACTAAAAACAGTAGGACCTTTTATTTTATTTAGTTGAGGATTTAAAAATGAATTCAGACACTACCAAGTTCATTTGGTTTAACGGCAAGATGGTTCCATGGGCAGACGCTAAAGTTCACGTTACAGCTCACGCTCTTCATTATGGTTCAGCAGTGTTTGAAGGTATTAGAGCTTATGCTACTAAGAATGGCCCTCAGATTTTCCGTTTAAAGGATCACATTGATCGTTTATTCAATTCAGCAAAAATTTACCGTTTCCCAGTCGCTCAGACCAAAGAAGAAGTTATGGATGCTTGTAAGAAAGTTATCTCAGAGAACGGTCTTGAGTATGGCTACATTCGTCCTTTAATCTTCATGGGTGAAGTTGGTCTAGGTGTTAAGTTCAAGAAAGGCGTAAATGCTGATGCTATGGTTTGTGCTTTACCATGGGGTGCTTACCTAGGTGAAGAAGGTATGAAGAAAGGTATTAAGGTTTGCGTTTCTTCATGGAGACGTTTAGCTCCAGATACAATTCCTACAGAGGCAAAGGCTGCAGGTAACTACCTATCATCAATTCTGATCGCTAACGAGTGCACCAACAATGGTTACACAGAGGCTATAGCACTTGATACCAATGGCTACGTTTCAGAAGGTTCTGGTGAGAACGTATTCTTCGTAAAGAACGGTGTTCTATATACTTCTCCTAACACTTCAGGTCTATTACCAGGTATTACTCGTGATGCTGTAACTCGTGTTGCTCAGGATTTAGGTTACGAAGTTCGTTACCAGCCAATCCCACGTGAGATGGTTTACTTAGCAGATGAGATGTTCTTCACTGGCACTGCAGCTGAAATCACTCCTATTGCTTCAGTTGATGGTATCGACGTAGGTTGCGGTTGCCGTGGTCCTATCACCGAGAAGTTACAGAAGGCTTTCTTTGCTGTTGTAAGAGGTGAGACCGAAGATAAGTACGGTTGGTTAACCCCTGTAAATAAGTAAAATAAAATTTACATATAGACCCACACCCCAAGGATGTGGGTCTTTTATTACAATTCAAAATAAACTACTAACAGCGCAAATCTTATTTAAAGACATATTAAATTTGTCTTAGTCTAGTTTTATATAAAGGAATACTGCATATGTCTAATAATTACCGTTCAAAGGTTACCTATGAAGGCAAAATCATGGCAGGTGCCCGTGCATTATGGAAGGCAACTGGCGTAAAAGATGAGGATTTTGGTAAGCCTATTATTGCGGTTGCAAACTCTTTCACTCAGTTTGTTCCAGGTCATGTTCACTTACATGATGTAGGTCAATTAGTAGTAAAAGAAATTGAGAAGGCTGGCGGTATTGCAAAAGAATTCAATACTATAGCAGTAGATGACGGTATTGCAATGGGGCATACGGGTATGCTTTATTCTTTACCAAGTAGAGATATTATCGCAGACTCAGTTGAGTATATGGTAAATGCACATAAAGCAGATGCTCTTGTATGTATTTCAAACTGCGACAAAGTAACTCCTGGTATGTTAATGGCCGCAATGCGCTTAAACATTCCTGTAATCTTTGTATCAGGTGGTCCTATGGAAGCTGGTCGTGTAAAAGGCTGTGACCATAAAGTGGACCTTATCGATGCAATGATTGTATCAGCAGAGCCAAATGTTTCCGATGAAGAAGTTAATGCTGTAGAGTCAGCAGCGTGCCCAACATGTGGTTCATGCTCAGGTATGTTCACAGCGAACTCAATGAACTCTTTAACTGAAGCATTAGGCCTGTCATTACCTGGTAATGGTTCATTAGTTGCAACTCATGCTTTTAGAAAAGAATTATTTGTAAAAGCAGCTCACCGTATTGTAGAAATGGCAAAAGCATACTATGAGCACGGTGATAAGAGCGTTTTACCACGTTCAATTGCAACTAAGGATACATTTGAAAATGCAATGAGCCTTGATATTGCAATGGGAGGTTCAACTAATACAGTACTTCACTTGTTAGCAGTAGCTCAGGAAGCTGGTGTAGATTTTACTATGGCAGATATCGATAGACTGTCACGTAAAATCCCCCACATCTGCAAGATGTCACCGTCAACCCATGAGTGGCACATGGAAGACTTACATAATGCCGGCGGTATTATGAACATCATGGCTCAGCTAAAGAAAAATGGTCTAATTCATGAAGGTAGTAAGACTGTTTTAGGCATGTCCATTGGCGATCAGATTGACAAGTATGATCTAGAAAAGACTACAGATCCTGAAATCAAGAAATTCTACAGTGCTTGTGCTGGTGGTAAGTACAACATCGTTGCTTTCTCTCAGAACAACACAACAGATAAGTTGGATACTGATAGAGCAAACGGCTGTATCCATGACTTTGAGCATGCATATTCAAAGGATGGCGGTCTAGCTGTTCTATACGGTAATCTAGCAATCAACGGCTGTATCGTAAAAACAGCAGGTGTTGATAAGTCAATTCTTAAGTTTGTTGGCCCTGCTCGTATCTTTGAGAGCCAGGAAGCTGGTGTTGATGGTATTTTAGGTGGCAAGGTAAAGGCTGGTGACGTTGTAATTATTCGTTACGAAGGCCCACGTGGTGGCCCTGGTATGCAGGAGATGTTATACCCAACTTCTTACATTAAGTCAGTAGGCTTAGGTAAAGAGTGCGCTCTAGTAACTGATGGTCGTTTCTCAGGTGGTTCATCTGGTTTATCAATTGGTCACGTATCACCAGAAGCAGCAAACGGCGGTAACATTGGTCTTCTAGAAGAGAATGATCTAATTGAAATTGATATTCCAAACCGTACCATCAGAATGGCTGTTAGCGATGAAGAATTAGCTAAGAGAAGAAAAACTATGGAAGCTAAGGGTAAGGACGCATGGCAGCCTGTAGGCAGAGATAGAGAAATTTCATTTGCTCTAAAGGCCTTCGGTAAACTAGCTTCTAGTGCTGACAAGGGTGGCGTCCGTGATCGTAGCAAATTAGAGGGACTATAAGATGGCTGAAAAACAGTTAGATTCTCAAGCATATCTTAAGAAGATCCTGCTAGCTAGAATTTATGATCTTGTAAAGGTGACCCCTTTACAAAATCTTGAGAACTTATCTTCAAGATTAGGTGTAAACGTACTTTTAAAGCGTGAAGACTACCAAAAGATCCACTCATTTAAGTTACGTGGAGCATACCATAAGATTAAGAATTTAGATGAGAATCAGTTAAAGGCTGGTATTGTTACAGCATCAGCTGGTAATCATGCACAAGGCGTAGCTTTATCAGCAAAAAAACTAGGTATTAAAGCTGTTATTGTTATGCCTACAACTACTCCAGATTTAAAAATCGATGCCGTAAGAAATTTTGGCGCTGAAGTAGTGTTATACGGTGATAGTTTTAATGAGTCATATGACTATGCTCAGCAATTATCAAAGAAGAAGGGATTAACCATGATCCCTCCTTATGATGATCCAGATGTGATTGCAGGTCAGGGAACTATTGCACATGAGTTAATCGGTCAGTGTGACAATATCGATACTATCTACGTTCAGATCGGTGGCGGTGGACTAGCAGCTGGTATTGCAGTTTACATTAAGTCTCTTTTACCTCACGTAAAGGTTATTGGTGTTGAGGCTGAGGGCAGTGCTTGTATGAAAGCTGCTTTAAAAGCCGGTAAACCTGTTGATATTGGTTATGTATCTCACTTTGCTGATGGTGTTGCAGTAAGCAAGGCTGGTACTGAGACCTTCAGAGTATTAAGCAAGTACCTAGACGACATCGTAACTTGTTCAAATGATGAAATTTGCGCTGCTATGAAAGATATATTTGATGATACTCGTGCTATTGCAGAGCCTAGTGGCGCTTTATCCTTAGCAGGTCTTAAGAAATATGTAAGAGAGAACAACATCAAATCAGGCAATCATATTGCAATCCTGTCAGGTGCCAATGTTAAGTTCCATACATTACGTATGGTAGCTGAGCGTTGTGATGTAGGTGAGATGTCAGAAGGTATCTTATCTGTTGAAATTCCAGAAAAGAGTGGTTCTTTCTTAGACTTCACTAAGAGCATTGGAGACAGAGTTGTAACCGAGTTTAGTTACCGTTATAACAACTCAGACAGAGCAAGAGTGTTTGCTTCAGTTGAGTTGACAGAAGGCAAGAAAGAACTAAACGAGATCTGCAAGTCATTAAAGAAGAATGGCTACTTAGTAACCGACTTAACAGATGATTCTTTAGCGAAGGATCACTTACGTTATATGGTAGGTGGACATCCTTCAACAAAACTTAACGAAAAACTGTATTTGTTTGAGTTCCCTGCAACTTCAAATGCTCTATTGCGCTTCTTGGAGACTTTAGGTAATTCATATAACATTACCTTGTTCCACTTCAGAATTACAGGTTTAGAGTTCTGCTCTGTACTGTGTGGTTTTGATGTAACCGGTAAGGAAGAGGGAATCAATGAGGTTATCAAGTCATTTGGTTACCCTGTTGAGGAAGTAACCTCAAATACAGCTTATCAGCAGTTAATTAAGTAATGAAAAAGGCTTTAGCGTTATCAGTATTGATGTTCTCAGCGGTAGTATCAGCCGCTGAGTCGGATTATGATGAGTTTATTACCAACAACTCTGTTACCTATGAGAAAACAGATGGTAATGGTCAAGCATCGCTGTCTATAGTAAATCCAGTAGTAAACCTTTCGACAACAAAGGATTACGCTCAATACATCATGGACAGTTATCAAGGTTGGGATTTAAAACCTGTCATCGATCTTAGAGGTTTTTCTTTTAAGTTTGTAGATAATGCGCCTTGTTCAGGACTTGTAACCTATTTTGATGGAAGAGCTTACCTTTTATTCAAAGCCTGTGGAAAAGTATCTGAAGCTGATTTAAAGACCCTGTTTAATCGAGCTAATCAGAAACTAAAGCTTGAAGAGACTTTGAAAAAACAGTCTAGGGCACAATTGTACTAGCACGAGGAAAGGTCAGATAATAAAACGCTACTTCAGAGATTGTTTCTTTGTTACTTTGAAGTAGCGTTTTTTGTTTTTCAGAAATGATTATTTACTTACTAATGCTAAGCTCTTTTCCTCAGAATAAAGAGAATTAGCTCGAGCAAAATACTCTGTAGCTTCAGGATAATTCTGAAGGCCAGTTAAGATGGTTCCAACCCTAATATAGAGATCTGGACTTTGCTCTATTGATAAAGCTTGTTTATAGTCTGCTAAAGCATCTCTTAGAAGACCTGATTTGTACTCAAGGTTTGCCATTGCTTTTAAAAGAGGCAGGTTAACTTGAGTAGTGATCATGTTTTTAGCAGCATATTTCTTTAATGATACTAAAACATCAGGAATTGCAATTTCCCATGTTGAAACGCTATCTAAGAAGAAAGGATCAGGATCTTGCTTTAATAAAGACAAAGACAATGTTTTGGCGTGGTTTACATCACCTAACTTAATCATTTTATAGATGAAAGCACTGATGATCTTTGGCTCTTTCTTGTCGTATTTAGTTAAGTCTTTAAAGCAATTATCTACCTCATCAATTGTTGATGCCTTAGATAATTTTTCCTGTATATTCTTTAAATAGTACTTTCTTGCTTCTTCGTCTGATAAGACTTTGTTATTAACTAATTCCTTAGACATAGCAACAATTTTGTCTGTAAGACCTAATTCGCTATAGCATTTTACGAACATGCGTAAAACAGAAGCGTTGGAGATATTGCCTTTTGTAGCTTCAAGGAATTCTAGTGAAGCCTTAGGATTTCCAATATCTAAGTTTAATCTTGCTCTGATAACCTCAGCTGCTAATTTTACGTTTTTACCTCTTTTTTCTGCTTCGTCTAAGGCTTGCCTGGTATAGTCATACAAACCAATATGGAACGCACATTGGGCAGCTGTTAAAAGAGATTTTTCAGACATCTTTTTGATGGAGTTGATGTGTTTGAAAAGAGATAAAGCCTTTTCATATTCACCTTGTTCAAAGTAGATCTCTGCTTCATCCTGCTGAGATAACTTTTTCTTGTTGGCTCTAAGTTTAAAAGCTCTTAAAGTACCTTTGGGTACGAGATAGATTTTCTTTAAAATTGCATATACAGCAAAGATTATGAAAACACTCAAAATGTAAATCACAATAGCTGTTGTGATTGAAGTTTCAATAATCTTTGAATTGGTGGCAATATGTACAAAGCCTTGGCTGTCAGCAAGCAAAGGCCCTAAGATAACAGCTAGGCTAGTAAATAAGATGACTAAGATTAGTTTAATCATTTTGTCCGTCCTTTAGCTGTTTCTTTTGTGTTTCATAGAGATTGAACTTTTCTTGAGCTAAAGAGTTAAATAACTTGATACAAGATAATTGTTGTGGCTTATCAAGCTTTATCTTAAGCTCTGCTAGTTCATCTAGTGATTTTAGGTTGTTTTGTACAATCTCGTTGCTAACATCAAAGTATGACCTAATATGGTCTTGGATCTCCCTGATGTTGTGGTTAAAGCTCTCCTCATCATGATTGAATACAGCTACTTTTGATAATAAAAGTTCTGTCTTGATGTTTTTTAGGAGGATCTTAGTCTGATCAGGAGACAAAAATTGGTTTACTACAGAATCTTCTCTTCTTCTAACTTCAATGAAGCGTGAAGAGAATTCTTTTACAGATGTCCACAGATTTTGTTTCCAATCTTTTACTTGATCTGAAGGTTCATTTACTTTTTTGAAAGCATCCTTTGAATTGGCACTTAAGAATTCATTTAAAGGCATATTGTCAGTATTATTATAAATACTGTCTAATTTTAAGAAGATACCTGTAACATCGATAGCAGGTAGGTTTTGGAGATCAATAGTATCTTGAATAATAGCTTCTCTGATTGCATTTACCTTTGGATCGTCAATCTTTACAAGTAGAAGATCGGCTTGTTTTAAATTGAAAAGTGCAGATTGAATATTGTCAGAGAATGACAGAATATTCTGTGCATTTGAAACTAAGAAATAACTTTGTGCAATAAACCAATCATAAGGATTTCTGTCCTCATAATTGTTTAATCTGATATTGATCTTATCTGTATTTACAACGGCAGCATCAATCTTTTCCTGCAAAGCTTCTTCATTGTTCTTAAGAACATTGTTCTGAGATCTTAAATCGGCGTTCTGAGAAAAAAGAATATCTGCTCTTTTGTCTTTTTCTAAGATATCTGTATATACAGAGTTAATCTTGTTCTGAGTGTTTAAAACATTCTGTTCAGTAGCTTTTAGTGCATTTGTAATGATTTCAAGATCGTCGTACTTGTGTTTATCAAACTGATAAGCCCCATACGCTCCACCTATGATAGTCAGAACTAAAATGGTTGCAAGTGCATTAACTTTGAATTTAAGAGCTTTAATCTGAGAGTCATTGCCTTGAGAAGAGGTAAAGTTCTGCTCTTTAGAATTTGCGTTTGTATTATTCTGCATACTTTTATCTTTGTTAAATTCTGCGCTGTTATCTGCTAGTTTTTTATTAGATAACTCAATTTTCTCTTGGGGAGTTTTTTTTCTAGTTTTTTCATCCTCAAGGAGTAATTCTGCTTGCTTATGAATTGCTTTTGTTTCTTCTTCTAGCTTTAAACGTTGCTGTTCTTCACCAGTAGTGTCTAGACTTTTTTCTTTTTGAACTTCTTTAGAAGCTTCGTTTGAATTCTTGTCTATCTTTTGCTTCATACTCATATCTCGCATACATACAATCATGCCTATCATAGCACGGATAAAACTATCTCAATGATTTTGCTAGCATATATGATTAAAGTTACCTGTCACAGATCACTATTTGAACAATTTATTTGAATATAGTTATCGCGGTTATGGTAATTACGCTTATAAACGGTCTGCATCTGATAGAAATACTCTTTTATTGGAATAGCCTTTTATAAAATATAAATTAAATGAAAGGTGGTATAATTTCATAGTTTTCAGACCACAACAATCTTCATACCTAATATATGGATAAAGCTAATTTTGAACTCCGATTAAGTAAATGTGAAGCTCTAAATCAAGAACGAATAAAAAGGGCTCTACAAATCATGAAGAACGATGTGGTCAACGTTCTGAATGTTCTTCCTGTACTGCTCCATTACAACAGTCCAAATTTACCAGGTTACAGATCAAGTTCAGTTCCTTTTGGAATAGACAGGTTTACACCTACTGAGTATCAACGCCGTTATCTTATAGATCACGGAATTGATCCTGATACTAAAGAAGAAAAACATTATCCAATCTATGCCCTTTATGCGATGGGTAGTACCTCTTCTATTGCTCAAGGCCAGAATTCCGATCTAGATATCTGGGTATGTGTAAGTAAAAATACACCTTCTGAAGAGATAAGACTCCTTGCTGAAAAATGTCATTTCTTATCCTCTTTTGCTAAGACTTTAGGCGCAGATGTTAATTTGTTTGTAACTCCAGAAGACAAGTTTTTAAGTGGTGAACACGGAAACATGGACACAGAAGACTGTGGTTCTGCACAGAGTTTGTTCCTATTAGATGAATTTTACCGTTCTTCAATTAGACTTTGTGGCAGAAATCTAGCTTGGTTCATGATAAGTGAAGAGGATGAAAACCAAAACTATGCTAAGTTTTTAGCCGAATTTTATGAAAGTCCTTTTGTGGATAAAGACGCATGGTTTGATTTTGGTTCTGTCGCAAAATGCTCACCTGTTGAGTATTTTGGTTCTGGTTTATGGCTTGTCTATAAAGGAATTGATCATCCCTTAAAAGCAGTATTAAAAATTCTGCTAATGGAAGCATATGCAGATGAATATCCAAACACCAGACTGCTTTCAATGGAATTAAAAAGTGCTGTATATAAGGGTTCTAAATACAGTATTCGACAAGATGCTTACTATTTGATGTATAGAAAAGTATCCAGATATTTAAAAAGAAAAGGAGATGCATCTAGACTAAAACTTGCAAGATTTTGTTTTTATATAAAGATTCAACAATCAATAGTTCATATCTCAAAGGGTAAACTCCGTGAACACAGAGAACGCTTCATAAGAAGATTAAGTTTGCTGTGGGGCTGGAGTAGAGCCTACTGCAATCATATTAGTAATATTGAGCAATGGCATATAGAAAACTCAAAAAAAGCTCAACAGGATTTATTTTCATCTCTTTTAAAAAGTTATAGAACCTTACTAAGATTCTCAGTTGAAAATAAAATTGAGTACGCCATTACATCTGATGACGCAGGTGTTCTGTCTAGAAAAATTTATGCAGCATTTGATAGATATCCAGGCAAGATCTTAATAGCGAGCAAGGAATTTATTCATCAGCAAGAAGAAAATACCATTACTTTCGTAAAACCTTCAAAGCACAGCATTTGCAGAAAAGGCTGGCATATTTTTCCAACTGCAATTGATAGCTTGTCTTTGCTATCAACCAAAGCTGTTTATATAGCTCCTAGAGCTGTAGAAGTTGTGGCTTGGGCTACCTTTAATAATCTACTAACAAGCAGAAGTAAAGTTTACGTGTCTAACAAAGATGGCTATCTGACCTCTGACAAGATTAAACAACTATCATATGACATGTCTTTATTTTTTAAAAATCGCAGTCAGTTAGAAGTGTCAGAAGCAGATTTGCAAAAGCCAAGGAAGGTTCTAAAAAGTATGCTTTTGATAAATCTCGAGAACGATATAACTCAAGAGTTGTTAATTTCCCCATCAGACATTGAAATCGGTTCATCTCTGTCCTGTGGCAGACAAAAAATGTGTTTAGTAGGATCTGTTGATTTAGTCTGTCTGAATTCATGGGGGGAAATTAACTGTATCTCATATCCTGATGGAGAATTAGGTTTAGTTGAAGCTTTGTCATCTGTTATCAGAATCCACACTGGACTCTTTTCAAATCAGCCTCATGAATACAGTTCTGTCTTGAAAGTTCTGTCTTATTCAAAAGCTCACAGCGATCTAATCAGATTCGACCTAGAAGCAACCATTAGAGGTATTTTTGCTTGTCTTGGAGATTATGAGTCTAGTTACGTATTCAATGTAGGTCATAATACTTACGAGTCTATGGTCAATGAAGAGGGGGCTTTGTCTTTAATTAGGCATTCCACTTTTAGAACATCAGATGATGATGTGACAGTACTATCTCGTTTTGGAATGAGACCTGAATTTGCCCTACAAGTGCCAACGCAAGTTGAAAAATGCGCATCAGCAGGTATTGTTCAGTACTTTTTTAATAAAAACGGTACTTCATGGGATATTTATATCGTAAATGAAAGAAATGAAGTAAAAATATTTCATAATTTTTCTGGTTCAAGATCAAAGCTTGTAAACGCAATTAACAGATTTTATACACAAAACACTGAATCAGATGTTGCTAACAGCAATTTGAACTTTAATTTGCCTCAGTATTTTGTTTTATCAGAAGATGAAATTTCTATTCACCCATTTACGATTATGAATGCAGGATCTTCATAACGGTGCAAAATCTTTAACTAGTTAGATTTGCAATTAATGCATAATGATATTTTGATATACTCATTCAAACTTTAAATATTTTTGTAGGACAGAAAATTGAAAAAGCTTATTTCTGCATTTGCTGTTTTTATCGCTTTATGTGAGCTTTCAGGTTGTGGCATTAAAGGAAAATTATATATTGAACCTGAATATACCCAACTAGAGGATGAAGAAAGTTCTTCTGAGCAAAACTCAAATAAATCTTCTAAGTCAGATGAGCAGTCTGAAGAAGAATCAAAGAAATAGGTATTACTTTTACAGATCAATTTAAAACAATTGTGTTTATACAATAGGCTGTAAACACAGTTTGTAATGGAAGGAAAACATGGATTATTTTAATTTTAAAGGCCCTGATTTATACGCTGAAGAAATTAAGGCTACCGATTTAGCAAAAGAGTACGGCACTCCTTTATATGTTTATTCAAAGGCAACTTTACACAGACACATGAATGCTTTTGAGGATTCTTTAAAAGATAAAAAGCATTTAGTTTGCTTTGCAGTAAAAGCATGTTCAAATCTTGCTGTTATCCATGAAATGGCAAAGTTAGGGGCAGGTTTTGATATCGTATCAGAAGGCGAGTTACGTAGAGTAATCGCTGCAGGCGGTGATCCAAAGAAAGTTGTATTCTCTGGAGTTGGCAAGTCAGAACAGGAAATTGAATTTGCTTTAACTCAAGGCATTAGCTGTTTAAACATTGAGTCTGCTCAAGAGATTGATACTGTTATCAAAGTAGCCAAAAAGTTAAATGTTGTAGCTCCTGTTGCTCTAAGAGTAAATCCAGGTGTTGATGCTAAGACTCACCCTTCTATTTCAACAGGTCTTAAAAACAATAAATTTGGTGTCAGCGAAGAGATTGCTTTTGATCTTTATAAGAAGATGTCAAAAGAGCCTTGCTTAAAGGTTTCAGGTATTGATTGCCATATTGGTTCTCAGATGACATCAGGTATGCCAATCATTGAAGCTACAGATAAAATCATTTCTTTATACAAAAAGCTACTTGCTGAAGGTATTAAAGTAGATCATATTGATATGGGTGGCGGTTTAGGTGTTACTTATGATAACGAAACCCCTCCTACTCCAAGTGAGTATTGCGCTCCAATTTTAGAAAGATTAAAAGATCTAGATGTTTCAATCTATATCGAGCCTGGTCGTGCTATGGTTGCAAATGCATGTATCCTTTTAGCTAAAGTTCAATACCAAAAAGATAACGGTGATAAGCACTTTATCATTACCGATACAGGCATGAACGATATGATTAGACCTGCTTTATATGGTTCATGGATGACTATTATTAACACTACCGTTCATCCTGATGGAGAAACAGTAAAGTCTGATGTTGTAGGTCCTATCTGTGAGAGTGATGATTTCTTAGGAAAAGATAGAAAGCTGAATGTTAGAAATGGAGACATCTTGGCTGTGCGTGGAGCTGGCGCATATGGCTCTTCAATGGCTTCAACCTACAATACAAGACGTTTACCATGTGAAGTAATGGTAGATGGTGATAAGTCATATGTTATCAAGAAGCGTCAGTCATACGAAGATATCTGGAAGGACGAGATTATCCTAGGATAATAAAATGATTTTAAAGTTTACAAAAATGCATGGTTTGGGTAACGATTTTATGGTCGTTGACGGAGTTACCCAAAAGGTATTTTTTTCACAAGAACTTATTAAAAAATTAGCTGATAGACATTTTGGAATTGGTTTTGACCAGTTGCTACTGGTTGAACCACCTTTTGATCCTGAGGTTGATTTTCACTACAGAATCTTTAATGCAGATGGCTCTGAAGTTCAGATGTGTGGTAACGGAGCTCGTTGCTTTGTAAGATTTGTAGTAGATCATAATCTGACTAATAAGAGAGATATTAAGGTAAGTACAGTATCTGGTGTTTTAAGATTAAAACTTAATGACGATGATACTGTAACTGTAAATATGGGAGCTCCAGAGTTTGAGCCTTGTAAGATCCCTTTTAATGCACCTGTAAGAGCTGATTCTTACAAGATAACTTTGTCAGATGGAACAGAGTTTTCTCATGGAGCAGTATCCATGGGTAATCCACATGCTGTTTTCTTCTTTGATGATGTAAAAACAGCCCCTGTAGAAAAGTACGGTAAAGAGCTTGAGTGCCATAAGAATTTTCCTGAAAAAGTAAATGTAGGTTTTGCTCAGGTTGTTAATAATCACTCTTTAAATCTAAGAGTATTTGAGCGCGGTTGTGGAGAAACTCTTGCCTGTGGAACAGGAGCTTGTGCAGCTGCCGTTGTTGCGATTACACAAGGTCGAGTAACCTCTCCTGTGAATGTAACTTTACCTGGTGGAACCTTGAGAATTTCATGGGATGGTGGCAAATCTCCTGTAATGATGTCAGGTCCTGCTCAAAGAGTATTTGAAGGCACAGTAGTTATTTAATCCCAAAACTACGGCTTTTAGGTGAATAACATGCTTTCTGATGATGTTTATCGTTTTATTGATCATCTTCGTTACGAGAAGCGAGCTAGTATTCATACTATAAGTTCATACAGCAACGTGCTAAAAAGAGCAGTTACTGTACTAGAGCGTGAATTTGATAATATAAAGTCATGGCAGTCTGTAGGTCTTGAGCAAATGCGAGCCATACAGCGTGACTTTAATTTCAATGATGAGAATATAAAGCAGTCTAATAACTCTGTTGCCCACGATCTTTACGCCTTAAGTTCCTTTTTTAAATATCTAATAAAGCAAGGGGAACTTTCTGATAATCCTTGTTCTCTAATTAAAGCTCCAAAAGTAAAGCGTCACCTTCCAAAGATCTTAACTTTAAATGAAATTGATGTTCTTTTAGATTACGAGCCAAAAGATGTGTTTGAACAAAGGGATAGTGCTATCGCTGAGTTGTTGTTTTCATCTGGATTACGTGTTTCTGAGTTAGTCGGACTTGATTTAAAAGATTTGAATTATGAAACTAAAGAAATCAGGGTACTAGGTAAGGGTAGCAAATACAGAATTGTGCCTGTAGGCGAAAAAGCTTTAGATAAAATCTCAAATTATTTAAAGATAAGAGACGAGTTTAAACCTTCAGAAGCTGCTCTATTTTTAAATAAATACGGTAGACGTCTTACTACAAGGGCAGTAGAACAGAATCTTGATAAACTGTCTATAAAAGCTGGTGTGCAGACTCATTTGAACCCTCATAAATTAAGACATTCATTCGCAACCGAGTTGTTACAAGGTGGCGCAGATCTTCGTTCGGTTCAAGAAATGTTAGGTCATGCAAGTTTAGCTGCAACACAGGTTTATACTCATTTAGACTTCGAACACTTAAAGAGTGTATACAACAAAGCTCACCCTCTAGCTAATAGGAAGAAAAATTGAAATTCTATAAACAAATAGATCTTAGCAAGATAAAAGTACTGTCTTTTGATTTAGATAATACGATTTATGATTGTCAGTCTGTATTAACTAGAGCAGAAAACTGGTTCACAACCTACTTGTGTGATCGTTACGGACTAGGTGGAAAATATCAAAGTTATGACTACTGGGCAAATGTAAAATCAAAAGTTCTACATGAGGATCTGTCCTTAGAGGATGATGTAACTTTATTAAGAGCTCAAAGTTTAGTTGTTGCCTTTAAAGAAATAGGTATCCCTTTAAAAGGGGGACTTGAAGAAGCAATAGATCTTGTAAAGCTGTTTGTAAAAAAGAGATCAGAGGGAGTTGTCTCTGGTGAAGTAAGAACTCTGATGAGTGATCTAAAATCTAAATATCCACTAATCTCGGTATCTAATGGAAACCTTGATGCTAAACAGCTAGAAGTATCCTCTTATTTTGAGACAGATTTAAGACCTGTTCGTTTTAAGTTTCACAGAAAACCACATCAGGATTTGTTTATTGAATGCGCAAATTTTAAACAAGTACAACCTTGTGAAATTCTGCACATTGGAGATGATCCTTATACAGATGTATTCGGTGCAGTAAGTTCTGGATGTAAATGTGTATGGTTACGCAAAGGATATACCGGTATTTCTCCTGATGAACAGTTTTTAAGAGTCTTACCAGATATTGAAATAGACAACATTCTAGAGTTAAGTCAGTTACTTTTGTAAAAGGTAAATGTTAAACCTCAAAATAGGCTGTATCTAAAGCTGTTAGGCAAGATAGCTTTTAAGAGTAATTCTTCTACTAATCATAAATTTGTTTTCTGCTATAATCCACGCAGCCTTTATTCTTAAAACTCATAAATTCCAGCGGAGATTTTTATGGACGAGCTTGATGAGCTAGGAAATCCTTCTGTAAGCAATGAAATTCTAGAAAATTTAAATGATTCTCAAAAAGAAGCTGTAAGTGCTCCTTTGTCAAATATGCTAGTTATTGCAGGCGCTGGAACTGGAAAAACTAGAGTTTTAGTCTCAAGAATTGCTTATTTAATCAAGCACTACATGATTGAACCTCGCAATATTCTTGCTGTTACTTTCACCAATAAAGCAGCAGGTGAAATGCGAGAGAGAATTGGCCTATTTGTAGGTGAGTTTTTACAGCGCCAGCTTTGGGCAAGTACCTTCCACTCAATTTGTTTACGTCTGTTAAGAGCTTATGCAAAACAGGCTGGTTTAGAGCCTAATTTTACTGTCCTTGATACAGACAGTCAGACAACTTTAACTAAGCGAATTATGAAAGAGCTTAATATCGATGTTAAAGAATTCAAACCAAGTGAAGCTGTATCAAAAATCAGTAAACTAAAAGAAGATGGAATTCGTGCTGATGATTACATCAAGAGAGGAAGGATCTTTGGTGAATCTCAGTATGAAAATATGTGCAAAATCTACTCATCATACGAAAAGATCTGCAATGATGAAAACTCTGTGGATTTTAGTGAGTTGTTGTTAAGAACAGTTGAGCTTTTAGAGAGCAATGACGAAATTAGAGCTTTACAGCATCGTAGATTCAAAGAAATCTTAGTAGATGAGTTTCAGGACACCAATTCAATTCAGTATAAATTCTTAAAACTGATGGCTGGTAAAAACTCGCATGTTATGGTTGTAGGTGACGATGATCAGTCAATTTATGGCTGGCGTGGAGCTGATTACACCAATATGCACAAGTTTTTAAAAGACTTTGATGATGTTCATGAAATTCTATTAGCTTTAAATTACCGCTCTAGTCAGAAAATTCTTGATATGGCAAATACTCTTATTGCTGAAAATTCTGACAGATTGATGGAAAAAGTTTTAAAAGGGAACATCGGACAAGGCGATGATGTTTCAATTTTAAATTGCTCAAATAATAACTGTGAAGCTTCAACTGTAGTGCAGTTGATTGCCAAATTGCATGAAGCAGGGGAGAAATTCCAAGACATGGCAATTCTTTACAGAAACAACTACCTGTCTTTAGGTTTTGAGCAAAACCTCTCTATGAAGCATATACCTTTTGTAATTTATGGAGGACAACGCTTCTTTGAACGTGCTGAGATTCTTGATACTTTAGCTTATCTAAGACTGCTGATTAACGAAAATGATGACACTGCGGCCCTTAGAATTATTAACGTTCCATCAAGAAAATTAGGTCCTAAGGTTGTAGCTGACTTAAGGTCAATTGGCAGAGAAAGAAACTGCTCTATGTTACAAGCAATACGTCTTTTAGAAGCTTATTCAAAGCAAGAGGGCGCAGACAAAGCTTTAGTTTCTTTGTACAAGAAAGTAACACCTTTTTATAATTTAATTTTACAGATGAAAGAAAAGAAAGCAAATTCTCCTCTTAATGAATTAGTAGATTACGTTATCAATGCATCAGGTTTGCATGAAATGTACGCCTTAAAAGATGCAAAGGAAGGCAAGACTGGTGAAGAAAATTCCAGAGTCTCAAACTTGGGTGTACTAGTTTCAAACGTAAAAGAGTTTGAAGCTTCGATGCAGGCACAAGCTGAAAAGGCATCATCTGATGAAGAAGCAAAAGATATAAACGCAGATAATGTAGAAGATAGTGCAAGTGGAGAGACAGCCTCTAATGTTCTAGAAGATCCTTTATTAACTTATCTATCAAACATTACTTTAGTAAGTACCTCTGAATTAGATGAGGATGGTTCTAGCTCTACAGAGTGTGATGCTGTAAATATGATGACTATCCACTCATCAAAGGGATTGGAATTTAAGCATGTATTTTTAGTTGGATTTGAGAATACTATCCTACCTTCCCAAAGATCTGTAGATATTGGTTCTGATAAATCAATTTCAGAAGAAAGACGTTTGGCTTATGTAGGCATTACAAGAGCAAAAGAAGATCTTTATATTAGTTATGCTCAGAATAGGAGTATGTTTGGAAACATCGTTCCTACTGGAGCAAGTCAATTTTTAAGACAAATTGTAAGATCATACAATGCAGTAAAAAAAGAAGAGAGACCGTTTAAGATCATTCCGATTGCTTCACAGCGATATTAAGCTAAGAGAGTAATCCTAAGTAAGCGAGTAGTTTCCAACAGCCACTCGCTTTAACATTACTCATGAATTTCGATGGGGAGATTGTCAGGATCTCTAAAGAAAGTCATGGCCTTATGTGTATAGTCATCCATCCTAACAGGTTCACACTCAATTCCTAATTTATTAAGCTCTTCAACCGTATCATTGACGCTTTCTACTTTAAATGCAAGGTGACGAAGTCCTAACGCTTCAGGATTAGAAACTCGTTTTGGTGCATTTTTGACAATAAATAGCTCGATTTCGCTGTCACCACATTTAAGATCAATCTTGTAGTCTTGCTTAGCAGACCGGTAATTTTCTCTTACTATTTCAAACCCTAATTTCTTTACATAGAACTCTTTTGACTTGTTGTAATCCGAGCCGATGATAGCAATATGGTGAATTTTGTTAAACATCTTTGAGTGATTCCCTTGCAAATATCTTTGTTAAAAATTATAAAATGCAACCAAATTTGTGATAATATTATCACACGACGTGTCTGTCGTGCGATCACATGGATCTTGGAGTGTTTTCTACACTGGAATTTCCTTTTTAATTTTTTTAGAGAATCTAATCTTATACTGTATTCCCCATGCAGTAAGTTTGTTAATTTAGTCTATGAATCTTACCGAACTTAAAAATACGCCTGTCGCACAATTAGTTCAAATGTGTGAACAGAACGGCATCGAGAACGTAGCCCGTTTAAGCAAAAAAGAAATTATCTTCCAATTATTAAAATTTTCTTCAAAGAATGGTGAAGACATCTACGGTGAAGGTGTCATCGAAATTTTACCTGACGGCTTTGGCTTTTTAAGAAGTGCAGATAGCTCTTATTTAGCTGGTCCTGATGATATTTATGTATCTCCAAGTCAAGTAAGACGTTTTAATTTAAGAACTGGTGATTCGATTTCAGGAAAAATTCGACCACCAAAAGAAGGTGAAAGATACTTCGCATTATTAAAAGTTGATGCTGTCAACTTCGACGATCCAGAAAATTCACGCCACAAGATCCTTTTCGAAAACCTTACTCCTTTATTCCCTCAGGAAAGAATGCGCCTAGAGCTTGGCAATGGTTCACAAGAAGATTTAACCGCAAGAGTTATCGATCTTGTAGCTCCAGTAGGTAAAGGTCAACGTGGTCTTATCGTAGCTCCTCCAAAAGCAGGTAAAACCATGCTTTTACAGAATGTAGCTCACTCAATTTCAAGTAAATATCCTGAATGTACATTGATTGTTCTACTGATTGATGAGCGTCCTGAAGAAGTTACCGAAATGCAACGTATGGTTAAAGGAGAAGTTGTTGCTTCTACTTTCGATGAGCCTGCTGCTCGTCACGTTCAGGTTGCTGAAATGGTAATTGAAAAAGCTAAGCGTTTAGTTGAGCACAAGCATGATGTTGTGATCTTAATGGATTCTATTACCCGTTTAGCTCGTGCATACAACACTGTAGTGCCTTCATCTGGTAAAGTATTAACAGGTGGTGTTGATGCTAACGCTCTGCAGAGACCAAAGAGACTATTTGGTGCAGCTAGAAATGTTGAAGAAGGTGGTTCTTTAACCATTATTGCAACAGCTCTTATCGATACAGGTTCAAAGATGGATGAAGTTATTTACGAAGAGTTCAAAGGAACTGGTAATATGGAACTTCATTTATCAAGAAAGATCTCTGAAAAGAGAGTATATCCTGCTATTGATGTTACAAGATCTGGTACAAGACGTGAAGAACTCATCACTAGTGCTGATGAACTTCAGAAGATGTGGATCTTACGTAAGTTCTTACATCCTATGGGTGAAATCGAAGCTACTGAATTTTTAATTGATAAGCTAAAGATGACAAAGACTAATGAAGAGTTCTTTACAGCTATGGCAAGATCAAAATAACTAAAACAAAATGTCTGACCTGTTGAGGTCAGACAAAATAAAGCTCTGTGAAGTGATATTTCATAGCTTTTATTTGGGATTAAATCTTAGTTTGTTACTAAATTAAGTTCTTAATTGCTTCATGGAGCCTAGTAGCAATGTAAGGATTGTTCATCGTATACAGATGAATTCCATCAATACCTTGAGTGATTAAATCAACTATCTGATCAATTGCATAAGCAATACCGGCATCACGAAGAGCCTCTAGATTATCTTCATATTTGCTCATGATCTTAGTGAACTTAGCAGGTAACTCAACTCCACATAAAGTCACAATTCTTTCGATTTGCTTTTTATTTGCCACAGGCACAATACCTGCCAGAATAGGTACCTTGATACCTACTAGATCACATCTTTCTTTAAAACGGTAGAAACTATCATTGTTAAAGAATAATTGAGTGATAAGCTGACTTGCTCCTGCGTCCACCTTTTCTTTAAGGTGTTTTACATCATCGACAATATTGTGTGCTTCAATGTGACCTTCAGGGTAACAAGCTGCAATAATATTTACCTTATCTCCATATTTTCCTTTGATGTAAGAGATTAAGTCCACAGCATGCTCAAAGTCGACTTTTTCAAGATCCTCGCGCTCATCACCTCTTAAAGCTAAGATATTATTCACTCCCATAGGTAACAAGTTATCAATGATGTGCTCAACATCAGCCTTTTTAAGACCAATTCCTGCTAAATGAGCAACAGCAGTATAGTCAAAATTGTGAACTAGTCTGTCAGCAATGTTTGCTGTTGCGTTAATGTTTGAAGATCCACCTGCACCGTAAGTAACGGAAATATAGTCAGGACGGACTTCCTTTAAGTTCTCAAATGCACTGCAACCGAGTAGGAACTGAAAAGATAGATTTCCTTTCAGATAA
>HF987923.1 GCA_000431835.1 Succinatimonas sp. CAG:777
ATACTGATGTTGTCTCAGAATTAAAAGATACCTATCCTGAATGCTTTGACAAAGATAAGGATTATTCTTTGCCAGAAGCTATTTTTTGTTTAAAAAAGAGATTTATCTTTATTATCGATGAGTGGGATTTTGTCTTTAGAGAATACCCAAACAACGCAAATTTACATAAAAACTTCATTGACCTTTTAAGAGCTTTGTTTAAAGGAGTTGGAGAGAATTTTGTTGAATTAGTTTACATGACAGGTATTTTACCTATTGCAAGGTACAACACCCAGTCTGCTTTAAACAACTTTAATGAATATACAATATTAAAATCAAGTAACTACTCTCAATACTATGGCTTTACAGAGAATGAAGTAAAGACATTGTGTGAAAAATATCAGCTTGATTTTGAAACAGCCAAATTCTGGTATAACGGCTATAAAGTTGGCGAATATGAAATCTATAATCCAAATTCAATCAAAAAACTGATAACACGTAGGGAATTTCAAAGCTACTGGTCGTACACATCAGCTTACGGTATTGTAACAGAAGCTATCAATCTGAATTTTGAAGGGCTTAAAGATGATATCATCAAACTATGCTCCGGTAGTGCCATTTCAATTTCTCGACCCGAGATTAAAAGTTTCAATACAGCAGATCTTAAATTCAAAAATAAAGTAGCAATCTATATTTATCTGGTACATTTAGGCTACTTAGGTTATGACGATGCAGATGCAACTATCTATGTTCCTAATGAGGAAACTAGAGTTGAACTTCTAAATTCTGTAAAAGAAAATCACTGGCCTAAATTTGAGAGCGCTTTAAAGCTCTCAGAGCAAGTAGTGGCAGCTACTTACAATAAAGATTCAGAAACAGTAGCTACTCTGCTTTCAAAAATTCATGAGGATAAAGTACCAGCTCTTGAGTACAACAATGAAAGTGCTTTGCGTTATGTAGTTTTAATGGCATACCTTGCAACTGAAAGAGATTACCTGGCACCATTAAATGAGTTTCCAACCGGAAAAGGTTTTGCTGATATTGTCTATCTGCCAATGTCTGCTAATGCTAAAGATAAACCTGCCTTAATTATTGAGCTTAAAAAGGATGCAAGTGCCAAAATTGCTCTTGAGCAGATAAAAGAGCGTGACTACGTTTCAAGAGTAAAAGAGTACACTGACAACATTCTTTTAATCGGCATTAACTA
>HF987924.1 GCA_000431835.1 Succinatimonas sp. CAG:777
ATGAGCAACAAACAATTCTTACCATTACCAACAAGTGTTGATAACTTTGCAGAGTTAATCACTACTAGCTGCTACTATGTTGATAAGACACCTTACTTAAAAGAAGTGTTTGCAGATATCACTACAGCAGATGATAAGTCTAAAGTTAAAGGCTCAAACGTACTGCTCTTTACAAGACCAAGACGTTTTGGCAAAACTTTGCTCATGAATATGTTTGAATCTTTCTTACAGATTAGTGGTAAAGAGCCAGGAAATATTACTAAGCACCTAAACTACTTTAAAGGAACAAAAATCTTAGAGGATCAAGATTTCTGTGACAAGTACATGGGGCAGTGTCCCGTTATCTCAATTACCTTAAAGGATGTTTGTGGAGATGATTTTGAAAGTGCCTATTTAAAATTAGCTGAAGTTGTTTCTAATAAGGCAAAGGAATTTAGTTTCTTAAAAGACAGCTCTTATTTAGATGAAAGTGATAAAGCTAAGTTTAATTTACTAATAGATGAGATATACCTAAAAAAGGCAGATAAACAAGCTATATCCTATGTAACATCAGCAATTAGCTCCCTAAGTTTAATGCTCTACAAGCACTTTAAGAAACAGGTTTATGTTTTAATTGATGAGTATGATGTGCCTTTAGCAAAAGCGCAGTCTTATGGCTACCATAAAGATATGGTAACTTTAATGACATCTTTTCTAGGTTTCTTAAAAGACTCACAAAAAGATCCTGAAACGAACAAACCTGTTGTAAAAAAAGTCATCTTAACAGGATGTTTAAAGGTAGCTAAGAACAGTATCTTTACAGGTGTTAATAACCTAAAGGTAAATACAGTCACCAATAAAATAGATAATTACACAGGTATGATTGGTTTTACCAAAGAAGAAACTCTAAAACTTTTAAAAGATTATGAGATGGAAGATTTCTCAGAGGTTGTTAGGAACAACTATGACGGATATAAGTTCTATGACAAAGAGATGTTCTGTCCATGGGATGTTTTAAATTTCGTAGAAGACAACCT
>HF987925.1:0-85787 GCA_000431835.1 Succinatimonas sp. CAG:777
ATCACTAAAAAGGTACTTGACAAAGGTCACTTCATAACAGATTTAGAGAACAGGAAACTCAAAACCTAAAAAATGTATCAGTTCTTATGATTAGATCTGATAAATTTATCAATATTAAGAGCGAATATCCAAACTACTTCTTAGATACTCAGAAATTCATTAAAGAGCTTAAAGACATTATCGAAAAGGTAAAAGAAGGCAAAATCTAACAAAAAACCACAGCGCTACTGTGGTTTATTATTAGCTTTTAAAGATAGTTAGACTCTCAAACCTCTAACCGAAGTACAGGTATGAAGCTTTGGTATTCTCTTTAAAAGTTCAATCACTGAACTTGAAAAATCAGCTTCACTGATAAAGCTGTCGCCTTCTAATCCTACAGGCAACACATCATCATGAAACTCGAATTTTCCAGAGGCATATCCTTCTTTATCTAAGAGCAATGGTGGGCAGAGAACTGACCACTTTACATTTCTGCATAATGACAGTCTCTTGTATGCATTGATGCAGAGTCTTTCATGTTTTAGTTCACTGTCATCTAAGATCTCGTTGTCACCAGATCCTACATAACGCTGTCTGGTGTTATCTGAATACAGGAAGGTACAACTGCCTAACTCTAAGAGCTTTACCTCACTGTCTTTTAAGATTTCAAGTAAATGCCATAAAGGCAGATCGTCAGATGAGAACTTAGAAATAGAAAGAAAAGATATGGTATCAATTACATAGTGACAATCTTTAACATCGTCTTTTGTAAGTTCAAGGCAAGGCTTAATTAAAACCTTGCCGTTACCTGGAACATTAGAGAAACTGTCAACAACACAAACTGAACCTATGCCCTGTTCTTCAGCTTTTAGAACAATCTTGCTGCCAATGGAGTTATTTGCACCTAATACAGCGATCTTCATAATTAACCTTCTCTAGGATGCATTGGTAAAGCATCGATTAAAGAAAACTCTCCGTACTTTAACCAATTCTCAAATCTGATATCGTTATGCCACTTTAGGTATTCAGGATTAGGCCAATAGTCTTTATTCTCAGGTAAAGACAACTTTTTACCATCCAATTCTGAATACTCAGGATCAAGGTTTAACTTCATATTCTTTGAAATCTTAACTTTTACAGAACCATCAGTGTCGTAATAGAACGTCAAATAACCTTTTGAGAACAGATGGTGGATATCAGAGCGTAAAACCACGCCATTGTTAAGATCAAGATATCTATCATCATATATAGTCTTGATATGAGCTACAGATAAGGCTGGCATTAAGGTGCAACCTGTAACTGCACACTTAAAACCATAGGCACTTAAAAGCTCGGTTCTATATTGAGATGCGTGTTCTGCACTCTTGTGAATAGAAGCTACATAATAGATACCGGGCCAGGTGCAGGATGACTGATCGATTTGAGTCTTGCGCCTTTCTAAACAAACCTTTTTTAAGTACATACCAAAAGGTTCATCACTAGGAATAGTTACGCGAGATCTTTCCTCAAAGTTGATTTTGAACATTTCTGGTACATAAACCATGTTCTTTCTAATGAATATAAAGGAGCCATCTGCAATGTAGCAACTTAATGGATCATTCATATCAGCTTTGAACTCTTTTGCTCTTCTTAAGAAGTCGTTCAAGTTCATATAACCAGATAAAACGCCATACTGATTCCAGCAGGAGGTTATATCCATATTAAGATGTTTCAAAAAAAATCCCCCACCACAGATAATCTGCTCTCCATCCTTCTCGACTAAGAAAAGAACTAAAGAACCTGTTGGAGGTAATTCCTCATCATCTTTGTCATGAGCAAATTCTTCAAACGGAGTGTACCAGCAGTTAGTAACTGAAGATCCATTTGAAATGAAGTTTGACTTAATAACCTGATACCAGTTATAAGAAACCTTACATATAAGGATTTTAGAATCTACGTAGTTATCCATATCAAACTCCTTACCCGATATCTAGAGTTTAAAAGTGTTCTTTAAAAATTTCCATACAAATATTAAGAAATTGCAAATTCTGACACACATAAGTTTCAAATATTGATTCATCAACACAATAAAAGGAGAAAACAGCTAATTATCGCCTTTCCATAGTAAGTCTATATGTTTATATTAAGATTACATTGTGCGAAAATTGAGCCTACAAAAATGTCAGTGGAATTTTGTGTTATACAAAAAATTGATAGTCATCTCACATTTTAGCAAAAATTGTAGATATTTTTTTATTTTATATATCAATAAGTTATATATATGAAACCGATTACATTATTTATAAATAAATTTCAAAATTATCCTAAATTTTACTAATTAATTTTTTGCATAAATGAAACAGATTATTAATTATCAATTTGATTTACAAACAGATTTTTCTAAAAAGTTTTTTCAACTAATATTGAGATTAAGTTAACTGAATATAAAATCTTAACGATACGGTTTTATGCATATTTTATCACTAAAGTAACAGGTGGTTCATCAGAAAAATTTTTGTATAATCACGTCGATCGGTTTTATAGGCTTTTTTAAGTCTCTAAAATTTCAATTTTCAAACACAAGGTTAGTTAATATGGAAAATGTAGTTGCAGGTTTAAGTGCCATTGATTATGTAATCTTTGGAATTTATGCCATTGTTGTGATTGCAATTGGTCTGTTCGCTTCTAAAAAGAACACCAAGAGCGCAGAAGGTTACTTCTTAGCAGGTAAGTCAATTCCATGGTGGGCCGTTGGTGCATCATTGATTGCAGCAAACATTTCTGCTGAGCAGTTCATCGGCATGTCAGGTTCTGGTTACGCTATCGGTTTCGGTATCGCAGCTTATGAGTTCATGGCAGCTATCACCTTAATTCTTGTTGGTAAGTACTTCTTACCTATCTTCATCGAAAAAGGTATTTATACAATTCCTGAGTTCGTTGAGAAGCGTTTCAACAAGACCTTAAAGACAATTCTTGCAGTATTCTGGATCTGCCTATACATCTTCGTAAATCTGTCATCAGTTCTTTACTTAGGTGGTTTAGCATTAGAGACAATTTTAGGTATTCCTATGATGTACACAATCTTAGGTTTAGCTGCATTCGCTCTAATCTACTCAGTATACGGTGGTCTATCAGCTGTTGTATGGACTGACGTTATCCAGGTTGCTGTTCTAGTAATCGGTGGCTTTGCAACATCATACTTAGCATTAAAGTTAATCGGTGGTGACGCAGGTGCATTCTCAGGTTTAGGTACTCTAATCGACGAGATCCCAGATCACTTCACCATGATCTTAGATCAGTCAAATCCACAGTTCAGCAACTTACCTGGTATTGCAGTTCTAATCGGTGGTATGTGGGTTGCTAACCTGTACTACTGGGGCTTCAACCAGTACATCATTCAGCGTACATTCGCAGCTAAGTCTGTAGATGAGGCTCAGAAGGGTTTAGCATTTGCTGCTTTCTTAAAGTGCATTACTCCTATCATTGTTGTAATTCCTGGTATCGCAGCTTACTACATCACTGTTCAGAACCCTGCACTGTTAGAGCAGTTACAGGCAACCTATGGTGATATCGTAGCTAACAACATTCCTACAGCAACACAGACTGACCGTGCTTATCCATGGGTTGCACAGTTACTACCTGTAGGTGTTAAGGGCCTAGTATTCGCAGCTTTAGCAGCAGCTATCGTTTCATCTTTAGCTTCAATGTTAAACTCAACAGCTACTATCTTCACAATGGATATCTACAAGGAGTACATCAACAAGAACGCTTCTGATATCACATTAGTAACTGTAGGTCGTATCACTGCTGTCGTAGCTTTAGTAATCGCTATCTTCTTAGCTCCAATGTTAAGCTCATTAGGTCAGGCATTCCAGTACATCCAGGAATACACCGGTGTTGTTTCACCTGGTATCTTAGCTGTATTCTTATGCGGTCTATTCTACAAGAAGGCAAACTCAAAGGGTGCTGTAATTGGTGTTCTATCATCAATCGTAATCGCTCTATTATTGAAGTTCTTACCTATCAAGATGCCATTCATGGATCAGATGTTATACACTTGCATTCTAACCATCGCTATCATCGTATTCGTATCATTATCAACTAACGAAGGCGATGACGATTCTAAGGCAATCAAGACTACTTCAGAGACCTTCAAGACCTCTGGTGGCTTTGCTATCGCTTCATACGCAATTCTGTTAATTGTTGCTGCAATCTATGCAGCATTCTGGAATCCAAGCCTAGGCTTCGCATTCTAATTAACAGTTAATTGTTAACACGAGCCCTGCTATATGCGGGGCTTTTTAATATCCTGAAACTTACGTCTTGATAAGTTAAAGACATCAGATCTGACACGAAATAAATGGGAAAAAATTTTTTCGGATTAACACTGTGTATTACAAGAACAGCTATCTTAAAATCACCAAAAGCTAGTCTTATTAATTGCTATCGTCAACGCTATCCCCTATCTTAAAAAAACAGTTCAAGTTACCAAAATATAAAATCAACATACAAAGCTTATTTAGCTAAAACCGTTTTCTCGACCAAAAGGTTGCAAACGTGCAAAAAAAATCTAGCACAAGATCACAAAATTGAATTTTAATCGTTTTAAATATTTTCTTTAGTTATCAAATAGTTAAATAAATCTAAAACGTTTACGATATTTTAATTTTCTCAAGAAAAAAATTTGATATATCTGATAATCTAAATTTTTTAATTATTCTATTTAATTGATTTTTAAGTTTTTTATCATCAATAGAAATATAATTGTTCATTGTAAAATACTTTCAATTTTTTCAATCTTTAAGACAAAACCAACCAAAATCCCTTAAGTTGCATTGTTTTTAAATACTGCTATTATTTCCGTAAACGTTTACTTCGTTTCAATATAGTCAAATAAATTAAGGGAAAAACACATGGAAACAGTAACTTCTGGTTTATCTACCATTGATTACGTTATCTTTGGTATATACGCTATCGTAGTCTTAGTTATCGCCCTTTCAGCTTCTCGTAAAAATCACAAGAGCGCTGAGGGGTATTTCTTAGCAGGTAAATCTATTCCTTGGTGGGCTGTTGGTGCCTCACTAATTGCTGCTAATATTTCAGCAGAACAGTTCATCGGTATGTCAGGTTCTGGCTATGCTATCGGTATGGGCATTGCAGCTTACGAAATTATGGCTGCTGTGACCTTAATCTTAGTTGGTAAATACTTCATTCCTATCTTTATCGAAAAAGGTATTTACACTATTCCTGAATTCGTTGAGAAACGTTTTAATAAAACTCTAAAAACCATTCTTGCAATATTCTGGATCAGCTTATACATCTTAGTAAACTTAACCTCAGTTCTCTACCTAGGCGGTTTAGCATTAGAGACCATTTTAGGTATTCCTCTGATGTACTCAATCTTAGGATTAGCAGCTTTCGCTCTTCTATACTCAGTATACGGTGGTCTGTCAGCAGTTGTTTGGACTGACGTTATCCAGGTTGCTGTTTTAGTAATCGGTGGTTTTGCAACATCATATGTAGCCTTAAAGTGGATTGGTCAGGGTGAAGGCTTCATGGCTGGCTGGTCAACTTTAGTTCAGGATATTCCTGAGCACTTTGAAATGATCTTAGACAGATCAAATCCTAACTTCTCACAGTTACCAGGTATCTCTGTTCTAATCGGTGGTCTATGGGTTACTAACTTGTACTACTGGGGCTTCAACCAGTACATTATTCAGCGTACATTCGCTGCTAAGTCAATTCACGAAGCTCAGACTGGTCTTGTATTCGCAGGCTTCTTAAAGTTAATCATTCCTTTAATCTGCGTAATTCCAGGTATTGCAGCTTACTACATCACTGTTCACAATCCTGCTCTATTAGACTCATTAAAAGAACAGTATGGTAACATTGTTGCTAACAACATTCCTACAGCTGATCATCCTGATAAGTCATATCCTTGGGTTGCTCAGTTACTGCCTACAGGTCTAAAAGGTGTTGTATTCGCAGCTCTTGCAGCAGCTATTGTTTCATCCTTAGCATCAATGCTAAACTCAACTGCAACCATCTTCACCATGGATATCTACAAAGAGTACATCAACAAGTCAGCATCAGATGTATCTTTAGTGAGAGTTGGTCGTTTAACTGCTATTGTAGCTTTAGCAATCGCAATCTTCATTGCTCCTCTATTAAGCTCTCTAGGTCAGGCATTCCAGTTCATCCAAGAGTACACCGGTGTTGTTTCACCTGGTATCTTATCAGTATTCTTATGCGGTCTGTTCTACAAGAAGGCAAACTCAAAGGGAGCAGTAGTTGGTGTATTATGCTCAATCGTAATCGCATTCTTACTGAAGTTCTTACCTTTACAGATGGGCTTCTTAGACCAGATGTTCTACAACTGGATCCTAACCACTGCAATCATCGCATTCGTTTCATTATCAACTAACAATGGCGATGACGATCCTAAGGCAATCATAACCACAGCTAAGACATTCAAGACAACTGGCGGTTTCGCTATAGCAAGCTATGCAATCTTAATTATCGTAGCTGTAATCTACACTGCTTTCTGGAACGTTCAGTTAGGCTGGGCTCTATAAAGCAAACCTCATATATAACAATTCATATTAACTAACCTTAAAGCTCTGCTTTGCAGAGCTTTTCTTATTTGTAAAAAAGTTTTTGAGAATACAAAAAAGGTATGACCTCAAGGTAGAAAATAAGGTAACTTTTCTCAAGCTCTTATAAAGTAAAGATTACTCTTCAGGGAAAGGAGGAAGTTGATGCTCTTTACCAATACACTCTTGATACCATGAAGTAAAAAGTCTTGGTCTGCTATTTTCTTTTAGAGCTTTAAAATAATCATAGCAAAGCTGTTTTGAGCTTATAAGCTCTTCGTTTATCCCCCGCTCTTTTGCTATAAGTGATAATACACGCTTTAATTTTTTGACAGCTTTACCAACATTTCTGTCTGATAGGATGTGTTCAATTGGGTACTCAAGATCTTGCTCTACAGGAACTTTTTGGGCTTCGTTAAACCATGAGATCACAAGTTTTCCATACTGTCTTATGGCTCCAGGTTTTACACCTGCTTTAGCTAAAGACGCATTAGAGAGATTTTTTAACCTAGCAATTGGAGATAAGGCCCCCCCTGTGATGATCCTATTTTGAGCTACATCATTTTCCATTGCAAATTCCATGCGCTTTTGACATAGAAATTTTAAAACAGTAAGTTCTGCCAGACTAACAGTTCCTGCTCCTTTGGCATTTAGATAAGCAGTTTCAGGCTTAGGAATGATCGTACAGTTATCCTTTTGATTGTCCATTTCCTCATAGAACCATGTTAAACGAGGATCTGCTTGCTTAAACTTACTAATAAGAGACTGATAGAGCTTATCTAAATAGAGAACATCATTAGCAGCATAGACAATCTGCTCATCTGTCAATGGTCGCAATGACCAGTCTGAACGAGTTTGGTCTTTAGGTAATATGACATTAAGCTCTTCTTCTAATGTAGCTTGTAACCCTTTTGAATAACCTAATCCTAAAAAGGCCATCATTAGCTGTAAATCAATGCATTTTTCTGGAAGAGTCTTTTCAAGACCTAACTTATGAGCTTCAAAAGACAGTATCTCAAGATCTTCACGAGCCGAAAAGAACAGACAATTTGCCTTGGTATTATTAACAAAGGCTTTGAAAAATGATGAGAGCTTTAAAGCATGAGGGTCGACTATATAGACTGTGTCATCAATGCATATTTGTACAAGATCTAATATAGGATAATATGTCTTAGTTCTTGTAAATTCAGTATCCACACTTATATTTTTATCCTCACATAGTGATGACAAAAATGTGTTTAGAATATTTAATGAAGTCTCATTATCAACTAAGACAATATTGTTAGTGCTCATGTGCTCTCCTCAATTGCGAGCACATTATAAAATAAGAGACGCCTAAATTAAACTTTAAGACGATTCTGTTTTAAATATCGACGTAATACTTTACCAACAGGAGATTTAGGTAAAGTCTCGACGAACTCTATATGTTTTGGAAGTTTATATCCTGTTAGATATTTCTTACAGTAAGCTAAAACTTCTTCTCTGGTTAAAGTAGGATCACGTCTTATGATATAAAGCTTAATTGACTCACCTGTAGTTTTTGATGGAACACCAATTACAGCGCACTCTAAAACTTTATCAAAGCGACTTACCACATTCTCAATTTCTGTGGGGAAGACATTAAAACCAGAAACTAAGATCATATCTTTAATTCTGTCAATGATCTTTAAATAACCGCCATCACACCACTGAGCAATATCACCGGTTCGAAGCCATCCATCATCAAAGACATTTTCTGTTTCTTTTGAGTTTTCAAAGTAACCTTTCATGACTTGAGGACCTTTAAACTCAAGTTCGCCAGCAACACCTTTGTCCCAAATTTCTTCACCAGTTTCGATATTGACGATTCTGGCTAATGTTGAAGGAGTAGGAAGACCGATAGTACCGTTATACTCAGTCTGAGTATAAGGTACTACACAGCACAATGGAGAACATTCTGTTAATCCATAACCTTCTAAAATAGGAATACCGCCTGATGCCTTTAAAAATCTTTGAGCAACACCAGACTGAACTGCCGTACCACCACCTACAACTAAACGTAAGTGCTTTAGTTTTACTTTTTCAAAAAGTTTATAGTTAACAAAAGCGTTAAAGAGAGTATTAACACCTGTAATAATTGAGATATCTGAATTCTTCTTTAACTGATTGATAAGATCATCAAACTTTCTAGGATCAATGATTAAAAGATTGGTGCAACCTAAATAGAAGGCAAACATCAAATTGATAGTCATTGCAAAGACATGGTATAGAGGCAGCGCAGTAAGAATAGCTTCCTCACCTTTATGCAGTCTTGGTCCGTACATGCCATCTGCTTGAGCAACATTTGAAATGATATTGCCATGACTTAGCATTGCGCCTTTTGGCTTACCTGTTGTACCACCTGTGTACTGTAAGAATGCAATATCATCAAAATCTATCTCTACTTTATCAAAGTCTCTACCAGCTGCTTCCTTAAGGCAGTTATTAAACATGATAACTTTATCTTTATCATATTTAGGAACCATATTGGTAAAGTGACGTAAATAGAAGTTAACAAATGCTCTTTTCATTGGTGACAGGCAATCACCTACAGAACAGGAGATGATGTAATCAAGATAAGTCTGATCATGTATCTTTAATACTTCTGAGGTAATGCTTTCAAGACAGACCACAATTCGGGCACCACTGTCACGTAGCACTCCTAAAATCTCATGAGATGTATATAAAGGATTGATGTTTACAACCTGCATACCACATTTTAAGGCTGCAAACACTGAAATTGGGTATTGGATGACATTAGGCAGAATTACAGCCAATCTGTCACCTTTTTTAGCTTTAAGGACTTTCTGAAGATATGTAGCTAAAGCACAGGTCTTTTCATAGACTTCATTATAGGTTACAGAGCTGTTTAAGCTGATAAAAGCCTTTCTATTTCCATACTTTTGACAGCTATCGTCAAAGAGTGCTGGAAGATTATCGTACAGTTTTGGATTGATTGTATGTGGCACATCTTGTGGGTAACTTTCAAACCAAGGGGTACGATGTAACTCCATAACCTACGTCCTTTTTATAATTTATTGAGGTAATTACTGATGAGCGGCAGCAAACTTCTTTAAGAAGTCTACTAACACTTTTGCACCTTCAATTGGCATAGCGTTGTATAAACTTGCTCTCATGCCACCTAATACTTTATGACCTTTAATACCTACAAGGCCGTTCTTCTTACCTTCAGCTACAAACTCATCATTTAAAGATTCATCTTTTAGATTGAATACGCAGTTAACACGTGATCTGTCCTTAACTGCAATTCTTACACGATAGAAGTCTGAGCTTTCTAGATAATCATAGACCATTTTTGACTTAGCGATGTTTCTTCTTTCCATTTCTTTAACACCGCCCAAACTTTTTATCCACTTTAAGTTCAGACAAGCCATATACCACGAGAAAGTGCATGGTGTATTGTACATAGACTCAAACTTATCAAGTACAGACCAATTCATGATTGATGGGCAGTATTTTCTTGCCTTGCCTAATAGATCTTCACGAACGATGGTAACTGTCATACCAGCTGGAGCTACGTTCTTCTGAACACCAAAGATGATGGCACCAAACTTTGAAACATCAATAGGTCTAGTTAAGATGTCTGATGACATATCAGCAATTAAAGGAACATCTCCTGTATCTGGTAACTCAAATGACTCAATGCCATTTACGGTTTCATTGATACACATATAAGCATATGCAGCACCTTCTGTAACCTTCATCTTTGAGTAATCAACTTCATACAGACCATCTTTGTTCTCGAAGGTGCACTCGTGCAAAATTGCCTTACCGTAGTGCTCATCACACTCTTTAAAAGCACAGCGAGACCAGTGACCTGTTACAAAGTAATCAGCATGACCATTTTCAGGTAATAAGTTTAGTGGAATAGCAGCAAACTGGCCACGACCACCACCTTGCTCGAATAATACTCTGTAGTTAGAAGGAATATCTAAAAGCTCTCTTAATAAAGCTTCAGCCTCTTTAGCAACCTTCAAAAACTCAGCAGAACGATGAGAAAGTTCTACTACACCCATACCAGTGCCTTCAAAATCTCTGAATTCCTTTTGAGCCTTTTCCATAACTTCAACAGGAAGCATACAAGGACCTGCATAGTAATTCCAAACTTTACTCATTTTGTTCTCCAACAAAAGTATTAAGAAAATCGGTTAAAAATTAAAACAAATGAAAATTTATTGTTTAAGATCAAGTAAAAAAGACATGGAGTGTATTCTCCATGCCTTATATATTATTGATTATCTGAATTGTTATCGCCACTGTCAACTGTCTGAGTATCAGTGCTATTTTCAGGTGCGGATTCATCAGGCTTTTCGTTTAATGCTGTTTCAAGGCTTGGTGATGAGTTTTGAGCCTCTTGCTCCGCCTTTAACTCTTCACGTTCCTTCTGCCTAGCTTCGGCCATTTTCTTAGAGTTTTGTACAACATCTTCAGGAATTGACTGAATTGCCATTACAGAATCACCTTCATACATACGCATTAAGATGTTACCAGCAGCAGAACGACTTACAAGTGGAGTATCAGACATTGATGATCTAATTAACTGCCCCTGGTTAGTAATTAACATATAGTCTGAATTGTCATCAGCAAGAACGGCACCAACAACCTCACCGTTTCTATCAAGATTCTTGATAACGATGACGCCCATACCGCCTCTATTGCGTAATGAAATGTCTGACAGACGGGTTCTCTTACCATAGCCATTAGCACAAGCAATTAAGAACTGCTTGTCTACCTCTGATGGAGGAATTACCATCAAGGATACAACTTTACCGTTCTCTCTTAGCTTGATACCACGGATACAGCCAGAACCACGACCTGATGGACGTACGCCTGCACCTGAATGTCTATCAATTGAGCTATCATCATTCTCATCTGATGATTCTTGAGAGTTATCAGAGCTGTCAGCATCATCTGAAGAATCCTCATCTGCGACAGCAGAGCGCTTATAGTATTCACAGAAGTGCTGAGCATAACCATTGGATGTAAATAAGAATACATCATCATCGCCTGATGATAATTCAACACCGATTAACTCATCACCTTCATTTAACTTAAGAGCAATTAAACCGTTTGTGCCCATTCTGTTAACGAATGATGCATAAGCACTAAGTGAGGTCTTCTTAATTAAGCCGTTCTTAGTTGCCATGAAGAAGTACTGCTCTGAGTTAAACTCTGAAATTGGCAGTAATGCGGTTACAACCTCTCCATTTTCTTTATCAATATTAAAGAAGTTCTGTACTGGCAAGCCCTTTGATGTGCGGTTCTCTGAGGTTGGTAAGTCATAAACCACGCTAACAAAGGCACGACCCTTGTTAGTAAAGAACATCATCTTATCGTGAGTAGAAGCTACAACTACCTTGGTGATGTAATCCTCATCCTTTAACTTAGTTGCAAGTTTACCCTTACCACCACGAGCTTGACTCTCATAAGTAGAGATATCCTGATACTTGATATAGCCTTGAGCTGACAGAGTAACAATTACGTCACGACGTGCAATTAAATCACCCTTGTCAATCTTACCTAAGTCTACAGTGAATGCAGTCTTACGCTTGTTGCCATAAGTCTCTTTAACTTCCTGTAACTCAGTCCTAATTTCCTGCTTCATTCTTTCAGGATTATTTAAGATCTCTAAGTAATCACGAATAGCAGCAACTAATTCATTGTACTTATCACGGATCTCATCTTGAGCTAGGTGAGTTAATTTAGATAATCTTAACTCAAGAATTGCTCTTGCCTGAGGATCTGATAAGTAGTACTTATCGCCAATGATCCCCTTATCAGCAGGAATACCTTGAGGTAAAGAAATATTAGAACCGTCTTCAGCTCTTTGGATAAGAGGTGAAATTACAGAAGAATCCCAAGCTTCAGCCATTAACTTAATGCGTGCATCTTCAGCATTATCAGCTGCTGTAATAATATCAATTACTCGCTGAATGTTTGCCTTGGCAATCATCAAGCCTTCGTTGGTATGAGCTGTTCTTCTTGCCTGACGTAACAGATATACTGTTCTTCTTGTTACGATCTCTCGGCGGAACTTAACAAACTCAGTTAAGATTTCCTTTAATGATAACTGCTTTGGATGATTGTGAACTAAAGCTACCATGTTAATTGGGAAGCTTGCCTGTAACATGGTGTTCTGATACAGATTGTTTAGAACAGCTTCAGGATAAGCATCACGTTTTAAGTCAATTGCAATCTTAACAGCACAGTCTTTATCTGACTCATCAACGATACTTGCAATACCTTCGATCTTCTTTTCTTTGATGAGTTTTTCAATCTGCTTTACGATATCAACCTTGTGTACAACATAAGGGATCTCGTCTACATAAATGGTCTGCTTACCAGACTTATCTGTCTCCACTCTAGTCTTTGATCTGATGATGCAACGACCTTTACCGGTTTCATAAGCCTGTCTGATACCATCAGTACCTACGATAATACCGCCTGTTGGGAAATCAGGACCAGGAATGTAATGCATAAGTTCATCAAGACCAATCTCTGGGTTATCCAAAACGGCGATTACGCCATCGATAACCTCAGAAAGGTTGTGAGTAGGAATGTTAGTTGCCATACCTACAGCAATACCTGATGAGCCGTTTACCAACAGATTTGGGAATTTGGTTGGTAAAACTTCAGGGATCTGCTCATTACCGTCATAGTTTGGATAGCTGTCAACAGTCTCTTTATCAATATCAGCTAACATCTGCTCGGCAATCTTAGTCATCTTAACTTCGGTATAACGCATAGCAGCTGCGCCATCACCATCGATATCACCAAAGTTACCCTGACCGAAGATTAAAGGTTCACGCATTGAGAACCATTGAGCCATACGAACAATAGTTTCGTATACAGCAGTATCTCCATGTGGATGGAATCTACCAATAACGTCACCAACAATACGAGCTGACTTTTTAGTCTGGCCAGTACTCCATACTTTTAGATCATACATATCAAAAAGAACACGTCTGTGAACAGGCTTTAAACCATCACGCACGTCAGGAAGAGCACGGTCTACGATAACAGACATCGCATAGTCAATGAATGACTGCTTTAACTCGTCTTCAAGTTTTACTGTTGGTACAGATGAATTAACACTCTGTGCTGTAGTTAATTCATTCTCAGAAGACTGTGATGCGTTCTGCTCTGAATTTTGATTATCGGTATTATCTGACATTAGTTCTACCTTTTAATTTTCATTAGTCTAATAGGCATAAATATTATCATTTTTGTATTAAAAATTCAATGAAATAAATGGCTTAATCATAGCATTAGAACTTGAAAAAACAGCCATTTTTGTCCATAATTTAGGCAAAATTTTTTAAGTAGGAAAACATAAAATATGTGGTTTAAAAATCTTCGTTTCTACACTGTTGATTTATCAGAATTAAACGGTGTTTTAAAAGACGATGCACTTGTTGAAGAAGCGCTAGAAAAAGCTAGTTTCAAGCCTTGTGCTGCTCAAGAACTGGCCTCTGTAGGCTTTGCGCCTATTTTTTCACATGATGGCTTGTATCACTTCTCATCAGGTGAGAATCACTTTTTTAAACTGATTGAAGAAACAAAACTTTTACCTTCATCTGTAGTTAAGACTGAGTTAAACGAACTTACTGCTAAAAAAGAAATAGAGCTTAAAAGACAGCTACGTAAGAACGAAAAAGAAGCTTTAAAAGCGGCTGTTGCAGGAAAGCTTTTAGCACAGGCATTTGCAACCCGTCGTGAGCTTTTAATCTGGGTGAATACTGATAAAAGTCTTGTAGGCGTTGCAGCCACTTCTAGCAAAAGAGCTGAAAAAGCTTTAGCCATGTTACGAGAAGCTTTCTCTACCTTCCCTGCTAAACTTTTAGCTCCACACGCTATGGTAGATGAGAAGATGACATCTTGGTTAAAAGATGCAACAACTCTTCCTAAGCGTTTTACTTTCGGATCAGAGACTACCTTAAAGAGCACAGATGAAGACGGTGGCATTATCAGAGCTTCAAAAGAAGATCTGACATCAGAAGAGATAGCTGTACATTTAGAGGCTGGTAAAGTCGCAACCGAAATTGGTTTATCTTTTGATGAATCCTTAGAGCTTACCTTAACCTCAGATTTGGCTTTAAAGAAATTAAAACCTACAGATATTTACCTTGAAAAGAATCTGCCTGAAAAATCAGATGACGAGACAGCTGATGCTCAGGCTCTTTTAGTTCTTCAAGGTGAACTGTTAAGCGAACTATGTGATTACCTAATGGAGATTTTTAGCTGTGACCGTAACTAAAAAGCCTGAACTTTTAGCTCCAGCAGGAAGCTTAAAACACTTACATATGGCCTTAGCCTATGGTGCTGATGCGGTGTATGCTGGTGTTCCTAAATGGTCTTTGAGAGTACGCGGAAATGGTTTTATCCGTGAAGACTTTATTAAAGGTATCGAAGAAGCCCATGCTATGGGAAAAAAGGTACATGCAGTACTCAATATCATTCCACATGTAAGACGTGTAGCTGCATTTGAAAAAGTAGTAGACGAAATGGCTCAGTTAAAGCCTGATGCTTTCATCATGGCAGATCCTGGTCTAATCGATATTGTCCGCAACCGCTATCCTGATATTCCAATTCACTTATCAGTTCAGGCAAATACTGTTAATGCAGGTTCAGTTAAGTTCTGGCAGAAAGTAGGTCTTACAAGATGTATTTTAGCTCGTGAACTTTCCTTAACCGAAATTGACATGATTAAGCAAGAATGTCCTGATATGGAAATTGAGGTATTTGCTCACGGAGCTTTATGTATCGCAGTATCTGGTCGTTGCTTAATTTCAGGTCTGCTATCACACCGTGATGCCAATATCGGAGCTTGCAATAATTCATGCCGTTACGGCTTTAACATTCGCAACGTGCATGCTGCAACAGCTGACGATGTAACTACCTTTGAGGCTGATGACGGTACTACTTTATCAGCTCAGATTGAAGAGTCTATGCATCATCCAGGAGAATGGATGACCATGGAAGAGGATCTGAACGGTTCATATTTGATGAACTCTAAAGATCTGTGTACACTTCCTGTTTTAAAGAAGCTAATTGAGATTGGCGTTGATTCTTTAAAGATTGAAGGTCGTTCAAGATCACCATTCTATTCTGCTGCGATTTCTCGTGCTTACAGATTAGCTATTGATGCCATCTGCGAAGGTAAAGAGATCCCTGATGAAAGTTACAACATCGTAAACTCTATTCCATCAAGAGGTTACACCACAGCTTTACTTGAGCCACACCGTCCTGATAAGACCCAGGATTATGAGACTAACTCACCAAATCCAGGCAAATTACAGATCTGCGGTGAAATCACCTCACAGGATGCTGACGGGACCTTAAATATCGATGTAAAGAACCGCTTTGAGAAGAACTCACATATTGCGTTATTTACACCAAAAGGACTAGTTGATCTTGACGGGTCAACACTTGTAAATGCTAAAGATGGCAAACCTTTAGATGTAGCACCAGGCACTGGTTGGTCAGTAAAACTAAAGCACAATACTAAAGTTGATTTATCAACAGCTGTGATGTTAAGAATTGATGATAAATAGGATTTAGTTCTTAAAGATGAAGCCTCCTCTTTTAGCTGGAGGCTTTTTATTTAGCTCTTAGAATAATCTTTTCTAGTACTTCTCTTGGTCTCATACATTAGTCTGTCAGCAGCTTCAATAAAATCTTTAGCAGTCTTAAAGCGATTATCAAAACGGACATAACCAGTTGAAACAGAAAGTTCATATGGAGCTAATGAGAGGATTTTCAGTCTAGCTACGGTCTTGTCAATGTAGTGGCAGACACCGGCAGCTCTTTCTTCATTTGCATTCTTCTTAATTAAGATAAACTCGTCACCGCCATAACGGCATAAGAAACAATTAAAGGTCTCAGCAACACCCTTTAATAATCTTGATAGCTGCATTAGGACCACATCACCTTCGTTATGACCATAGTTATCATTGATTGACTTGAACTTATTCACATCAATAAACATCATATAAGTAGTTTTTCTTTCAGCTTCAGAAAGTGAAACTAAGTTTAAAAGATAACTTTTAAGCTCATTACGATTGTTTAAAGTAGTTAAATCATCAATAGAAATACGCATATGTTGATGTAAGGTCATCAAGAAGAAGAAACATACTGCGTAGCAAGGAGAAACCAGTAAAACGTCATCTACAAGTAAATTTACTGGAGCTAATACGAATGGTAAAGTACAAGTTAGGTAAAAGAGTATGTAGTCAACCTTAGAGATTGAAAACTCAATCATCTTGTCCTGTCTTGATGCTACTACGTACATGAAGTTTACTAGAGCTAGGATGGAGTAAAAACCTACAGTGCCTACTAATGCTGAGTAATACTTACCATGTACATATGCTCCATGATAGGTTAAGAATTGGATATGGCCATTAGCAGGTGATGTAAGCACGAAATAGCATAAAATCAAAAATGGAATAGATAGCACACAAAGCTTAATACCTTTGGTTCTGGATTTTTCAGCCTTTATTAAATAACTGATGACAAAGAGTACATATGGAACCAAAAGATTGAAGAAAGATAACATACAGCTGAAGATAACCACCTGAGTTACATCTTTGGTACAAACTTCATTTTTAGCAAAGAGAGCATAACAGCTAATGCTTGTATAAGTTTTTAAAAAGATATCAGATAAAGCCTGAAAAATAACTAAAGCCAATACCAAGATATAGCTAAATCTTGCTCTGTCACCACTTTTCCAAATATTTGAAATTACACAGATAAATACAACAATGCAGATAATGTCAATTTCGACTGAATAAAATAATGTTGATGCCATTACTAATTATTCCTCTGTGCATTGTTAATCTTTTTAATTCTCTTTTGCTCATACATGCGTCTATCAGCGATTTTGATGATGTCGTTCATAGAAGCATTTGGAATATCCAAACTTGTAGTTCCTAAAGAGAATTTTACCTTAAATTCAGAAAAGTTAGCCGTAGCTTTTTCATCTAACAGCATTGACAGTGTTAATACCATCTTGTCGTAGTCTTCTTTATTTGAGTGACCTGAGATTATGGCAAATTCGTCACCGCCTAAACGAGCGATAAAAGAACGAGTCTGCGCACCTACTTCACGCATTGCCTCAGCAACAGTTCTTAAAGCAAGATCTCCTACAACATGCCCGTAATTATCATTGATCTTTTTAAATTCATCAACGTCAATGTAGGTTAGGTACATATTAGAACGATTCACAGATGAGGACATCATTACTGTAGATAAGTACTTTTTAAAGCGGTTTCTATTGTTAAGTCCTGTTAGAGCATCAATGAACACTCTATCCTCATGAATGTTAATGAAGGTAATGATGCAGAAAACTGTTTCTGTAACATAGAAAATATTGCTCATGTTGTAAAATGTAAAAGTCTGAATACCACCACAGATTAGAGTTTGAATGGTAAGGAACATAGCATATTTTTTAAGTTCACTGTTTGAAGATAATAGAATTGTAGTCAAACATAGTGCAAGGGATGCTGTTGAGTACAAAGCTACCAAGATATCCATTACAAAGGTGTAGCTACCCTTTACAGGATCTCCGAACAGATTTAATTTAAAAAGAATTGGCATGAAAAGAGAAGCACAAGCCATCAGAGTAACAATTACCAAAGGAGCTTTTTTCAAATAAATTATTAAGCCTTGATTAAGGTAATGACTGTAACCTAGTTTTTCAAATACAAAGTGTAGCCACCAGTATGGGATGAAGATCCAAAGTACTGACTCAATTACATACAGTACCTGATGCACTTCAGCGTAATTTGTATAAGGTACAATTGACTCTATGTAATGCATAGAACAGCAGACTATGATTGCATAGCAGGTATAAACGAATGGTTGGTTAAATCTGTCATGCTCTCTTGAGAAAGAGCGTACTACTATTACCATTAGAAGGATCAGCAGTATATTAATTTCAAACTTAAAGATGTACCACATAAAGGCTATTCACTATTTTAATTTTTTAAAGGCATTAGATACGGAACCTGCCTGATCTTTAAACAAATTAGAATCACCGTTTTCTTTCTTTTTATCTAGCACCTTATATTTTTTCTTCTGAGTCTTCTTTTTATCAAAGCTAGACATTAAACCTTGTTCAAGATTTTGACTTTGTTTCTTTTTAAAGCCACCGTTCTTTCTCTCTGCAAGTATCTCTTCACCATGTTCCCTTGCATTTTCAAGATTCATCGAACGCTTTAACTCTTTCAAATTAGGATCAACTGGTGCCACATAATTACGATAAAGAATAGCTTCTTGAGTTTTTCTTCTAATTACAGACTCAAGTAATCTATCTTTTGGAGACTTAGAAGCTTCTTTTTGCAACAAAAAAGAATTGTTCTTCTCTACTAACTCTAAAAGAGAAGAATCAATATCGATTTCATTTGCATATGTGTTTTCTGATGTAAAACTTACTGCAAAGAGTATGGATAAAACAGAGACAACACACAGAAGGTTCTTTTTACATTGCATACAAAACCTCACAGTCCAAATTATTATATGCTTTAAGCCTCAATAAAATCAGTGAACCTTCTTGCAAAAAGTAGTAATTTTTTTTTGAATAATACTTTATACAAATAGCATATTATTCAAATTTTTTTGATTTTATTGATTGAATTTTTTTTAATGTCCTCTTAGCTTAATGCACCATTGAATTCGTACGCTTAAGCTTTAGTCATTTTAAGAAATTTTGGAAATAATTTAAAAGACGACTTCATTGTTCTTAATATTCATTGCAGTGACATGAATTTATCTTAATTAACAAAAAAAGATGTTTAAAAAAAGTGATATCAAAGGTAAAATCTTCACAATTACTATATATTAAGGATAATCAGAAATGAGTAATCTAATCATTCCAAAGGACTACACTCCACTCTTAGACAAAATTCAAACAGAAAAAGGAATTAAGTTAATCAAAGACTTCTTTCAGCAGAATCTTGCTACAGAGCTTCGTTTACGCCGTGTTACTGCACCTTTATTTGTATTAAAAGGCTTAGGTATCAATGACGATTTAAATGGTATTGAAAGAGCGGTTACCTTCCCTATTAAAGATTTAAATGATCAGAAAGCTGAAGTTGTACACTCTTTAGCAAAATGGAAGAGACTGACCCTTGGAGAGTTAAAGATTGGGCCAGGCTACGGCATTTATACCGATATGAATGCTATTCGTGCTGACGAAGAACTGGATAATCTTCATTCACTGTATGTTGATCAATGGGACTGGGAAGAGGTTATCACTAAAGAAGATAGAAATCTTACCTTTTTAAAGAACATTGTAAGACGTATCTATTCAGCTATTTTAAGAACTGAGTATTTAGCATGTGAGAGCTATGAGAACATCAAGCCATTCTTACCACAGGAAATTACCTTTGTTCATGCTGAAGAGCTTTTACAGATGTACCCTAATAAGACTCCAAAAGAGCGTGAAGATCTAATCTGTAAGAAATATGGTGCTGTATTCTTAATGGGCATCGGTGGTAAGCTGTCAAATGGCGAGAAGCACGATGGTAGAGCTCCTGACTATGATGACTGGTCTACTAAGAATGAAGACGGCAAATTTGGCTTAAACGGTGATATCTTAATTTGGTATCCAATCTTAAATCGTTCATTCGAATTATCTTCAATGGGTATCCGTGTGGATATCGAAGCTTTAAACCGCCAGCTACGCCTAGAGAATAAAGAAGAACGTAAAGAGCTTTACTTCCACAAGAAGTTATTAAAAGGAGAATTACCATTAACAATTGGTGGCGGTATTGGTCAGAGCAGACTTTGTATGGTTCTTTTACACAAGGCTCATATTGGAGAAATTCAGGCAAGTATTTGGCCTGAGAAAATGAGAGAAGAGTGTGCAAAACACAACATGCCTCTAATCTAACCACAAGAAATTAAAGAAAAGGAAAGGCAGATCTTAAAAAAATCTGCCTTTTTTGTAAGTAGAAACTTCAACAAACTTACCCCTTAGCTCTTAGAGCCTCATTCTTTATTTACCTTTTCAATTTTACCAATTGATTTCTTTTCCACAATAACTGTTTCAGAATTGCTCTCTAAAAGGTTCTTCTTTAATTCCTCTTTTTGTTCGTACTTCATAGCATCTTTATGAGAAATCTTAGAATCAGAATCAAGTAGCATATTGCTGTTGACCCATTCCTGGAAGGCTTTTGTGCGCTCATCAGCATCATTTTGAACGTTATTGACAAGTTTTTCTGATTCTGTTTCGCTTTGTACACTGTCAGATTTATTTCTTAAAACATTGTAATAGTCAACTCTATCAATATTTGCTTGATTTTTCTGTTTGTCCAAAGCTCTTCTTTGAAGAGAATGAGCCTGATCCTGCTTTAAAGACTCTCTTAAACGAGCCCTCTTAAGATCTAATTCCTGCTTTTTCAAAGACTGTTCTGTCTGCGCATTTTCATCACTACCTGCATCAGCATTAGCAACAAACACAGTGGATACCAATGAAAGCAAAGTTGCGACAGATATCTTAAAAATTAACTTCATATATTACTAGCTGAAAAGCCAAACTTAACGTTACTTGTTGCTTATATTTTCAGTATAGTGTGAATAAGTTAAAAATTCATCAAAATGAGAATGAATTTTATTTTGAAATTCGATGATCAAATTAAGAGCAATGACTGTCTGTTTTAAAGGTATGAGACTAAAATATGTATATTTTATTATACATATTTTTTCTTGCATGGACAATTTGGATAAAGATTAAGAGAAAATTAGAACTATTTCTCATCATCATTTAAGAGTGCGTTCTGCTTCATCCAATCAGACAGACCTTTAGCCTTTACTTTGCCTGTCTTGTTTTTAATGCGAGAACCATCAGAACTGTTTGCAGATGCTGTTGAAGATATTCCTTTATTTTCCAAAATTTGTTCGCCTCTTTTTCTAGAGGTATCTTCCTGGAAATTCTGTTGTTTTTTGGGATCAACTTTATCATAGAGATTTTCTTGACTTATATATTGAGAGCTTCTAACTCTAAGTTTCATCTGCTCATAAGTCTTAGAGTTCTCTATCTGCTGGCGCAGAAAATACCTTTTATCGTTATTCTCCTGTGTGCTGTATTCAGATACAGAGCTAGGATAAGAGTACTGTCTCGGATAGAGGAAAAAATCAGAAATAATGACAACCACCATCAGACCTAAGCCCAGTCTGATTGCCATTTTTCTTCTTTTAAATAGGCCTGAATCCAATTTGATTTCCTCTTAAAACCTATTACCAATACTATTCGAAATCAGATACGTCACCTGATCCGTAGCGAGCAACCTCTGGTACACCATCGTTAAACACTATAACAGAAGTTGGACTTGGTGAGAGTACACCGCCATCTACGATTACATCCACTACAGAACCAATTTCATCATTGATGGTTACAGGATCGGATTCTGCCTCTTCATGCTCAGGTAGAATTAAAGAGCAACTCATCAATGGTTCATTTAATTCAGAAACAATAGCACTCACAATTGCATTATTAGGAACTCTAATACCAATTGTTTTTCTCTTTTCGTTCATTAAACGGCGAGGTACTTCCTTAGTGGCTGGAAGAATAAAAGTATAAGCTCCTGGTGTATGATTCTTTAAAAGTCTAAATACATTGTTCTCAACTTTTGCATAAGTTGATAACTCAGAAAGATCACGACACAAAAGAGTAAAATTGTGGTGCTTGTCCACCTGTCTAATTCTTGCAATTCGCTCCATTGCGTGCTTTTGCTCAAGCTTACAACATAAGGCATAAGCTGAATCAGTAGGAACTACAACTACGCCACCATCATTAAGACATTCACAGATCTGTTTTATAAAACGTGGCTGTGGATTGTCTGGGTGAACACTGATAAATTGCGCTGACATTTAAAATACTCTTTTTCATATCGACAGTTATTTGAAGATCTTTATCAAATAACCAGTCTTAAAGGATCTCTTTAAAATTCTTTTCTACATAAACAAATTGACACCAATTTATAGCAAAAAAGCCATAACATGATGTCAATTCTTGTAAAAATGAGATTTGTTACTGATGATTTTCAGTTGTTGCAGGAGACTCTGTAGCTTCTTTAGTCTCTTCTGCTACAACATTCTTTATTTCATCATCGTTTGCAGCTTTTTCTACAACAGTCTCTTCTGTTTTAGTTAAAACAGAAGCAACAGGTGCTACATTTTTAACAGTTGCAGGAGTTGACAGATTTGAGTTTTGCCCTACTACAGTATCTTCAACTGACTCTTCTTTATACTCAATATCAAGAGCATCAAAGATCTCTGAAAGAGGAATTCGCTCTAATGGAAGACGCGCTTTTCTTCCAAATACACCAGCTGCTAGCATATTGTATAAAGTAGCTTCTTTTGAGTTTAAAGCCATTGAGGTGTTGAGTTCTTCAATTTCAATATCATCAAATGACCATAGATCAGAGTTTGCTTCAAAGAACTCCTTGCTCAAGGTAATGCTCTTAGTATTAGGTAAATGAACTCTGAGATTGTTCAATACAGCAAAAGCCCTCATTTCAATATTTGAAACATAAGCGCACTGAGCATGAGCAATCCATGGAATAGTGCAAACTCTCGAAGTCTGGAAAGGTAAAACTAAACATACCATACCAGGTACATCAGGAACAGATAAAGCAGTTGCTAAATCATCAAAAAAAAGAACCTTTCTAGGTTTAATATCAAGCTTAGCTAAATCATCAACGGTAATACCAATATCACGTAAACCGCCTACTCTGCTACGTAACAGTTTATCTAATAAAACTAAACGTACGGTTGGAGCTGGAGGAACTAAACCTAACTGTAATAAATCGCGTCTTAATGGATTTAAATCAAGATACTTGCGCATAAAAGCAAGCACAACATATCTGTATTTTTCAAACCACAAAGTATCAACACCACGAACAGGGATCTGACGAATCATTGCAGAAGAATCTTTATGAGCGCACAGCCACTTGCATACAAGCAAGAAACGCTCAAAATCCTGATCTTCTAAGGTGGTTAAGGCATGAATATTCTCTACAGCAGAATCTAATAACTCAGGTAAAGTTTTCTTTACTGTCTGAAGACGTTTTTGAGCTGAATGGAACTCCACCAAATGACCTGCCCATGCAGCAAGATCATCTACTTTTTCAAAAACCAAATGAACAGGAACTTCAAATTTTCCTAGATCAGGATAAGTCTTATCCAAAAAGTCTACTTTTCCTGCATTAAGCTCTTTGTGCCAATCGTTACAAAAACGAACAAACTCGTCTTTATTATTTAGCACATCCTCATCACGAGTAGGAGCACCTAAATAAATTCTTACAGCTTCAAAATTCTTTTTAGACTTGACTGAATCACTTAGCCAGCCGATTATTCTTTCGTTATAAAGTGCATTAATTTCTGCACGAATGCTGTTGCGTGTTTTCACTGCTGTAGCTCCTCAAAACAAGGTCACATTTTTATTATTTTTATATAATTGCAGACTTCAACCCTATCTGCTCATTATCATAGTATAGCATAATGAAAACGTTCAAAGATTTGATTTAGCGTCAGATCTCACAAAAGCGCTCACAAATTGAGCATTGTTTTGTTCCGATAAGGTCGCAACTCAAAAGACATATAGCAAAGCGTGTTTAAAACGAAATTGAAAAGGAGTGTTTTAAGAGCCAAGCTTACTTTTAAAGTCCTGTATTATCTTTTTAACTCTTTTTTAGCTTGTCTTCTCTCTTTAAAAAAGTCTGAGAGTAAAGCAGAACACTCTTTTTTTAAGATCCCACCTTCAAACATAATCTTATGATTATGTTTAGGATCTGAGATTAAGTTAAAGGCAGAACCACAGGCTCCTGTCTTTAAATCATAAGCTCCAAAATAGAGATTTTTTAATCTTGCGTGGATAAGAGCCATTGCACACATACAGCAAGGCTCTAAAGTTACATAAATTGAATAGTCTGGAAAGCGATAATTTGAAACTCTTTGCCCTAAAGCTCTTAGGGCTACGATCTCGGCGTGAGCTGAAGAATCATTAGAGCTGATAGTCTGGTTGTACCCTGTAGCTACAATGTCACCATCTTTATTTACAATAACTGCACCTACAGGGATCTCACCTATTTTTTTTGCCTTTAATGCCTCTTGATAGGCTTTTGTCATGTAATAGCTGTGATCACGAATACTCATCAGTAATGCTCTTTATCTGATAAGGTATGGTTGACTGCTAAATACAATGGTCAACAACAATTAGAACCCAGGTTACTAAAGTTAAAATTAGCATTACAAAAACAGCAGCTGATCCTAAGTCCTTAGCTCTGCCTGACAGTTCATTAAACTCAGTACCAATTCTATCTACAACAGCTTCAATACCTGAGTTTAACAGCTCTGCTACAACTGTGAGCCAAGGCATAGAAATTAAAGCAATTAGCTCTAAAGTTGAATAACCAAAGTCTGAGAAAAATCTTAAATAAAAAGCAACTAAAGTTAAGATCACACCTAAAAAAATCTCTTGTCTAATCGCAGCTTCGTTTTCAAGACCAGCTTTAAAGCCCTTCATGCTGTATTTGCCTGCGTTATAAATTCTTACTAAACCTTTTTTCTGAACCTTTGCCATAAGTAATCCTTAAACAAATAGAATTTTTTAATATTGCTCGCTTATTTAACTACATTTTAAGATCATTCTTTAATGAATTTAGTTTAGTCATTATATGAGATCACACTTGATTTTTATACCTTAAGAAAGATTTTTAGAAACTTTTATGACACGATTTACTTTCCTGTAAATTATATTTGCTAATTCCTATCAAAGTATTTATTGATAGATTTGTTAGAATTGAATTAAAAGTAAGCTACCTCAGAGAACGTTAACTTTAGTTTCAGTCAGTCTCAATCATAATTTGGAGTATCTATGAATAACAGATTATCTCTTTTGTCTTTATGCACAGTTTTACTGTTAAACCCAGTGCTTATTTCTAAATGCTATGCAAAGAATGCTGATGAGTCTACTGATAAACTTTCAATTGAAGTTAAAAGAGCTATTGATGAAAATACTAGAGGCAAAGCTTTATCATGTTTTATCACTGATAAAGAGCTTATAAAAGATCAGGATTTGTCTGCTGCTGTAGAAGTTTTTACAAATAACAGTACCAAAATAAAAGATGCTTACCCTTTTGTTAAAGACAATCGTCTGTGTGTCTCTGGTCTTGACTTTGGAAAGACCTATACCTTAAAACTGCATAAAGGTATTAACTTTATTAAAAAGACACAAGGAACTGATAAGACCTTAACGACAAATACAGATTCTGATACTACCTTTACAACTATTGATGAGACGAGCTCTGTGAAAATTGCCAAAGGCTTAATATTGCCTAGCAATGAAAAACAAAAATTAGTTGAACTTGAGACTGTAAATACAGATGCAGTAACTTTAGGTGTATTTAAGATCTCCAATAACTCTTTGCCTCAAGCAGAGCTGTTTAGTCTGTATTCAGAAAATCCAGAGAAATACGATATCCGCAAGCTTCTGTTTAACCACGGTAAATTTTTAGGAGCTAAAACCATCAACTTCAAAAATAAAAAGAATGAAGTTGAACTTACAGCTGTAGATATCAGCGAATTTGTAAACAAAGATAAAAGCGGTGTTTATGTTCTCTCTGTAATTAAAGCTAAAGATGATAGCAATTTAACTTTAGATGACTTTTTCACTTATGATGACAATTCCTTAGAGCTATCAAAACTGCTCTTTATCTCTAATTTAGGTGTCACCTCTTATTCAGGCTCAAACGGTATTGATGTTAATGTAAGATCACTTACTGATGCTTCTCCCGTGAAGGGCGCAACCGTTACCCTAAAATCTTTAGCTAATGATGTATTAGACTCCAAGTCCACCGATTCTGATGGTTTTGTTCATTTTGACAAAGCTATCTGCCAAGGTGAAAACGGACAGAGTGTTGCTACAGTTACCGTTGTAAGTAACGACGATTTCTTCCCACTGGATTTAAGAGCAAGCCCTCTGTACTTTGAAGAAGGCTCTGGTATTAGCGACAACAACGATTACAAAGTCTTTGCCTATACTAACAGAACTCTTTTACGACCAGGTGAGACTACCGTTTATCAGGCTTTAGTTAGAAACAAAGATCTGAGTGCTGCATCTCTAAAAGCATTAAAGCTCTTTATAAGACGTCCTGACTATGTCATTGAAAGAGAAATTCCTTTATCAAAAGCTGTTGAAAACAGCTTTGAATATGAGTACAAGTTACCTGAAAATGCTCAATTAGGTACATGGACTTTTGAACTTGGTTTTGATGAAAAACATCTCTTATCATCAACTCAACTTACAGTTTCTGCCTTTACTCCATCTGCTTTATCATCTTCATTAAAAGTAAAAGATGTGATAGATGACGGTGATATCATCTCTGTTAATACGGATTACAACTATGGAGCTAAAGCCCAAGATATAGGCATTTCAGGAAGCTATAGCATTCTTCCTGACCAACATGCGGTTGATGCTTATAAAGACTATAGTTTCGGTATTGATGAGGAGGCTTTAAATAATGGCAACTACACTAAGTTTGCACAGATAGATTCTGGCAATACCAATCAAAATGGTGAATTTAACTTTACATTTAAAGCTTCAGATGAGAACTATCCTAGCAAAGTAAAATTTGATGTTTATGTATTAGATCCTGCAACAGGATCTTCTTATCTTACAAAAGAAGCAAAAGTAAAATATACCTCACCTTTGATAGGAGTAAAACTTTCTAAAGCTGATAACAAATACACCTTAAACTCTATTCTTTGCCTCCAGGACGGTAAAAGACTAGATGGAAAGGCTAGTTATACCTTATTAAAACGAAATATCTCTTATCAGTACGCTTATGTAGATGGTAACTGGAAGTTTGTAAAGAATGAATATACAGAACCAGTTGACTTTGGCGAATTTACTTTTAATAAAGATAAAGTAAGCTCTATTCCTCTAAATCTTGAGGATGGGTTGTATACAGTTGAACTTAAAAATGATAAAGCTTCAACAAAATACAACTTTGTAAAAGGTTATGTCAGTGAAGACAACGATCTGACACCTGAAAAAATCTTGATAACTCAAGATAAAGAGAGCTATCAAAAGGGGGACAGAGTAAATTTAAGCTTTGAAAGTGAGTTTGAAGGTTACGGAACCTTGATTGTTGGTAATTCTGCTATCGAAACAAAACAAAGCTTTAAAGTAAACAAAGGACACAATGAAGTAGGCTTTGACTCAGCTGATATTAAGGATACTGGTACCTATGTTTTAGTTACAGCTTACAAAGGCACCGCATCAAAATTCAGAACAGCATCCCGTGCTGTAGGTCTTTCTTATATCAAATTTAAGAATGATAGCAGATTACTTAACATCAACGCCTCAGTTGAAGATACAGTAAAACCCAAAAGCACACTTACTGTAAATCTTGATGTTGATAACAGTGACGACAATACCTATTTAAGAGCCTACCTAGTTGACGAAGGTATTCTCTCTATCAATTCTCAGAAATCCCCTGATCCTTTTGCATTCTTAACAGACAAAAGAGCTTTCTCAACCAAAGTAAATGATATGTACGCTTATGTGATGAAATCTTTATCTAAAGATGGTCAAGGTTATGGCTCTGACGAGATGCTAGTCGGAGCTAATGCCCAAATTTTATCTAATACCACTAAATCACTTTTGTCACTGAACTCATCAAGAGTACAAACAAAAGATGGTAAAGCTACTGTTAGCTTTGATATTCCAAACTTTACAGGTAAAGCAAGACTGATGGTTGTAGGTTGGAATAAAGATAGAGTCGGTAGCTACTCAAAAGACATTACGATTACCTCAGATGCTGTTACTAAATTAGCAACTCCAAGCTACTTACATGTAGGCGATGCTTTTGATGCTAGAGTCATGTTTGATGACCTTAAAAAAGATAAAAAAGATGTCGATTTTAAAGTTTCTTGTATTGGTGCTATAGAATGTGCACTTGATAAGAGTGTGGGACTAAAAAACAGTAAAGCTAATGAAAGAATACAACTTACAGCCTTAAGTGAAGGTACAGGTACCATTTTACTAAAGGTAAAAGCATCTAACTACACATACGAAGACAGTTATGAGATAAAGGTTTTACCTAATAGAGGAAAAGTACTTGAAAGTGCCATTATTCCATTAAAAGTAAAAGAACAGACAACCTTTAAATTTAAGAATACCTTTAAAGATGGTACAAAGGTAAAGTTAAGCTATGGAGTAATGCCTGCAGTTTCTCCAAAAGAACTTGGAAAAGTAGCTTTTAGCTCATATAAGAGCAATTACTTTGATACCTTATCTGATCTGTCAACTCTTTTAGAGTATTCAGATAAGTATCAGGACAAATCATCAAATGAATACAAGACTTATCAGAATAAGATAAGTTCTTTAATTGACTACGTAAACTCTACAATCAATAACCAGGGGTATGTAGATTACTCATTAGTCAATTACGAAGAAGGTGGCTATGCTGCAGCTTATGCTTATCTTGTATTAAATAAAGCTCAAGAAAAAGGATATAACGTTAACTTTAACGTTCAAGACAAGCTTCTAGAGAACATCAGAAGAAATGCAAATTCTGATAATGAGTCTACAGCTGCCCTATGCATGTATGCCCTGACTTTGTCTTCTGATAACCAAAGTTCAACTCTTACCTTTAGATTTGATCACTCAAAATCAAAAGAGATCAATGCCTATATCTCCTATGCCAAAGCTTTTGCTTTGTATGGTGATCAAAAGAGACAAGAGCTTGCTGTTTTAAAAGCTTATGAACTTTTAAATGAAGCAGAGAATATAAGAATTTCAATTGATAAAGCAAATATTTCAAACAATAAGATTATAAATCTCATTCAGGCACTTCAAGAATATGAGCCTTTGTATATCACTGACACAGCTTATGACAGTCTATGTGTCTTAAATGAGTTTTTAAAGCTAAAAGGCAATACCCTTGACACAAAGAGACTAAATCAGGTTTATGAAATTGTCTCTAAAGAAAACTCTTACAGCTACAAGACACCAGCTCAAAGAGCAATGATGATGGAGATGCTTGTAAATGAAAATAAAAACAAACTGTCCTTTTCAGAAGGTTCTCTACAAGGAAATGAAATCACTTTAGTCAATGACGGAGAGAGTGATACAGTTCTCAGTGCAAGCATCTATGATGTTCCAGAGAAATATGCGATCTCAAAAGACAGACAAGATATTACAGTGAACTACTTCTCAACAGACGGAACAGAGCTTGCAAGTCCACTTACAGTCAATGTGAATGAGGACATTATTGTACTTGTAAAGGTACATGAGAATAAGCTCTCAGGCAAGATTTCTGTCGAATCTTTGCTACCTGCTAATATGCTTTATTTAAGAAGTATCGATGCTAATGAAGCATCACAAAGATATCCTTTCTTGGGTGAACTTACTGACAGCTATGCAATCAAAATTACCAAAGGAGACAGTTCTATTATAAGTGCTAGTCAGAACAGGACAAATGACTTGGCATTTGCTTACATCCTAAAGGGAGCATATAAAGGAAAGTCAGCCCCATTAGCGCTTACTGTTCACAATGCCTCCTTTAGAACTACATCTGAGGTAGTATTTAATGAGAAAAATACCATTGAGGTTAAGTAAGGATTTATCCCCTGACAAATGGATAAGCGTAATCAAAGGTCTTTAATTTATGCTATGGCACTTTTGATACTCTGTATCACAGGTGCCATCTTTGTGTTTGTATTCACAAGCATAAATGAATTGTCTTTATCTAAATTTCACGACAGATCATACGTACTTTATTCTGATAAAGGAAATGTACTAGCCTATACCTTAAGCAGTGACACCTCAGCACTTAGATTTAAAACCACCAAAGATGAGGTTTCAAAACTCTACATAAACATGCTCATAGCCAATGAGGATAAGCGCTTTTACTCTCACTTTGGAGTTGATCCGTTTTCAATTGTAAGAGCTGCTTTTTATAACTTTAGAAACCAGAATGTAGGCTCTGGAGCATCCACATTAGCCATGCAAGTAGCTAAAAGGCTTACTGGTCACAAAAGGACATATATTAACAAGGTAAAAGAAATGGTTCAGGCCATTTATTTAACCTTAAAATATAAAAGAGATGGTATCTTAACGCTTTACCTTACCCTTTCTCCTTTTGGAGGCAACATAGAAGGTGTAAAGGCAGCTTCATTAACCTGGTTCAACCATTTACCAAATACCTTAACTCCATCTGAGGCAGCCTTACTTACAGCACTGCCAAGAGCACCAGAGCACATTCGCCCTGATAAAAATCCAAAATCAGCGCTTTATTACAAAAACGAGGTTCTAAAGCTTGCAAATAGGGCTTTTATAATCACAAAAGAGCAGCTAAATCTTTCTTTAAAAGAAGAGCTTCCACATAAGAGATTTACCATTAGACAAAATGCACTAACCTTTGGTAACTATGTATTCAATTTAAAAAAGAGCAATACTAAAACAGATTTTAAGGAATTGGATATCTTGCATACCGATGATAAAGAGATCTTTTCAAGTCTTGATGACACTGTGCAGGATGAACTGAACCTTATCGCTGCAAAATTTGAGCAAAACTCAGATCCAAACTATGTATTAAGTGCGATTGTCTTAGATGTAAAAAGTCACACTATTAAGGGAGTGCTAGGTTCTTCTTCAAACAAGAAGACTACTGTATGTTTACCTTTCAGATTAAGATCGCCTGGTTCTTCGCTAAAACCTTTTGCCTATGCTTTTGCTATGGAAAAAGGAATGCTGCATCCAAATACGATTTTACATGACAATCAAAATCTGTATGGAACCTGGTCTCCTAACAACTTTAGCAGAAAATTTTGTGGCAACATCAGTGCTAAAAAGGCTCTTACTTATTCACTTAACATTCCCGCTTTAGAAGTGCTTAATTTAGTTGGAGCAAACAGTTTTTCTAAAAAATTCAATTTAAATGAACAGCTATTAAAATTCAGAAACAATAAAAGTGATCTTTCAATTGTTTTAGGCAGTGGCATCATCAATCTTTATAACTTGGCAAGGCTATATGCAATGTTAAATGAAGATGGTCTGATGCATGAATTTACATATAAGAACAAGTCTGATATAAACTTACAAAAATACAGACTATTAACTAAAGACAGTGCCCGTGCTGTATTTGAAATCTTAAAAGAGACTCCAAGACCATACTTATATCCAGAGCAAAAGCTAATTTCTTATAAAACCGGTACAGCTTACGAGTTTACAGATGCTTTAGCTATAGGCTCATTAAACAATCTTACAGTGGCAGTCTCTATTAGTTCTCCGTACAATATAAAAGGAAACACTCACTACACAGGATATGACAGTGCGTCACCATACCTTTTTGAGATCTTATCAAAAAGCAAAACAGAGAAATTATATAAGGAAGACCTAAACTCGCCTTTATTAAATACTGCTCCTCCAACAGCTTTAAAAGAGCTTAATCTTACAAATCAAAGTCATGCTTTAAATCATGAGAAAAAGTTAGAAATTACCTTTCCAACAAACGGACAGACAGTGTCACCTGATAGCCATGGGAAAGTATACATAAAAACCAAAGGTCAAACAGGTGAGCTAATTATTACTGTTAACAACGAGCAATTTGAGCAGCATTATTTTGAACCTAAAAGCGAAGGCTTTTACAGTATTACTGTTATAGATGAAGCTGGTCAAACAGATACAACCAAAATAAAAGTAGAGTTTAGATAAGCTGACGTCTAAATTTTAGATAATAAGATGTAAAGTAAGAAATGAGATAGTACGGCAACAAAGATGATTCTAGTGCTCTAATACTCGGAATAGACTTGCAACTTCAAAATACAAATATTCCGTACCACAGCTCTTATTAGCTGATAATTGTCACGTCTAGAGAATATTAATCAACTCAGACTAGGCACATACTTTAAGCAGATCTACCTAAGATAATTTCTCAAAAATCGATACATATGATAGAAAAAGCAATTATATGGCATATCAAAACTTTAGTTGATGATCACAAATAAGTTTTGTATATATAGAAAAGCAAACGATGTGATACAATTTCTGCGTTACAAAATTAGCAACGGTGGTGCATTTTTACTAATTTGGTCACCCACAGTTTGGTAAATTAGAACCATCAAATAAACAGAGGCTTTCACTTACCTCTGTTTATCGTTGTGATGATATTTCATCATTTTCAAGACATTATCTAAACAGCTTTAAAGTAGGTTGCTGAGGCATTATGGAATACAGCATCAAAACCGCTCTTTTCCATTGCAGCTACAACTTCATCAACAGTTCTGTCGTCATTGATAGTCCACTGCTCAAGGTATTTCCCCTTATGAGCATAACCACCAGGCTCTGTTGAGGAACCAGCTGATACAGCTGTAATACCAATAGGCAGAATTAAGTCTCTAAATGAAGCACTCTCTCTTGTTGAGATAGTAAGATCAAGTTCGTTATCAAAGATTCTCCATGCACTTATGATTTGAACTAATTTAGCATCATCAACTGGAGAATGAGGCTGATAGCCTCCTTGAGCAGGTCTTAGACGAGGGAAAGAAATTGAAAGAGCGGTCTTCCAATAATGATCTCTCATGTATAACACATGCATAGCTAAAGCACAGAGATCAACTTTCCAGTCATATAGACCTAAAAGTGCGCCCATGCCAACCTTATCAATACCAGCCTGACCTAATCTGTCTGGAGTTTCCATTCTAAAGCGCATATCAGCTTTCTTGCCTCCTAGGTGAACCTGCTTATAGCAACCTGGATGGTAAGTTTCCTGATAAACAGAAACAGCATCTAAACCTAAAGTCTTTAACTCAGCATATTCCTCTGTCTCTAAAGGCTGAACTTCCATTTGCAGGTAATCAGCATATTTTTTAGTAAGCGGTAACACTTCTCTAAAATATGGCATGCCTGCTCTATGAGAGTTCTCACCTGAGACTAACAGGATATTGGTATATCCCATTTTATTCATTGCCTGCAATTCTTCTTCAATTTCTTGCATTGTAAGAACTACACGCTTGAACTTATTCATTACAGAGAACCCACAGTAAACACACTTGTTGTTACACAGGTTAGTAAGGTATAAAGGCAAATACATATTTACACAGCGACCAAATCTCTTTCTAGTTAACTGTGTAGCCTCTTGTACCATCACATCAAGATAATGTTTTCTGGCATTTTCACTGATTAGAGCAGCGAAATCATCAACGGTGCGAGGAGTAGTTTTATAAATTGCTCTTTCAACATCTGCATCAGTTCTTGAATCAACCAATGAGACAAACTTGTCTACATCAATTTTTGACAGCTCATCATAAAAACTCATCTTATTTCATAGCCTCTTTTAAGAATGCTTCCATTGGAGATGTTGCAACTGCTGATTGAGCCTTAACAGCTAGACCTGCTTCAAAAGCTGTTCTACCTGCCTCTTGAGCTAACTTAAAGGCATGAGACATAGCCACAGGATCACGAGAAGCTGCAATTGCGGTGTTTACCATTACAGCATCAGCACCTAATTCAAAGGCTAAGGCTGCATCAGATGGAGCACCAATTCCAGCATCAACAATTACAGGTACATGTGACTGAGCAATAATGATCTCCAGCATAGCCTTAGTCTCTAGACCTTTAGCAGAACCAATAGGAGCTCCTAAAGGCATTACAGCGCTAACTCCGATATCCTCTAAGCGACGAGCTAATACAGGATCAGCCTGAATATAAGGAAAAACCTTAAAGCCATCTTTAACTAACTCTTCACATGCTTTAAAAGTTTCTACAGGATCTGGTAGCAGGTATCTTACATCAGGATGAATTTCAACTTTAACCCAATCTGTACCTAAAGCTTCACGAGCTAATTGCGCAGCAAAGATTGCTTCACGGCTGTTTTTAGCACCTGAGGTATTAGGCATTAGAGTAATACCTAAGTCTTTTAATGGCTTTACGATTTCATCAGTATGATTTTTGGTATCTACTCTTTTTACAGCCATAGTCGCAATCTGAGCACCTGATGCTTTAGCTGAAGCTGTTAACACTTCCCCTGATGCATACTTACCTGTACCAATGATAAGTCTGTTCTCAAACTCTTGACCTGCTAATACTAATTTTTCTGTCATTTCTAACCACCTGAAACCATATTAAACACATCTACTGACATACCATCTTTTAATTCAAAGGTGTCAAAATCAGCTTTTTTAACAATTTTTTCATCAACAGCTACTGCCACGCCCTCGCGTGAAAGTTGTTTTGACTGAAGGAACTCATTAAGGGTTATGCCCTCTTTTAACTCTATATTTTCTTGTTGATTGTAGTGAATTATCATAGCAAGTTACTCCGTTATTCCTTATCACCACCATTTCCACATAAAGCTAACCATTGCTTGGTTGTTTCATCTGGATCATCTGCTTTAGTAATTCCTGTAATTAAAGCTACAGAGCCTACATTAGAGGCAATTACGTCTTTTACATTAAAGAGTTTGATGCCACCAATTGCCACAGTAGGAACACTGTCTTTTATCAGATCCTGTTCTACTGAGAGCTTAAAACAGCCCTGAGGCTTGGATGGCATAACCTTTGAATTTGTCGGGAATATATGGCCTAATGCTATATAAGATGGATGCAACTGATAGGCTTTTAGCATTTCATAGCTACCATGAGTTGATACACCTAAGCGAAGACCTGCTTTTCTAATTTTCTCAATATCAGCATCACGCAGATCTTCCATACCCAAATGAACACCATAAGCATGAGCCATAATTGCCAATTCATAGTGATCATCAATAAAGAGACGTACTTTATTGGCATCACAAAATTCAACTGCTTCACTTATCTTTTCAAAAAGCTTTGGATCACTTTTATCTTTGATACGCAGCTGAATGGTTCTTACTCCATCTTTTACAAGTCTTTTAATCCAGTCAACTGAATCTACAACTGGATATAAACCTAGTTTTATTGGACAGGAAGGAAATGGCTTTGATGTTTCAGGGAAGCCATCTTCAAAAACTTCAGGCATTAACGACATATCATTTACTAAGCCATTATGTCCAATAGGAGGTCTTTCTTTTAGAGCATCGACATCATCAAGAGTTAAAGCAGGATGCTTAATTCCTGAATATACATAAGCCTTAGCAAGGACCGCTGCATCATGGAAAGCAAATTTATTTGCAACTAAGGCTGCAAGTGCTGAGGATAACGCACAGCCACCTCCATGAGCACCTTTACCTTCAATGTATGAATGCTTCATGGTAAAAGCAACAAAATCAGATACGAAAGTGTCTTCAGCATCTTTAGACAAGATGTTGTGACCTCCTTTAATGATGACAGCACGAGCACCTTTATCAATAAAGAATTGAGCTAGCTTTTTTGTACCTTCATTTTTTAACTTCTCCTCATCCCATGAAGCTAAAGTTAATGCTTCTGGAAGATTAGGAGTAAAGATAGAGACTAATGGCAAGATCTCATCTAATCTTTGCTTTAAATCAACACTGTTAAGATCACCTGCTGTGCCACACAACACAGGATCCCAAACTACAGGCACGTCTTTAAACGTTGTCTTTAAAGCATCTAAAAGTATGGTAAGTAAATTGTCATCACTGATTAAACCTACCTTAATGGCATCAATATGATCCCAATCAGATGAAGCTAATGACAAAGTCTCTTTGAAAATCTCTTCATCTGTTGCCTTAACTTTGGTAATGGTCTTTAAAGACTGACAGGTTAACGCACTGACACAAGGTAGAGCAAAGGCCATATTATCGTAAACAGTAATACAGTCTGCAGTAATTCCCGCACCTCCGCCTGAATCAAGTCCAGCTACCACCAAAACCTTTGGTCTTTCATTATTTAGCATTGTATTTTGCCTGTAACTTACGGTTTAAACGAATAGGACAGAATCTTGGTCCGCACATTGAGCAGAAAGCTGGCTCATGAGAGTTAGCACACTCTTCAGGCATCTGTGCTCTCCAGACATCATAAGCATTCTGAGGATCTAAAGATAATGCAAACTGGTCATACCATCTAAAGTCAGCACGAGCTTTGGCCATAGCATCATCACGAAGCTTGGCACCAGGTAAATTCTTAGCTAAGTCGGCTGCATGAGCTGCCAGTTTGTAGGTAATAAGCCCTGTCTTAACATCCTGCTCTGTAGGTAGTGCTAAGTGCTCAGCAGGAGTTACATAGCAAAGCATTGCAGTACCAAATGAAGCAATCATAGAACCACCGATTGCAGATGTAATATGATCATAACCTGGAGCAATATCAGTTACTAAAGGTCCTAAAGTATAGAATGGAGCCTTGTTACAGAATTTTTCCTGTAACTCCTGATTCTCATAAACCTTATTCATAGGCACATGACCTGGACCTTCAATAAAGCATTGAACACCAGCATCAAAACAGCGTTTAGCAAGCTTACCTATGTTCTCTAATTCACCATATTGAGCTTTATCACAAGCATCTGAGATACAGCCAGGACGCAGACCATCACCTAAAGATAAAGCAACATCATAGTCATGGCAGATTTCAATTAATTCATCAAAGTGCTCATAAGCCATGTTTTCACTGTCAGTTCTCATCATGGCGCTTGCCATAATAGAGCCTCCGCGTGAAACAATGCCTAAAATTCTTTTAGCTGCATGAGGTAGCAGATCTTTTAATAATCCAGCATGAATTGTGAAATAATCAACACCCTGACGAGCCTGATCGATTACGGTGTCGCGGAATAGCTCCCAGGTTAATAAATTAACATCACCATGAGCTCTGTCTAGTGCTTCATAAACAGGAACAGTTCCAATAGGAACAGGAGATGCTCTTAAAATTGCGCTTCTTAAACCACCTAAATCATCAATACCAGTTGATAAATCCATCACGGTGTCAGCGCCAAATTTTAAGGACAAACGTAACTTTTTAATTTCCTCATCAAAACCTGACGATAATGATGAAGCACCGATATTGGCATTTACTTTTACAGAGAAATGTTTGCCGATAATCATAGGCTCGCATTCTGTGTGATTGATATTAGCAGGAATTACAGCTGTACCTTTAGCAAGCTCTTCTCTTACATCATCAGGGCTAAAAGGCATATCGCCATCGCTTTTATAAGATTCACGAATAGCAACGTACTCCATATGGGGAGTGATTTCGCCTGCTTTTGCTCTTTCTAAAATGGTCTTTTTAACTTTTCTAGCATCGCCGTCGATTACATACGGAGCATAGGTCTCTGAAACCTTAGGTAGGGTTTTGGCATTAACATCAGGACCTTCTACGGTTGATACCAAGACACTATCGCCATTTGAAAGATTTATCTTATTAAAAGGAACTTTAATCAGAGGAGAGCTACCCTGAATAGAGATGCGTTCAATATCAGGAGTAAAAATCTTATTGGTAGTTAGGTGGGCCATTTTGCACGTCTCTTATAAGTAATTGGAATACTTGCGTGCCGAAATGAACCTTGTTCCCTACGCCAGCATTAACTGGATCAGGTAGTAACGGATTCTGTTAAAAACAGTCTCAGCCTTAAAGGCACTCCGACAAGCACAATTATTATCTAACTAAAATGTTTACATTACAACAGTAAATTGCATAATTCCGTATTGAAGCTTTAATCCGATCTCTAAAAAAAATTATGCAATGTAAAGGTTAACACTTACTGTTTTGATTTTCTAAGATCTTGTTGATCCTCTCAAGATCTTCTTTAGTATCTACACCAGTCTCAGGGGGATTTAAAGCAACTCCTACGGCAATAGACATACCATTTTCCATAAGTCTTAACTGCTCTAAAGATTCACTCTTTTCAAGTGTGGTTTGAGCCATCTTAGAATACTTTAGAACAGTACCTGCTTTATAGGCATAAATACCGATGTGATGGTAGTGATCAAAGCAAAGAGAAGTAATATCTTTTTGCTTAAAGTTCTCTCGCTCGTATGGAATAGGAGCACGACTGAAGTAAAGAGCTTTTCTGTTCTTATCAAAAACAACCTTCACACAATTTGGATCAAAGACATCTTCTACATTGTCAATCTTAAAGCATAAGGTTGACATATCAGCTTTTGAGCTTTCTAAAAGAGTTGCTACCTGTTTAATGTGCTCTGGGTTAATTAAAGGTTCATCACCCTGCACATTTACAATGATAGTCTCAGGATCAATCTGCATTTTTTCAATCATCTGAGCTAATCTGTCTGTACCACAGTTACAATCTGTTGAAGTCATGCAGACACGTACTTTATCCATACCCTCTAATACTGATTCAACACGCTCATCATCAATGCAGGCTACAACCATCTTTGCATCAGACTTTAATGCCTGCATGCAAACACGTTTAATCATGGGAATGCCACCTACTAGTACTAATGGCTTGCCAGGAAATCTAGTTGAAGCATAACGAGCTGGAATTGCTACGATGTATTCTGACTTATTCTTACAACAGGACATAAAATTATCTACCTTCGTTACTTGAGATTAGTTCACTGTGATTAGCAACCTAATCTTACTTACCTAGTGATTTAATCTTTTCATTAAGCGATTCAAAAAAAGACTCTGGAAGTACTGCTTCAATATTTAAAACATATAAATTATCAAGATTCAGATGAGCATATTTAACTGCATCTTTAGAGGTCATGACCACAGGGTGCAACAATGAGTGTGCTTTTAAAACCTCTTTATCAACCTTTTTATGATCACCTACATCGATAGTATCAACAACACAGAAATCACATTGCTTTAGAGTATCGTAAAAACGCTTTGGATTGCCAATACCAGCGAGTGCGCAGACGTCACAGCCTTTTTGTAAATAGTCAGTTTCACTGTCAATTTTAGCGAAAGCCTTAAGACTTACTACTGGTTTTGGTACTAAAGTCATAGAGGTATAGTTAAGATTATGACTAATACCGTTTACTATCACAAAATCTGCTTTATCTAAATGCCACTTACCTTCACGTAAGGGACCTGCTGGCAGTAACAGTCCATTACCTAAGAGTCTTTTACCATCTAATACAATAATCTCAATATCTCTGTCTAAAGAGTAGTGTTGCAAGCCATCATCGGTCACGATGACATCACAACCTAAGTGCTCTAAATATTGAGCACCTCTTTCTCTTAGAGGATCGACAGCTACAACAGCGCTATCGCCAACTGACATCTTAATTAAAAGAGGCTCATCACCACATTGTTTTACATCAGTAGTTGTATTGACTGTAAGAGGGTAGCACTCAGCTTTACCGCGATAGCCTCTTGAGATTAAACCAGGCTTATAACCTAACTCTTTTAGCTTTAGTAAAAGAGCAATACATAGAGGAGTTTTACCGGTACCACCTACAGAGATACCGCCTACAACAATGACAGGTGTTTTTAATTTAGTTTTTTTAAAGAACCCATTATTATAACATTTGCGTCTTACAGAAGTGATAGCTCCAAACAGAGCTGTAAAAGGTAAGAGAGGTGCTACAGCTAGGATATTTTTGAAGCTTAATTTTTGATACCAGACTTTATCTTCAAAAGACATATTAACCATCTATCAGGAATTTAAAGAATTTTTTAACAGGATCCAGCTGCAATGGAGCTGGATCTCTTACGATCCAGCGTTTTGCATTCTCATCTAAAACTAATCTATAGGTAGTTCTCAGACTTGAAACCTCTTCTGTAATCGCTGAACTTTCTAAAATTTCATCATCAATACAGTCTAGCTTTTGAGACACCTTGATAGAAAAAGTAATATCAATACACTTTTCTCCATCCTTTTCAAATACAGGTGTAGAGTTGATTATATCTTTTAATTCAATGGTACCTGCCTGAGCCTTGCTCAAGCCATAAAAAGAAGTGGTCTGAATAGTTCTTAAGAGATCTTGATTATATTTAACAGTATAACCAAAAGCTCTTACTGAACCTATAAAAGGAGCAGAGATGGTAAAAGAATCCTCAGTTAACTTTAATGCTTTATGCCTTTCTAATAACTTTGCATAATCTATTACTCTTTTTAAATAGTCTTTTTTGCCGGCATAATTGGTTTCGGAATTTTTTGAGTTGTATGGATCAACAATCACAAAAGGAGCTGATACTGTTCCTTCTATAACCGAAGAACCAGGAAGAGCCATCCAAATTATTTGTTTGGATAACTCTGAGTTGATAGCTGCAGTTAAATTCTCTGATGAAGCAACAGATTTGTCTTCACAACCGCATAGAATGGTTGAGAACACTAATGTCAAAGTTAGAGTTTTAATAAAACCTAACATAGCGACTCCTAAATTTAGTCTTTGTATAGTCCAAGGTTTGTATGTAAAGGATCCGACATCATTCTATCTGAGATCAAGACTCCCTTTTGTATATGACCTACACCTATAAACATACCATCTGTTTTGATTTGTATAGTATCAGTATAGTCTAAAGAGCATCCTTCAAACTTACAATTTTCAAGTTTTTCCTGTCTTTGTCCCTGACATAACAACACAGCCTTGTCATAAGGAATTTCAATAAAAGGAAGATAACTCATAGCCTTATCAATTGGAATCAGAAGACTGTCTAACTCTGTAAAATCAGTAAAATCTTCACGTTTATCTGCTAACTCTTGAATATAATCAAGGGTATGCATGGAGCCCTTTGGCAGACCGTCAACTTCGATTCTGCGTAACATGGTTACATGAGCACCACAACCTAAAGCCTGACCAATATCTTCTACTAAGGTTCTGATGTAAGTACCCTTTGAACAATAAACTTCTATAGTAAAAGTATCTTCTGTCTTTTCTAAAAGTTTAATATAGAAAATCTCAACCTGTCTTTTAGGTACTTCAACAACTTTTCCTGAGCGTGCATATTTATATAAAGGTCTGCCATCAACTTTAATAGCTGAATACATAGGTGGAACTTGAGTAATGGTACCAATAAAAGTCTTTATAACCTCATCTACCTTTGAGCATTCATCAGTGACTTTATTAGTCAGGATAACTTCCCCCTCAGCATCACCTGTGGCAGTAACGATACCTAATTTACCGGTTGCAAGGTATTTTTTAGAACCTTCTAAAAAATATGAAGAAAACTTAGCAGCCTGCCCTAAACAGATTGGTAAAAGTCCTGAAGCTAATGGATCTAAAGAACCAGTGTGACCGCCCTTATTAGCTCTATAAATTCCTCTTACCTTAGTTAGAGCTAAAGCTGAACTGATACCTGATGGCTTATCTAAAAGGAAAACGCCATCAATATCTCTTTTAGGTGCACGTCTTGATTTATCTGGAATTGGCTTTTTGTTATCTTTCATTTTTTTCAGTTGTAAAGAGTTGTTATAATTTATTCGTTACATCATACTACATGAGCTAGTTTATTTCTTTTAATAATCGACAATTATCTCGAATTTTGTCACAATTTCAGATAATTAGAACTGAAAATCTCTTCTTTTTATGAGCAATCTTCACCAGATTTAGATGTTGAAAAAAAAAATTGCGTTCTTACTGCTTGATAATCAAGTCCATTTTCTTTAAAATGATCTCGCTCTATGGGGGTTTTCGGTCCTCACGTACTCGATGAGGGTTCAACAGGTCAGGTCCGGAAGGAAGCAGCCAGGGTTCTTATTCGAGGTACCGTGATGTGGTTGAGACCCCCACCCATAATGAGTCTTTTCAGATATGAATTCAAATTCACTTGTCTATACCAATCTTCAAGATCTGATTGTTTCAGAACAGATAAATCGTGACAAATCACTTAAAGTGATGTCCTTTATTCTAAAACTAGAATCTCCTCAAACATACGCCACACCTTCTATCTATATGATGACAAGACCTAGAGGTTTTGGCTTGTCTTTACTTACTAATGCCACAGACAGAATTATCAGAAGAGAGAAAGATATCGTAGGCAAGATTGAAGATGAAGGTCTTCTAAAAGAATTACCTTGCAGACATACTGTCTGTTTAGATTTTAAGAATTTCAAAGCTAAAACACCTAAAGACTTCAAGCGCGGTCTAATTGATGTGCTACAAGAGCTTTTCTGGTTTCATCATATCGAAAGTCATTTCGATACCTATATGACACCAAAGGTATATTTTACAAGGCTCTTAGAATCGCTCTACAAAAGACATCAGGAAAGTATGGCTATCATTATTGATAATTATGATAAACCTTTAATGGTAGCTGCGATGATGGCTGATAAAGAAAAAGCAACAGAAGCTAACTGTACGTATCTTGATATGTTAAACGTGATAAGACACACCGATAAAGCAGTTAGATGGTGTCTTTTATCAGGTCATACAAAATTTGCTTTAGCCTCAGAATACTCTGAAGGTCTTCCTCTAGTTGAAGATCTTTCATCTGATCCTTCCTTTGATTCCATGTTCGGTTTCACCAAAGAAGAAGTCAAAATCGTCTTTAAAAATCAGATTGATAAATTTGCAAAAGCAAAAGATGTGACAGCAGAGACCTACCTTAACATTTTAGAGAAATGTTATGGCGGATTTTGTTTTTCAGATAACCTTGTAAAGGTGATGTGTCCTGCTAGCATTTCTCATTTAATGCAAAACCAGGGGTTGCTGTATCCATATTCAGCCTCAGGAAATTACACATTTTTAAAATATGCTTTAAAACATAAAAATAATGACCTCTCATGGCTGTACGGCAAGGATGGTCAAGATCCTTTATTCATCTGCAGTGTTGATAAATCCCTAGAAGGTAAGCAATTAGGCTCACTGTTGATTCAATTAGGCTTTGCTACAAGTTCAAAAGTACTTGTTAACAATGATGAAGGATATACCACTTGGCGCTACAGGTTTGATTTTCCAAATTTAGATATGAGAAAAACCTTTGACATTATCACTGGTAAATGTGATCAGGAAGAGGCAAATATTCCTCTGTCTTTTGAACAAGCAGAATCTCTAGGAGAAAATGAATGAGCGTAGCTTTTTTTGACATGGATGGAACCATAATAGGTGGTGATACTAATGACATCAGTATTGCAGAATTTGTCAAAAGAGGTATTGCTAATGAGAATATTCTCTCAAGCCTTGAAGATTTTGAGCGTCAGTTCTATGAAGGTACACTCAAAGTTTGTGACTTTTTAAGATTCGCTGTAAAGCCTTTAGTTGGTATGGATAAAGACAAGCTTTATAAGGTATTACATGATATTGTAAAAAACTCAATTATGCCTGTAGTATATCCTGGAGCCAAAAGAGCTATCAAATTTCACAATGACAGAAATGATACTGTTGTGATTGTTACCTCTACTATGGATTATCTAGCAGAACATATCGCAGAGCAACTTAACATCAAGTATGTAATTGCATCTCCAATGGAGAAAAAAGATGGAGTGCTCACTGGTGAGATCAGTGGTATTCCTGCCTTTCAAAAAGACAAAGTTACCAGGATCAACATGTTCTTAAAAGAGCGTAGCCTCTCACTTGAGGATTCATATGGCTACGGTGATACTGTTAACGACGTACCAATGATTATGATGTGCTCACATCGATTTGCTGTAAATCCAAATAAAGTCTTACTTGAATCTGAAGCTATTAAAGAAATGACTGTTTTAGACTGGAAGAAATAACTTTTTAATTAGCTACTTTTCCTTTTTTACAGAAACAGCATTCAGCTTTCCTTCTAAGGCAGAGATCTCATACTTAGCCTGTTCTTTTTGAAGTTTCTCTGAGACTGTCTTATAGAACTTGTCATCATCAACAGAATAGAAGCGAGGGTGTTTTCTATCAATAAAAACTCTTGCAATCTGATCTTTGTAGTAGTGATGCTCAATTTTATTCTTTACAACACCAGTAAAGAATCTTGGTTTCTTGCTACCACACTCTTTATATAAAATTGCTGATTTTTTGGGCTTAACAATTTTTTCACAATTCTGAGAGCTCAAGTCAAAGAGCACAATTGCATAAGCTTCAACCACAATCGGAGCATTATCCTCTCTTAACTTTGATCTTAAGATTCTAAAGCGGACAACCCTTATGATATATAAAGCTAAATATAGAACTACAAGAAGTGACAGAAAATAGAAATGCCCTTTATCAGGGAAGACACAGATATTGTCTGTAAAGTAAATTACAGACAATAAAATAAATAACAGACAGAAGATGTAAAAAGAAAGACCTAAACCTTTTTTACACATGGTATCGACCACGTTAATGTTAAAACGTACTCCTGCCTTTTGCAGGTAGGACTGCATATACACATTAGGTGGAAGGTTTTTCAAGTCTTTCTCCTATAACAATATCCTAAATCTTAACGAGATTTAACTTCTTCCCAGAACTTTTTCTCAAGATCATTATACAGTGTTTCAACCTCTTCGTTACCATTTTGTGTTAAGAGGCTTACAACAAAGATAACAGCTGATGAGATGATGAATCCTGGTACTAAAGAGTATAAGTCAAAGAACTTGCCAATTTCCCATACAATCACGGTAACTGCACCTGCAATCATACCCCAAATTGCCCCCTTTAAGGTCATCTTCTTCCAGAAGACAGAGATCACAACGGTAGGACCAAATGAAGCACCGAAACCTGCCCATGCATAAGATACTAACTTTAAGATACCTGAATTTGGATCTAAAGCAATGATATATGCAATTGCAGCCACTAATAACAGCATAAATCTACCAATCCATACTAACTCAGTCTGAGAAGCATGAGGTCTTACAACTCTGCGATAGAAGTCAGCTGTTAAAGTAGTTGATGCTACTAATAACTGGCATGATAAGGTACTCATAATTGCAGCTAAGATAGCTGAAAGCAAGATACCTGCTATCCATGGAGTAAATAAGGTCTGAGTTACAATGATGAAGATCTGCTCAGGATTATCAACTGTAAGCTCAGGATGTTTTGCTGCAAAGGCAACACCGTAGTAACCTACTGCTACAGCTCCTAACAGACAGAAAATCATCCAGCTGATACTGATTCGTCTTGCACCACCCATACCTCGTACGGAAGCTGCTGCCATGAAGCGAACTAGAATATGAGGCTGCCCCACATAACCTAAGCCCCAGCCTGCTAAAGAGATAAGACCAATAACGGTTGTGCCCTTTAACAGGTTAGCCATATCAGGGCCTTTTAGAGAAACTAAAGCATTAGCTTCTGAAATTGAACCCACATCCAAAATAATAATGATAGGAGTGATAACTAAAGCAAAAATCATTAAAGATGCCTGTACAGCATCAGTCCAGCTTACTGCTAAGAAACCACCGATACATACATAAAGAATGGTAGAAACAGCACCAATAAGTAAGGCATTTTCATAATCCATACCAAAGGTCTGCTGGAATAATCTAGCACCTGACACCATACCAGATGAACAGTAAACAACTGAGAAGATTAAGATAATAAAAGCCGAAATCACAGCAGTTAAACGTAACTTATCTTTAAATCTTGCAGCAAAGTAATCAGGAAGAGTTAAAGCATCAGATGCGTTCTGAGTAAAAGAACGTAAACGAGCTGCCACAAATTTCCAATTACACCACTGACCAATGGTAAGACCAATAGCAATCCAAGCTTGGCTTATACCTGATACAAATAAAGCACCAGGCAGGCCCATTAACAGCCAACCTGACATATCCGAAGCACCAGCAGAAAGACCGGTGATCACACGACCTAATTTACGTCCGCCTAATACATAATCATTTAGAGAAGAAGTTGAGCGAGCGGCTACAATGCCAATGACAATCATGGCAAAAATGTAGACAATAAAAGTAGTTGTAGTTGTAAACATAATTAAACCAACATTTGTTAAAAGATTTGACTATTTTAACAAAATTTGCTTTTCAGACTGTAAGTTAATGAAAACGAGAAATTTATGCCCTATTAAGATCCACTTAATAAGGCATAAAAGAAAATATAGATAAGAATAAAAGCTTAGATCTTAGCCTGAGATAGATATCTCTTTACTGCATCCTGCCATGTAGGTAATGGCTTGAAGCCATTTTTAACTAACTTAGACTTATCTAAACGAGAATTAAATGGACGCTTTGCCTTTGAAAGTCCATATTCAGCAGTAGTTACAGGGATAACTTTAGTCTTTAATCCATACTGCTTGTAGAACTCAACACAGAAGTCATACCATGAAATGTAACCACCTTCGTTAGTTGCATGATAGTAGCCATACTTTTGTGTTTCGCACATATCAACTAATAATCTTGCCAAATCCAAGGTGTAAGTAGGAGTACCAATCTGATCATTTACAACTTTTACAGCATCGTGAGTTTTACCTACGTTAATCATGGTCTTAATGAAGTTCTTACCATTAACACCAAATACCCAAGCAATTCTTACAATAAAGTATTTTTCTAAAGTCTTTGATACAGCAAGCTCACCGTCGAGTTTTGACTGACCATAAACATTTAGAGGAGCATAATCTTTGCAGTCAGGCTCCCAAGGCTTATCGCCTAAACCATTAAAGACATAGTCTGTAGACAGATACAGCATCTTACAATCTAATTCTTTACAAACATTAGCGATGTTTGCAGTACCATCAACATTGACCTTTCTTACTAAATCTTCTTTTTCCTCTGCTAAATCAACAGCAGTCCAAGCTGCACAATGAATTACAGCATCAGGCTTTACTTTAGAGATAACTTCTCGCACTGCATTTGCATCAGTGATGTCGAGTTTTACATAAGGCATTGTTGTAACAGCAGTGCCATCAGCTACACCTGAATATACATCCTGAATGTCTGATCCTACGCCTTCATGACCTCTTGAATGAAGCTCATTCATGACATCATGACCGAGCTGACCATTAACACCTGTTACAAAAAACTTCATATAAACTCCTTTTACTATGAGTTCTTCTTTAAAACTGTAAATTAACCTTTAATTTTCAATTATAGGTTTTATAAGACTCAAAATCACTAAAACGAAGAGAGCTAAAACCTATACAGAAAACCTAATAATTGTGTTCTTTACTAAACATCTTTGGAGACAAAAACAAAGCCTGCAAAACAGTAGTCTTATCATTTTCAAGCACCTGCCCCCATAAGAAGTACTCATAACCAAAGCTGAGATCTTGAGGGACCTTCACACCTTCAAATGACACAAAGATAGCTTTTTTAGAATCATCGGCAAATTCGAAGATATCATCTTCAAACTTTCTGACAAACTGACCTCTTAATAAAGCATAGTCTCCTGTCTTTGCTGATTTTTTAAGACCGGCAATGGTGTTAGGAGGAGAAGGTTTTGGCATATGCTCTTGCTCAAGAGCATGCTCATTATCATGAGCATTACTTACTAAAGCAAAACTGCTCATAAAAATAGCTGTTGAAAACAAATTTAAGTATCTTTGAAATTTCATCAAATACTCTTCTAATACTAGCTAAATCTGCCTGAATTTAGTCTGAGTCGCACACACAACTATCTTGAGATGAATCTTTTGATTCTGTATCACATTCTTTGTTCTTTGAGTTATTGTAATCAATCTCAATGTCTACAGGCTCAGGCATACCACAGAATTTAGTAAATCTGTTTAAGATTGCACAGAATAATTCTGTTTCCTTTCTTGTATCATAAGCTGCACCATGAGCACAGTTCTGATCAAAATCAACATGAGCAGCATAACAGGCCTTTTGCAAGACACTCTGACCTAACATTAACATAGATAATGATGCTGTATCGATTACAGAGAAAGGATGGAATGGAGATTTTGAAGCAGCCTTTAATCGGTCAATTGCAGCAAAGATAAATGAATGGTCAAAATGAGCATTATGACCTACTAAAATTGCCCTCTTGCACCCCTGTTCTTTAAGTTTCTTCTTAATAGCTTTGAACATAGGTAATAAAGCATCTGACTCTGTCACAAGATTTCTGCTTTCATCAAAAGGATCTATATGTAAAAAATCAATATTCTTTTGGCAAATTTCAGAACCTTCAAACGGTCTGATATTAGCGCTATAAAGTTCGTCAGGTACAAATTGACCATTTTCATCAATCTTTACAGTCATCATAGCGACTTCAATCAAAGCACTCTTTTTAGGATCAAGGCCTGCTGTTTCAACATCCACTACAACAGGTAAAAAGCCTCTAAATCTGTCTTTGATGGTTAATTTATTAGATATATCTTCCATAACATTATTTTACGTAAATTAATTTTGACGATATTTTAAGACATAACAGAAAAAATTCCAAAAAATAACTTTAAAACGCCGTAATCACTAAGACTTGTGATTTGAAACATGATTGCTGGTACAAGTCTCTCTTGCAGATAAAGCTACTGTAGAAGTATCTTATTTTGCAAAAATGGCTTAGATAAAATTAGAAGAGAAACACAAAATTAAAAAATTAAGTAAACCTATTGCACAAAAACAAAAAAAGTCTTTTTAAATCTTTAATCTAGTTGTGATTTACAGCTATAATTTACTTTATAAAAGATACAATTAAAAGATCTGTTTATTCAGTGTTTTTGCCTTTATATGGATATGATAATAGTCCATATTTGTGACGTTGCTTTTTTCTTTTGTAAAGAACGGAAAACAAAGGCATGACTTTTGCTTTAACAGAATATTATAAATAATGATGACTTATTGACTGTTACCCACGGTGAATAATTAACATCTGGCATTTGCTTGCACTAAAAACACATAGGTCAACTATGAAACTTAAGCATAAATTAATCGTTTCTTTAGCTGGTGGCTTTACAGTATTAGCCTCAGCACTATGTTTATATAATCAGACTGCTATATACGACAATGCGATAAAGACTCAGTTTGAAAATCATGATGAGGTATTAGGGATCTTTAGCTCATCTTTAGAGAACTATGCAACTTCTAGCATTGAAAAAGAAAAGTTAAACTTCATCAACAGCATTTCGAATGTTCAATATGAAGCTTTGGAGAAGTTTCACCAGACCTACGACAAACAAGATCTTTTAGATTTTGCTACCTTTACTTATTTTGCTCAATCAAATGCTACCAATCAGTTATTTGAAACATCAGTAGAATTACCTGATTCTGATAACTGTATGGCTATATTGAATATTCCAAAATCTTTTGAAGACAGCATTAAAGGTTCGTTAAAAGATAACGGTGTAAAACTTGATAATTACTGGTGTAAGTTATCTGAAGGTAAGAAGTTTATCGGCTACAAGATCGAAAACGTGAATGACAAGAATTACCTGTACACAGAAAAACTGCAGGCAAACCAGATCTTTACACCTATGTCTTTTAAAGATGCTATCACTAAGATTGCTTTAAACGATATTGTAAAAGACGGTAACACCAAGGTCACTGTAGTGGATGACAGCTTTAAAATTGTTGTATCAAGTGATAACAAATTTAAAGCTGGCGAAATTCCAGCATCATTCTATAAACAATCCAAAGAAAAAGAGTTGCAAACTGAGCTTTCAAATAATGATAACAGAGAAAAGCTTTGCACCATCAAATACATCAAAGATTATGATGTTTATGTGGTGGTTGAGACTATCAAAGGCACCATCATAAAGCCTGTAGTTTACTTTAACTTCATTATCTTAATCTTAAGTGCACTGTTAGCATCTTTACTGATTTTTGCTTTCTTGAAGTCTTTAGAAAATATTTCAAGTTCAATAACCACTCTTACCAACAATGTTGACGTAATGTCAGCAAATGTTTTATCCGGTAAAGCTAAGATGGATGAAATCACCGAGAAGATCGATCCTTCAAAGCAGAACTATGTAAAACTAAAGAAACTAACAGAATCTATAAATTCTCTAGGTCGTTCTATCTGTGAGAATGTAGCTTCAAAAGAACAGGAAATAGAGACTAAAGCTAAAAAAGATACTTTAGAGGCAACCGAGAATGCTATCTATACCATGGTAAGTGATGTCCACAAAGATTTAATGCCAGATGGTTCAGATATGCCAGCATCTAGATTTTTGGATATTGCATCATTCATCATGCCTTCTAAGAAGAAGCCATCAGATTTCTATGATGTTTTCAGAGTTGATAAAGATAATATTGGTATTGTTTTTGGAGCATGCTCTAAGAGCGGTATTGCAGCAACTAATGCAATTACCCTGTGCACAAGCTTTATTAGAAAGTCATTTACTGAGGACAATAAATTACCAGGTGAAACCATCACTGATTTGAACCATATCTTAATGCAAAAGAAGAGAGAGAACTTTACCATCTCGATTTTTGCCATGATTTTAAGCGAATACACCGGTAACTTTATCTTCTCTCAGGCTGGACTGAAGTCACCTATTGTGGTTCATGAGCACAAAGGACAGTCAGTTGAACCTGTTGAGACTCAGCTTGAGCTTTGCTCTGATAAACTAATCGTTTATGTAAACTCAAAAGGCAAGTTCACCTATCTTGATAGTATGGTATTTGCTGGTGCCGGTATCAAAGACGTTGTAAACAAAGATAACGAGCACTTTGGTCTTGATAGAGTAATTGAAATTTCAGAAAAAAATGGCGAAAAAAGCGCCTATGATCAGTTAATTGCTCTTTATAAAGACAGCAAAGAGTTTAGTGAGGATGCTGATAACGATTTAGATGTCTGCGGTATCGCCATCAAGAAGAACGCTATCAACAAAGAGTTTGATGAATAATTAACACTCACTCTAAAAAAAGCTCAGAGTAAAATCTGAGCTTTTTTGTTTTCGCTGATAGACACCATAAAGATTGAGTAAGAGATTGAAGAGAGCTTAATGAGAGTTCTTCTTTGTATCTGTTACTCATATCTTATCGGCTGTTGTAGAGCCTTGAACCTAAGTTGAGCTGATACAAAAAGAGCTCAGGATCATTAAAATGCTGAGCTCTTATCTTTAACTAATCTATTATTACTTCTGATTTTTCTCTTTTAAGAGGTCACGAATTTCTCTTAAAAGCACAATATTTTCAGGCTCAGGAGCAGCTTCTGTTTCCGCTTTCTCATCCTTTAATACCTTGTGCTTTAAGTTGATGATGATCTTAATACAGATAAAGATAGCAAAGGCTACTATGATAAAATCTAAGACATTCTGTAAAAAGATACCATAAGTTAAAACAATTCCAGGTGCATCATCAGTCTTATCTTTTAATGTAAAAGCAAGATCTTTTAAATCAATGCTGCCCACAAAAAGACCAATTAAAGGCATGATGATATCAGCAACTAAAGATGACACGATTTTGCCAAATGCAGTACCAATAACCACACCGATGGCCATGTCCATTACATTACCTTTTACAGCAAAGTTCTGGAATTCTTTAAAAAAGGAAGTACCCTTCTTTACAAGATTGTTCATAAATCTAACCCCATTGTCTCAATAATCCTCGTTTGATTAAAAATTCAGAATATCTGTAAAGACATTACCGTTTATATCGTGTCTTAGCATTGAATTCTTTAAATTCAACTGAGAAATTAACAGAGCCTTCCTTATAGGTAGTCTCAAGAGTTGTTTTTAACTTCTCTGCCTGTTCTTTATCTGCTACAAAGCGAACCCATGACTTTGTATTAGGTTCAAATCTGAATTCTAGTCTCTTTAGATCCTGATTGATGCTAAAGGTGTTGCCCTGAATGATAACTTTAATACTTGGTGTTAAAGCACTCTTTACAAGAGCTCCAAAAGCATCACTTCTTACATACATGACCCACAACAAAGCTAAACAATCAACATAAGCTCTGTGAGCTTCATAGAAATAACCTAAGAAGGTATTTAAGTATTCTAGCTTTGCACCGGGGAAACCTAAAGTTTTCCATGGAACCTCTTTTAAAGAACATGCCCATGAAAGATTGGTTAAGGTTGAGAATCGCTTTTCAAAGAAAGGTCTATCAAAGGCAGCATTGTGAGCTACGATTAAAGGGCGACCTGACAGGAAGTTAGCAACCATTTCATCATCAAAACATCTGCCTGAAACCATCTCATCAGTAATATGCGTTAAAGCTACAATTTCTGGTGGAATTGGCTCTTGAGGATCTTCAAACTCGTCATAGTAACGATCAACAGAGATAAGTAACTTTCTTTCTAATGAGAAGGTTGCCTTTACCATACCTAATTCAATGATCTTGTTTTTTAAAGGATCCATACCGGTAGTTTCAGTGTCTAAAAAGACTACTGAATATAACTTCTCACCTTGAACAGGTTCATTGAGTTTTATTGGAAAATGAGTATCTACACCTTCAATAGTTAAAGGGATCTTCTCTAAAAGACGATAATTTTCAGGATGTGCTCGGATATTGTCTATCATGCTGAGCGGAAATAGCTCTTCGTTTGCCATATAAAAAAACTCAATAAATTAAACTTTTCTAATTTTACGATATTTTGCAAACAAAGTAATGTAACATTATGCACAGAATAATTTCTAAAACTAATATTTTATATATAACAATATCATGATGATTTTATACATGCATAATTTTAAAAGAATTACCTAGTACTCATATAGGAATTTAATTTTTAATAAAAAACTTAGTAAACTACTATGTTTTCTAGTTTATTGAATTTTAAAGATTTTTTATTCAATAATGTTTACTTTTGGTGCAAATATTAATAACACTCATTTTTAGGTATTTTGTTTTTGATTTATATATGTTTTCATATAGACATTGAAAAGAGATAAACAATCTTTAACGATATCAAAAGAATTCAGTAAATAAAATTGGAGTAGCACATATGACAGTATATAAGTCAGTAGTTGAGCTAATTGGAAAAACCCCATTAGTTGAGTTATCAAATCTTGAGAAAAGGTTAAACTTAAAAGCAAAGATCTTAGCTAAATTTGAAGCTATGAATCCCTCTGGCTCTGTAAAAGATAGAGCAGCTTATTTCATGATAAAAGATGCTTTAGATTCAGGCAAAATCAACAAAGATACTAAGATCATTGAGCCTACCTCTGGAAATACCGGTATCGGTTTAGCTTTAGTTGGTGCTGCTTTTGGTCTGTCTGTTACTCTAGTTTTACCTGAGACTATGTCAGTTGAAAGACGTAATATCTTAAAAGCTTATGGTGCTAACCTGGTTCTAACAGAAGGCGCTAAAGGTATGAAAGGTGCTATCGAAAAAGCTCAGGAGTTAGCAAAAGCATCAGCAAATACCTTTATTCCTCAGCAGTTTGAAAATCAGGCAAACGCAAAGGCTCACTACGAGACTACAGGTCCTGAAATTTTCAAAGATACCGAAGGTAAGGTAGACATTTTTGTATCAGCAGTAGGTTCTGGTGGTACAGTATCAGGTACAGGTAAATTCTTAAAAGAAAAGAATAAAGATATTAAAGTTGTAGCTGTAGAAGCAGCAGCTTCACCTGTTCTTTCTGGTGGCAAGCCTGGTCCTCACAAGATCCAAGGTATCTCAGCTGGTTTCATTCCAGGTGTTTACGACAAGGCTGTTGTAGATGAGATCATTGGTGTCAAAGATGAGGATGCCTTTAACAATGGCCGTCTATTAGCTCAGAATGAAGGTCTATTCATTGGTATTTCATCAGGTGCTGCCCTAACAGGTGCTTTACAATTAGCACAACGCCCTGAGAATGAAGGGAAAACCATCGTAGTTATACTTCCAGATAACGGTGACAGATACTTATCAACAGCTTTATATCATCAGGACTAATTCTAATAATAAAGATGCCGGTGGCTTTTCAAATAACACATACGGCATCACAACGTTAACAATAGGATGATTTATGTCAGAAAATTCACAGAGAATTGATGAGGCAACTAATACTGCTTATGCCTCAATTAGCAAGAAGAGCAGAATTATAACAGCTGCTCTTTACATTGGTGCATTGATCTTAGGTGCTATATTAGGTTATGTTGGCAATGATACCCTAAATGAGATCTTTAACTTCATTGCTACTGTTTTCACAAGATTATTCAGTTTTGTTGCAGTTCCTGTAATTGCTGTAAGCTTAATCTCAACTTTAGCTAAGTTATCTAAAGGTTCTAAAGGTGGTACTATCTTCGGTCACACCATTTTCTACACCTTATTAACTACTATCTTAGCTGCTTTAGTTGGTGCAATTTTATTTACTTACATTGCTCCTGCTAACGTAATCAATCCAAGTGAGTCTGCAGCAACTGCTGTATCTCAGTATGAGTCTTTATCATACTTACAGCACATTCAGAACATCATTCCAAACAACTTACTACAGCCATTTGTTGCAGGTAATGTTCTATCAATTCTTTTAGTTGCAGCAGCTTTTGGTCTTGGTATTGCTTCATTACCAGAAACTGAGACAAAACATACTCTTCTAAACTTCATCATTGGTTTCCAGGATCTGTTATTTGTTCTGATTCACTGGTTAATCAGGATCTTACCTATCGGTATCTTAGCTTTCACTGCTCAGTTAGTAGCTCAGTTAGAGGCAGGTGTAATCATCGGTGGTATCGCATCTTACTTTGGTGCTGTAATTAGCTCTAACTTAATCCAGATGTTCATCATCTTACCTGCAATCTTACTCTTAAGAGGTTTAAACCCATTAAAGATTGCTCGTGGAATGTTACCTGCATTAGCTGTAGCTTTATTCTCAAAGTCATCAGCAGGTACTCTACCAGTTACTATCGCTTCAGCTGAAGATAACTTAAAGGTAGACAAGAGAGTTTCACGTTTCGTACTACCAATCTGCACCACCATCAACATGAACGGTTGCGCAGCATTCATTCTTATCACCTCCATCTATCTGTTACAGAATGCAGGTATTGATATTGGCTTTGGTACTATCGTAGCCTGGATCTTTATTGCAACCTTTGCTGCTGTAGGTAATGCTGGTGTTCCTATGGGCTGCTACTTCTTAACACTTTCATTAGTATCATCAATGAACGTTCCAGTAGCTCTAATGGGTATCATTCTTCCTGTATACGCTGTAATTGATATGATTGAAACAGCATTAAATGTTTGGTCAGATTCTTGTGTTGCAAACATCGTAAACAAGGAAGTTAAAGATAAGTTACCTGAGATTCAGGAATAATAGGTCGTAACTAGATAAAATCCTAAACCTGCCCTTCTTTTAGATAGGCAGGTTTATTTTTTTCATAAAGATAAGTTTCCACAAGATAATAAAGACCTTTGTTTACTGGCTTTAAAAGAAAGGCTTCGAGCATATCTGTATACTTCACCACTTTTTACAAGCTCTTGTAACACACTTCTTTGTATTCCTAAAGAGTTAAGCTGTGCGAAGGTAATCACGACCTTTGAGCAAGATTTTTTACTTTTTCTAAATTCTTCATGTAATAACTTTTCTGACAATCATACATTAGATTATGTTGAGTTAATGTGTGATTATCCTCTTAACATACCTGTATTATGCTGCTTACTTAGCTCTATAGAGCTAATATACGCATTTATTCACTTCTCAATTACAAAGAAGCATTAAGCATCTCTACAAAATTAGAAAGGCACTGACAATATTGAGATACAAACCTCATACTCTTACGTTTTCTCTTGTCTTTTGTTTCTTCAGCCACAAAAATCGTAGATGTTGATATTAAGGTTCGCTCTATGATTATCTCAAAATTACTAAAAAATTTCACGCTTAGCTGTTTAGCTGTCTTTACCCTCCATCAATCATGTATAGCAGGTAACGGTACCTTTTCAAACGAAAAAGAGCATGGTGACTGGATAACCGGATCATTTGTTATGGATGGTCAAAAAACAGCAAGAATGGGTACTAAATATGTACAGGATAACGTTGGTATCTTTCTTGATTTTTTAACTCCTGAGCTTTATCTCATTGAAATTGTCAGAACAAAAGATCGAACTGATAGAGGAATGGAACCTAAGTACTACCTGATGGATATTGCAATTGCAGTAGATGATAATAAAAGCTATAAATTCGAAGCTAAATGTGCTGAAGACGAAACTGTAAGTGAATGCTTTGTACCTCAAAGCAAGAATGATGAGTTAGTAAAATTGTTCAAAAGTGGGAATAAAGTCAATTTTAAGATAGGAAATTTAGATCTTTATTTCAGTCTGTCTGGCTTTTCTAAAGCATTTAGCAGAGCATCAAGACTTGTAAAGTAAGTTTTCAATAAAAAAAATCCTGCCACATTTGGCAGGAAATGAGGGATTATCTATCTAATCAATATCAATTTTTAAATTAGAAGGTATAACGAGCACCTAAGCTTGCAAAGTTCTTATCTGATGAATAAGAAGCATTGATACCAGCCTTGTTAATACCAGCTAAATCGTCTTCGTTGGTTAAATCAAAGCGAGCTTCTGTCCATACGTTGAAGTTTGGAGTTACCTGGTAGTTGATGTAAGCTGGAATTGACTTCTGTGTGTAGTCAATGTCCTTAGCATACTTGCCTTCTTGGCTGAAGTTTATTACGTTATAACCTGTTCTAAAGCTTACGCCACACTCAAAGGTATATGCTACTACCCACTCAAAGCCTTTGGTCTTAAAGTCTTCAACATTAGCCTCACGGAACTTGAAGGTACGGTTGTTGTAAACTAAACCAGTGTAGAATCCCTGAGCAAGATCACCCCATAAAGCACCAACTGAATAGGTATTAACTTTATCAAGATCTGTCATATAAACAGCATAACCATTTTCATTTAAGCGGTTATCATTCTGACCATTGATTAACTCGTAACCTGCACGAACTGATAATGGACCAAAGCCTACGTTATCGAAGGTATAACCTGCTGCAATTGAAGCACCATCGTTAACTGCTACGGTCTTGTGAGCCTTAAAGCCCTGCTCTAACTTATAAGAATCGTTTGCAGTTAAGTAACCTAACTTTAAGTCAAAACCGTTTGCTGCAAAAGCATACTCAATTCGTCCTGAGTTGCGCTCATCGTTAGCGGTAATAGCGTTACAGCCGTAGTCATCAAATACGTCGGTTACAGACTGAACAAAGTTAATTGCGCCCTTAAAACGACCTACCTTAAAACCACCAAATTTATCAATATCAGCCTGAACAAACTGATCACGGCCCTTGATACCGTTACCTACCTTTGAGTTTCCGTCAGCCATATCCCACTGTGAGTAACCGATTAACTTAACGATACCTACTTTAGTAGAACCGCCGATACCAAAACGGCCTGAATTCTGCAGAGTTGAATCACTCTCACCTGCCAGTTTGTTGGCTCCATTATAAATTACAGCCTGTACACGACCGTCAGCCTTCAAGGAAACACCATCTTTATCATAAACAGTGGCTGCATTTGAAGTAACAGTTGTAGCTAACACAGCTAATGCTAATAATGACTTTTTCATTTTTACTCACTTAATTATTTTTACTATCTGTGCCCATTGCACGATGTTCATGTTAATGAGAGTCTGTTAAATCAAGATGTGTCAATTAAAGAGATTTGTTAAAGACTGGTAAAGAAATGTAAATACAGAGAAAAAGAATGATGTATAAATAAAAAAAGGAGATCAGCATACGATCTCCTCTCTTATGATTTTATGGCTGGAGCATAAACAGCTCCAGCTCATAACAGTTGAAATTAACCTAAAAGCAAGGTATTCATTGCCTTTACAAAGGTGCTTGGATCTTTTAGAGCTCCCTGATCAGCAAGTAAAGCCTGCTCATAGATCAGATCTGCCCACTGAGAGAATCTTGACTCATCAGCTTCTGCATAAGCCTTCTGTACAAGCTTGTGCTCAGGGTTAATCTCAAGAGTATACTTCTCATCTGGTAACTTCTGACCACTTGCCTCAAGAAGACGACGCATCTGCATTGTCATCATGCGGTTGGTATCAGAAATAACACATGAAGGTGAGTCAATAAGACGTGTTGAAACCACAACATCCTTTACCTTGTCACCTAAAGCTTTTTTGAAACGCTCTACTAGATCTTTATTCTCTTGAGCTACAGTCTCCTGCTTCTTCTTTTCTTCTTCGTCAGCTAGCTTGCCTAACTTTAAATCCTGAGAATTTGCAGAAACGAACTCTTTACCTGAGAACTCGGTGATGTTGCCCATTAACCACTCATCAACACGATCCCACATTAGAAGTACTTCAATTCCTTTATTCTTTAAGTTCTCAAGATAAGGTGAATTTACAGCTGCTTCATAGCTTTCAGCTGTAATGTAGTAGATCTTGTCCTGACCTTCCTTCATACGAGAGATGTAGTCTTCAAAGCTTACATCCTGCACTGATGACTCATTGTGAGTTGAAGCAAAGCGCAATAACTTTAAGATAGCATCCTTATTGTCATAATCCTCAACAGGACCTTCCTTTAAAACGTTACCAAACTGCTTGTAGAACTCAGCGTATTTCTCTTTATCCTTTGATAACTTGTCTAACATGGTTAGAACACGCTTGGTTAAAGCTTTCTTTAACTTACGAGTTACAGCTGTTTCCTGTAATAATTCACGTGATACGTTCAATGGAAGTGCATTAGTATCAACCAAACCACGGATAAAACGTAAATAGTTAGGTAAGAAAGCTTCAGCCTTGTCCATAATGAATACACGCTGAACATAAAGTTTCAGACCATGCTCATTCTGACGGTTGTACAGATCCCATGGAGCCTGCTTTGGAACATAAAGTAATGAAGTATACTCAAGATCACCTTCAACCTTATTGTGAGCATAAGTCAGAGGATCCTGATAATCGTGGCTTAAATGCTTATAGAACTCATTGTACTCTTCAGCTTTAATGTCCTTAGGAGCTCTTGTCCACAGAGCCTGAGCATTGTTAACCTGAGTGTATTCAAACTTCTTTTCAGGCTCTTTCTTCTCGCCCTTGTCATCCCCCTCTTTAGGAGCTTCATACTTCTCTTCGTATAGTTCTACAGGAGTTGAAATATGATCTGAGTACTTAGTAATGCACTCGCGAAGTTTCCAAGTATCTAGGAACTCACTTTCTGAATCCTTTAAGTGCAAGATGATCTGAGTACCACGGAATGGAACATTTACGTTCTCTGAGGTAAAGGTACCATTACCATCTGATTCCCAGCGAACTCCCTCTTCTGGCTTTGCATTTACAGAACGTGATACTACAGTTACTTTGTCCGCAACAATGAATGCAGAATAAAAACCAACACCGAACTGACCGATTAACTGTGAGTCTTTCTTTGCATCACCGGTTAGATTCTTCATAAAAGCTTCGGTACCGGACTCAGCAATTGTTCCTAAGTGGCTGTTGGCCTCATCTAAGGTCATACCAATACCGTTATCGGTAATGGTTAAAGTCTTGGCATCCTTGTCTGGACGGATCTGGATCTTAAAGGTCGGATCGTCTTTGATTAAATCCTGATTGGTTAAAGACAGGAAATGCAACTTATCAATAGCATCTGAAGCATTTGAAATAAGCTCACGTAAGAATACTTCCTTGTTTGAATAAAGTGAATTTGCAAGTAAATCTAATAGCTTGGTAACTTGAGTCTGAAAGCCATGTACAGTAGCTGTCATTTTTAATTATTCTCCATTTTTCACAGGTAAGGTATGACACCTTTTCAACTTGAGAATTACATGGGGATAGACCAAAAGAAATTCAAGATACTGAGTAATAATTCTCTACAGACTCCAATTCTGACAATTAATTTTCCCGATACACAGCAACAGTGATTTTATACAAATAATTTTTATGTGATATTTATCACATACAAAAAAAATAATAACTAAAATTAAATTAAGGTCATAAATGAAAATTTATTAAATCTTAAAACTGTTATAGGGAGGAATAAAAGCGAGCCGAATAAAGAAAAATACACAAAATCACAATTTATGAAAGATAAACAACGGTTGCTAATACAACTAATACTGTTGCATAAAAATAAATTGGCAGTTTTTTAAAGATGTTTAAATGCACTTGCTGTGGTGAATGCTGTCGAAATCTTGATAAATCCGAGCTTTACAAGGATTTGGATAGAGGTGATGGCACATGCAGATATCTTAAAGAAAATATGTGTTCCATATATGAAAAACGGCCAACTCTGTGCAGAGTAGATGATTGCTATGAGATTTATTTCAGGGATAAGTATTCTTTAGAAGATTACTATAAATTGAATTATAAAGTATGCAATATGTTAAAGAATAAAAGGAGTTAAACTTTATGCCATTACCATTAATTATCGGAGCAATAGCTGGAGCAGCAACTACTCTCGGAGTAGGTGCAGGAATTTATGGAGCTTCAAAAATAAAGGAAGCAAAGGACACCGAAGAGGTTGCAAAAGAAATAAGTGAAAAGACAATTAAACTGTATAAAGATAAAGAATCTGAATTAACCGCCCTTTTGGATCCTCTTGGAAAGAAAGAACTTAAGGTTATTAAAAGTTTCACTGAAGTTTTAAATATTAAAGAAAAAATTTCAGGTATACCTGATTTTAATGAACATATTAAGGCAAATGGAATATCTAACATTGAAATTCCCAAATTAAATGATCTAAATCTGAAAGATTTATCAATTTGGGCAGACACTGCTTTAGCTAGTCTATCCGGTGCAGCGGCGGGTGTTGCTGGAGGATTTGCAGCCGCAGGATCAATAACAACTCTAGTTACAGCCTTTGGAACGGCATCTACAGGGACAGCAATTTCGACATTAAGTGGTGCTGCATTAACAAACGCGGTTTTGGCATGTTTGGGTGGAGGTAGCTTAGTTATTGGCGGTGGCGGTATGGCTCTAGGAACATCAGTGTTAGGTGTTGCATCCGGTGGTATAGTTTTTCTAATTGGCGGAGCCGTTCTCGCTTTAATGGGATCGAATAAGTCTGACGAGGCTGATGAAAAACTTGCTTCGGCAAAAGAACAGGAAAAAGAATTTGATAAATTTGTCCACTATTGTGACGAGTTGATTGCAGTTGGTTCACAATTTAACGCTTCATTCTGCGCCTTAAAAAAACTATATGAAGAGCAACTTAGGAGATTAGATTATGTAGTGAATGTTTTAGGAAAAGTTCACTGGTCCGATTTTGTCGATAGTGAAAAGCAACTGACAGAAAATACAATGGTTCTTGCAGAACTTCTCTATGAAATGTGTAATATAAGCTTGGTTCTTAAAAGGAAAAACAACGACGGATTCAATCCTGTGAATAAAGATGGGGTTGAGTTTATCATCAATAAAGCTTCCAAAATTTTGGAGAAATTCCATATGTAGTAAATAATTGTGAATATAAATATTATCTGAAAAGTTTGTGCATACCAATTTTAGAATTGTATCTTTCAATCTAGATCATCTACATATGTGGAGTGCAATTCATAATACCAAAAGTTATGCACAAAGCTTAAAATGAAGGCAAAGGTAGCATGCAGAGCATCATACTTCATGCCGCCTTTACATCGTACTCCTACATATTTCTTCTGTAGTTAAATGACATTGCAAGAGTATTACCATCAACAGAGCCTAAGTCTCCGCCTAAAGGCACACCTGTTGCAATTCTTGAAACGGTAATTCCATACTTTTTAGCCATACTTGCAATATATGATGCTGTAACATCACCTTCTACAGTCTGACTTAGTGCAAGAATTAACTCTTTGACATCTTCGTTTTCTAATCTTGAACGAAGCACATCAAGACCTAATTCTTTTGGACCAATACCATCTAATGGGCTTAAATGACCATGAAGTACGAAATAATTTCCTGAATAGGATGAACTTGATTCAATTGCAGAAACATCTGTAGGAGTTTCTACTACACAGATACTGCCTGAACTTCTGCGTTTGTCAGATTTGCAAAGCTCACAAGGCTCATTTTCTTCGTCTGTATAGTTTCTGCAATGAGGACATAAAGAAATGTTTTTAAGGCTCTGCTCGATGATTTGAGCCATATTCAAACCTTCCTGACGTTTTCTGTCTAAAAGGTAATAAGCAATTCGAGTAGCACTTACAGGCCCTACACCTGGCATGACCTGTAATGACTCGATTAGGTTATCAAGCAGAGTACTAGATGACATGATTAGAATGGTAACTTTAAACCTGGAGGTAACTGCATACCACCGGTTACAGCAGCCATCTTCTCTTTTGACTGCTCTTCGATACGACGATGTGCATCGTTGTAGGCTGCAGCTAATAGATCTTCACAGATCTCTTTGTCATCTTTGAAAATTGAGTCATCAATTTCAACACGGCGAACTTCATGTGAACCTGTCATGGTTACCTTTACCATACCGGCACCAGACTCACCAACTACTTCTAAGTTAGCGATTTCTTCCTGTGCCTTCTGCAGACGCTCTTGCATCATTTGCGCCTGCTTCATCATATTACCCATGTTAAACATGTTCAGATCTCCTAAAAATTTTTCAAAATTCTAAATTAAATTGATAGCTTTTGCAATTAAACTTGACTTATAAGTTTTAAAGCACGTTTTCCCAATCCATAGATCTCGGCAATTTTTCTATCAATCTTCTTAATAATCTCTTTTGATGCTACTTCATCAGCTTCTTTTAGCTCTTCTACTAAAAACTCTATGTACATCTGATCTTCTTTTGAAGCTACAGGTACAGGAACTTCTTCTAATAAAGAACGTAAGATTTTAATGGTATGGAACTTCTTTTCAAAGTAGAAACGTACTGCACTTGAGTTTAAGACCGCAGCTAAATAAGTTGCAGATAAGTCTTTAAACTCTGGCACCAATAAATTACAGCTGTTTAAAGTTAACATACCGTGAGTATCTACAGCTACGATTGGGTACTTTGCAATAAATCTGTAAACTAATTTTTCTTTAGCTCTGTACAGTTCCATTGGAGCTACCTGCTGGAAAGCTCCTTCTTCATACTTAATAAAACTGTCAGGTGGATTGATTTTAAAAGGCTCAATATCAAGCCCTCTTAATACAGGTTCAGAACCTTCAATTTTCTCATTAAAGATAGAATTGTTGTTGGAACCAGTAACAATACCTAAAGCAAATTTAGCATGGCCCTTTAACTTTACACAATGCTCAAGATCATCCATTTTGTCTAAAACTAAGGATTCCTGATCTGTAACTTTAAAATTAAAATCAGCACCTTTTCTTTGACGTCGAACAATATAATTAGAGTCACCAACATTCACAATCACATCGCCAGAGGCATTACTGAATGATGTTTTTTCTAAGGTTAAGATAACACTTGGACATTGAACAGCATGGAAAACTTCACCTAAATAGCGTACAGAACGCACACGGGCATGCTCGGTGATAAAGGCTCTAATGGTTTCGTGAGAAGCTACATTTAATAATGCTTCTGGCAGCACGAACTGAACAATACCGCCATCTTTTAATAAATTTAATGATCTCTCAACGAAAAGATCAGCATAGCATGGTCGTTTTTTTTCTGCGCAAATTAAAGTTCTTGCATAACGGGAAACCACTTTCTCATCATCACAAGAACCCCAAGGTGGATTTCCTAGTACCACATCTACCTGAGGCAGACTTCTACAGGTAATGGTATCGCACTTTAGTAAGTGATCTTGTAAGGTATCTTTATCTGAGCAGTTACCTGATAAAACAAAGTTAATTCTTGCTAAAGTAACTGAAAAACCATCTAAATCACAGCCGTACAGATCCTCAACTCTAGCGCCACGTCTTAATAAGCGTAACAGGAAGTTACCAGATCCACAGCAAGGATCCAAGAACACACGACCTCTAGATACCTGAAGTGTTTCTACAGCAGTATCGGTTAAAGACTGAGGAGTGTAATAACGTCCTGACTGTCTTCTTTTAGACAGTTCCATCAAAGACAGATAGATAAGACCTAAAGTATCTTCAAAAGGCACAAAATGTAATGTAAAGGAAGGAAGCTTCTTTGAAGCTGACAGCAGAGTGTTTCTTGAGGTTTTATCCATAAGCTCAAGTAACAGCCAATCATAAATATCAGCATCTAAAGTGCCTTCTAAGTATGCTCTAAAGTATTGCTTAGTACAGTTTGATTTGATTCTTTTGGCATCAACTAGAAGTTGCAGGAAGGATTCACATAATAAAGCTGTAATAGCTGTGGTAGAACCTGTAAAGCCATTTACCAATAAAGCGACAGCTGCATGATTTGGGGATTCTCTTGAGACGTAATTTACATAAAGTTCTCTACCCTTTAAAGCTGTTTTATTACGTCTTGATTTTAAAACATTGCTATTATCTTTTTTCAAAGATAATAGGAGATTCTCAACTTCATGCTTATAGATAAGCTTACCTGTTTCAGTATCTTTAGCTGATAACTTGCCTAATCTGAGCCAGTTTTTACCTGTAGCTTCAGATATTCCTAACATTTTGCATGCTGTAGCTAATGTAATTACTTCTGTTTTTTTAGTTTTTAACTGTTTTATAGGCTGTCTCATGGCATACCTTATTTATGTGTTCAAAGCCCTGATAAAACAATCTTATCATAGATATTTATAATTTAAAAAAGTAAAATTCAATTTTTTAAATAATTGATATTTTTCAAAATGTTACATAAAGAAATTTTTATTAATAAAAATATTAATTTGAAAATTTAATAAACATTAATCGTACAAATTTGAGGGCTTTTTATAAAAAAAACTTACTGGTGTTATTTTAAATTAAGCTTAAAAATCAAAACTTATGATAGAATTTTTCTTATGAACGCATTAGAAATACAATATCTGAACAAAAGTAATTTAAGTCATATTGCAAGATCGCTGTATATGCTCTATTTAAGACCTAGATCTGAGCAGAACCAGTGTCTTACAGACTTATCATCAATTGCTTCATACCTCTCTTCAGACAGCACTTACTTTCCTACTACACCAAATTTTGAGGTAGCCTGTTTAGTTTTAAATGAACTAGAACACGCTGGTCTTATCAAAAAAGAAAAAGAAGATGCTCCATGGCAAGGTAATACTTTTATCCTGCCCCTGTTTATTAAGGAAGTTGAAGAGCTTCCTTCAAAACCTTTTTATATGACCAATTCTTGGAGACCTACAGCTTCGTTTCATGAAGCTTGTGTTCTGTGCGGTCTGGCTGAAAGTTCTTTTACAGAAGCTGAATTAAAAGCCTTCACCTCTTACTGGTCATCAAAACACGAGAGTAGAAATCAAGTTGCTTGGGAAAGAGCTTTTGCTCAACGCCTCTTAAAACAAAAAGTTGCCTCCGTAAAAAAAGTGGCTCTAGTAAAGAACTCCACAATTGATAATTCAAGTGCTGTTTCTAATAATAAAGTTTCTGCAAGAAACACAGCTAATGCAGTTATGCAGAACAATTCACAAAGCCCTATCCAAAATAGTAAAGCTGAGCGTGAACAGGTTCAGAATGATCTGGCATCTCTATTCAAATAAGTAAAAAGTCACAATAAAGGCATTTATGTTTTGATTTCAATGTGATAGCAATCACATTCAATGCTATAATCAAAAATCTACTATTTGAACTAATATTCTGATTTTGGAGACAAAAATATGCAAATCTCATTTAACAATAAAACTTTGAACCTAGATACTCCAAAAATCATGGGTATTTTAAATGTCACCCCAGATTCATTTTCAGATGGAGGCAGATGGAACACTCTTGATAGAGCTTTAGCACATGCTGAGCAAATGGTAAAAGAAGGGGCTACCATTATTGACATTGGTGGTGAGTCCACAAGACCTGGGGCTACTCCTGTACCTTTAGATGAAGAATTATTAAGAGTAATTCCTGTTGTTGAAAAGATCTCAAAAGAACTTGATGTCATGATTTCAATTGACACTTCACAGCCAAAAGTTATGGAAGAAGCTGTAAAAGCAGGTGCTCATATCTGGAATGATATCAGAGCCTTAAGACTGGATGGTGCCTTAGAGATGGCTGCTAAATTACAGTGTCCTGTGATCTTAATGCACATGCAGGGCGATCCTAAGACCATGCAAGCAGATCCTCATTATGAGGACGTTGTAAAAGAGGTCGAGAAGTTCCTTTTAGACAGAGTTGATGATGCAATCAAAGCCGGTATTAAAAAAGAGAACATCATTCTTGATTTAGGCTTTGGCTTTGGAAAATCAGCTAAACACAACTATCAGCTTTTAGATCATATGCAACACTTTGTGGATTTAGGCTATCCTGTACTGTCTGCTTTATCTCGCAAATCTATGATTAAAGCAGCTTGTAATATTGAAAAAGCAGATGAAAGAATCGTAGGTTCCGTAGCAGGTGCTCTTTTAAGTATCGAACGTGGAGCTCAGATGGTCAGAGTTCATGACGTCAAAGAAACCAAAGAAGCCTTTGACGTTTACAAAGCTCTTTTAAATTCAAGAGAATAAAATCTATGTTATTGATTTTACTATCATGTTCTGTAAGTGCTGTAGTATCAGCACTTTTATGCATACTCATCGGTCCAAAGCTGATTAGACGTTATTCAAAGCCTCTGTCACTTATTGCTGTGGGCTTTTTGATAACTCTTGCTGTAACCCATATTATTCCCGAGGCTATGGAAGAGAGCGATCCTCATAAAATCGGCATGGTAATTTTATTTTCCATGCTCTTTTTAACTTTCGTTGAGATGTTCTTCTTCTCAGGTAATAAAGGAAAAGTTGACTGTTGCGGTCACAGTCATTCGCTAGCTAATGGCTCTTTTGGAATTCTATTTGGCTCATCACTGCATAACTTTTGTGATGGTATGGTAATCGCAAGTGCTTATCTGACTAATCCGGCTTTAGGCTTTGCTGTGACAGTTGCTGTACTCTCTCATGAGATAGCTCATGAGTTAGGCGACTATGCCATTATGCTAGATTTGGGTATGAGCAATAAAAGAGCTTTTATTGTCAATGGTGTTGCCTTATTTGGCTGTGTAAGCGGTGGTATTATTGGCTACTTTATCTTATCAACAGTAAAAGAGCTTGTTCCTTATGCTTTAGCTCTGTCAGGCGCTAGCTTTGTCTATGTTTCACTCTCCGATCTCTTACCAAGACTTCGTAACTGTGAAAATAAGAAAAAGGTATCTTTAAGATTCTTCTTTATTCTAGTAGGTGTGATCCTGTCGCTATTAATAGCAGGACATGATTAAAAGAAAGATTCAGAAGAATGGAGCCTAATGGCTCCATTTTTGTTTTACTTTACCTTAGGACCGTTTGAGATCTTGGAAAAATCAAACAGATCTTTGTCTAAAAGATGAGAAGGAACAACATTTCTGATTGCCTTAAAGACAATATCTGCTCTCTTTGGGAACTGTTTATCCCATGAGCGGATCATCTTATTCATATTGGCCCTCTGCTGATCCTCACCCCAGCCGCACAATCCTTTTGGAAGAACTGGGTACTCTTTTATTTTAGAAATAGAAACTATATCTTTTTCTCTGCAGTAAATAAGAGGTCTGATTACAGTCAAATCGTCCTTATCATTTCTTAAAATTGGAGGCATAGCCTTCATGATACCTGAATAAAACAGATTCAGGAAAAAAGTTGCAAGACAGTCATCCTTGTGATGACCTAAAGCCAGTTTATTAGCACCGATTTCACGGGCAAAAGAGTAAAGATAGCCCCTGCGCAGGCGTGAACACATTGAACAGTAAGGAATCCCTTCTCCCACCTTCTCTTTGCATAGTTCATAGACCGGCCTCTGGATAATATAATAAGGAAGTCCAACCTTTTTTAAATGATCTTCTAGCATATACTCAGGTGCATTAGGAAAGCCTGAGTCAATGTGAACTGGAATAATAGTAAAGTTAATTGGAGCAGATCTCTTTAATGAGAGTAAGACATCTAAAAGAAAATAGCTGTCCTTTCCACCAGACATACAAACTAAGATCTTGTCATTCTCTTCAATCATGCCATAGTCACCTATTGCATGACCAACTTTACGACGCAGTCTCTTAAAGAGTTTGTCTGCTTTATATTTTTCCTGTTTATCCTCAATATTGAAGTACGGACTTACATTACGTGCGTAAGCATCTGCCCTTTCTGTCAGATTATGATCGTTTTGCATAGTTATTATTTCTCAATAGCTTTTTGAAGGATTAGCTGTGGGTACGTTTCTGATTACAGCCTTTGGAGTGATTACAACCACATCACAGCTTAAATTATCAGATACTCTCTCACAGATATTACCAATTAATGCTGAAGCAATACCCTTTCGAGCAGAGGTTCCGATAAATAAAGCAGTTGGGTTGAGTTTCTTGCACTCATCATAAATCACATCATCAAGATTTCCTTCACAAATGTGGCAATCATTAGGAGCGATCTTGTGACGAGTTGCAAAAGATAGAGCCCTCTTGCAGCCTTCCTTTAGAGCATTGTCATATACGCTGTCAGGTGTATAGCCTGGAAGATCAACAGCTACAGGAGGAATAATAGGAGTAATTGCATTAATTAAAGCAATCTTACAACCAGTAAACAAAGATAATCTTTGAGCTTCTCTTAATAAACGCAGATTAGTAAGTCTTAACATTTCGTCATCAGGATCTGATAAATCCACTGCTACAGCAATAGTTCCTGATGGTGTCCACAGATGATCTTTAGCAATACATACTGGAACTGCTGAATGACGCAGCATCTGCCAGTCTAATGGAGTTGAAATCACTGAATCTAAAAGACCATGAATTTCAGCGGTTTTAATTAAGATATCGCAACAGTTCTCTTTGGCGATATCTACTAAGTCTTTACCAACTTCTCGTGAGAAAATTACTTTAGTCTCAATCTTAACGCCCATAGCATTAACAGCTAAATAGGCTTTTAACCAACGTTCCTGCTTTTTTTTGTAAGCTTTTTCAAACTGAGTTTTATCCACTGCTAAAAAGCTAGTCAAATTCCATGGTTCCTGAGCTACAGGAAGAACAGCAATGATCTTTACATCATCGTGTCTTTGCTCTTTCTTATTATGAGCCATTGCATAATTATATAAAGCAATACCTCTTTCAAGAGCAGGCTGACGTAGCTGCTTTATTTCAATAACTACAAGAATATTGCGTAAATTTCCCATGGTCAGCTCCAATATTAAAAATCTTTATACGTCTTAGTCAGATCTGAAAATTAGCGTTGAGAGCAATAGTTTTCAATCTTACGGTTTAGCTTGCGCCAAGACGATTTTACTTTTCTAATATAACGATTATGAATTTCAGAATTTACTGAATAATGGTAGTGGTAATTACCCACACCACGCCAAATCTTACCATCAGCCTTTTCAATTTCACGTCTTAAAAGATAGCCCATCGCCCACATATTGTGGCAAGGCTTACTTTTAATATCACTTTTGGTAAGCTCAAACTGTCTTAATTCTTTTAAACGCACATCGTTGATCTGAGCAGGACCACAGTCCTGAGTACCATTTTTATTGGTCTTACATGTACCGTTAATAGGACCACGCTCTACATCTAACATGGCATACATCAGTTCCTCAGGGAGATTAAACTGATAAGCTGTCCAGGCAATACATTTTCTTAAATCTTTGTATTTGCTCATGGGACCTGTGCTATAGGCTACATCTCTCCAGTGTTTTGCCTGTCCATGACATTGCATCTGAGTTGCATTAACAGATAATGGCAAAATCAAGAATAAAGAGATAATTAAAGACTTAAACATTTTTATGTACTTACTTTTGTACTTTTGGTTCTCTAAATTTTTATCAGCAATCAATACTTTTACTTAGTTTCTTCTTGCTTAATAGCTCTTACAGCCTCTACAAGATTATTTTCAACTTCACTTAAATTGATACCGTCAAATTTTGCAACCTGCGCTTGAGGATTGGGTTTTGGTACCTCATGCACATTTGGGAAAACATACCCTTGTGTATTGGTATAGCTTTTTATTCTTACGGCATAGATCACAGTGTTAATTGGAGTACCATTGCGCTCAAGTTTTACAGGAGACAAAGTAAATACCAAAGGAGTGTCATAGTTCTCTAATGACACAGCCATTTTGGTAGATACTGCACCTAACCCCTGTTTAATCAAAAGTTCTGATGGTGATGCTGTGACCTCTGCTGAGAAACCCTGGTTTTCACATCGAACAGAAGCGATATTCCAAGGAATACCTTCAAGATCATAAAATCTTACAATAGCTCCACCATAGTCTGGCACACCTACTGTAGCCTCTGGAGTATATATTGATGCAATTCTTACAATGCCTGCAGAATCATCTCCTGGTACGAAAGGAGCAGATTCAATCTCAACATTTTCCGTAAAAGGTACATAGGCACTGTTATCTTGAGTGCGATCTTCATTTAACTGTTCTAATGTTCTAAATTTAGTAAGAGTATCTGGTAACTCAGGAGGAGGAGCTGGCAAAGTAATGCCTATAGACATCGCAGAATACAACGATGCTAGCAACACTGCTGATTTAGTTACTTTAAACAACTTCATACCAACACTACTTTACAAATTGGTAAATAAAACCTAAAACATGAATTACACTTAACAAGCTAAAGCTATATTCAAACTAGTATTGTACTCATTACAATACAAAAAATCACTTTTTCTTAACTTTTGAGACTAATCTTTCTAGCTGCTTGCAACCATCTTCATTTTTAAGATTGCAAGAATACTGATACATCACAGCAGCTTTTTCTAAATTCTGCTCTGTACCATCGCCAAGTTCGAACATAAAGCCCAAGTTTCTGCAAGCTTCTGATACATTGGCACTGCAAGCTTTTTTATAATATGAAAAAGCAGTCTTTGAGTTCAGTTCTACCCCATCGCCAACCACATAGCGATTGGCTAATCTCATACAGTCTGTACCTGAATTTAAAGAGCAGGCTTTATCAAAATAGGCTAAGGCCTGAGAATTACTTTGAGTAACACCAATGCCGTTTTGAAATAAAACAGCAGCCTTTGAACACTCTTTAGCATCTTTGGCTAAGCATTTTACGATATGGGATTTAATCGCATCGTTTAAAGATGATGCTTTTTCATTTGTCTTAGCAGGAGAATTCTCGAGAGCACTTACTGAAAAAGAAAAGTTCATTACTGCAAGTAAAGCTACAACAGCTACTTTTAACTTTTGATTGAAATTATTCATATACCGTATCCTTTTTTTCTTATTTAGTCTCTTTTTTTTGCTTTTCTTCTAAGAACTTTGCGTTTTTACAGCCCTCTTCATTACCTAAAGCGCAGGACTTATCTAATAGTAATTTTGCTGTGGCATAATTTTTATTAACGCCAAAACCATCTTCGTAGAGTTTGCCTAAAAGAAGACAACCAAATCCTTCACCACCGTCACATGACTTTTTAAAATATGTAGCTGCATTATCTAAATTTCGTCTTACGCCAAGCCCTTTAGCATGCATTGATCCCAAAACAGCGCAAGCATACATGTCACCACCTTCACAGGCTTTAGTTACATAGTAACTTGCCTGATTAGAGTTTGCCTTCACTCCTTTACCAGTAAGATAAACCTCGCCAAGTAATGAGCAGGCATCAACAACTCCACCTTCACAGGCTTTTTCCACTAGTTTTACACCTGAAAAAGAATCTTTTTCTACACCGTCTCCATCCATATAGAGAGTGCCTACGATATAGCAGTTTTCAAGATCACCTCCATTGCAACTTTTTTGTAAAGCAATTACATCATTGTCCTTTGCAAGCACTGATACTGACAATGAACACAAGGTCATAGTTGTTGCTACTGCTAGAGCTAATTTTTTTATCATTTATAAATCCGTCGCCTTTTATCAAGCCTAAATTATTTGCTTTATGCACTTTTACATAACTAAATTTGTTCATTATAGAGTAAAAGAAGATACAACCTCAAAAAAAGTGGTCACAATTTACATAAAAGGCGCTACTTTTAATGAAATTTTGGTGACTAGATGACGCTTTAATAGTAAAATATCAAGATTAAATTTTTCGTACCAAATATTTTGAGGAATTACAGATGAGCGTTTTAGTTCTAGGACACAAGAATCCAGATACAGACTCAATTGTTGCAGCTCTTTCATATGCACATGTTTTAAAAGCTCGCGGTATTGATGCCGTTGCAGCGGCTCAAGGAGAGCCAGCTCCTGAGACTGAGTTCGTTTTAAAGAAATTCAATTTAAAGGCTCCTAAAGTTATCTCATCAGTTGCAGATGAGGAAGTTTATTTAGTTGACTACTCAGATCTTGCACAGGCTCCTGAAGATTTCTCAAAGGCAAAGCTTTTAGGTATCGTTGATCACCACAAATTAGGTGATGTAACCTCAGATACTCCATTAGAGTGCTGGATCCAACCTTACGGTTGCGCTAACACCATCGTTAAGATGGTAGCTGATTACTACAAAGTAGCAATTCCTGCTGATTTAGCTGGTGCTATGTTATGTGCTATCTTATCAGACACCGTATTATTCAAGAGTCCTACCTGCACTGAATTCGACAAGAAGGCTGCCGCTGAATTAGCAAAGATTGCTTCAGTTGCTGATACAGAGTCTTTAGGCATGGATATGTTCAAGGCTAAGTCAAATCTTGATGCTTCACCACGAGATTTAATTTTCCGTGACTTCAAAGACTTTGATATGGGGGGCAAGAAGATTGGTATCGGTCAGTTAGAGTTAATCTCTTTATCAATGGTAACTCCAGAGTTAAAGAAGGCTTTACAGGATGAGTTAAATGCTGTTAAGGCTGAAGGCCGTCACAGCGCAATCCTAGTTCTAACTGACATCATGAAAGAAGGTTCAGAGTTATTACTTTCTTCAGATGATGAGAACAAAGTTATCGAAGCGTTAGGTACCAAGAAAGCTGACGTAATGTGGATGCCTGGCGTAATGAGTCGTAAGAAGCAGGTTGTTCCACCTCTGCAGGGTGCTTTCAAGGCCTAATTACTTTATAAATTGCTAAAAAGCCAGGTTTTTACCTGGCTTTTGGCTATCGAGAATTAAACCTATAAGAGAATTTAATGCAGCAGAAAACTCCTAAAATTGGTCTAGTTTCCCTAGGCTGTGCCAAAAATCTTGTTGACTCTCAAAGATTAACCTCTGTACTTGTAGCAATGGGCTACAGAATCGAAAACGAATACAGCAAATGTGATGTAGTTGTTGTCAATACCTGCGGTTTTATCGGCCCGGCAGTCGAAGAATCCATGCAAGCTATCGGTGAAGCTCTAAACTATGCCCGTAAAGTTATTGTGACAGGTTGTCTGGGTGCTAGAGCTAAACTTGTAATGGACAGATATCCACAGGTTGCAGCTGTTTATGGACCAGGCATGAGAGCAACAGTTATACGCGGTATTGTTTCACTAGTAGGTAAACCTAGTGAAAGTGACCGACAGAATGTTGGTGCTTCAGGAATTCTGCTTACTCCTCCTCATTATGCATATCTTAAGATTGCAGAAGGCTGCAGACATCACTGCTCTTTCTGTATTATTCCTTCATTACGTGGACCGCTGCGTTCTAGACAAGTAGATTCTATTTTAAAAGAATCTGAAGACTTGGTTCGTCGAGGAGTAAAAGAGCTTTTAGTTATCGCACAAGACAGCTCTGACTACGGTATGGATCTTAAGAATAAGACTTCACTGTCATCACTTTTGCGTAAGTTAGGTCAGTTCAAACGATGGGTTAGAGTTCACTATGTCTACCCTTCAGATGAAGCTAATAAAGTTGTGGATTTAATGGCTGAAGGATTGGTATTACCTTATTTGGATGTACCATTTCAGCATGTAAATCCAACCATTCTTCGTTCCATGAAGCGTCCTGGCAATATCGATAAAACCTTGCGCCTTATTGAGAACTGGCGTTCTGTCTGTCCTGATATTGCTATCAGATCAACTTTTATCGCCGGTTTCCCTGGTGAGACTGAATCTCAGTTTAACGAGCTCTTAGATTTCATTAAAGAAGCTAAATTAGACCGTGTAGGCTGTTTCCCATATTCTGATGTTGATGGCGCTGCAGCTAACTATTACTTAAATCCTGTTGATGAGGAATTAAGAGAGCATAGAGCTGCTATACTGATGGAGACTCAGGCAAAAATCTCTTATGAGAAACTCGAAAATAGAGTTGGCAAAGAGTATCAGGTTTTAATTGACTACGTATCTGATGATGGCCTAGCAGTTGGTCGTTCAAAGTACGAATCTCCTGATATTGATGGAGTAATTTCAATTCCAAACACCAAAGGTATTGAAGTAGGCGATCTTGTAAAAGCAAAGATTGTCTCTCATGATGAACACGATATGGAAGCAGAGCTAGTCTCAAAGACAGATGGCGCTATTTCCTTTATTAAGAATTAAAGAAAGTCATTTAAGAGGTACAAATGATGAGTCACTACAGACCTTTTGCCCCATTAGTTGAACGTATTAAACAAGATGGCAAGTGCCTAGAAGGCGGTATTCTGAAAGTTGACAGTTTTATCAACCATCAGATCGACCCTACACTGTTGCAGTCAATGTCTATTGAGTTTGTTCGCAGATTTGCAAACAAAGATATCAATAAGATCTTAACCATCGAAGCTTCAGGTATTGCCCCTGCTATCATGGTAGGTTTCCTTTTAAACGTTCCTGTTGTATTTGCTAAAAAGAAGAAACCTTCAACCATGGATAACATGTTAACCACTGAAGTTTTCTCTTTTACAAAGAACCGTGCATACACTGTATGTTGCTCAAAGGATTTCTTAGGTAAAGGCGATAAGGTACTTTTTATTGACGACTTCTTAGCTAACGGTAATGCAGCAAAAGGCATCATTGATCTAGTAAAGCAGGCTGGCGCTGAATTATCAGGCATGGGCTTTATCGTTGAAAAATCATTCCAGCACGGTGGTGATTTCTTAAGAGAAAGCGGCTATCAGGTTGAGTCATTAGCTATTATCGACAGCTTAGATGACTGCAAGATCACCTTTAAAGAGAAAGATAAAGAGTAATCTTAAGAGCTCTTCTTAAACTAGGATTTTATAGATAAAAGAGATTAAACAAAATGTCTGATAATACAAAAGAAGCTCCTCTTACAGAACAAAAATCAGAGCTTATCTATAAGTTAGAAGACAGACCTCCTGTAAAAGAGGCTCTGTTTGCAGCTTTTCAGCATCTTTTGGCAATCTTTGTGGCAATTATTACACCTCCACTAATTATTGCTGGTGCTTTAAAGTTAGACTTAGAAACAACGAGTTATTTGATTTCAATGTCTTTACTGGCTTCAGGTATCTCAACCTTTATTCAATGTAGAAGAGTAGGTCCTATAGGTTGTGGACTGCTTTGTATTCAGGGTACCTCATTCTCTTTTATCTCACCTATCATTGGTGCCGGTTTAAACGGTGGACTTGCTGCAATTTTTGGAGCTGTAATTTCAGGCTCTGTGGTTGAGATGTTCATCAGTAGGATCTTACGTTACACAAGAAAGATCATCACTCCTTTAGTATCAGGCATTGTAGTGACCTTGATTGGCTTGAGCTTAATTAAAGTTGGTGTGATTTCCTGTGGTGGTGGCTTTGGCGCAAAAGCTGATGGCACTTTTGGTTCGATGGAGAATTTAGGACTGGCAGCTTTAGTTATCATCAGTATCTTAATCTTTAACAGAAGTTCAAACAGATACTTAAGAATGAGCTCTATTGTCCTAGGTCTTGTCATAGGATTTGTTATAGCTTATTTCTTAGGTAGAGTTGATTTTGCTCAAATCCAAAGCTACGGCGGATTTAACATTCCATCACCATTTAAGTACGGCTTAGTCTTTGATCCAGCTGCTATCATCGGTTTAGGTGTGGTTTACCTTATCACCGCAATTGAAGCTTATGGTGATATCACAGCAAACTCTTTGATTTCAGGTCAGCCAATTGAAGGCGAGAAGTTCCAAAAACGTTCTTCAGGCGGTATTTTAGCTGACGGTTTTAACTCTATGTTAGCAGGTTGCCTAAACTCCTTCCCTAACTCAATCTTTGCCCAAAACAACGGCATGATCCAGTTAACCGGTGTGGCATCTCGCTATGTAGGTTACTTTATTGCTCTATTCTTAGTTGTACTAGGCATGTTCCCTGCTGTAGGTAAAATCTTTGCACTAATTCCAGATCCTGTTTTAGGAGGTGCTACCCTGTTAATGTTCGGTACAGTGGCAGCTGCTGGTATCAGAATTATTTCAACCCAAAAGATGAACCGTAAAGCTATCTTAGTTATGGCATTAAGTTTCTCATTTGGTTTATCAGTTGAGCTTGTACCTGAAATCTTAAGTAAGTTCCCTCAGGAAATTTCTACTCTATTCTCATCAGGTATTACTACAGGTGGTATTGTAGCAATTCTGTCTAATATGCTCATTAGAATTAAGGAATAGCACTTCTCTTTGTATTCGTCTAACGGCACCAATAGGTGCCGTTCTTATATTGATAGGTGTTAGTTAAAGTTAAGATTAAATCTTAACTTTAGACTTTTTCGTATTCTACAACAGTAGTTGCAAGGCTTAGCTTTTCTAGTAGCGGCTTTATCTTTGAAAAGTTTTTCTCTACAAAAACAAAATAATCTGAATTCTTTTTAGCAATAACAAAAAGAGAATTCTCATACTCTGGTGACACAAAATCTGGCATTTGCTCTCTATCCGCCTTTAAAATTATGTTTTGAACTCTTTTGTTGTAGATAACAGAGAACACTGTCTGCTGAGCTTTGGTGTAATCATCAATAGATCTTTTTATATAGTGAGCTGAGATCTTTGTATTCAGGTACAAATCACTACTTTCATCCTGAGATAGTTCATCAAAAAAGATCGATTTTGCCCTGTCTGAAAAGACTATACCAGTATATTCACAATCTTGAATTACAACTTCACGTTTTGATAAGAACTTAAATGCAAAGCTGTCAAACTTCTCTAAATCTGATAAGAAAATGTGATCTGAAAAAGGCATAGCGTTGTGAAGTAATCTGTAATTTTTTTTGAAAAATAAGATGAGATATTTAAGATACTCAGGCTTTCGCCTGAGTATTAAATACTATTCTTCAACAGGAATTTCAAAAGGTTGAGCAGGCACATTAAAGCATTGAGCTTTATTGCGAAGTGCAGCATCTAAAAGAGTTATTGCAAGCATTGACTCGGCAATAGGTACGGCTCTAATACCCACACAAGGATCATGACGACCTTTAGTTACAATCGAGCAAACCTTACCCTCTTTATCAATGGTATTACCTGGAACAAGTATACTTGAGGTTGGCTTTAAAGCCATCTTAACAATGATCTCCTGACCTGAGCTAATACCACCTAAAATGCCACCAGAATGGTTTGAGGTGAACTTTTCAGGGGTAAGCTCATCACGAGCCTCAGAACCTCTCATTTTGGCCATTTCAAAGCCATCACCAATCTCTACACCTTTAACTGCGTTAATCCCCATCATAGCAGAGGCAATCTGAGCATCAAGACGATCAAAAACAGGATCACCCAAACCTGCTTTAACGCCATGAGCTCTTACCTGTACGATGGCACCAACTGAGTCACCAGTTGTAGCTAAATCTTTAAATAAAGCCTTTAAGTCATTGATTTTTGAGGTATCAGAAAAGTTGAACTCATTCTCTAGAGCAGCCTTTGCATCATAGATATCAGTTGAAACTTCACCTATGGCAGTTACACAGCCATCAACTGTGATATTAAAAAGCTTCTTTAAAACTTTTTTAGCAACGGCTCCTGCTGCGACTCTCATAGCAGTCTCACGAGCAGATGCTCTACCACCGCCACGATAATCTCGAATACCGAATTTTGATAAATAGGTATAGTCAGCATGTCCTGGTCTGAATGAATTCATAATTGCAGAATAATCACCAGAACGCTGTGCAGTATTCTCAATGATAAGACCAATAGGAGTACCTGTAGTCTTACCTTCAAATACACCAGAGATAATCTTAACTGTATCAGCCTCATTACGAGGTGTGCCATAACGAGTTGAGCCAGGACGACGTCTGTCAAGATCAGGTTGAATATCAGATTCGTCTAACTCAATTAGTGGGGGAACACCATCAATAATAGCTGCTAATGCCAAGCCATGGCTCTCACCGCAAGTAGTAACTCTAAACAGCTCACCAAAGGTATTAGCGCTCATTGTTTACTACCTCAGCTGCAGCTTTTGCAAAGACATCATGATAAGTCTTTAGCTGTTCTTTTGATAAGATAAAGACACCGGTACCACCACGCTTTAAGTCTACAAAGTGGAATGGTACTGTTGGGAATAAATCAACTAAATGCTCTTCAGAATTACCTACTTCCATAATCAAGATACCGTCATCATTCAGGAAGTCAGCAGCATCAGCTAAAATTCTCTTAGCACAATCTAAACCGTCATCACCTGAGCCTAAAGCTAAATCAGGTTCACGGTTAAACTCCTCTGGCATAGTAGCTAAATCATAGCTGTCTACATAAGGAGGGTTAGCTACGATAAGATCATACTTATCGCCTTCTACTAGATCATTGAATAAATCGGACTTGATAGGTGTAACTACATTTTCAAGACCATAGCCTTGAATATTGATATTAGCTACATCTAAAGCTTCATCAGAAATATCTACAGCATCAACTTCAACATCACCGTCAAAGTGAAGAGCAATTGCAATTGCGATGCAGGCTGAGCCCGTGCACATATCGAGAACTCTTTCAGGACTTCTCTCAAGATATGGATCAAAGCCATTCTCGATTAACTCAGCAATAGGAGATCTTGGGATGATAACTCTGTCATCAACATAGAATTCTTTTCCGCAGAAGAATGCTCTATGAGTAAGGTATGGAGTAGGAATTCTCTCTAAAATTCTCTGCACTGCAATCTTGGCAATGATCACTCTCTCACTTTTAGTTAACTTTGAGTTTAAAGTTGAATCATCACATGGAGGTTGCAGATGCATAACAGCCTGGACAATTTCCAAAGCTTCATCCCAATAGTTGTCTGTACCATGACCTACAAAGATAGAGTGGCTTGAAAAACAGGATACAAGATAGCGAACCACGTCTTGTACGGTTAATAATTCGTTAACAATTGAATCTTGGATCTGTTCTGCGTTTGGAAGCTCATCTAACATTGCATGAATGTTAGAGATCTCAGCATTATTCTGAAGTTTCGACATATAACCTTTTGAATTGAAAAACATACGCTTGAATAAGCTTAAGCATTATAGCATAGTGAAAATTCAAAGCTGTGTATTTGAAAATCACTTCAAATTTGCATAAAAAAAGGACGTTTTTTAACATCCTCTTTTATTAAAAAGCAATATTCATACTGCCTAAAGTTTTTAAAGTAGCTCTAAAACTAATGGTACTGCTCTACCTCGAGTTTTGTGGACATAGCTGTAGCTTCTTCATTGATCTCTTTGCAGATCTTTTTAGATGCTTCATCCATCTTTACTTTAACCACAACTCTGCCAGCGTTAAATTCAAAGACGCCCTGACCTTCGATTGAAAATTGACCTTTAAAAAAGGCTACAACATATTTTGCAATCTGCTTTGGAGCATAGTTTTTAAAAACTCTCATCTATAACTGTCCTTATTCTTGCCACCGTCTGCTGTATAACGATGTAAATTTTTATCTTTATTATTATTTTTTTAACTCTTTTAATCTTAGGTTAAAAAGAGTCAGAATTTATTGATCTAATTAGAAAAATTTATCATTTACTCAACATTATCAACAAAGTGTGACAACAGTTGTCAAAATCAAGATTTACTTCATTGAGTTTTAATTAAACATTAATGAAACAAAGTAACAGTGATAATAAATTGAGTATCTAGTCAAAAATCACATCATCATGAGCAGGACTAATAAATCTCTTGTACTTTCCTCTTACATAGTCATAATCTATTATCAATGCACATGCTGTAGAAAACCTTGGTGGAAAATTGAGCTTACTGTTATATTCATAAGCTAATAACTCCACTAATGGTAAATGAGATACCAAAAGAACAGTATCCTCATCATCACAAGTCTCATCGATATAAGATATGATCTTTGCAGGATTACCAGATGGGGTAAGTTCGCTTAAAGTCTCTTTATTTCCATCAAAACCTAATTGCTGACAAACTATGTTGGCTGTCTGTTCTGTCCTTGTTTTTGGTGAACAAAAACATTTGGTGATAGTTAATATCTTTGATAACTTCTGTCCAGTAGCTACAGCTTCTTTCATACCCTGTGAAGACAAGACTCTGTCACAATTTGAAAGAGTAGCCTCACCATGTCTTAAAATCACAATTCTCATACCAATATTATTCCAACATAATTCTTTCTGTTATTTATCTTTACAATCTTAATACTTTTGCTTGAGATGATTGAAATTCATACAGAAAACACAATTTTAGTTCATGTATAATATTAGCACTGAACAATTAGGACTGACATATGGACTATAGATATCTGAAAAATATTAGAAATCTAAATGCATTCTTCAGAGGAGCAACCTCATCTGAAATAAAGTCTATTTTAGAAAAGTTAACAGCTCTATACGAAAATGTTAAATCTCAAGAAGAAGCTGTATTAAAAGAGAAACAAGAAAGAGAAGCATTCCTCTCATCAGTTTTAAACAGCTTGGACAGTCATAATTACACAATCGACGATCTTGCTGCTCTAAAAGGACTGAAAACCAATAAAGCGAAGATGAAGCCAAGATATGAGTATGTAGATCTTAATGGAGAGACTCAATACTGGTCAGGACAAGGCAAGATCCCTAAAGAAATGAAAAAGGTAATGGATCGTGACAGCATTACCGACAAGAAACATTACCTTATTCAGGATGAAGAGGACTAACATCTTCAAATCTAAAATTCAGTCTCTACCTTACTTTACAATAATAGACTCATTGATTTCATGTAAAGTTTTAACAGGATCGTCAGACTTGGTTATAGGACGACCGATAACTAGATAATCAGAACCAACTTCCACAGCCTCTCTTGGAGTCATGACTCGTTTCTGATCACCTAAAGCTGAACCTGCAGGTCGAATGCCTGGTGTTACGCACATAAATGGAATGCCCATATACTGTTTGATTAGACTTACTTCCTGAGCAGATGAAACTACACCATCTAAACCACATTCTTTTGCAAGTTTAGCTAACTGTAAAACCTGAGTCTTAGGCTGATTATTTACTCCTACAGAATTTAGCTGAGTTTCATCCATTGAAGTTAAGACAGTAACTGCGATTAACTTTGGACGGTTCTCATATTTAGAGATAGCTTCCATTGCAGCTTTCATCATTACAGGACCGCCTGAAGAATGAACATTACACATCCAGACCCCAAGTTTGGTTGCTGCCTCACAGGCTCTAGCTACAGTATTAGGAATATCGTGGAATTTTAAATCTAAGAAAACTTTAAAACCTTTATCAACCAACTTTGATACAAGCTGTGGACCTGCGTTAGTAAACAGTTCATTACCAACTTTCAATTTGCAAAGATCAGGTGAAACCTTTGAAGCAAAATTTAAAGCGCTATCTGCATTATCGTAGTCTAAGGCTACAATGATTTTTGGATCGTTCATGTTCTAATCTCCATCCAGTCCAATTTTAGCTTTCATACTCTCCCATCTACGGCATGAAGGACACTGCCAGAACAGCATCCTACTTTCAAAACCGCAATTTGGGCAGAAATAAGGAGTTGTAAGTGAAATATGTGCATCTAACATGCTCTTTAACTGCATGATTGATTCATTAGCTTTGACATCAGAGCTATGAGCCTTTAGCTCTAACATTTGTGAGAACAACTTTAAGTTGGATTTATTCTTTAAAAAAGATTCTAGTAAGGCAATAGCATCTTCACGGCATGATGACTGCTCTACGGTTTTTACAAGCTCAACCATAGCAGAAGCAGAATTTGTTCTGTGTACAAGATCTTCTAGTGCATAGCGATAATTTGGATCAGCAATATTAGGAAAGCACTGCTTTAATTTTTCTAAACACACTATGCCCAGGCTAGGATCGATTGCGCTTACCTCTTTTACTAATTTATAAGCATCATTAAACTTTCTCTGACTGATTAAAACATCAGCTAATTCTAGTCTGGCTCTTTTTGACTTTTCGTAGCAAGTAATAGCCTTTCTAAGTTCAGATACTGCATCAGTTTTCTTACCATCGTAGGCAAGTTTTTTGGCAATTTCACATCTGTACTGACTTAATAGTTTTGAAACTGAATGATCATTTGCCTCAAAATATTGGGCTGCCACATTAACTGCCTTTTCAAAATCCTGTTCTTTTTCATAAACAGTAAGTAAAAGTTTAGCAGCCTTTGATCTGTAGGTAGGGATCTCTATCATTTTTAATAAGATAGCTTCAGCTCTGTCTAAAAGACCTGCGCTAATAAAGTCATGACTTAATTCAAGCATTGACAGCATATTCTCGCTGTCATCAAGATTTCTGTCATTAGACATTTTCTCATGTAAAGAGATAGCTTTATCTACCTCACCACGCTGTCTGAATAGAGTTCCTAAGGCAATTGAGGATTCAAAGGATGGATCTTTACTGTTGAAATAGGCAATAAACTTATCTACAGCTTTGTCCTGCTCGTTATTGAGCAAATAGTCAAAGCCACGCAGATAATTTGCGTTCTGCTGATTCTTACTTTCCTGAAGCTTTTGCTTTGAATAATTCTTACCCATAAAGTAGCCATATACGGCCGCTACAGGAAGAAGTAAAAAAAGTAACTCAAACATTATCGATTATTCTTGATTATTATCAGATTTAACTGTCTGTAATTGTTTTTTAGCTTTATTAAGTGATAGCTGTGCTTTCTTTGCCCTGTACCACATCTTTAGGCAGAGCAGTAAACTTGCATAGACACCTAAGATGAAACCAAAGATCACACCAATAACTAAAACAGTTGCTACAGATATCTCCTTTTTAACGAAAAGGAAATCAAATGAAATGAGAGTATCATTTGCACTGCCTACAGCTAAACCTAAAACTGCCAAAATGAGCAGTACAACCAAATAAAACCAAAATTTAATCATTTCGAACCTATGAAGTAAACACACTTATAATAATAACATAATGCGCAGCCCAGATTGTGAAAATCATAATATCAAACACATATTATGAAGGTCACAAACTGCGTTGCGCACTAAAAGGCAAAAATTATCACTTAATTTGCCTTAAAAGCTCTTAACAGATCAGCAAAATAAACTACTCTTGGACGTTTTCTTTTTCATAATTAAAAGAGTTTACTCTATCGCGAAGCTCTACACCTGGTTTGAAGTGAACAACACGACGTCTGCTCAGATTAACCTGTTCACCTGTCTTTGGGTTATGAGCAACTCGAGGCTCATGAATACGCACTTCAAAACTACCAAAACCACGGATCTCAATACGTTCACCAAGAGACAGTGTCTCAATCATGATCTCAAAAATTTCTCTTACCGCAACATCAACAGTCTGTGGATTGTTATAGACAAACTGTTTTGCTAAGGAATCGATTAGCTCTGCTCTTGTCATGGATTATCTCCTAACATACCAACAAATTTAACTTCCTCAAAAGATCACATCTTTGTAATCCTTTGGATATTGAAGTCCGTATATATCATCTATCTTAATGATAGTCATAATATTGATTTTCTCTATGATTTAAAAGAAAAAAATGCGACAGATGGCATTTTTTTTAATAATTTTTTGACAGATGGCTTATTTTTGGTCAATATGATCACAAAAAGATATCGAGTAAATATATATGTCAGATTCAATCTTCTCATTAAATTACCTTGCTTTATGCAAAAGTTCTCCTGATTTTGCAGCAAAAATTACTAAATATGAAAACGCCAAAGAATACAGCATTCAAATTGATGAAGGTAAAGAAACCACCTTACTTATAGATGGCAGGCAGCTTACTTCTCACCACGACAGAATGGGGGCTGCAAAATACCAGTGTCAAAAGCTAGATATCAAAAAGCCTATTTGTATTTACGGTTTTGGTCTTGGAGACAACGTAAAATATCTTTTAAATAAAAATCCAAAAGCTGATATCAGAGTATTTATCTTAAATCCAGCTCTTTTCTTGAAGTTATTATCAATTGATGACGAGTTACATACCCTGTTCAAAGCTAATGTTAATTTTTCACTTCCAGATGACAACTCTTGCATTTACAGTAATAGCATCATCGTGCAGTCTGAATTATTCATAGACAGCAAAACTTTTAATAATCTTAAAAGCAGATTGATAAATTTCTTAGATAATAACTTTGCAAACGACTATTTTAATAAGACCACCAAAAAGCTTTTTGATAAGAATATCAAAGAAAATTTTGAGTTATTGAAAAATGAAAAAGCATTAACTCAAGAGATATTAGATAAATATCCAAAAGAAATAATGATAACCGCTTCAGGACCATCTCTTGAAGACAATATAGAAACTGTAAGAGAACTTCACAATTGCGGTGTGCTGTTGATAGCTGCTGATACAAGCCTGACCACATTAAATGCAAAAAAAATAATACCTGATGTTATAGTCACTACAGATGCAAATGTGTATGTAGCACTTAAAGACAGGATCTTCAAGAATTTGGGCTTGTATAAAAATACCACATTAATCTTTTCAGCCCATTCAGAAAAAGGACTTATTGAAAAGTATCCTGGACCAAAATTCTTTATCTATCAGAAACGAGACTTAGAGCTATTACCCTACCTTACAAAAGACAATGCTGATTTTATTTCCTATGGTGGCTCAGTATTAAATGAATCAGTAGCTATAGCAATTAAATCCAAAGCGAAAACAGTTAAACTCTTTGGTTGCGACTTTGCATTTAAAGGTGACAGAACTCATACAGGAGACATTGCCGATAAAGCCATGAGTACCTATGATAAAGAGTTGTATGTTGAATGTAACGATGGCTTAATGCAAAAGACTATAAGAGTTTTTAATCTTTATAGAGAATATCTTGAAGACGAAATCAGTAAACACAAAGATATTAGATTTGAAAACTATTCAAAGACTGGAGCTAAGATAAAAGGTGCGATCTTAGTTTAAGAGAAATTTCAACTTATTGTGATTTTCACACATTAATGGAAAATGGGGACCGAAGTCCCCATTTTTTATCAACCTAAGAGGTCAATTACTGCTTTTTAGCAGCTGCGAAAGCAGCTTCCATTGCAGTAGTTGTAGGCTCCTGAGCCTTCTGATTTACAGACTCTAAAGCTTCCTTCTCCTCAGCCTCGTCCTTAGCACGAACTGATAGAGAAATCTGACGGGTCTTACGATCAACGTTTACGAACTTAGCCTCGATGGTATCACCCTCTTTTGCTACGGTTGTTGCATCATCAACACGATCACGAGATAGGTCTGATGCCTTGATGTAGCCAGTGATGCCTTCTGCTAATTCAACAGTTACGCCACGTGGATCAACTGCGGTAACCTTACCAGAAACAATTGAACCCTTGCGGTGAGCTGAAACGTAATCTGCAAATGGATCCTCAGAGATCTGCTTTAAGCCTAATGAAATACGCTCACGCTCTGGATCTACCTGTAGAACGATAGCTGTAATTTCATCACCCTTCTTGAAGTTGCGAACAGCTTCTTCACCAGCCTGCTGCCAAGAGATGTCTGATAAGTGAACTAAACCATCAATACCGCCATCTAAGCCGATAAAGATACCGAAATCGGTGATTGACTTAATCTTACCAGTAACCTTGTCACCCTTTGAGTGTGACTCAGCAAACTCGATCCAAGGATTTGCCTTACACTGCTTTAAGCCTAAAGAAATACGACGACGCT
>HF987925.1:85826-117112 GCA_000431835.1 Succinatimonas sp. CAG:777
CTTCGTCTAACTCTAGAACCTTAACCTGAACCTTATCACCTACTGATACAATCTTTGAAGGGTGAATGTTCTTATTGGTCCAATCCATCTCTGAAACGTGAACTAAACCTTCAACGCCATCAGCGATTTCAACGAAGCAACCGTAATCTGTTAAGTTAGTTACCTTGCCTTCGATTACTGAACCAACTGGGAAGCGAGCAGCGATATTTGCCCATGGATCTTCACCTAACTGCTTCAAGCCTAAAGAAACACGTGAACGCTCACGGTCGAACTTCAGAACCTTAACAGTTACTTCCTCACCAACCTGAACAATCTCTGAAGGGTGCTTTACACGCTTCCAAGCCATATCAGTGATGTGTAATAAGCCGTCTACGCCGCCAAGATCAACGAATGCACCGTAATCGGTAAGATTTTTAACGATACCTTTAACAGTCTGACCTTCAGCTAAGTTTGCAAGAACGCTCTCACGGTCTGCAGAATTTTCAGTCTCGATAACAGCACGACGTGAAACAACAACATTGTTGCGTTTCTGGTCTAACTTGATTACCTTGAACTGCTGCTCTTTACCCTCTAAATGAGTGGTATCACGTACTGGACGTACGTCTACTAATGAACCAGGTAAGAAAGCACGGATACCGCCTAACTGAACGGTGAAACCACCCTTAACCTTGCCATCGATAATACCAACAACAGTCTCGTTCTTGTTGAATGCATCTTCAAGCTTGATCCAAGCTTCGTTGCGTTTTGCCTTTTCGCGAGATACCTGAGTCTCACCGTCGCCTGATTCAACAGACTCTAAAGCTACGTCTACCTGATCACCAACTTTAACTTCTAACTCACCCTGAGCATTTAAGAACTGCTCCTGTGGGATTGGAGACTCTGACTTTAAGCCAGTGTCAACAATAACAAAGCCGTTGTTGATAGCTACTACAGTACCTTTAACCATTGAGCCTGGACGGGTCTCAACATTCTTTAAGGACTCTTCGAAAAGTTGTGCAAATGATTCCATTAAGGTTTCCCATATAAGCCCCAAAGCATCATGCTTACGGGGAGTTGTAAAAAATGTAATGTCATCCATGACATCACGAAGTAAAAAAAAACTATTCTACTTTTAGACCAGTCTTTTGTTTAACAAAGTCTAAAGCTGTCTTGTAAACTGCCTGAATATCCATATCAGATGAGTCAATTACAAGAGCATCATCGGCTGCCTTTAAAGGAGCTACTGGGCGATTACGATCTCTATCATCACGCTCTTGAATCTCTTTTAAGATGGTATCGTAATCAGCAATTTTACCTTTGGACTCTAGCTGTAGGCAACGTCTTTTTGCCCTAACTTCAGCGCTAGCATCTAAGAAGATCTTTACCTGAGCTTTAGGGAATACAACTGTTCCCATATCTCTGCCATCAGCAACTAAGCCAGGTTCTTTTAAAAACTCTCTTTGACGCTGTAAAAGAGCCTGTCTTACTGAAGGATAAGCTGCAACCTTACTTGCATTTGCTCCTGCTTCTTCAGTTCTAATCTGTGATGAAACATCTTCACCACCTAAAAGTACGTGAACACCATCATCAAGGCATTCAAATGATAAGTTCAGAAGCTTTGCCTCTTGAACTACAGAATCTTCATCAAAAAGTGCTAAACCAGCTTTTCTAACAGCATATGCAAGAACTCTGTAAATAGCACCAGAATCCAATAAATCAAAATCCAAAGCTTCAGCAAGTCTACGTGTTAACTCACCTTTACCTGCTCCGCCTGGACCATCTACTGCAATAACAATTGGATCTGACATTTTTATTCCTTAAACTTTTAAGTTTTGTATTATAGCAAATTAATAAAACCGTAATCTACTATATTGCGATATAAAACCGATTTTTTCAACTTTACGCTCAAGCTAAGTTCAAATTTAGCTTGTGTTGTAGAAAAGTTGAAGCAATTTACAGTGACAACACCTAGAAAACGCCTTAAAGCTCAATGTATGATCGTCTATTACATATGATTATGATGTGCTAAAATAGTTAGGATTAATGAGTTTCGTCACATTTTTTAGTGACTTTTCGCATGAATAAAAAGTAAAACCTATTTTTAGTTCTTTTGTTTAATCTAAAAATGGTTTTATAAGTTTTTATTGGTTAAGTTAGGATAAAACATTGACTACAAAACTGATTCAGGGACCTGTTGCTAAACTACCAACAAAGTTTGGTCAGTTTAATATCACTATATTTAAAGAAAATGATGTTTTAGATCATGCTGTTGTCTTTTTAGGGGATCTAAAAGATGGTAAACCTGTTTTATGCAGAATTCATTCTGAATGCTTAACTGGAGATGTGTTCGGTTCCCTACGTTGTGATTGCGGGTTTCAGCTAGAAGCTGCACTAAAAGCAATCCAAAAAGAAGGTAGAGGCGCTTTACTGTACATGAGACAAGAAGGTCGTGGTATTGGTCTGTTCAATAAGATCAGAGCCTACAAACTTCAAGACAATGGTGCAGATACAGTTGATGCTAATATCCAATTAGGCTTCCCTGCTGATGGTCGTGAATATGAAGCCTGTGCTCAGATGATGAAAAACATGGGCTTCAACAAGGTCATTTTAATGACTAACAACCCAGCTAAAATTCATGACATCGAATCACATGGCATTGAGGTTCTAGACAGAAAACCAATTGAATACGGTAGAAATACCTTTAACGAAGGTTATCTTGATACTAAAGAAAAGCGTATGGGACACCTTTTACATCATCAGGATTAATACCTAATTTGGTAAATTATTATAGAAGAGAGCTTAGGCTCTCTTTTTTATTTTCTAATATTTTGAAAACAAAAAAAACTTTAAGCAACAAGTTAGAGTAGGATTTATAGAGAAAACTGAAAGGGCAGTTAGGAAACTGCACTTAGATTGGGATAAAAAAGACTATTCAGTAAGAGAATGACGGGTCTGAGATAACTCTTCAATCTTTTTACAAGCTTCCTCTGCTTTATGAGAAATTGAGTGGCATACTCTCTTATAATATCTTTTTGCTTCTTGAGCATCATAAGCTATGTTATATCCATATAAAGCCTGAGATGTACCCGGTTTTACACCATGCTCATAGATTTTACCTGCCCTCATGCAAGCATCATAATTGTTTAGCTTGCAACCGATGTCTAAGTAGTAGAGGACTTCGTAAAGAGTAACTCTAACTAAACTTCTGTTCTTTTCGGTATTAGACTGAATTGCATTGTATGTTGAATAGGTCTGTAAACAAGCATCAGCGTTTTTAAAATTTTCACACAATCTTCTCATGTATGAAAAAGCTTGTTCATATTCTTTGTTACGAAGACTGTCGTCTCGTGCCTTTAAACATCTGTCAAGCTCACCATCACGGCAGACACTGTCATCAACAGCTTCTGAAGTCATTGCAGATTTTAAAGATTGTTTGCTCTCCTCGCCCTGACAAATAATAATCATCAATGGAATGCACAGCACTGCAAAGCTTGCAACATAAAGAAAAGCTCTTAATAACTTCATACATACCTATAATTCAAAAGGTGATCAAAATCACATACTTGATTGCAATTATATATGAAAAACAAATCTTGTAAACAGTATTAAGGCACGTAATTAAATATAATCAACAAATTTTTTGATGATATTTAAAATTATTATCTGACATTTTACTTAAAATTTAATTTGATACAATTCACAAATCTTTCGATAAATCATAGAGATCGCTAAAAGAGCAAAACAGATTTATCTAGTGGTAATTGTTTACGCGAAAGATCAAAAGAAGCTCAAAACAGGCACAAAAAATTTTTTTATATAAACTTATAACTTGCCAAAATTGAGAAAACAAATACGTATGACAAATAAAGATAAGACATCATCACATGGACATTTAGAAACAAAATTGTGATAATGGCGGATGGAGTGAGATTCGAACTCACGGAGGGCGTAAACCCTCGACGGTTTTCAAGACCGTTGCATTCAACCGCTCTGCCATCCATCCGCAGAGAATGGAGCTATTATATATGACAATCGAATACAATGGAAGACAAATTTTAACTGACGAAGACGGTTACCTGAAAAACGAAGCTGACTGGTCTTTGGATTTAATGCATTTCATGGCCAAAAGAGATGGGCTTACTTTAACTGAAGAGCATATTCTGATTATTAATGAAGTAAGGGAGTATTACAAAGAATTTGCAACTACTCCCCCTATTCGTGGCCTAATTAGACTTCTTAAATCCAAAGGTTATGAAAAATTAAGTTCATCCATAACCTTAGCTAAACTGTTCCCTGATGGGGCTGCAAAATCGGCTGCAAAATATGCTGGATTACCAAAACCTATCAAATGTATTTAGTGTCTTGCAATTTCCAATAAAGACCATTTCTTAAAATCACCTTCTACATGACCGTTGTTGACAGTATATTCGATGCCGGTCATGCCATCTTGAACTTTCTTACCATCAGCAAAGCATTTACCAACCTCAATCTTGTTAGTATCGCCTACATGAAGAACTACTGCGTTATCGATGTTCTTTGATGGATCTTTAAAGCGACGGCAGAATGTGTTATCAGATAATTTCTCCTGCTCACCTGCACCTACAGCAGGATTTCTCAGTCTGAACTGACCTGCTCGCTGCCAGGTTGCTAATACAGGATCAGCAGAAACATCCTTACTAAATGAGCTTACATTCTGTGCCCACTTTGAAGCACTATCAATATCTTTAGGGAAGTTCATATCTGAACGAATACCCTGTTCAAGATCGATACCGCCACCCATATCGTTCTGACGGTTGGTCTCATCGCCGTAATAGATTTGTACAGATCCTGGCAACATTAAGAAATTAACACCAACTTTAGCCATATCCTTCTTACGACATAATGAAGTATCGTGTGAAGAAATATAGGTCATGTTCATTAAAGCAGGTTTTCCTTCTAATCTGCCATACAGGTTGCCATACGTTACCCAATCGCTCTGATCTGGAGTGATACAGGTATTGAGGTTCACACCATCAGGGTTAAAGTAAAAATCGATAAGTGAGTCAAATCCACCCTTTTTAGCATACTCTGACTTGTCATTAGGATCATTTGTGAATGCCCAGACCTCACCTGTCATATAGAAAGGATCTGTCCAAGAAGCGGCAGGATCTTTACCCTTGTTCTTGGCTCTCCAGTGCTCTAGAGCTTCTGTAGAGTATTCTTTTAGAAGTTTCCATGAGTCTTTAGAAACATACTTTACGGTATCGCATCTGAAACCATCAATACCAAACTCTTCGACCCATGATGCTAACCAGTGAGCCTCAAACTGAGCTACACTCATTGAACCCTGTCTGTATTTTAAAGCAGCTGGAATATCATGATCTTTATCTGGACTCTTCCACTTGTCCTTTAAGAACTCAGGAATGTTAACAGGTTTTGCGTTAGGATCAGTGTTCTTTAAATCAGGAAGATAAGCTAAGCACTTGTCTAAACCATCCTCAGCACCGCAGCTCTCACCATAACCGTCAAATAAGATCCAGTCTTTACCCCACCATCTATTCCATGAAGAGTCATAGCTTGCGTCAATTGGCTTGTCGTGGAATGTCTGACCAAAATCTTTATTTGGGATCCACTCTTTGCAAGGATCTTCGCCATGAGAGGTTCTACCAAAGTTGAAATCACACATATCTTTTAAAGTTGCATAACCAGTGTGATTCATAACCACATCAATTAAAACTCTGATACCTCTTTTATGAGCTTCATTTACAAAAGTTCTAAAATCTTCAACTGTGCCCATATTAGCGTCAATAGAGGTGAAGTCTAAGGCATAGTAACCATGATAAGCATAGTATTGATACATACCCATAGGACCGCCACCGACCCAACCGTGAGACTGTTCAACAGGAGAGCTTACCCAAATTGCATTTACACCCAATGAGCGAATGTAGTCTAATTTCTGTGTAAGACCTTTAAAATCTCCACCATGGAAAGTACCAGCGTTGTAGCCAGCTGAATCCTTATAAGGTCTACCATAGCTGTTGTCGTTGCTCTTATCGCCATTAGAGAAACGATCAGTAATCACAAAGTACAGATTAGTGTTTTGCCAAGTAAAAGGTAAGTCATCACCTTCATAGCCAGAGTTATTTGACTTAGTTGTGGTGTAAGCGACGATTGCACCCAAAGCAAGTCCAGACAGCAAGAATGCTGATACTTTTTTGAAATTCATAATTCACCTAAGACATAGTAAGAAAATTGATTATGTTTTTATTATGATTAGGCAATCTAAGACATCAACAAAAATAAAACTAGCATTTAAAACCAAAAAGATGAATTAGCTCGCAAAAAATTTATGAGTTTTGATAGTACAAAAAGGAATTTATAAAGTAAGGTTATATAACTTCACATTAAATTTGATGCAAATCACATCAATAACAATAGACAGGTAAAATCACAAAAACAACAAAACAGAACTTACAAAACAGTAAATTCAAAAAAGAAATATTTAAGGGGAAATTGAAAACATGATTTGAAGTGGCGGATGGAGTGAGATTCGAACTCACGGAGGGCGTAAACCCTCGACGGTTTTCAAGACCGTTGCATTCAACCGCTCTGCCATCCATCCGCAGATCCAGTTTTCACGACGAAGACCAGAAAAAAAAGTATCTGGTGTGAAAGTATATTTTCATTAAATGGCGGATGGAGTGAGATTCGAACTCACGGAGGGCGTAAACCCTCGACGGTTTTCAAGACCGTTGCATTCAACCGCTCTGCCATCCATCCGCAGAAAACGTTGAAAATTATAATGATTTTTTTCAAAAAGAAAAGTCTTTTTTAAACTTTTTTTTAACTTTTTTTACAAACAGCTTATATAAGCCATCCTAAAATTTGCTCAACTCAGGTTTTTCACATTAATTGGAGTGATCTTAGGTATTTTCAGGTATTGAAAACATTTTCTTAGTTAATTTTGAAGATCTATTGTCTTCATAAACACATCCATCCTTCTAAAATAAAAAAAGGCCAACGTTTCCGTCAGCCTCTTCTTTAAATTCGTTTAGTTTTACTTACCGTCTTTCATATATACCCAACCTGCCTTTAGGTACATAGTCATAGACCAAATAGTAAGTACAGTTGCAACCATGAGTAAACCAACTGATGCGTAAATCATGCCCTCATCATGGCGCCAGATCAAACCTGCAATAGCAGTTAACTGAATAGTGGTCTTCCACTTACCAATCCAGCTTACAGCAACATTTGCTCTTTTACCAAGTTCAGCCATCCATTCTCTTAGTGCTGAAACCGTAATCTCACGAGCTACGATAATCATTGCAGGGATAGTAATGAACTTTCCTAAATGCGGATAAAGGACATCTGTATATAAAGAATAGTGCTCAACAATAAGAACTAAGGCTGTACATACAATAATCTTATCTGCTACAGGATCTAAAAAGGCTCCAAACTTGGTTGTCAGTTTTAACTTTCTAGCCAAATATCCATCTAACAGATCTGTTAAAGCAGCGATGATAAACACAATTGCAGCATACAGATTAGAAAGATCAGTTGGCCAATAGAACAGAATTATAAAGACTGGGATTAAAGCCAGTCTGATTAAGGTAAGTACATTTGGAAGGTTCAACATACGATGTTCCTAATTATTATCTAATCTATTCTACCACTAAGGCATCCAAATTGGACCAAGACATTCTCTTTTTGGTAAATTATAATCACTAGGATAAGAGACATCAATTAGGTACAGACCATAAGGTTTAGCCGTAGGACCTGCTTTTGATCTGTCCTTTGCTTCAAACATATCCTTAAACCATTCTAATGAATTTGTCTTATTTCCAACAGTTAATAAAGATCCTACGATATTTCTTACCATATGCATTAAAAACGCATTTGCTGCAATATCAAAAACTATGTACTGACCAAGTCTTGAGACATTGCAAAAGTGCACACAACGCATTGAGGTACGTGACTCATCATCAGCAGCTCTAAAGGAACTGAAATCATGCTCGCCTAATAGACAACTTGCAGCTTGTTGCATTAGATCAATATCATAGTTTCCCTGATAGATAGAAACGCCTTTACAGAGAATTCCTGGTCTGTTTACAGTGTTTTGAATAATGTAACGGTATCTTCTAGCCTTTGCTGAAAATCTGGCATGAAAACCGTCATCTACGTGTTTTGCCCAAGTTACAGCTATATCATCAGGAAGATTAGTATTAGTGCCCATGATCCAGCCACGATCGGAACGTTCTTTAGTTACGTCAAAATGAATAACCTGGCCTGTAGCATTTACACCAGCATCAGTTCTTCCTGCACATTGAAGTTCAATTTTTTCGTCAGCTACAATCGACAATGCTCTTTCAAGCTCACCTTGAACAGTCTTTAATGTGGTCTGACGTTGGAAACCTGCGTAGTTACCGCCTTCGTATTCAATACCTAAAGCTATGCGCACTGTTTAATTTCCTTTAAAAACCTTAAATTTAGCTACAAAATAAGTAATACCAGTTACTAAAACCATAGCAATGATTAAAGCAGGATAGTTGCTTAAATTTAGAATATGTAACATGAACCAGACAAAGATATTTCTTAAAATTAGAGTAGATACTGCTAAAGCAAAAAAGGAAAGTATGGATCCTTTCCTTTTGAAAGTAAAATATCTGTGACCGAAAAATGAAACTAAGAACGCTGTTAAAAACGCAATGGTTGTAATGAAATTTGCGTTCAAGGCTGTTGTAAAAACAAGCACTGTAGTTACCACAAGATCAACTACAGTTGACATTCCACCAACAATTACAAAGCGAATGAGCTCAAAAAAATTCTTTTTTCCATTCGCTTTTTGGTTTGCTAATTCTGAAAGATTTGTATTCTCAGTATTCATTAGTCTTTCTTGTTATATGACAAGCCTACATTGGTTTTAGTTAAACCGTCAGGTACTTCTTTAGACAATGGACCTTTAATCTCAGATACAACATACACAGGTCTACCCTTAACTTCCTGAGTCAAACGACCGATGTACTCACCTAGGATACCAATAGAGATTAACTGAATAGAACCTAAGAACAGGATTGCACTAATTAAAGTGGTATAACCTGGTGTTGGATTTCCAAAGATTATGGTCTTTACAACATTCCAAATCATACAGATTAAAGCTATCACACCAATAAAGCCACCTATGTATGACCATACCTTAAGTGGTAATGATGAGAAGGCAAAGATACCATCTAAAGCAAAGTTCCAGAGCTTCCAGTAATTCCACTTGGTAGTACCTGCTACTCTTTCAGGTCTCTTATAACCTACACCTTTTGAGGTAAAACCAGGCCATGCATATAAAGCTTTCATGAAACGGTTTCTTTCTCTTAAGGTCTTTAGAACATCAATGATCTTTCTATCGATTAAACGGAAGTCACCTACGTTTGCAGGTATCTTTACTCTGCCTGATAACTTGTTAAAGACATAGTAGAAGCCCTCTGAGGATACTCTCTTTGTACCTGTATCCTTTGAGCGGTCTTCACGTACACCATAGACGTTATCCACCCCCTCATCTCTCCAGATACGAATGAAGTCGAGTACTAACTCTGGTGGATCCTGTAAATCTACATCAATAGGTACAATTGCATCAGCCTGTACAATGTCTAAAGCTGCTGACATTGCAGCTTCCTTACCAAAGTTTCTTGATAATCTGATTAAACTTATCTTGTTATCTGTCTTTTGCATGTTTTCGATAAGTTCTACAGTGTTATCCTTTGAACCGTCATCAATGAAGACAATCTCAATATGATTAAGTTCACTTGCTAACTTTTCATTTACAGTCTTAACAAAGGTCTCAACGGTTTCATGCTCATTGTAGACTGGTACAATTAAAGCTACTTTATAATCATCTTTTCTCATGACACTGATCCTTTTAATCAGTTAAGAACTCATGGCGAGATGACGGATTAGTCTTAAAATGTCCGCCAAGTGCTGTAGTTGTTGTTTCAGAGGTCTGATCTCTTACGCCTCTAGATTTTACACAATAATGGGTTGCAGTGATGCTTACAGCAACATTTTTAGTATTTAATAATGTCTGCAGAGCAACTTTAATCTGCTGAGTCATTCTCTCTTGGACTTGAGGTCTGTGACCAAAGAACTGGACAATACGATTGATTTTTGATAAACCGATAATTTTGTCTGATGGCATATAAGCTACTTTTGCGTAACCATCCATAACTACAAAGTGATGCTCACAGGTTGAAGTAACTGTTATGTTGTCTACTTTAACCATTTCATCAAAATGCATTTTGTTGTCAAAAACACTTACTTTTGGGAAATTTCTGTAATCAAGACCAGAAAAGACTTCATCGACAAACATCCTAGCTACACGGGTTGGTGTTTCTCTTAAGGAATCATCATTAAGATCAAGACCTAAAGTATTCATGATCTCTGACATATTTTTCATGATAATGTCTTTCTTCTGTGAAGAGCTAAGACCATTATCATGCCATGGTGTCTCAAGACCGCATTCAATTAAGGCATCACGAACCATGACGGCTTCACTAGACAATTCTTTATCAGATTGAGCTTCCATTATATGTTTTCAATTCCTTTTCAATATTAAAGTGCAGATGTCTGTGTTCAAGATCAAACTTTCTAGCAAGATGATCACCTAAACGTTTGATTCCCCCCTGCTCAGAGGCATGATGTCCTACAACAAAAACTGGGGTACCACTTTCTTTAGCAAAATGATATGTCTGCTCATGTACATCTCCGGTTACTAAAGCATGGAATGAAGGTTTCATATTCTCGTCTAGTAAAAAGGAGCCAGAGCCTGAACATACGGAGATGTTACTTAATAAAATGTTTTCATCACAATCACCTAAAACGTCAACTCTAGTATGCAGACTGTCTGCTAAAAGAGTCGCAATATCTTTTACAGTTTTGGGTTCAGATAAAATCCCCTGCATTGCAACTGAACGAGGATTGCCCTTTTCTATATAATCGACCTCAGAGAGAGACAACAAATCACATAGGTATCTGTTGTTACCGACAACATTATGAGCATCTAATGGAAGATGGTAGGCCAATAAATTGATATTTGCCTCTAATAGAGCATTCAATCTATCTTTAAAAGGCCCTACAACTGGTAGCAACTGTCCCTTCCAAAACAGACCATGATGAACAATGAGAGTATCTGCACCTTCTTCAACAGCTGCATCAATTGTCTCTAATGAAGCTGTAGCAGCTGATGCAACACAGGTACATTCTTTAAAGCCTTCAACCTGAAGACCATTTAAAGAAGGATCTGAAAATGATCTGACATCTAAGTATTCATCAAGATAGATTTTAAGATCTTCAAGTAACATTAAATGATCCTCATACAAGGTTAATTGAAAGAATTTATAAAGACAGAATTCTGCAGTCTAGACCAACTTTAGCCTTTGCGCTTCTGCAAATTGCATCAGCAGCCTGTCTTGTTTTTGCAGTGCCTGCAAATACTCTTACCATAGATTTGCCATTGATATTAACGCTCTGAGTCTGAGCATTAAAACCAGCCTTCTTGAGCTTAGCTACGTTCTCTGTAACATATGACTTCTGAGAGAAAACACCAATTTGAGCAGCAAAAGTGCCAGTTACTAAATTTGATTTAGGAGCAGTGCCTGCGGGAGACTGTACCTTTGGCTTATTAGCATTTGCACTTTGTGTTGCCTGTACTCTTGATGACTTTAAAGTCTCTGTTTTAACAGTATTTGACTTTGGAGCCTGAGGGGCAACTTTAGTACTTGCTGATGGTAAAGTAGAGGTATTGCTTGTAGCAGTTGTAGCTACAGTTGCTGAATTTTTAGCACCAGTAGGTGTTGCTGTCTCAAGATTTGCACTGGCAAACATATTGTCGTTTGGGACTTCTAAATCAGGGGTAGCCTGATTTGAATTAGAAGTATTAGCCTCCTGATTGTTATTTAAAGCATCAAATGGAGATGATGATGGAGCATCCTTTTGTACATTTGATAGAGAATTTGCTGAACCTTTTGTATCATCAATCGGAGCTTCTAACATATCACTATAATTAGTTTCAATTGAATCTGAATTACCTGCAGTTACTAATTGACCATTAGTATCAGTTACAGCACCATTTCGATTGATAGCAATGGCATTGTCATCTTGAGGCTTGCTATTGTCCTTATCATTCATATTTAGGAAAGGAAGTAGGATCAATACAATAGAAATAACTACCAAGATACCTACAACACGATTTCTAATATTCTTTGTAATGCTCATTTACATACCTATTTAATTTCAAGTGCATCCATTGCTTCGCTTACAGTTACAAAAGAGCCTAAAACAATAATTTCATCATTTTCATTAGCATCTTTTAGTACTTGCTCTACTGCCTTATCTACATGGTCAAATGCCTTAATTGAAGAAGCATCAACCTTATCAGACAGCAATGCTGATCTGATCCTCTCTACGTTTTCTCCTCTTTGAGTATGCAAGGTCGCTACGTAGAAACCATCAAAGCAATGTTTTACAATTTTTAGAACTGACTCAATATCCTTATCTTTAAGCATACCGATAACAGCATAACGTTTACCTAGTTTGTGGCGCTTATCTAAAGTCTTAGCAAGATGAGTTGCTGCAGGAGGATTATGAGCTACATCTAAGTACAACATAGGCTTAATGCGCACTAACTGCATACGACCAGGAAGACTTGTAGTCCTTAAAGCCTCATCAATTCCTTCGAAAGTGATCTTTACGCCCTTTTCCTTTAATAGAGTAATCACTCTCATCGCTATTGGAGCACAGCAGAATGGGATCTTTGGATATGGTAATGAGAAAGTAGCAATATTTATAGGAGACTTTTGAATATAGGAAAAGCCATCAATAAACTCACCTAAAAAGTCTTTTCCCTGTACATGCAACTCAGCATGAAGCTCTTCTGCTCTTTTTTTAATCACAACATAAGCTTCATCCTCAACTTCACCTAAAACGACCTGACAGTTGTTTTTGATGATGCCTGCCTTTTCAAAAGCAATTTTACCAATGGTATCGCCTAAGATCTTTGTATGATCAAGTCCAATAGATGTAATTACAGCAATATCAGCATCAAGAGCATTTACAGCATCCAATCTGCCGCCTAAGCCAATTTCGAGAACAACAGCTCCGACCTTAGCTCTAGAAAAGCAAACTAAAGCTGCAAGAGTTGTGTATTCAAAATAACTTAGATTGATATCACCTGCTGTCTTATGAACTATCTCAAAAGCTTGTGAAAGTTCTTCATCAGTAACATCACGTCCACCGATGTTTACTCTTTCATTGAATTTATGTAGGTGAGGAGAAGTGTAAAGACCTGCCTTAATACCACTGTAATTTAATGCAGCAGCAATAAGAGCACTTGTAGAACCCTTGCCATTGGTTCCGGCAACTTCGATTACAGGAATTGATTTGAAAATGGTTAAATTAAGCTTTTCTAAAACTTGTTTGATTCTATCAAGTCCTAGTTCAATTTTATCAGGATCAATTCCGTCTAGATAATCAAGCCAGGTCTTTAGGGAACCTGGCTTTGCATTGATGTCTTGACTACTCATTAAATCTTAATGTCCGAATTAGTCAATTCTGCCATTACAGGAGCTTTCTGACCTGATGACTTCTTTCTTGATTTAGAGCCACTCTTAACTTCTACTAAAGGAACGCTAGGATCGTGACTTCCTAAAAGAAGAGCTACTAAATCAGCAAGCTCATCTCTCATTTGAGCACGAGGAACGATCTTATCAATTGCGCCCTTTTCTAATAAGAACTCAGCTCTTTGGAAACCTTCAGGTAACTTTTCACGAACGGTCTGTTCAATAACTCTAGGACCAGCAAAACCGATCAAAGCATTAGGCTCTGCGATATTGATATCACCTAACATAGCTAAAGAAGCACTAACACCACCCATGGTAGGATCGGTCATAACGCTGATAAATGGAAGACCTGCTTTTGCAAGTCTCGCCAAAGCAGCTGAAGTCTTAGCCATCTGCATTAAAGAGAATAATGACTCCTGCATACGAGCACCACCTGATGTAGCAAAGCAGATAAGTGCTCTATGAGTCTTTAAACATTCTTCAACAGCAGCACAGAATCTTGCACCTACAACAGAGCCCATGGAACCTGCCATGAAATCAAACTCGAAAGCACATGCAACGACTGGTAAACCTTTTAAGGTACCTTTAATTACAACTAAAGCATCTTTTTCGCCAGATTTTTTCTGAGCAGCAACAAATCTGTCTTTATATTTCTTAAGATCTTTGAATCTCAAAATATCCTTTGGCTCAAGCTCTCCAGCGATCTCTACTCTACCTTCTTTATCTAAGAAAGAATCTAAGCGTACGCGCGCACGGATGTGCATATGATGTCCACACTTAGGACATACATTGAGATTACGCTCTAGCTCTGCTCTATAAAGAACCTGATCACATGCAGAACATTTTGTCCATACACCTTCAGGTATTTCGTGCTTAGTAGTGCCGCTGATAGAAGATGTTGTTTTCTGAATTAAATTCTCAAGCCAGCTCATAGATAATCCTGTTACAAAAAACACTCATGCATAATAACATGAGCTTTTTATGAAAAAAACTGAATGCATTTTATCACACCTAAGAATATTGTTACAGTTTTAAACTAACTTAATCGTATTGCCTCTTATTTTTGTAAATATCAACAAATAAATCTAAAGGAAAATTAGCACCTGAATATGAATGCTCTGATTTAAAGATGTATGAGATGGTTGTTTATTGAGAACTTGTGTGGAAAGACAAGATTTCAGACGATTCACACAAGTAAAGGCTTTTGGGCAATTAACGAGGAACTTTCCATCCAGATTTGTCTTTATAGATCTGATCTGGTTGCTCTCTAAAGTGTTTGCTCAAAAGTAAATCAGACTTAATTTCGTCGATTATTGACTCTGGAAGGCCTTCAATTAAGTTCTCTACTTTTTGAGTGTACGCAAATGAGTAAACCTCATAATCTCCAAACTTTTGAGGTTTTGAATCGAGTTTAGTGATCTTATCTACAGCAAAGTTGCCAATCTTAATTCTAGGTCCCATGATAAAGCTTGCCGACTGAAGATAAGGCCTAATCTTGTCTGTAAAAGAAATCTGATAACCTGCAACTTTATATAAAGTACCATCATCAAAAGAACCACGTTTTACAAGCTTGTCAAAAACACCTTCTTTTAGCTTCATGTATCCAGCCTTTTCAAAGAGCTTAGCAAGCTTAAGTTCGTGCTGATACTTAGCTTTATAGTTGTCAGTACCATAATTGTATTTGTACTGTACATTCAGCAACTTTTCGTCCCCTTTAGCTAAAGGATCATCTGATGGCACTGGAATGATAAATACCCAATTATCTTAGGTAGCAGAACTATCAACCTCTCCAGGAATAGGTATTGAAACTTCCTGTTTTTGTAAGTACTTGTTTAAGGCTTTTGTACAATCACTCTCTGATGGACCACCGCATCCTGTCAGGATAACGGTAGCTGCAACTATAGGAGCAAGAACTCTTGATAATTTCATAAATAACCTCTCAAGAAAAAATAAACTAAATTTGTTAAGATCAGTATATTACATACCGTTCTTAGAAAGAAGAGAGAATTTTTCGCCTTTTTGAGGATTATAAAAAGACAAAAAAAGGCTACAGAAAACTGTAACCTCTTATGAATGAAATTGAGCTAGATCATAAATCAGATTTTTAGCTCAGACTAGAAGAATAAAGAACCTTTTACAAAGAAGTTCCAGTCATTGTCTAATCTTGCCTTAGAGATCTTGCGTCCACCGTGATCGTAGAATCTGATGTCTCTGTCAAAAGTGTAACCTACACCAATCTTAGCTGAGAACTGATCTGCTGGAGTTACAACTAAAGAACCTTCTGCTGATGCTGATCTTTCCTCAATGTAACCTTTTCTTACATATACAGAGTTGTCTTTTAACTGATAAGCAGGATCGCAGTTTAAAGCTAACTCACCGTTTATAGCAAAGTACTGATTAAATCTGTAAGTTGCAGTATTCTTTGGGAAACCTAAAACAAATGATAATCCATCAGACTTTGGATTAGAGAAATTAACCTGAACAATAGGATAAGCCTTGCTGTTATACTCATTGATAACACCACCAGCACCTAAAGTTAAAGATAATTCATCATCATAATGATAAGTTAAAGCAGCATTAGGATTGATGTTGTAGTTCTCTGTTGGGTGGAAATCGTCTTCCCAGTTTAATGATGCACCTAAATATAAGAAATAGCTCCAACCGTCATCACCTAAAGCATCACCATGATGGATATTGCCGTAAAGTGACTTTAGGTTATCGATATTCTTTGAATGTTGGAAGCTGTAATTACGGTTAGAGAACCCTAAAGTAAAGGTATCATTACCTCCTTCTAAACCGTAGGTAGTAGTCTTAACATCCTGACCATTCTTAAAATTGGTATCAGAACTAGAATAATAAGGATTTAAGAAAAAAGAAGCCTGTGCTGGAAGAGTTAAACAAACTAAGGTTGCAATAGCTAACTTACGCATGATAATTTCCTATAATGTTTTAAATATGCAGAGTTATTAACAGAAATATATAGTATTTAGTAGAAAATTCGATCTTTACTCTGAAAAATTTCCATGATAATACTACTAACTTAATTACTACTCAACATATTGGACTAGCTTTACTTAGCATTGTGTCAGCTTTGTATAATTGCATTTACAATAGTTAACTGTAATGAATATCTATTCTGCTAAGAAGCTGATGAACTTTATGTACTTTACAACAATTAAACTGCCAGTTTAATAAATGTTATAAATAAAAAAATCACATCATTTAGCTAGATGATGTGATGAAAAGAGTAATGTTAATTCTTATCTGTTAAAGATGAAGACGCAAAATATCTCATTACACATGCATGTGCTTAACTCTATCATGCTCTTCAGAGCGTTTAGCATCATTGAATCTGTCTAAAGTACCAACTAGATAACCTGTTACACGACGGATACGCTGAAACTTAACACCAGTGCCAACCATACCCTGATGATCAGGTCTTAGTCTGCAATAATTTTCCATAGAAACCTCCATCAAAGTTATGAAAAGTTTACTACTTTTACAGATAAATGTGATCGATAATTATTCTTAATAAGAATAATTATCATTAGCTACTGTGATTCTGAAAAAAAATTTTTTAATTTTAGAGGCTCCAAAATATTGTTTTGTGCTATATTTTCACGAAATTTAACAAGCCTTGATGGAAATTAATCATGCTTAAAAAGAATATAGTTTTAGCAATTTTAATGTCTAGCCAAGTTGCTTTTGCAGCAGATAATTCGGCAGATATGAACGACAAAATCACTCAAATGCGAGGCACCATTGATAGCATCAATGGAGAGCTTACAAATCAAAGAGCCGCAATGAGTGATCTTAGAACTGATATAGAACGTTCTAACAGTAAGTTAAAGAAACAAATTTTTGATGAATTAAAAACAATTCAGAGACAGAATCAATCTTTATATGATTCAATGGTTTCAGAAAAAGAGCGTGACGGAGGAAAAATGAACGTCAAGCCACTGAGAAACTATGATCTTCAGACACCTGACGGCAAGATGATTTTAGGTGGAGAAGAGTATGTTTACGTTAAAGAAGCAAATGCAACCATAGCTGCTCGTATTGATACTGGAGCATCTCAATCATCTATTTCAGCTTCAAATGTAACTGAGTTTGAACGTAACGGCAAAAAGTGGTTACGTTTTGACGTTATTCACAATGACAGAACTATCGAAGTTGAAGCTCCTTTTGTAAAACAAACTAAATTAAGGCAGTCTTCGATTGAAGGCTACAGCTACAGACCAATCGTAAGACTAAACGTAAAGATTGGTGATTACTCAACAGCAGCTGAATTCAACTTGATTGATCGTACACAAATGCAGTACGCCCTTCTAATCGGACGTACCTTACTTACTGACATCGCAGTTGTTGATGTTTCAAGAAAAGATGTACAGCCAAGAGCTGATAAAAATGGTCTGCTCATCATCTGTACTGATGACTACAACGAAAACAAAAAGAATGGCATTGATGTCAACGAAAAGTATGACAAGATGGTCAAGGAAAATGAAGGGGGTCAGAAAGCCTTCCCTGCTTCAAATGATACTCAGAGCTTAGGAACTAATCCTGAAAGATCACTTCCATCTGTAAGCAATAAGATTGAAAAAGAGCAAGGAAGTCTTCCTAAAGAGAAAATAGATAAAAAGAAAGCTACTGCTGATGAAAGTAAAGATGCGTCCCCCAAGAGCTCTGATAAAAAGAAGGCTGCAAAAGCTGACAGTAAGAAAAATAACCACAAAAGTAACTAGTTAAGAAGGAATAATCATGGCTTCCCGCGGTCTGTTTTATTTTGTAACAGCAATTTTATTTTTGGCAGGTATTCTCCTAATTGCTTACCAGAGAATTACATTTGATATTCCTTTCGTTCCTAACGTAAAGAACGAAATTTGGACAGTAGAAGCAAAAGTAGAATTTGAGCCAGAATCTAAGAAAGCATCTGAAGTTGTATTAGCTCTACCTGCAGTTCAGCCTGGCTTTACTGCGTTAAAGCAAAACACAGCAAGTTTAGGTTATGGTGTTAACTACGTTCAAAGAGATGGTTCAAACTATGTTGAGTGGACCAAGCGTGACCCACAAGGTATGCAGGTCTTATATTACAGATCTGATGTTCTTGTAGATAAAGACGCAACCGACTCATCAATGATTGTACCTGCTCTTGAGCAGAACACTGAGCAGGAGCCTTATGCAACCGCTATGAGTGAGATTGCACAGATAGCCCTGCAACGAAGTTCAAGCCCATTCTCATTTGCAACTCAGGTTATTCATGAAATCAACCAAGATAGCGAGATCAACACTTTACTATTCACTAAATATAAGAGAGCAGATCTTCTAGTTCACATTCTTCAGGTTGGTAAAGTTCATGCAAGAACCGTCGGTGTTCTAGAGCTTCGTGACGGCAGACGTAATCAAAAATTAAAGAATTATGTTGCTGTTTTTGATGGCTCAACCTACAAGATTTTTGATCCAACCACAGGTCAGACCGGTCTTAAAAAGAATCAGATGATTTGGACTGACAACGGTAATTCACTACTTGATATCACAGGTGGTCGCAATGCACGTGTAAGTTTCACTACTTTAAACCACTCAGTAAGCGCAATTGAAGCAGGTATGAGAAAAGCTAATGTTAATTTAGCAGCAGGTGAAGAGTTAGTTCCTCTTTCACTGTCAGCATTGCCTGTTGAAGAGCAATCTTTATTCAAAGGCTTATTACTCTTACCAATTGGTGTTGTAATCGTAGTGTTTTTACGTGTCTTAGTTGGTATTAAGACCTCTGGTACATTCATGCCTGTTCTGATTGCAATGTCATTTTTACAGACCTCTTTAGTTGTGGGTCTAATCGGATTTGTGGCAATTGTAGGTGTAGGTCTTATCGTAAGATCATGGCTGTCTCACTTGAACTTGCTTTTAGTGGCTAGAATTTCAGCGGTGATTATTACGGTTATCGCCCTAATCGGTATGATTTCATTCTTTACCTATAAGATCGGTTTAACCGAAGGTGTTAAGATCACCTTTTTCCCAATGATCATTCTGTCATGGACTATTGAAAGAATGAGTATTCTATGGGAAGAAGAAGGCTACAAAGAAGTTGTAAAACAAGGTGGTGGCTCTCTATTTGTAGCTGTCTGTGCATACCTTGCTATGAACAGCTTCTTCATTCAACACATGACCTTCAACTTCTTAGGACTGCAGTTAGTACTTCTGTCTCTAGTTCTAATCATGGGTAACTACACTGGCTTTAGATTAACTGAGATGAAAAGATTCAAGCCATTAGCTTCTCAGATTAAGAAATATAAGAACGGTGATCAAACTGTTCATGAGTCAGTTAGACTTAAAGAAGAATTAAAAGAGTTAAAGTCTGATCCTCACAATGTTTACCGTAAGTGGAAACAAGAGGCTCAGAAAAAGATAAACGATGATGAAAAGAAGGATCATGAATAATGAATCTTCTTAAGACGATTTGTAACATAAAAAACAGGTATGCATCCCCTTTTGAGATGGCCGATGACGGCATCATGGGAATGAACCAGAGAAACGTGAACTTCATAGGTCGATACAACAAGAGAAATCTTTTCCCTCTAGTTGATAACAAGCTTTTAACTAAGCAGATTGCTATGAAGAACCACGTCAAGACTCCCGTTTTGCTAGGTTCTATTCAGAATCAGCATGAGGTGTCTAATGTTTTAAATATCATCGGCGAGCATACAGAGTTTTGTATTAAGCCAGCTCACGGTTCTGGTGGTAAAGGTATCTTAGTGGTTAAAGATAAAAGCAAAACTACAGGTAACTTTATCAAGACCTCGGGACAGGAAATTACAGAGCACGAGCTAAAAAGACATATTACCAATATCTTAGCTGGGCTATTCTCACTAGGAGGAAAACAGGATATTGCCCTAATTGAGGAGCTTATCCACTTTGATAATGTGTTTTCAGGTTACAGCTATGATGGCGTGCCTGATACTCGTGTAATCGTGTTCCAAGGCTTCCCTATTATGTGTATGATGCGACTTTCTACATCTGCTTCAGATGGTAAAGCAAACTTACACCAGGGCGCTGTGGGCGTGGGTATTTGTGTCAGAACTGGACGTGCTGTAAGAGCTGTGCAGTTTGGTGAGCCTATTAGCATTCATCCTGATACTGATAAGGTACTTTCAGAACTGCGTGTACCTCATTGGCCTGAAGTGTTAGAACTTGCAGCCTCCTGCTATGACATGTCAGGCTTAGGTTATATCGGTACTGATATTGTGCTTGATAGAGATAAGGGACCTATGTTGCTAGAGTTAAATGCAAGACCTGGTCTAGCTATTCAAATCTGCAACAATGCAGGTCTGTTACCAAGACTTAGACTGATTGAGGCTCTGACAAAAAAACACAGACTGACTATCAAAGAAAGAGTTGCTTTCTCTATGGAGCACTTTGGAGTCTTTGACGAAGACTAGATTAATTTCTGTGAGTCAGATACAAATTTAGATTAAACAAAAAAGGATCAATTGTTTGATCCTTTTTTATTTTTAAATATCTGATATAATTTTTCTATGAGATCTATTGGACTATTTTCATTACTATTTTTCAGTATCGTTGCTAATGCCAACGATTCAGACGGAACTTGTTCTGTAACATACCGTCCAAAGACTAATGAAACAGCTTTTGCTGCTGTAGGTTCATCATTGAAAATTGCAGATAGAACCTGTTTGAGCAATGTCCTAATCATACCTTTCGATACTGAATCTGGTGCAGTTACTATTCCTCAAGGTGAATATCCAAGCATTGGACAGAAAGATGGAAAAGTTCTGTTTTCTGTAAATAACACCTCAGGAATGATGGCAGATTCGTGTTTCTTTTGTGATCCGATTGAATATCTTTTAATCGACAGAAAACGCCCAAAGACTTTATGCTCACTAAGTAAGCTAAATCTTGAGTCATGCGCGAATGACAATTCAATCAGCTATACTGTCACTCAAAAATCTCATACTGATCTTGGTCAATGTACTCCATCTTTAGTTTACTTCGGCCGTCAAGGCTCAGTGTTAAAGTTTGCTGTAAATGATTGCAATTCTATTAGCAAACCTACACTCACATATGATTTAACCTTAGGACGCGTTATTCGCTTTTTAGATGACAGATATAGCGTCATCAATGCAGATAACCAGGGTATCTATTACAGACGTATTGGAAAATCTGAACTAAAAAACAATGATGTTGTACCCGAAACTCTAGAGACTACTGATGCAGAATCAAAGAACAATACAGTTGAAATTGCATCCACCAATTTGAAAGAAAAAATAAACTAGGATAATTAGCAATGCTAGTAAAAATCATTGAATTTCTACCAGTAATCATCTTTTTTGTGTCATACAAGATGACATCAAATCTGATTTTAGCTACCACTTTGATTGTAGGATCATGTGTAGTTGCAACCATAGCTGAAGCTATTATTACCAAAAAGCTTTCAAGAATGCAGGTATTTTTAGTCTTCGCAGTGCTGATTTTTGGTGTACCTACGATCCTGTTAAAAGATCCTTCTATCATCAAATGGAAAGTTACTGTCGTAAATATGATCTTAGCCGCAGCAATTTTCTTTTTTCAGTTTATTCTTAAGAAGAATCCTTTTGCACTGTTATTAGGAAAAGAGTTACCTCTTCCAGATAAAGCTTTTGCAACACTAAGCGTTTACTGGATGGTCTTCTTCTTTTTCTCAGGGATGTTGAATATAGTAATCGCCTTTTATCTTCCAGATCTTTTTGGCATTACCAAAGAGTATGCAGAAGAATTGTGGGTAGATTACAAAACATTTGGAAATTCCATAATTAACGTTATTTTTGCTTTGTTCACAGGTTTTGTTCTCATCAAGAAATACCCTGAATTGCTAAAGAACGATAATAATTTAAATAATAAAAAATAGAACAAGAGGTTTATATGCCAGATCAAAATTTTGGTAACATCAAATATGCAGTGATACCAGTAGCAGGTTTAGGTACTAGATTATTACCTGCAACAAAGGCTATTCCAAAGGAAATGATGCCTTTAGTCGACAAGCCACTTATCCAGTACGTTGTAACAGAGGCAGTAGAAGCAGGTATTAAGAACATCGTTCTTATCACCCATTCATCAAAGAATGCTATTGAGAACCACTTCGATACCTCATTTGAGTTAGAAGCAACTCTTGAGAAAAGAGTTAAACGTCAGCTTTTAGCTGAGGTGCAGAACATCATTCCTAAGGATGTATCAATTCTAAATGTAAGACAGGGCGAATCAAAAGGCTTGGCCCATGCAATTGAATGTGCATTCCCTATCGTAGGAAAGAATCCTTTTGCGATTCTGTTACCTGACGTAATTATTGATGATGCTAAAGCTGATCTGAAAAAAGACAACTTATCAGCTATGATCCGTCGTTTTGAAGAAACTGGAGTACCTCAGATCATGGTTGAGAAAGTACCTGATGAAGCTGTAAGTTCATACGGTATCGTTGATATTGGTGGTAAAGAATTACAGGCTGGCGAGTCTGAGAAGATCAACACTATGGTTGAAAAGCCAAAGGTTGAAGAAGCACCTTCAAGATACGCTGTTGTAGGTCGTTACGTGTTACCTGCTGAAATTTGGTCTTTATTTAAAAAGACCCCTATCGGTGCAGGTGGTGAGTTCCAGCTTACAGATACAATCGATATGTTAATGCATATGACTGATATTCAGGCATATAACATTATAGGTAAATCACATGACTGCGGTAATAAGTTAGGCTATGTAGAGACCTTCATTGAGTACGCTTTACGTAACAGCAAATTATCAGCTGACTTAAAGCCTTTCATTAAGTCATTACTTAAGTAACCTATTGGCCTCTTCATAAGAAGAGGCACATTCTTTCCATCTTTTAGCTGTTCTTATATCCCACACAAAGTATTTACTTCTATCATACTATTTTTTCTCAATTTGCTGAATTTTCTAAAACACGGTCCTATAATGTTCAGACTATTGTGAAGGTGAAAATATGTCTTGGAAAATTTTGCTTGCCATGATGGTTACGTTTGCACTCATGATGAGTTCAAGCTACACCATGTTGATCCCTTTTCTTCCTATATATATGCAAAGTGAGCTAGGAGCAACAGCTGATAACGTAAGTCTGTGGTCCGGAGTTACTTATGCTATTACCTTTGCTATTAGTGCCTTCGTTTCCCCAATTTGGGGTAAGCTCTCTGATAAGATGGGTAAAAAACCAATGATCATCAGAGCTAGCTTTTTACTAGCAATTACCTACTTTTTAGGTGGTATTGTCAGAACTCCTTTTGAGCTATTCTTAGTAAGAGCTTTCCAAGGTATTGCTTCAGGCCTGTGGCCTGCATGTTTAGTTATGATGTCGGCCTGTGTACCTAAGAATAAGATAGGTATCAGTATGGGACTTATGCAAAGCGCTAACATCTGTGGCGGTATCATCGGACCATTATTAGGTGGCATTTTAGCTACAGCTTTTGGTATGAGAAACTCTTTTTATGTTGGTGCTGTAGCTTTATCATTGATTACAGTTACTACAATACTCTTTATTAAAGAGCCACCTGTTGCACCTGAAAAAGAAATCAATAAAGCACAAAACACCTCATACCTTACCTTTATAAAGGATAAGAATATCCTGATCCTGCTGTTATGTGTTTGCATGACTAACTTGGTTATTCTGCAAATTCAGCCTATTGTGTCTCTTTATGTTCAACAACTAAGTCACAACAGTGATAAAGCTGTTTTACTTACAGGCTTTATCATGTCTTTAGGTGGTATAGCAGGAGCTTTAGCCTCACCTTTATGGGGAAAGACAGGTCAAAAGGTAGGCTTTTATAAGACCATTACCTTAGCTTTCATCAGTGCAGGTCTGCTTATGAGTCTGCAAGGTGTACCAAATTCTTTAGTCCTTTTCGGTCTGATGCAATTCTTATGCGGATTGGGATTTTCAGGAATTTTTCCATCTGCTAATTCAATCTTAGTACTGTTAACACCTCCTTCATCAAGAGGTATGGGGTTTGGCAGTTTATTCTCTGCACAAATGATAGGTGGTGCTCTAGGACCTGTTATTGGTGGTGTAATTGTCTCATTCATGAGCTTTAACACTGTTTATATCATCTCAGGTAGCATTCTCTTTGTTATTGGTATCTATCTTAAATTCTTTGCTCCAGAATCATTTAAGCAAAAGGCAAGCTTAACTAAAGATCATAAGATCGAAAGCAGAAACAAAGAATATCTAGATGACATTAAAAAGAAGGCACAAGCTGAGCTCTTAGATGAAAGAGAAAAGGCAAAATAGTATTGTCCTCATATAAATTCTCACAATCAATTCTTACAAAAATTTCGATTGTGAGGACCTTTGAAGATGGTTATCTGTATACTGTTCTAAGTCCACTTACAAATTCAATTATACTGCTCCTAATTATTTCATAGACTTTATATGCATGCTGTTCTTGATTTTTACACATATTTTTCACGCATACTGTTCTTAAAAAGCTAATATATCCTTTTGAACTTTCGAAGTTTTTTTATATCATTTCAGATTATTTATGTAATTTTATATGCATACCGTTCTTGAATTATTTATGCATTTGATCACCCATACTATTCCTGATTTTCATGGATTTTTTAATGTTTACCGATCCTCATCTTTTATAAAGAGATCTTAAGTTTATCTACACTCATTCTAAATGCACTTAAGTTAGGCAATAAAGCACTTAATTTGAGCAATATTATCTTTAGTACACCTCTTTTAGGGCACATAAAAAAATCACCTTTTTAGCCGTTTATACTGCACTTAAAAATAAGAGATAAAGGTAGTTTGCTATGATAGATAAAACAATTGGTGAACGTATAAAACAGACTTTATATGAAAAGAGAATGACAGGTTTTGAATTAGCTTCAAAAGCAAAAATCTCTGAAGGTGGACTGTCACAGATTATAAACAACAAAATTGTTAACCTGAAAGTTGATACTGCTTTGAGGATCGCAAAGGCGCTTAATGTATCGCCAATGTGGCTGCTTTTAGGAGATAAAAGTGATGAGTCTCTGTTCTCTGAGGAGCATCCTGTTATTGGTAGCGACTATTACCCTGTACCTCGATATGAAGTAACATTTGATCCTAAGACTGATACTGAGCCAAAATTTGTTGAATACAAATATGACAGACTGTCCCTCTTCCATAAGTCTTATTTTGAGAAATATGGGATCAGAAGTTGCGCCTTTTGTAAAAGTTTTAAGGTAACAGGCGACAGCATGGAACCATTAATTAAAAATGGCGACTACGTGATCGTAGACTGCGATCCCAAATTAAAAATAGTAGATGGTGATATCTATGCTTTCTGTGACGCTTCAGGATTGCATGTAAAAAGACTTATTGCTCCTCTTCGTGGAGGTCTGATCATAAGATCAGATAATCGTCTCTATGAGGATGAGTTCTTATCGAAAGAAGAGGTGTCCTCAATTAGAGTAATTGGTCATGTAATAGATAGAGCAGGCTCAATTATCGGAGCATAGGTAAGCTAAATTTATTCTTTTGATTTTTATTAGCTTTTAGGTCAAATATTAAAAATATATTAAGGCAAATCTTATCTAATTTGCCTATAATTACGACCTATGAAGATAAGACAGCTTACTTTAATCGTACTCACACTCAATATGCTACTTTTAAGTAGCTCTAATACATTGGTAATGCCTTTTTTACCACTGTATCTTCAGGATGAACTAAACTGTCCTCAATCATATCTTAGCATCTATATTGCTACAGCATATTCCATCACCTTTATTATCAGTATGTTTGTAGCCCCAATTTGGGGTAAATTTGCTGATCTCTATGGCAAGAAAACTATGCTAGTAAGAGTATCGGTAATTTTAAGCATCTCATATTTGTGTTGTTACTTATCTACTAATGCCATCGAGCTGTGCTTATCAAGAGCTCTGCAAGGTCTTGCCTCTGGAATGACACCTGCTTTTTTAGGCCTTGTATCTGAATTACAAGCATCTAATAAGACAGGTAAAGCCATGGGCATTATTCAAAGTGCCAACCTTGCAGGTACCATCATAGGACCAATAATAGGTGGCTTAATTAGTGAGCTTACAGGTGTTAGAGAGTGTTTCTTTATCGTGATGATTGTAACTGCAATCACCGTTGCACTTAATATTTTTGTAGTAAAAGAACCTTGTGCTATACATCAGGATAACACCAATCAGCAGTTATCCGATGACAACAGCTTTGCTCCTTTAATCAAAGATCCTGTTATTCAGTCTTTGGCATGCTGTATTTTTATCAATGCCATGTCTATCATGATGGTAGTGCCAATGTTATCTACCTACGTGATTTCACTTACTGACTACAAAGATCCTATTGTGATGTCAGGTCTAATCTTTGCTCTAAGTGGTATCGCAGGAGCCATAGCCTCTCCTATATGGGGCTCATACGGTAATAAATTTAGCTACTTAAATATTCTGGCCGTAAGTACCTTTGGTGCTGCCCTCACATACCTAATTCAGACATTCGTAAGAGAAATATCAATATTTGCCCTGATGCAATTTGTATTTGGTCTGTGTATCTGTGCCATCGCTCCAGCAGTACATTCAATTACAGCAAAACACGTTGAAAAACAAAATAAGACTAAGGCCTACTCTCTTATATACAGCTCGCAGCAACTAGGTAATCTCTCTGGTCCTATCGTCTGTGCTGTAATCACAAACGTATTTGCGCATAACTATGTATTTTTATGTATTAGTGCAATGCTAGGCTCTCTATTTACATATCTTATTCTCATAAAGGTTCTTAAAAGAAATAAAGGATAAGAAAGACTCAATCCCAAAAATAAAGATGTCTTAGTTCTACTAAAAGAACTTAAATAAAAGCTTACAAACAAGTGTTTTATAAAAGATCATTTATCAATATAGTTTGCGTTATTCATCGCAAAATCAGAAATCTATCAACAAATTGCATAACATTTTATGGATAATTACATTGCTGATAATTATTATTGATAATAGCAGTGGCAAAATCACTAAAACTGTAATATATTTATATAAACAGTAATCATTCTTAATAAGAATACTGAGGAAATTATGCTCCAACGAAGGAACAGCAAACAAAGAAACGTAATTAGAGAATATCTATGCGGTCGAATTGATCATCCTACAGCTGAAAAGCTCTATAAGGAGATCAGATTAGAGCATCCTAAGATGTCTTTAGGTACTGTTTATCGAAATCTGATGTTTCTTACAGATATTGGAGAAATTCAAGCTCTAGATGTTGGAGATGGAATTACGCATTTTGATCCAAATCCAATGCCTCATGCTCATTTCTATTGCAAGAAATGTAAGAGAGTATTTGATGTTTTTATGGATGATTACGAAAAAATTCAAAATATCTTTGCAAACAATGTCCAAGGCAAAGTCGAAAGTTGTGCTGTAAGCCTAACAGGATCATGCAAAGAATGTTCTGAAAATAATTAAACACATGCAAGAGACATTTGATTCAAGGAGACTAACTATGAACAAATATGCTGGTACAAAGACTGAGCAGAACTTAAAAGATGCATTTGCAGGCGAGTCACAGGCTCGCAACAAGTACACCTACTTTGCTTCAGTTGCCAAAAAGGCCGGTTACGAGCAGATCGCAGCAATTTTTTTAAAGACTGCTGATAACGAAAAAGAACACGCTAAGATGTGGTTCAAAGAGTTAGGAGGCATTGGTAACACCGAAGAGAACTTAGCAGCTGCTGCAGCTGGTGAGAACTATGAGTGGACCGATATGTACGACACCATGGCAAAAGAGGCAGAAGCAGAAGGTTTCACAGAGCTTGCTGAGAAGTTCCGTAGTGTAGGCGAGATTGAGAAACACCACGAAGAGAGATATCGTAAACTTTTAAAGAACGTAAAAGCAAAGCAGGTATTCGAAAAATCAGGAGTAACAGTTTGGGAGTGCAGAAACTGCGGTCACATTGTAGTTGGTACTTCTGCACCAGAGTTATGCCCTGTATGTAACCACCCACAGAGCTACTTTGAAGTTCATGCTGAGAACTACTAGTTTCTAAATTCAACACAACTTTGATTTTATTCATAAAAGAGCATTAGGCGGAAGTAATTCCGCCTTTTTTTGCTTTCAGATATAAGTATTCTTCGGCAATTTCTACTTACAGTTACTTGGTCAATATTATTTACATTAGAATATTTAGCTTTTAAGTTAACATAAACTTAACAAGTTTACTTTCAAAAGATTGAACTATTATATTATTTGCCTATCTAACTCAAAGTAAGTAAATTGATGACAATTTACTTTTTAACTTAAGCTAATTACAAGATATGAAAATTATAAATATAAAATTAAACAGAGGCATCTATCCAGTACTTACTTTCTTTGTACTGTCAATTGTCATCTTTATGATCTCAAGAACTGCCCTGTTAATTTGGCATCCAGAGGGAACTGAGAGCCATATCTTTGATATATACAAATACGGTCTACTCTATGATGTATCAATCAACTGCTCAATGTATGCAGTGGTTTTCCTAATTTGTATTCTGGCAAACTTTTTAAGTAAAGTTCCTGCTTTTATCCTTATTTTACAGAAACTTCTATTAAGTCTGATTATTACCATTCAACTCTTACTAGAGGTCTCAACGCCTTCATTTATTATTGAGTACGGTGTAAGACCAAACCATATCTATGTTGAATATTTGATCTATCCAAAAGAAGTTGTATCCACTTTAGTAAATGGCCATTTATTTGAATCATTATTCTGCATTCTAATTTGTATTACAGCTTTTATACTCTTCTATAAATTAGCGTCAAAGCTCTATCGTGACTACACTTCTATTAAAGTTAAAAAAAGTTTACTGTGCCTGGTACTTGCAATTGTGTTAATTCCATATGGGATTCGTGGAACTATTACCAATCACAAACCATTAAATCCATCTAATTCTAGTTTCTGCACCTCTCCTCTAGGAAACACTATTCCTGTAAACTCTCCCTTTAATGTCTTTTATGCTCTAAGACATATCTCTGATAGCGACATTAAGAGTTCAAGCATTTTTGCTTTTGACAATACAGTAAATGTTCTAAATAACTATGATAAGTTCTCAAAGGTAACAAAACCAGAGACCATTGATAACTCTTGTCCAATAAATCAGGTTATTACCCCAAAGATCTCCCCTTCACAAAAACGCAATGTTGTAATTATTGTCGAAGAGAGCTTTGGAGCTCGTTACGTACAATCTTTAGGTGGAGATCCTATAGCTCCTGAGCTTGAAAAACTGAAAAACGAAGGATGGTGGTTTGAAAGACTTTATGCTACAGGACATCGCTCTGTAAGAGGTCTTGAAGCAATCACTGCTTCATATCCACCTAGTCCATTAGCCTCTCAGGTAAAGCTAGAACACCGAGAGGAACTTACCACCCTATCTTCTATCTATAAGAGATTAGGCTATAAGACCAGCTTTATCTATGGTGGCGAAAGTCACTTTGATAATATGAGAAGTTATTTTTTAAATAACGGAGTTGAAGAGATCATTGAGCAGAAAGATTACAAAGATCCTGAATTTGTAGCCTCATGGGGTGTATCTGATGAGGATCTGTTCAAAAAGGCTAATGAGAAATTTGTAAAGTTATCAAATAACAATCAGCCTTTCTGTTCTGTAGTTTTCTCAAGCTCATTCCATGATCCTTTTGATATTCCTCAAGGCAAAGTCAATATCGATGGCGTAAAGACAGATGATCCTAGACGTTTGACAGCTGCAAAATATGCTGATTATGCTTTAGGCAAATTCTTTGAGCAGGCTAAAAAAGAAGATTATTACAAAAATACAGTATTCTTAGTGATAGCAGATCATGACTCAAGAGTTCGTGGCATTGGAGCCTTCCCTTTAACAAACTACTCAATTCCAGCTCTAATTATCAGCCCTGATATCACTCCTCGCGTAGATAAGAGAATTGTAAGTCAGATTGATATGCTACCTACTCTATTGTCACTTACAGGCGTGTCAGGTGAGTTTCCTTTATCAGGAGAAGATCTGAACCGTGATGATATTATTGAACGTGCTCCTGTAAGCTATAACGAGCTCTTTGGCTATGTTAAAGGAGACAAGTTCACCCTCTTAGTACCAGGCACTGCTCCAATCTTCTTTAAGATAGGAGAGCACAACACCATTACTGAGAGTGACTCTCTTTCACAAAAAGATCTGACTGTATCTGTGAGTGTGTTAAATCTTGGAATACAGATTTATGAGAACAATTTCCAAAGAATAAGCTGTATTAAAGGATTAAAACAAGAATAGAAGGACACTATAAATCCTAACAAAAAGCCTGCTTTAGTATGGCCCCAGAAATTGATCACTTAAGTTTCTAGGTCATACTAACAGAATTTAAGGCTTGTTTCCTAAAATTAATTGGAGACAGGCCTTTTAACTTTTTACATACTCTGTCAGAGTTATACCAGTTTATATAATCTTTAATGGCTTTTTCTAAGTCATTTAAATCTTTAAATGTCTTTTCCTTACCATAAAACATTTCAACCTTCATCCTGCCAAAGAATATCTCAATCATGATGTTGTCATGAGTAGTAGCTTTCCTTGACATGCTTTGGATTAGGTTATGCTTTTTAAGCCAGTTGCAATAATGCATATGTTGATACTGCCAGCCTTGATCTGAATGAACCAAAGCTCCAGAGACTTTATTCTCTTCAAGTACATTTTCAAATCTGTTATGAAGTGACCTTTGTCAAGTACCTTTTTAGTGAT
>HF987926.1 GCA_000431835.1 Succinatimonas sp. CAG:777
TTTTTAAACATATGTCAAACATTTTTTTTAAAAATTTTTAACTTTTTTTATAAATGTGATTTATATGCCCTTTTTTCGACATGTCTTTTCAACATTCGATTATACAAAAATGTCTAAATCATAAATTGAAAGAATATAAAGGTAAAAAATTAGCAAAGATTTTTATATAAATTATTAAACGCTAATTTCACCATTCTCATCTGCTGATTTACAGATCGCAATTATAAATTCTATGAATGCTATCAAAGAAGGAATACCGGTCCAACAAAATAACAGATACAAAATTCCTAAAAAGATATGTCCAGAATAAAACTTATGTATTCCTATGCCTCCTAAAAGGAAGGTTAAAAGGACATAAGCGATCTTATTTACTTTGTGCCTACCGTTTGGATCAACAGAATTTGGATGCTTTATAACATTCTGTATTGATACTTTCTTAACTATAAGTGTTTTAGTGCCATCAGAATAAACCTCGACTTCTATACCGATTTCAGGTTTAAATCCATTACAGCAATTTATTGGATAATCTTGTAAAGATCCATCCTCAAGACCGATAGTAACAGACTCAGATGAGATCTGAAGAATTTTGCTCATATGACACCTAGCATAATTAATTTAACCCATGCAAAAGATGTATACTCATTTGCAATGTAGGATATGTTGCAATATAAAAAGATCTGAATGCCAGATCTATCTACAAAACTATTACAAGCAGCTTATAGAGTAATACAGATACAAAGCTCATTATACAAGTCAAAAGATCACTAAAAAACAGATATACTTGAAATTTGAGAGAATAGTCTTCAGAAAAGCAAAAACCCGTACCAGAAAACTGATACGGGTTCTTAAGAAGGGAAGCCTGGCAGTGACCTACTCTCAC
>HF987927.1 GCA_000431835.1 Succinatimonas sp. CAG:777
ATATTAGAATCATTAAGTGAAGAACGTAATGTTAGATATCCTGTCTGGCACATCAGTACATTCTGATTCATGGAGGTTAATGCTGTTGGGTTTTTAAAGTCATCATCAGTAACTTTTAAACTTTTATCTTTGTCTAAGTAGTCAAAAATATTCAGTTCGTGTGTTTTTAAATAGTTAACAAGGATTGATGGTAAGCCACCATTGTCGTACCAGTACTCTCCAAAATCTACAAATTTATTTTCAATAATGCTTTGAAAGAAACTATTTACAGACCAGGTACTAAAGACTTTCTTTTTATAGAATTCATCAAAGCAGTAGCCATCATAGTTCTTGGCAAGTCTATCTAACAAAGAATCAATCTGCTCGTCGGTTACATTATCTACACTGCAGTTATTCTCATAGGATGAGGCCAGTTTTAAATAATCAATATAGTACTTTTTTATCTCGTCTCTAGTAAAGCCTATCATTTGAGAATAGGCACTTGCATTGGTAATATCTCTGATATCAGAGCCAATAGAAAAGATTTCTACATCTTTTAATCTCGTGACACCTGTTATTCCTAAGAACTTAATTGCCAA
>HF987928.1 GCA_000431835.1 Succinatimonas sp. CAG:777
TTAAGAAAGGAAATACCCTCCAAGTCTTATCTATCAATGACTTGAAGAATTGTACATTAGTACAACTGTCGAAGATCGGATTATCTCCTAGAGTTGGCATTGCAGTAATCACACCTGTAAACTTTAGCAGCATCTGTTTGCGCACTATACTAATGTTGCTGACAGTAAATGCAGTCAGGACCGGCAAAGATCATAGCATAGGCTTTGACATTCTTGCCTTTAAAGTCTAGTGCTGATTTGTATTCTAAAACCTCTTCAGAGGCTTTTATAATGAGTTTATTTAGAGTGCTTTCACTGCTCTTATCTGAAGCCTCTGTTTTAGTCTGATATTTAAGCTCAATAAGGTAGATACACTCATTGCTTGTGCCTTTGTTTACGGTTATAACCAAATCTGCAAATTTCTCTCCCTTGCCTGTTACTCTTAGAGATCTCTGCAGACTTACCTCAAAATCATCATTAGAAAGCTCTTCAAGTTTAGCGTATAAAACCAGATTTAAAGCCATCTCATTCATATGGTATAAAACCTGATTTGACATAATCAGACTTAAGAATTCAGTACAGGATGAGGTAAAAGAGGATAAGTCATCCTTAAGGGACATCATTTCAGAGATATCAAGTTTCTGTGATGAAAATACTACATTGCTTCTGAATCTGAACTTGATGGTACAGTTTGCAAAAAGTTTTGACATGAACTGATTTGGTATTACAAGAGATATACCACTATCTAAGGATGAATTTCTGTTGACGGTCAGATAACCAAGGTAGTAGAGCATGGATAAAAGCTGCTCTCGAGTGTACTTCCTTACCTGATTCAGATTGATATTTTCAGAGAGTTTCTGCAGATTAAATGGCTCTCCCTGAAGATATCTGTCAATGATAGTATCTACAATGTCTTTGTCAGCAAGCCCAAACAACTCCTCAAGCTTATATCCATCCTGATCGCAGGCAGGATCGAGATAATCCTCTGGATTTAGGAATACTCCTTTCTCACGAACATTATCCAGATAATAAAGACACATGGAAGAATTGTAGACTGTATTATCAGCCTCAGCTGAAAAACAGTAACCGTCATAGACTGGTTTCATTCTCTCAATGATGTCTTTGGTGGTGACTCCCAACTGTTCTACATCCACAAGCTTTGGAATGAGAATATTCAGTTCATCTTCAGTAAAGCCTGCGTACTCATTAAAACAAGCCCTAGAAGTTACATTACGAGCAATATTAAAGCCAGAAGTTAGTGAATCAAGAGAAACAGAAGAGACTCCTGTAATAAAGGTTTTGGCGATGGTGTTTTTTGCAAAATTTTTTATTGCAGAATAAAAGGTTTTAAGGAAACCATTTCTACTGGTAATATCTAAAAATAAGGCTAAGTTCTGGGAAAGTATCTCATTGGCAAACTTGTCATATTCGTCAATCATGACATATAGATTCTGACTGTCAGAGTAATCTTTGTAGGCAATTGCAAACTCTGTAAAAAGTGTTGCTGCATCTGTTTTGTTTACACTTGAGTAATCAAAAACAAAATCCTTATATCTGCGCTTAAAGTCCTTTATACCATCAGTTACTGCCCAAAAAAAACTGGTTAAAAGAACATCTTTATCGCCGGTAGATACAGAAGAAAAATCAAAGTCAATTACATGGTAGCTGTTGTGAGTTGGGAGAGCCACATCATAAATCTTTGTTCCAGAAAACAGCTCCTCATATCTATCCTTGTAGGAAATGTCATAGTAGCACTTGAGCATCTGTACAAAGGTAGACTTGCCAAAACGACGGGGACGTAGGAGTACAGGATAATCACTCATACTGTCGTCATCAAGAAATTTTATGGACAGGCTCTTATCCACAAAAGCCCTGTTCTTAATACGAAATGTATCAAATGAAACCTTTCCATAAGGATTATTAAGTAAATTGACAGTACTCTCTGACATAAAGATATTTCCTAAAATCTTAGCTGTCTTCATTATAGCAGATAAGGAATAATGCTGTACGGTTAGGAGTAAAGAGCTGCAGGATTGGATGGAGGAGAAAGAAAGGTTTGGAGGATGGAGAGCTTCGTGTGTGAGTTAATATGAAAAAAAATGACATAAGACTGACATTGAGCAGTAAATCTCATGAATAAACTTGTCCAAATCTTTTCTGCTCACGTTTTAAACAGCAGACGCTATATAAGGTCGATATGTGTCACTTATGTAGTATCTGCACCATTCTTCTCCCATA
>HF987929.1 GCA_000431835.1 Succinatimonas sp. CAG:777
TACCTTACAGTACAATAGGTTAGTTATAAACTGTCAAACTAAAGCAAATAATAGTAAAGGTTTGGCGTATTTGGAAAAATGCAAAAGTTCTTTGAAGTTACAAAAAGTAAGCCTAGATAGCGTGTTAGAGGGAAATTTAGCTTTAACAGTTCCAATTAAACCATCTACAATTGATAGAGATAAGTTTTTTGAAGAGTTAGAAAAAATACCTTTTGAAGAATTGTATAATCGCTACAAATCTAACTTTAAAAACTCAATTAAAGATAGACTAAAAAAATATTATCGAATAGTTAAACAGCTTAGAGCAAATCTTCCTTTATATTATCAGTTATTGAGATATAACGGTTTAAAAAATATTATTTCCAAGGATAAAGCATTAATTATTCCTCTTAAGTACAGTAGACTTTCCTTTGATAATCTTCGCAATATTAAAATCAATGGAAATTTAGTGGTAGGTACAAAAAGGTTGAAAAAGTCACATCGTGAAACAATTCTTTTTGTAGAAGATTCTGCATCTTTAACAGTTAATGGAAAAGTTGAGGTAGGATACGGTTCTGATATCGAAGTATTTAAAGGGGGAAAACTTACTCTTGGTAGATGTTGGATGAATTGTAATGCTGAAATTATATGTACAAACAGCATATCAATTGGTAATTACGTAGGAATAGGAAGAAACGTCTGCATTAGAGATAATAATGGTGGTCACTTAGTAAATAGACCTTACTATAAGGATGAAAGACCTGTTGTAATTGAAGATAAAGTATGGATTTGCTCTAACGCTACAATTATGCCTGGAGTTACTATTGGTCAAGGTGCAATTATTGGAGAAGGAGCTTTTGTTACAGAAAATGTTCCTCCATATTGTATGATATCAGGAAATCCTGCAAAAGTAATAGATAAGGATGTGTTATTTAATTGGCCATCGGTAGTTACAAAGTAAAATGTTAGTAATTTCTGTATATCAAAAAAGAGAATTCACTATTACATTTTGACATAAGCAGTCCATCACAATTTATGCTGGGGCTACGCGGGAATTTTAAAAATTGATTCATGCTGCCACTTGCTCATAGCAGCAAGGTGTTCTTTATTTTTTAGGAACTAATCAGCCCAATAAGTTAATTTTCTTTATAAAAGTAATTGCAAAAATTATGGGGAAGAGAGAGCTTGTAAAATTTGGAATTAGAGAAGATGATGGAATTAAATTTACTAAGGATATGTTTGATTCATCAAAGCTAATGGCTGATATAGGTAAGTACATAACAGTTTCGTTTGAAGATGGGATTACTTGAACCTTACAACTGAGAGTGAAAGAAATGAAGACGATTTTATAATGAGTTTAAGATTTTCACTAATTTATTTCTGAATCCTTATTCAAAATCAATACCATAAAATGTGATGAATAAGAATTAAATACATATATTATTGAGATAAACTCAGCATATATATAATAAGGGCTCAAAATTTAAGGGTATTTTCAAATTACATCAATCTAATGAGATAACCTTTTTAATGAATGGAAATTTGTTATGGCTAAAAAATTTGAAAAATATGCAGCTATAAAAGAAAATTGTCAAGCCAATTGGGAACAATTAACTCAAAGATACGGTAATCTTGCTATTAGACTTGATGATATAAGAACTCCTTTTGCTAGAGATTACACACGAATTCTACATTCAATGGCTTACAGACGTTTAAAACACAAAACCCAAGTGTTCTTTAATATAGATAATGATCATATCTGTACTAGAATGGAGCATGTAGCTCATGTTGAATCTGTTAGTTATACAATTTCAAATTGTTTAGGATTAAATACAGAACTTACAAAAGCCATAGCAATTGGTCATGATCTTGGTCATGCTCCATTTGGACATCATGGAGAAACTGTTCTAACAGATCTAATTCATCTATACTTTCCATATAAAGCAAATGAACAATTTTGGCATGAAAGAAATGGATTAAGGTTCGTTGATAAGGTTGAGCTCTTACAAAATCCTGAAAACAAATATAATAATCTTTGTTTAACCTATGCTGTTAGAGATGGAATTATTTCTCATTGTGGAGAAAAAACTAAACAATGTATTCGCCCAAGAGATAATTTTATTGATCTAGAATTATCTTTCACTAATAAAGGGCAATATGAACCTATAACGTGGGAAGGTTGTGTAGTAAAAATTTCCGATATTATTGCCTACCTTGGCAGAGATATTGAAGATGCTATAAATCTTGGTTTTATTGAAGAAGACGCTAAACAAAAACTATGTGAACTTGCAGATAAATGTCGTAAAGGTGCTCTAAATACTACAGTAATTATCCATAATCTAATATTAGATGTATGTAGCACGAGTTCATTTGAACAGGGAATTTGTTTTAGTGATCATGGTTTTGATAATTTATTACAAATTAAGAACTTTAACTATCAGTATATCTATGGAAATGAACGGTTAGAATCCTTCAAAAAATATGCAAAACTAGTTATCAATGAGCTATTCAAAGTTCTTCTATCAACATACGATTCTCAAGATACTTTTTCAAAAATTTTCTTAATGAAAAAGTATTATCCTAAGTTAATGAAAAACTTTGCATGTTGGTTGGCTCAGTATGTTGAGCTTTCAATCATCCCAACTACCTTAAGTAAAGATTTGACTGTTAAACCTTCAGCTTGTCTAAATGAGAAGATTTACGGAAAGCTCGATAATAGTGAAGTTTTTATTCAAGCAATCATAGATTACATAGCTGGAATGACAGATAGATTTGCAGTTGAAATGTTCAATGAGTTGATTAGCTATTAAAAATGACTAAGCAGTTTATTCATAAAAAATTTGTTGAGATGCAAAATTCTGGTCTATTAGACAGGGGATATCTTGAACTTTACAAAGATCTTCATGATGATGAATTTGCTTTAGTTTTATCTTCTTTACACTACCAATTTAACGACTTGATTGGAACATTGAAGTCTAGAATAAATGGAAAAAACTTTTATTTTAAGGCAGGTGACAGCAGAGCTTTACTTAAATGTATTGAAATTGAAGAATCTTTAGAAAGAAACTTAAGTAATTCTCCTTTTAAAATAAAAATTGATGAAACTTACAAAAAGTTCTTTTCAGAAGTAAAAGTTTACTTAAGAAACAGTAATGGTTCATTATTTCCTGAAGATTTTTACGTAATTGATATTGATGAAGTAATGCCAATTTTTTATCAACCTAATTTCATCATCAAAGCAGTAAATCGAAGCTCGACAGTTCAGCCTATATTAATCGGAGAAGGATCTTATGCTTGTGTTCATTACTATGAAGATCCAGACCTAAACAAAAAGATTGTAATTAAAAAAGCAAAAGAAGAATTAAACAACGAAGAGTTATTAAGGTTTAAGAACGAATTTGATACTTTAAAATCTCTTTCTTCTCCTTACATAGTAGAGGTTTATAAATATGATGGAGAAAATCATTCTTACACCATGGAATACATGGATGCATCTCTGCAAAAATATATAACATTAAATAACCAAAAAATAAATCCGATAGAAAGAATAAGCATTGCAAAGCAAATTTTTGCTGCATTTAAATACATCCATTCAAAAGGTTTACTTCACAGAGATATTTGCCCTAATAATATCCTTATCAATAAATATGATGATGGAAAGATTGTAGTTAAAGTATCTGATTTTGGTCTAGTAAAAATACCTAATAGTACATTAACAACAGTTAATACAGCGATCAAAGGCTCATATAACGATATTCAAGGCTTAGAGAAAGTTGGTTTTAGTAACTATTCAATGTGTCATGAAACTTATGCCTTAGCTTGGACAATTTACTTTACTACGACTGGGCGTAAAAACATTGATAGTAAAAAGAATGATTGGCTATTTGATTTCGTCTCTAAAGGAACAGATCCAAATCCTGAAAATAGATTTAAATCAGTAGAAGAAATGGAGAAGATGTTTGATTACTCTGTAAAGGAATACTTTACAAAAGGTAAATAAGCTATGACTCAGAGCACTTACATTGAGAGTCTTGAATCTATCACAAGTGATGAGTTATATGAAGGACTCTTGCTACAAGGTATGTTTACAGAAAAACTTCCAAATATATTTTCAATGGAAGATTTTTGTAAATGTATAAATAATGCTAAATTCACCCAAGAGGATAAATACAAAAAAATAATATTTAACTATATTCCTTATGAATCAATGAGAGACATAAATGTGCCTCGTCTCTTGGGAGTACCAAATCCTTTCGGATATCACAACTTGTGTAAATTCTTAAGTGAAAACTGGGGTAATATTAAAACGCACTTTAGAGATAAAACTTCAGCCAAGACATACAAGGTAAGCCAAATTCATATTAGAAAAATTCAAGATTCCAAAAAAATTTTTCAGATGAAATTTCCTAATGATGGAAGTAATTCAGAGCTAAACATTGAGCTAATGAGCGGTAAAAGATACATGGTTAAAACTGATATCTCATCTTGTTTTCCTAGTATGTACTCGCATGCTTTAGCTTGGGCTATTGTAGGAAAAGATGTTGCAAAACAAAATATAAACAGCAATGATTGGTTTAACAATCTTGATACAGTAGCTAGAAATCTCAAAAATCGAGAAACCCATGGCTTTTTAATTGGTCCTCATGCTTCTAATATCTTATCAGAAATCATATTGACAGCAATTGATTATCAATTAAAGGATTATTCATTTCTGCGATATATTGACGATTATACTTGTTATGTAGAATCGTATGAACAGGCTCAAGCTTTCATAATAGATCTATCAAAATGTTTGCGAGATTTTGGCTTATTTATAAATCATAAAAAGACAAAAATTGTAGAATTACCCGACACATTATCAGAACGTTGGAAACTTGAATTAAATCCTATAAATTTAACCATAAAAGAGAATAAGTTATCACTAAACCAAGTTTTATCTTACATTGATAAAGCTATACTTTTAACTCAGAAAAATGATGGAAAATCATCTCCGATCAATTATGTAATAAAGTCATTATCTAGCTTTAGAGATTATATACAAGATGAAACAAAAGACTATTACATTAAAAGAATCTTAAATCTTGCATTGCTAAGGCCATATCTTGTGCCAATTTTGTATGACTATCTTATTGAACCTTTTAATGTTGAAAGTCAGCAATTATCTACTTTTGTAAAAGATCTCTATAAAATTGGAATAACTCAATCAAATTTTGAAGCATGCATATATGCCTTGTATTATGCAATTGTTTTTGACATCAGAATTGAAGCCACAGAATTATCAAAATTTCTAATAAAAGTGATAATTGCTTTTTTATGCTTTTTGCTTTTCTCTATCTAAAACATATAAACGACAGCACTCAAGTTTCTGATTTATATAATCATGCGAAAGATCTATTAAAAAAAAGCGAACAAGCTCAATCTTTCCAAAAATATCCTATTGATATGGATCCATATTGGATCTTTATCTATGAAGTTCTACAAAGTTCAGACCTTCCATACCCTTGGAACAAATTAGAACTTAACAACAACAAAATATCATTCATTAAGCCTATTAATGAATGGAATCCATCGAACAAATCAAATCTTTTTGAATATAATTGATGGAGATTACATGAAAAAAGCTGAACAAACACTAAACTGCAACTCTAACACAACAATGTCCTACAGAGCAACATACTTCATTTTCTTTTAAAGAATCCCTTATGAGTCAAAATAGATTGGACAAAAAATATTAACCACTACTATTTACTAACGTAACTGGTAAATATTTCTCCCTCTTTTTAACTCATTGAAAAAGATAATATTTGTGGTGTCCGTTAAAAAGGAGAAATTTTATGGCACTGAATATTTGATGCACGTGGATCTTACAATTCGCACAAAAGGATCAGTCTGTTTTTAGAGAGGATCTCGTAATTCTAATAACACCGATTCACACCAAGGATCAGCCTATCTGTTGATAGAATCAAGGTTCACGCAACCAAGATCTTCATATTCACAGTGGAGATCAAATGCTCCTTCTTTAAGATCTAACTATTCGCATACAGGATCAACTAATTCACGTCTAGGATCAGTAAATTTACATCGAGGATCTGTAACTGGTAAATATTTCTCCATCTTTTTAACTCA
>HF987930.1 GCA_000431835.1 Succinatimonas sp. CAG:777
CGTACTCGAACTTAGTACCCTGAGATGCGTCATCCCAATCGATTGCTTTACGCTTGATTAGATCAACTACACCCTCGAAAGTATCCTCTTTACCGATAGGTAACATTAAAGGAACTGGGTTACCCTTTAAACGGGTCTTAATCTGATCAACAACACGTAGGAAGTTAGCACCAGTACGGTCCATCTTGTTTACGAATGCAATACGAGGAACCTTGTACTTAACAGCCTGACGCCATACGGTCTCAGACTGAGGCTGAACGCCACCTACGGCGCAGTAAACCATAACAGCACCATCAAGAACACGCATTGAACGCTCAACTTCAACAGTGAAGTCAACGTGACCTGGGGTATCAATGATGTTGAAACGGTATGGGGCCTTCCACTGATTGTTCATACCGTGCCAGTAACAGGTGGTAGCAGCTGAAGTAATGGTAATACCACGCTCCTGCTCCTGAACCATCCAGTCCATGGTAGCTGCACCATCATGAACCTCACCTATTTTGTGGCTCTTACCGGTATAGAAAAGAATACGCTCAGTAGTAGTTGTCTTACCAGCATCAATGTGAGCACTGATACCGATATTACGATACATGTTAATGGGTGTTTCACGTGCCATAATCTTTTAACTCCTGTACTACCAGCGGAAGTGGCTGAATGCCTTGTTAGCTTCTGCCATGCGGTGAACATCTTCACGCTTCTTAACTGCAGTACCCTTGTTCTCAACTGCATCTGACATCTCAGCAGCTAAACGTGCAGCCATGCTCTTCTCATGACGGCTACGAGCTGCATCAACTAACCAACGCATTGCTAATGCGTAGCCACGTGCAGGACGAACTTCTACTGGAACCTGATAGTTTGCACCGCCAACACGACGTGACTTAACTTCTACGTCAGGACGGATATGATCAAGTGCCTCCTCGAACAGGGCGAGGTGGTCCTTGCCGCTCTTCTCAGAAATGGTGTCTAATGCGCCATATACGATGGCTTCTGCGATGGATTTCTTACCATCTAACATTACGACATTGATAAACTTTGCTAATAACTCAGAGTTGAATTTTGGATCTGGCAAAATCTTACGCTGAGCAACTTCACGACGTCTAGGCATTTATAAATCCTCTAATTTCAGGGTTTTCCAAAACCTAAAATTGATAAAAAAACTATTGTTTGGCCTTACTCTTCAAGGATGTCTTAAGCCTTAGGCTTCTTAACACCATACTTAGAGCGAGACTGCTTACGGTCTTTAACACCAGCGCAGTCTAATGAACCACGAATGGTGTGGTAACGAACACCTGGCAGATCCTTAACACGACCGCCACGAATCATTACAACTGAGTGTTCCTGAAGGTTATGACCCTCACCACCAATGTATGAAGTAACTTCAAAACCATTAGTTAAACGAACACGACAAACTTTACGCATAGCTGAATTAGGCTTTTTAGGCTTAGTTGCGTAAACACGGGTGCAAACGCCACGTTTCTGAGGGCAAGCTTCCAAAGCTGGAACCTTGTTCTTTGAAACTACTTTAACGCGTGGCTTGCGAACCAACTGATTAATAGTAGACATTAAATAAAATCTCCTGTTAGTCCGAAATGGACAGATCTTACTATCTCCCTACAAAATTAGGGATTATGAATTCTAATACAATTTGAAATCAAAGGTCAAATGTTTTTTACGCTTATAAGTGCAAAAAAATCACGGTTACCCAGAAAGGATTTTTCTTATTAATCATTAAGTTATATTGCGCTAACTTTTTTGTAATTGTTTAATTTATTACTAATTAATTGTTTTCAATAAAGATTAATCCATCTTTTTCAATGATTAATACCAAGATCTGAGAGCTATATTCTCTACAGTTGTAAGCTCAAATAGCTTATTTTCTAGCTCTTCCTTATTCATTAAGGTATAAACCTCTTTTACTTTTAAGGCTATTTTCTTTGGACAGTCATATGAGTTCATCATTAAGATGATGTCTTCTTGAGTTTTAGATTTTTTCTCAAGATCTTCTTTTAACTTGTCATTCCCATTATTTTTAAAGTAGTCTGATGAGAGTAGAGCTTGAACTGAATAAACTAAATGAACCATATTGTCTTTTTTATAACCAAAAACTCTCTTATCTTTTAATAGTAACTTTTAATTTTTATGTAATTAAAATATGGTTAATATGTAATTATTATGTAAACATTACGTAAATAAAAACCAAAAAATAATTAAACAAAAATCTGTTTTAGAAAACTACGATTTTACTTGCCTGTTGTTGTAAATTTGCTGTATCGATTGCTTTTACAAATGGTAAATCAACTTTACTTTGTGAATATACGCTTACTTCATACAACTTGCATTGACCGAGTTTCTTAGCACCAGTGCATTGAGGATTTGCTTCTACACAATTAAGGAACTCTCCTTCAATAAGCACACTTACATCAATTTCAGCATCTGCTAGATTTAAAGCAGTCTCTATTCCCTGTTCGTAGAGATTATCTATCACAGGAGAGCTTGAAATTACAATTAGGATCATCTCTCTCCATTAAAACTCAATTACACGATCTGCTGTTGCAATCATGCTAGATAACTCAAAGTTTCCTGATAGCGTAAAGTTTAAATTAAGCTTCTCACTTGAGATTGCCGCGTTCTTAAAGGCTCTTCCACAAACTAAAAGTTCACATTGAAGCTTATCTTTAAGCTCTATTAACTTTTCCTGAATAGCTTTATGCTGAGGAATTACAGCTACATCATCAGATGATATGGTGACAGCTCTATCTGTAAAAAATATAGCCTGAACTTTGGCATCAGATTCTTCTTTAGCTAAAACTGCCAGTCTCTGTAAAAAGTTTAATTCAATCTCATAGGTCTCGAGTGCACTTACAGGTTGTCTTAAAATGATAAGGTAGTTCATCTCTAAAAATAGATCCCTTTGCAGGGATCTTTATCTTAACTGTTTTACAAAAGCTAAGTTTTACTTAGTTAATTTACCGTGGATAAACTAAACTGCTGCAATAACTTCGATTTCGCATAATGCGCCTTTTGGAAGATCAATTCCGCCAACGCATGAACGAGCAGGTGCATTCTCTTTGAAGAACTCAGCATAAACTGCATTGAAAGCTGCAAAGTCATTGATGTCTTTTAAGAAACAGGTTGTCTTTACAACCTTTGAAAGATCAGAACCTGCAGCCTCAACTAAAGCTTTAACATTATTTAATGCCTGTCTTGCCTGCTCTGCAATACCACCTTCTGCCATTGCACCAGTTGCAGGTACTAATGGGATCTGGCCTGATGCGAACAAGAAACCGCCAATTACTTTTCCCTGAACATAAGGACCGATTGCAGCAGGTGCATCTTTGGTAGCAATAATCTTAACGTCACTCATTTTTAATCTCCGTGATTGTCAATTACATTTATTTTTCTAACTTTAGTTTTCTGACTACTATTCGTTTTCTGACTACTAATAGTTTATCTGAATAGATTATACGAACAAATATTACAGAAACAACAAATTAAAAAAAATGCCCTGACCAATTACTTGGAGAGGGCATCTTCTACTATGAACTTTTACTTACTATTGATTTGAACCAACAGAAGTTGAGTCAACAGCCTCAAGTGCAGCACTTAACTGTTTCTGCAGATCATCTGGAGATACAGTAGACTGTTCCTGAGCCTTAGCATTTCTAATGCGCTCTAACTCTTCACGACGCTGCTTGTGGTACTTGTAACCGGTACCAGCAGGGATCAGACGACCCACGATAACATTTTCCTTTAGACCGCGAAGCTCATCAACCTTACCTTCAACAGAAGCTTCGGTTAGAACTCGTGTAGTTTCCTGGAATGATGCAGCTGAAATGAAGCTATCGGTGCTTAATGAAGCCTTTGTCAGACCCATTAGGATGTGTCTGTAAAGAACAGGCTTCTTGCCTTCAGCCTCTAATCTCTCGTTTACAGTACGTACACGTGAAACTTCAGCTACTTCGTCCTTTAGGAACTCGGTGCTGTCACCAGGATCTACAACCTCACACTTACGTAGCATCTGACGAACGATAACTTCAATGTGTTTATCGTTAATCTTAACACCCTGTAAGCGGTAAACGTCCTGAACCTCATTTACGATGTAGTTAGCTACAGCGTTAACACCACGTAGTCTTAAGATATCGTGAGGAGACTCTGGACCTTCAGCGATCATTTCGCCCTTAGTTACAGTTTCACCTTCGAATACATTTAAGTTACGTGATAGAGGGATCATCTCATCATGTGGCTCAACTGGCTTGCCAAACTCATCAACTGCACCTGGAGCTGGAGAGATCTCTAAGCGACGCTTTGATTTGGTTTCTTTACCAAACTGAATTGTACCTGAAATCTCAGCTAAAATTGCAGGCTCCTTAGGTGAACGAGCTTCGAACAGATCAGCAACACGTGGAAGACCACCGGTAATATCCTTAGTACCGCCAGCTACCTGAGGAATACGTGCGATAACATCACCGATGTTGATCTCAGCACCATCCTGTAACTGAACAATAGCCTTACCCTGAAGCATATAGTTTGCAGGAACTGTTGTGCCTGGAACCATTACATCATCGCCGTTTGCATCAACGATCTTAACAGAAGGTCTCTTCTCCTTGCCCTGTGTAGGACGAGCAGCAAGTTCGCGAACTTCGATAGATGAAATACCTAAAGCCTCATCTTCCTTCTTATCAACGGTAACACCTTCGATAATATCTAAGAACTTAATGTAGCCGTGTACTTCAGAAATAATTGGGTGAGTATGAGGATCCCAACGAGCTACAGTCTGACCTACCTTAACGTCATCGCCCTCTTTAACCTCAAGAACAGAACCGTAAGGAAGCTTGTGGCTTTCTTTTACTGAGCCAAAGTCGTCGATAACAACTAACTCAGACTGACGAGAAACAACTACCTGCTTGCCCTCAGTGTTAGTTACAATCTTTGGATTCTCAATCTTAATCTTACCGCTATTTCTTACTGTAGCACCTGATTCAGCAACAGCACGGGATGCAGCACCACCGATGTGGAAGGTACGCATGGTTAACTGTGTACCAGGCTCACCGATTGACTGAGCAGCGATAACACCAACTGCTTCGCCAGGATTTACCATATGACCACGAGCTAAATCACGACCATAGCACTTAGCACAGATACCGAACTTGGTCTTACATGTAATAGGTGAACGTACCTTTACATGATCGATGCTGTGAGCTTCTAGAACTGAGCATAACTTCTCGTCTAGTAATGCACCCTTAGGAATTAGAACAGCCTTTGAACCTGGTTTTAGAACATCAGCAGCTAAAGTTCTGCCTAATACTCTATCACGTAAGGTTTCAACCACATCACCACCGTTTACGTGTGGTGTGATATCTAGACCGTCATCGGTACCGCAATCATCTTCAGTGATTACCATATCCTGAGCTACGTCAACTAAACGACGGGTCAAGTAACCAGAGTTTGCAGTCTTAAGAGCGGTATCAGCCAAACCCTTACGTGCACCGTGGGTAGAAATGAAGTACTGCTGTACGTTCAGACCTTCACGGAAGTTTGCAGTAATAGGGGTTTCAATAATAGAACCATCAGGCTTTGCCATCAGACCACGCATACCAGCTAGCTGACGGATCTGAGCAGGAGAACCACGAGCACCAGAATCAGCCATCATGTAGATGCTGTTGAATGATGATTCCTTCTCCTCTTCACCTAAGATGTTCTTAGCTGTCTGAGTTGAAAGGTTAGCCATCATAGCCTTAGCTACCTTGTCGTTTGCATTTGACCAAACGTCGATAACCTTGTTGTATCTCTCACCTGGAGTAATCTGACCGTTTTCATACTGGCTCTGAATTGACATAACTTCCTTCTGAGCAGAAGAAATAATAGTGTATTTCTCCTTAGGAATTAACATATCGTCAACACATACTGAAGAACCAGAAATAGCAGCGTTAGCAAAACCGGTATACATGATATGGTCAGCAAACATTACGGTGTCTTTTAGTCCTAACTTGTGATAGCAAGCATTGAGCAGACCGCCGATCTTCTTCTTTCCTAATGGAACGTTAGATACATGGGTGAACCAATTCTTGTGAGTTAAGATCTCAGCGATATTCTCCTGAGTTACACCTTCTGCTGGAGGATCGATTAAGTCAAATGATAAGCCCTTTGGCAGAATCAATGACAGCATTGCACGACCAACAGTAGTTAAACGTAACTCATTGTGCTCTACGTACTCACCAGTATCTGTGTTCTTATCAAAGTAATGAACACGGCAAGCAATACGTGCATGGAAGTCAACTAAGTCAGCCTTATACAGACGCTCAGCTTCCTTTGCATCGGTTAGGATTAAACCTTCACCACGAGCACCAATTCTCATACGGGTCATGTAGTAAAGACCTAAAACCACGTCCTGTGCAGGAACAATGATAGGGTCGCCAGATGCTGGTGACAGAACATTGTTTGTAGACATCATCAGAGCACGAGCTTCTAACTGTGCCTCAAGTGTCAGAGGAACGTGAACAGCCATCTGGTCACCATCGAAGTCAGCGTTGAATGCTGGACATACTAGAGGGTGCAGACGGATTGCCTTACCTTCAATTAGAACAGGCTCGAATGCCTGAATACCTAATCTGTGAAGAGTAGGAGCACGGTTTAACATGATAGGATGCTCACGAATTACTTCATCTAATACATCCCATACGATTGGATCCTCTCTTTCAACCATCTTCTTAGCTGCCTTGATGGTGGTTGCAAAACCACGGATCTCAAGACGACCATAGATGAATGGCTTGAACAGCTCGATTGCCATCTTCTTTGGCAGACCGCACTGATGTAGACGTAAGAAAGGTCCACAAGTAATTACTGAACGACCAGAGTAATCAACACGCTTACCTAACAAGTTCTGACGGAAACGACCTTGCTTACCTTTAATCATGTCAGCAAGTGACTTTAACGCACGCTTGTTAGAACCAGTAATAGCACGACCACGACGACCGTTATCCATTAAAGCGTCTACTGACTCTTGTAACATACGCTTTTCGTTGCGTACGATAATTTCAGGAGCTGCTAAATCAAGCAGTCTCTTTAAACGGTTGTTACGGTTGATTACACGACGATATAAATCGTTCAAATCAGAGGTTGCAAAACGACCACCATCTAATGGTACTAAAGGACGTAAATCAGGTGGTAAAACAGGTAATACAGTTAAGATCATCCACTCTGGCTTATTGCCTGAATTAATGAATGACTCGATTAACTTCAGTCTCTTTGCAAACTTCTTACGATTTGACTCTGAGGAAGTTGAATCTAAAGCTTCACGAACAGCTTTTAACTCTTCTTCAAGGTTGATCTGCTTTAACAGATCTAAGATAGCCTCAGCACCCATCTTTGCTGTGAAATCATCGCCATACTGAGTTAAAGCATCCATGTACTGCTCTTCAGTTAACAGCTGACGCTCTGATAACTCAGTCATGCCTGGATCGGTAACTACATAGCTCTCAAAATAAAGTACGCTTTCAATATCGCGTAACTTCATATCAAGCATTAAGCCGATACGTGATGGTAATGACTTTAAGTACCAAATATGTGCTACAGGTGAAGCTAACTCAATGTGACCCATACGCTCACGACGTACTTTAGCCTGAGTTACTTCAACACCACACTTATCACAAATAGTACCGCGGTGCTTTAAGCGCTTGTACTTACCGCACAAACACTCATAATCTTTGATAGGTCCGAAAATCTTAGCACAGAACAAACCGTCACGTTCTGGTTTGAATGTACGGTAATTGATGGTTTCAGGCTTTTTAACCTCACCATATGACCATGCACGGATCATTTCTGGGGAAGCCAGACCAATCTTAATAGCATCGAAGTCCTCAAGGCGCTGCTTGAACGCATTGCTGCGATTTGCAAGCTTGCCAAGGCTATCGCTTACTTCAAGATCCATTGCTGAATCTTCAGTGTTAGCCACTGGAGTCTGACTAGCAAGACCTTCTAAAAGATCTTCGTTCTGACCGTTTTCCATATTGCTCACAACAGTTTCTCCTATTGTCGTAGCCAAGCAGGGGTAGAGTTACTACCCCAAACTAGAAACTTATTCCTTGCGGACAAGATCGATATTGATACCAAGTGAACGAATTTCACGTAATAGAACATTGAATGACTCAGGAATACCAGCTTCCATTGTGTACTTACCATCAACAATGTTCTTGTACATCTTAGTTCTACCGTTAACATCATCAGACTTAACAGTAAGCATTTCACGCAGAGTATAAGCTGCGCCGTAAGCTTCAAGTGCCCAAACTTCCATCTCACCGAAACGCTGACCACCGAACTGAGCTTTACCACCTAAAGGCTGCTGAGTAACTAAGCTATAAGAACCTGTTGAACGAGCATGCATCTTGTCATCAACAAGGTGGTTCAACTTAAGCATGTACATGTAACCTACGGTTACCTTACGCTCAAAGGCACGACCGGTTCTACCATCGAACAGAGTCATCTGACCTGACTCAGGTAGCCCTGCCATACGTAACATTTCCTTGATGTTCTCTTCCTGTGCACCATCAAATACAGGAGTTGCAACAGGTAAACCATCACGAAGGTTGTTAGCAAGAGTCATAACCTCAGAATCTGACATTGATGAAATGTCTACCTTCTGTGAGGTATCACCTAAATCATAGATCTCCTGAAGAGTCTTTCTGATTTCAGCGATTGCTCTCTGCTCGATCAACATTTTGTTAATCTTCTCACCGATGCCCTTAGCAGCTAAACCTAAGTGAACTTCAAGAACCTGACCGATGTTCATACGTGAAGGCACACCTAGAGGGTTTAGAACCATATCTACTGGGCGACCTGTCTCATCGTATGGCATATCTTCGATTGGGTTAATTCTTGAAATAACACCCTTGTTACCGTGACGACCAGCAAGCTTATCACCTGGCTGAATACGACGTTTAACAGCAACGTAAACCTTAACAATCTTAAGTACACCTGGAGTTAAATCGTCACCATCGGTGATCTTCTTCTTCTCTGCTTCAAACTTCTCTTTGTATTCCTTAGAGAACTCATCTAAGCGAACAGAGAACTCTTCTAACTGACGCTGTGCCTTATCATCATCAAGACGCTGCTTTAACAGATCTTCATCTGCAATCGCATCAACTTTCTCTTGAGACATGCCATTTCTTACAAGGTGAACACGAACCTGATGTAACAGACCTTGTGTTAAGAAGCTGAACTCTTCGTCCAAATCCTTCTTAGCCTTGTTGATGTGCATCTCTTCGATTTCTTTAGCACGCTTGTCTTTCTCTACACCTTCACGGGTAAAGATCTGAACGTCAACAACAGTACCAGTCTCGCCGTTAGCCATTCTTAATGAAGAATCTTTAACTTCTGATGCCTTCTCACCGAAGATTGCGCGTAATAACTTTTCTTCTGGAGTTAACTGGGTTTCACCCTTTGGTGTTACCTTACCAACTAGAATATCGCCACCTACAACTTCAGCGCCTACGTATACGATACCTGCCTCATCAAGTTTAGATAATGCAGACTCACCTACGTTAGGAATATCAGCAGTGATTTCCTCAGGACCTAGCTTTGTATCACGAGCGATACATGACATCTCTTCAATGTGGATGGTGGTTAAGCGGTCCTTTGCAGCAACACGCTCAGATACAAGGATAGAGTCCTCGTAGTTGTAACCGTTCCAAGGCATGAAAGCGATACGCATGTTCTGACCTAATGCTAATTCACCCATATCGGTAGATGAACCGTCAGCAATAACGTCACCAGCTTTTACCTTTTCATTTAAAGAAACGCATGGTCTCTGGTTAATACATGTATTCTGGTTTGAACGGGTGTACTTGATGAGGTTGTAAATATCAATACCTGCATCATGATCACCTTCAATCTCATCGATGTTTACACGAATTACGATTCGACCACCATCAACGTGCTGAACAACACCACCACGTTTTGCGATGATAGAAACACCAGAGTCAACTGCAACAGCACGCTCCATACCAGTACCAACGAATGGTTTTTCTGAACGAACTGTAGGAACAGCCTGACGCTGCATGTTAGCACCCATCAGAGCACGGTTAGCATCATCGTGTTCCAAGAATGGAATCAAGGCTGCAGCAACAGAAATAATCTGCTGAGGTGAAACGTCCATGAACTGAACGTCACTTGCTTTACGAACTTCTGATTCACCCTTGTAACGGCACTGTACGTAGTCAGATAAGATCTTACCGTTCTCATCTAAATCGGTATTAGCCTGAGCGATAACGTACTGACCTTCATCAATTGCTGATAAGTACTGGAACTCTTCAGAAACAACACCATCCTTAACAAAACGGTATGGAGTCTCTAAGAAACCGTAGTCGTTGCAACGAGCAAACACAGCTAATGAGTTAATCAGACCAATGTTAGGACCTTCAGGAGTCTCAATTGGGCATAGACGTCCGTAGTGAGTTGGGTGAACGTCACGTACTTCGAAGCCTGCTCTTTCACGAGTTAAACCACCAGGACCTAAAGCAGAAATACGACGCTTGTGTGTAACTTCTGACAATGGGTTGTTTTGGTCCATGAACTGTGATAACTGGCTTGAACCGTAGAACTCTTTAATTGCAGCTGAAATAGGCTTTGCGTTGATAAGCTCCTGTGGAGTTGTATTATCCAAGTCGCCTAAAGACAATCTTTCCTTAACAGCACGCTCAACACGAACTAAACCAATTCTGAACTGGTTTTCAGCCATTTCACCAACTGAACGGATACGACGGTTACCTAAGTGATCGATATCGTCGATGGTCTCTTTACCATTACGGATCTTAACTAAGTAACGGATTACCTTAATGATATCGCTGTTGCTTAAAGTACCACGTGAAGGCTCGTTATCGATGAATGAGGTATCAAGATTGATCTCTTTACCCTTAGGATCGGTAGCCTTGCCTTCTAATTCAGTTACATTGTTCTCTAACTCTAATACTGATAAAGGAAGGATTATTGCTCTATCATAGGTATAAGCCTCACCACCCTTCGGCTGAATCTTAACCTTATGTAATAAGCGCTCTTGAGCTGGTAACATCTGATCTTTATTTGCAGGGATCAGAATGTTATCTAAGAAACCTAACAGCTTGTCAGCAACACGCTCTGGAAAAGTGTTTGGCATGCACTCTACTTCTGCAGGATCTAGAAGAGGCTTGATTAAATCAACAATCTTAGGATACTGTGCGTATACGAAGCCGTTTACTACAGAAACACCGGAATCTGCGGTATTTAACTGTGAATCAGCTGAGGTTAAAAGACGTGCAACACCTGCCTTGAAATTCTTCTCTTCAACGAAGCGGCTGTCGAACTTCATACGACCAACTGATGATAAATCGTATCTATCCTCTGCGAAGAATAAGTTCTTGAATAAAGTTTCAGCAGCTTCAACAGTAGGAATTTCACCAGGACGCATCATCTTGTAGATTTCGAATAAAGCTGCATTCTTGTCAGCTTCATCTGAGCTTAGATCACGTGTGGTGTCGTTACGTAAAGTATCAGCAATGAAAGGACCTTCATCAACTGCACTGGTGTAAAGGATCTCAATCTTCTTTAAACCGTTTGTAGCAATTGCTGTGATGTTGTCTTCATTTAATAATGTGTTAGCAGCTAATACAACTTCGCCGTTCTTGTTCTTGTAGTCTTTTGCAACAATCTTATCTAATAGATATTCTGCAGGAACTTCTAAAGATGTCACTTCAGCTTTCTTTAACTGACGTACGTGACGGGCTGTAATCTTCTGGCCCTTTTCTACAATAACATCTTTGCCTACTTTGATATCAAAAGAGGCAGTTTCACCACGTAAACTCTCTGGAACTAGTTCCATATTGATCTTGTTGTTCTTGAATTCGATTTCAACGGTATCGAAGAACAAGCCTAAGATCTGCTCGGTGTTATAACCTAAAGCACGTAATAAAACAGTTGCAGGTAACTTACGACGACGGTCAATACGTACGAATAAGTTATCGCGATGATCAAACTCAAAGTCTAACCATGAACCACGGTAAGGGATTACGCGAGCACTGAATAAAATACGACCAGGGTAAGTCTTACCTCTGTCGTTATCAAAGAATACGCTAGGGCTTCTGTGTAACTGAGAAACAACAACACGCTCAGTACCATTAACAATGAAGGTACCGTTGTCGGTCATCAGTGGGATTTCACCCATGTACACATCTTGGTCAATACGCTCTTTAACAGTCTTAGGAGAATCTTTCTCGTAACGAACTAAGCTTAATTTGACCTTAAGTGGAGCTGAATAAGTAGTACCACGAATCATGCACTCGTGTACATTAAATTTAGGCTCACCTAAATGGAAGCTGTTATAGCAAAGTTCAGCATTGCCAGAATAGCTCTTAATTGGGAACACGCTCTTGAAAGCGGCAACCAAACCATTCTCGTTGTTTGGATCTGAACTAATAAATTGTTTAAAAGAATCGAGTTGTACTGCTAATAAATAAGGTGTATCTAAAACTTTTACACGCTTACCAAAATCCTTACGGATGCGTTTTTGCTCAGTGTAGGAGTAGACCATGGATAGGTGATCCTCTATTTGATCTGTTTCCGGATAGGATGCGTTAGCATCTTAGTATATTAAGGCATCGAACCCGAGCCCCCATTTTAGGGGGATCGGGTTACGTTTTTGAACAGTTTTTTAAGCTGTCATTGGCCCGATGCGAGCCAATTTATGGTAGCTAGCTTTTAAGCTAAAGCAGCTTCTGCACCAGCGTCGGTTAAAGCCTTTACTAAAGCTTCAGCGTCAGCCTTTGGCATTGCTTCCTTAACCTTAGCAGGAGCTGACTCAACTAAGTCCTTAGCTTCCTTTAAGCCTAAACCAGTAGCGGTACGAACTGCCTTAATAACAGCGATCTTGTTAGCGCCAGCAGCCTTTAACATAACGTCGAACTCGGTCTTCTCTTCAGCAGCAGCTGCACCACCAGCTGGAGCAGCAGCAACAGCTGCAGCAGCAGAAACACCAAACTTCTCTTCCATTGCCTTAACTAACTCTACAACTTCAGTAACTGATAGAGCTGCAATTGCCTCAATGATTTCATCCTTAGATAAAGCCATTTTTAAACTTCCTATAAAATAACCAGGCTATGCCTGAAAAAAAACAATCGACTTAAATAAGTCTTCTCTAGCTGTGCTATTACTGAGCACCAGCCTCTGAACCAAGCTTGTCGCCAAGAGCGGCAAGAGTACGAACCAGCTTGCCAGCAGCAGCCTCTTTTAAGGTTGCCATTAAGTGAGCAATAGCTTCTTCGTATGTTGGTAATGTTGCAAGAACATCAATGTCTTTGCTGTCATATGCCTTACCTTCAAAAGCTAAAGCTTTAACTTTGAAAGTATCGCATGACTTTGCGAAATTCTTGAAGATTCTAGCAGCAGCACCAGGATGATCTAAAGATAAACCAATGATGGTTGGACCCTTACATGAATCCTTGATGCACTCAAACTCAGTGCCTTCTAAAGCACGTGCAAGAAGAGTGTTACGAACAACGTGTAAATAAACGTTGTTCTCACGAGCTTCTTTACGTAGTTTGGTTAAAGTTGCTACTGGAATACCGCATGAATCTGCAGTAACAGCTGACACAGCTTTCTTGGCTACTTCGGCGACTTCAGCAACGATTGCCTTTTTGTCTTCGATATTCAATGCCATTTTTAGCAGTGACTCCTGGAATGTCCATAGTGGACTATACCCTTTCGGGACCACCGGAGCCTGTATTCAGGCTCCGCCTACGCAGGATAATTAAGGTACTACCCCCTGCGGTCTTTGGTTTGGCGGCAATGCCCCCTTTCCAAATTCTTTACAAGCATCAGTACCGGATGCTTATTCAGGATTATTCAGCCTGAATTGCCTTCTCTGCAGCAATAGTATTCTTATCAATCTGAATACCAACGCCCATAGTGGTTGATACACAGATCTTCTTGATGAAGGTACCCTTAGCTGCTGATGGCTTGTGCTTAATGATAGCTGCAATTAAAGCTGATAAGTTGTCAGCTAACTGCTCAGCGGTGAAGTCAGCTTTACCGATTGAAGTCTGGATGTTACCAGACTTATCATTACGGAAGCGAACCTGACCTGCTTTAGCATTCTTAACAGCAGTTGCAATATCGCGAGTTACGGTACCAACCTTAGGGTTAGGCATTAAACCGCGTGGACCTAAGATCTGACCTAACTGACCTACAACTCTCATAGCGTCAGGTGAAGCGATAACAACGTCGAAATCAGCAAAGCCTTTCTTAACTTCAGCTGCTAACTCGTCCATACCAACGTGATCAGCACCAGCTGCCTTTGCCTGCTCAGCAAGCTCGCCCTGTGTGAATACTAAAACACGTACAGTCTTACCGGTACCGTTTGGTAAAACGGTAGCACCACGAACGTTCTGATCTGATTTAGTAGCGTCAATACCTAACTGAACTGCTACATCAACGCTCTCTACGAACTTTGCTTTTGCAGTATCTTTTAATAACTTGAAGCCTTCAACTACATCGTACTGCTTGGTCTTATCAACAGCTGCACGGATTTCTTTTAAACGCTTAGCAATCTTAGCCATTGATTAACCCTCCACCTGGATGCCCATTGAACGAGCTGTACCAGCAATAGTACGTGCAGATGCATCAAGATCAGCACCAGTCATATCTGGCTCTTTAGCTTTAGCGATCTCTTTGCACTGTTCCATGGTGATCTTACCTGCAACTTCAGTACCTGGCTTGTGAGAAGCTGACTTCAAGCCTAAGGTCTTCTTAATTAAGAAAGAAGCTGGGGTTGTCTTTGATACGAATGTAAATGACTTATCCTGATATACGGTGATGATAACTGGTACAGGTAAACCTTTTTCCATGTTTGCTGTCTTAGCATTGAATGCCTTACAGAATTCCATGATGTTAACACCGTGCTGACCTAATGCTGGGCCAACTGGAGGAGCTGGGTTTGCGTTACCAGCACCAACCTGTAATTTAATATAGGCAGTAACTTTCTTTGCCATTTTGAGGTATTCCTCTGAAAATTAATGTGGGTGATATCGCTCAATTCACGATTGAGCTTCCCTTGACCGATTGGTCGCGCTTTTTAACACGATTGAATAATACAAACAGCGTAAAAATAGCTTTGAGATTATACACAGATTAGTGATGATAATCAACAAATAATTAATAAATTAATGCAAGAAAAAAGCTATTAATCTTTATTTGCTGAAATTGAAAGAAATTTTGGATTTTAAAGACTAGGGCTCATTTAAAAATGAGCCCCCAAATGATTAGATATCTTTTTCAACCTGAGTGAAATCAAGATCTACTGGTGTAGCTCTACCAAAGATTGCAATTGAAACTGTTAAGCGGTTCTTCTCATAGTCCACCTTCTCAACAGTACCAACGAAGTCTTTGAAAGCACCATCGATAGCTCGAACATGCTCGCCAACTTCGAACATGGTCTTTGGACGTGGAGAATCTTCAGTTTCCTTCAGACGGTTTAGGATCTTATTAGCTTCCGCCTCAGTAATTGGAAGAGGTTTTTCTGAAGTACCGCCGATAAAGCCTAAAACACGATCAGTATGTTTTACTAACTGCCATGACTCTGAGGTCATTCTCATATTTACTAAAACATAACCTGGGAAGAACTTACGCTCACTCTCGCGTTTCTTGCCGTCTTTGATTTCTTTAACCTTTTCCTTTGGAACAAGGATTTCACCAAAGTAATCTTCCATATGGTGGATCTTGATTCTTTCAGCAAGAGTTAAAGCAACTCTCTGCTCAAAGCCAGAAAAAGCCTGAATTACATACCAACGGAAGGTATCACCACCAAAGTATTTATTTTTCTTTGGTGCTTCTTTAGCTAAATCTGGGTTTGCATCTAAAGCTGAGGTCTCGTCAACAACAGGAGCCTCAGGTGCTACAGGAGCTTCTGGTGCTTCAATCTTTTCAATATCTGCCATTTTAAAATCCTTTGGTGTTTACTATAAGGTAAATAGGCGAACTAACTGTAAAAATACGATATCGCATAGATACAGGAATAAGCTTACAACACAAACAGCTACGAAAACAATAAATGTTGTCTGCACAGCTTCTTGTCTAGTTGGCCATACAACTTTACGTAACTCAGTATATGACTGACGACCAAACTGCAATAAGGTGCGACCCTTATTAGTAAGAAGTGCAACAATTAAAGCAACTGCAAAACCAACGATAACAATTGCTACACGCAGAAGACGAGATAAGTTACCTTCATCTACTGCAACAAAACTTGTGTAATACCAGTTACCTAAGATAACTGCAACTACTAAAACAATAGAAATAGTCCAAAAAATTGCGCTTACAACTGGAGATACAAACAGCTTTGAATCTGTGCCATTTGCTGTCTTTTTAGCATTTGCCTTCTTAGCAGGCTGGACTTTATTGCTAGTTGTTTCTGACATAAAAAAAACCTTAAATTAAAAGGTACAAATTTTTAGCACCTTAAGACAATTAATCCGTAGCAGTAAAAAATACTGCTACGGACATACATCTTTGCTGAGTTAGATATTACTCAATGATAGTACCAACAACACCAGCACCTACTGTTCT
>HF987931.1 GCA_000431835.1 Succinatimonas sp. CAG:777
AATAGACAATATGAAGTGACCTCCGCGAATGTAAATTCGTGGATTTACCGTGTAAACTGTAGATGTTAAAAATTTAACAGAAACGGATTTACCGCATACATTAGGAAGGTCACTTATGAATAAGATAATCTATATTGGAATGGATGTCCATAGCTCAAATTTCACATTATGCAGTTTTGAGCCTGGATATGGCTTTGAAGCAGATAAGATCTTTGGACAAACACAGATTAAAGAAGACATATTTAACAGTACTGTAAAATATATCAATAAGCTGAAGAGCATGAGACCAGATGTTGATGTGATCTGTGGCTATGAGGCAGGGGGCTTAGGATATAACCTGCATCGAAAGCTAAAAGCCAAGGAAATTGAGAGTGTGATCTTAGCACCTACCACTATGGCGGTAGCTAGAAACAGTTCAAAGAAAAAGAATGACTATAGAGATGCTATAACCATTGCAAAATGTTTAGCTAGCTCAGCGTATAAGGCTGTATATATACCTGATGAGAAAGACGAAGATGTAAGAGATTTCATTAGGATGAGAGATGATCATAAAACAGCTTTAAAGCAGATTAAACAGCAACTAAATGCTTTCTGTTTACGTCATGGACATCACTATGATAAACCCAAATGGACAGGACTCCATCTAAACTGGTTAAGAAAACTTGAATTGAGTAAGGTCCAACGAGAGACAGTAGAAGAGTATCTTGCAACCTATGAGGCACTTACAAGCAAGATAGCAGCATTGGATGTACGCATAGAAGACATAGCCTCTGAAGAAAGATATTCTGAAAAGGTTAATAAGCTCAAGTGCATCAAGGGAATAAAGACTCATATAGCTTTATCATTTGTCTGTGAGATAGGAGATTTTAACCGATTCAAATCGGCAGACAAGTTTTCAGGCTTTATAGGACTAGTACCTGGAGAATGCTCAAGTGGTAATACTGAGAGAATGTTAGGTATTACAAAAGCAGGAAACAGGCATTTAAGACGACTGGTAGTAGAAATATCAAATACCTACAGACGAGGCGCTGTAGGTCGAAAATCAGTAGCCTTAAGGGAACGTCAGAAGGATATGCCTAAGGATGTAGTTGCATATGCTGATAAGGCTACTAATCGTTGCCAAAGAAAGTACCAGCGCATGATGTTCAAAGGAAAGAATTCAAATCAGGCGGTAGCAGCTGTAGCTAGAGAGCTATGTTGCTTTATCTGGGGAATGATGACCGGTAATTATTCAAGAACAGCACAGGCAGAAGCTTCAGTATACCGTTCTGAGTTAGATTAGAGTTTTATTAAGGAAAAGAAGTAGGCACAAGTATTTTAAAGTGATTTAGGTAAGACGTTTTTTTATCAAGAAGGTTTGAACTATCTACGATAAATCTATGATGGCACGTTAAACGTGATCCTCGCTAATAGACAGTAGAGTTCGCGGCGAAACCATTGACCTGGGGTAACCAATCCTCGTATAACAGAGTGGCCAATGCCGTATCTTATACTGAAAAGAGCGTCTTATCTAAATCACTAAAAAGGTACTTGACAAAGGTCACTTCATAACAGATTT
>HF987932.1:0-17907 GCA_000431835.1 Succinatimonas sp. CAG:777
TCACTAAAACCGCTTGTTTATGCCATCTAGCTTTATGCTTATTCGTGAGTGCATTTCTAAGTTTAGTTCATTTTTCTGATTAATCAAATTTACAACTAAAGATTAATGGACGATTAATCGTTAAAATTTTGTATTCGTTATCGAACTTAGTTCAATGATTTATCGACCTTCCTATGGAATAATATCTTTTACATGGAGATTGATTTTAGTAGTAATGAAAAAAATACAGCACTCTTCTCTTATTACTTTTTTAAACTCTATTTCTTCATCATCTTGTATTACTGTAGTAGGTGTTATTTATGACATGCACACAAAGCTCAGAACAGATCGCTTTACAGGGAATTAGAATTGTTCTATTTGATCTTGATAACACCCTTGTAAATACTGATGAACTAGAAGCCTTTAGAAACTTTAATCATCCTCTTTTCAATGATGACGACGAATATAAAAAGGAACTATGTTCTTACCTTGTAAACCCTAAAGTTATTATTCCTCAAGAAACATTATTAGAACTAAAGAAACACAACATAAAACTTGGGATAGTAACAAATTCACCTAAAAAGTATGTAGCGACTGTAATTTCTACTCTTTATCCTAATAAGAATCACTCTTTTCCGCTTTTCGATGTACTTATTGCTTTTGAAGATGTTGAACATCATAAACCATCTGGTGAGGGTATCATAAAAGCAGTAAATACCTTGATACGTTTAGATCGATCTTTAGGCGATATTGCAGGCTCAGAAATTCTTTATGTTGGCAATGACAATATTGACATTTTGACTGCCTACGATGGTGGTTCACTTGCTGCAATTCTTCTGACAGCACAAGAACAACTCCACTACAAAAGAATTAACTCACTACCTGAATTTATTATTACACCAAAGCTTATGTTGAATATCGTAAAAGCTCCTGATAGATATCTTCCTTTTATGGAATGTAAGTATCAGAGTTTTTCTGATGAACAGAAACCTAATTTTCTTTACTTAAATAAAATTGATTTTGACAATAAAACAAGATATGCAACTATTGTTGCCGGTAGATATTTTCCTAATTCTCAACATTTTTGGCTAAAGATTAAGTATCACCCCTTTACCAAAGAAATTCTCGAATTAAAAGGTGAAGAGTTTTTTCCTACAAAATGGTTAGAAGCTCTAAGACACCTCTTAATATCAGAAAGCAGATATAGTATTTTTGGTCATTTAGAAGTGGTTTTATCCTGCATTCCTCACCGAAATGGAAGACCTCATCGTCTAGAAAACCTCTTAAAACAATTGGCTAAATATTTAGAAGAGCATCCTATAGATAGAGACTGCACATTCTACATAATTCCAGATCTGTTTTTTTATGATGACGATGCTTTGTCAAATCATAAAGAAGCAAAAACAAGAGAAAACAGGTTCAAAAACGTAAGAGAACATCTTCATCTTAAAAGAAGAAAAGACATTCCAAATTCAGTTGATAAAGTCATACTTATTGATGATGTAGTAACGACTGGTGCATCTTTAATTGAAGCGAGCAAGAAACTTGAAAAAGAAGGTATCAAGAATATCGTTAGATTTGCCTTTGCTCAGGCAATTTCAGAAGGAGAATTTTAACCATGATTTCTAAACTTTCTGAATTATTGTTAACTGCAAGTTTCATGAAAGGAATTGGACCTAGAGCGCTCAAAGATCTAATTCAAATATTAAGCAGAGATGATCTTTCACAACAAAACTTATACGGAGCAATTGAAAATATTGCTCAACGTAAAAGAACAATTGATTTATCTAAACAGTCTTTTGAAAATGCAGTAGCCAAAAGCAAAGAACAAATTGAGATGGCCAATGCACTTGGCATTGATATTATTTGCTCAATGGATGACTGTTACCCAAAACTTTTAAAAAACTCTTCTTATGATCCTTGTATTTTATACGTAAAAGGTAATATTAAAATTTTATCCAAAAGAGCTATTGCTGTTATCGGAACAAGAAATCCAACTCCTAATGGAGAAACAATTGCTTTAAAGATTTCTAATTATTTAGCAACAAAAAACATTGTTGTTGTAAGTGGATTAGCTTTAGGCTGTGACACTAGAGCGCATAAAGGAGCTCTTGAGATGCCTAATGGTAGAACAATAGCTGTTTTAGCACACGGCCTAGACACTATAACACCAAGCCAAAATATACAACTAGCTGATGAAATTGTTCAAAAAGGAGGTTGTTTAATCTCAACCTATCCTATAGGAACAAAAGCTGAAACTTACACATTTGCTGCAAGAGATAAAATTCAAGCTGGATTATCTGAAAAAGTAGTTTTAATACAATCAGGAACAGATGGGGGCAGTCTAATTGCTTCAGAAGCTTGTCTAGAAGACAACAGAAATCTTGTGGTAGTAAAACCTTACGGAAAAGATCTTACAAACAACGTAAGTTGCATTGGGGCAAATCTTTCTTTGATCAATGCTAAAGAAAACAATAATGCAGACTATCTTTCATTTTTTAAATCAAATACTACTTTAAAGACTGATTTTTTACAAAGAATAGAGATATTAAGTAAGAAAGATGAGTATGAAAGGCTCTTTGACACTGCACCTTTTGCATTGAATTTAGATAAGTTAAGAGAAAATGCTCCAAGATATGATGTATACAAGAACATCTGTTTAAACGGAACTAATCTTGACTACTTATTTTTAAATAAACAAAAAGGGGCTATTTTCTTAAACATCTGCAAAACAGATGCTGAGTCCTTGAGAAAATTAAAAGAACTCAAAGCTTGCAAAGATCATCTATATCTGGATTCGGCAAAAACAAAACATGTTACTCTTTATTTTGCTGTAACTGATAACAGTTTTTTAAATGTAGATTCAAAAAAAGAAGCTCAAAACACGCATATTCATTTAATTTCTATTCCTAAACAAGAATTTAATGAAAACAAAATTTGCTCAATTCTCTTAAATAAGGAACTATCTGAGGAAAATACTCAGGCATGTGCTGTATATTCCAAAATCAAAAAACTCTTATTTTTTTCACCAACTCAACAGGATTTTTTCCTTGATTTATCAAAAGAACAAAAAAATATTATTAAAAATGATAAAACCAAAAGAGTCCGTATTACAGGATGTGCTGGTTCAGGAAAATCACTTGTTGTAGCGCTACGAGCTGCAAGATTACTCCTTCTAGGCAAATCAGTCTTAGTTACCTCGTTCAACATTACCATGATGAACTATCTAAGAGCCTTGATTGAAAAAGCATTGTGCAATCCACAGTTACTAGGTTTTGAAGAAAATGAAATAGTTCCAGTAAAGGTTGATATACAAAAATTGGCCGTAATTCACTTTCACGGATTTTTAAAACTGGTGAAAGCAGCTTTCTGCAAAAAAACAGATAACGTTAAAAGCCTTATCGATGAAGAAACGTATATAAAAATAAAAGATATTCTTGATAGAACGACTCAAGATCTCATATCGCCTAAACAATACGACGCCATCATCATTGATGAAGGTCAGGATTTTAAGCATCTGTGGCTTGAAATTCTAAATAAATTTTTAAAAAAAGATGGATATCTATTGCTGTTAGCTGATGCCACTCAAGATGTGTATTCACATTCAAAAGAACTTTTAAAAACTGATGGCTTAGGTTTTAAAGGCAGATGGACAAAATTAAGCAGATCATACCGAATGCCAAATGGTCTTATTGATATTTGCTCTGATTTTGGATCAAAGTTTATTCCAAAGGACAATGATACTGATGAGTTTAGAGCAACTCCAATCTCTGAAGGAGGAATTCAGCAGGAAATTTTTGGAAATTTAAATATTAAGTGGTATCAACGAGATATTCCTTTAATAAGAACTAAAGAGAGCCTACAACTGCACGAAACAATGCTCTTACTAAAAATAGAATCTGTCGTAGATGAGCTTGTAAACAAAAAGCAAATTCCTTTGGATGATATTTGTTTACTTTGCAACAGCAGAAAATTTGGTAGAAAAATTGTTGAGGAATTAGAGGCCAACAATATTCCTACTGAATCAATATTTAGTGATGATTATGATACTCTCAGGCACGAAAAGCTAAATATGGGAAGCCAACCGGGTTGCTTAAAGTGCTCTACAACACACAGTTTCAAAGGATGGGAATCCTACAATGTTATTTTAGTTAATATTCATAAACATACCGATCCAGAGGATTCAAAAAGTTTTTTCCCTCAAGATGAAGATCGAATTACAAATGATAAAAACTGCCTTTTATACGTGGGGCTAACTAGAGTCAATAAAAATGAAGACGGAGAAAACAACCTTATTGTAATCAACGATTTTCCTGAATATGCTGATTTCTTTAAAAACCTGTTTTCTAATGGAGAAGAAGGTCAGTACTTTGATTTAGATTTTGAAAAGCAGAAGTACACAGCAAAGGTTGTCTTCTACGAAGAAATTGAATAGATTATTTAAAGTCAAATTAGAGAACTCTCAATAGAACTAAAGCAATAGACCTATTGCTAATTTAATTAGTCCGATAGGTCCTAATGGTATAGGAGAAATAACATCTGAAAGAGTATCCGATACAGTATCTGAAAGTACGTCACTTACAGAATCACTTAAAACATCAGAAGATGCATCTGATAGGTAATCGCTAACAGATTCACTTATAACATCCGTTGAATCTGCTACATCAAAATTGTCAGAGATCACTGATGATACAGTATCTGTCAAAAGACTATTATCAATTCCTGAGTCAATAATCATGGAATTATCATCAAAATTTGAGGCTACTTCGCTGGTTGTTATGATGGGAATATCAGGATTTGCCTCTAAAGCATCCTTGATGTAACTTACACTGTCAGTTGCTTTTAATTGCACTTCTCCAAGAGAAATACCATCATCAAAAATGGAAATGTCTGATGCAGGATGGTTGGTCAATTCAAATAGACTTGAGTCAAGTCCATTTGAATTAAGATGATCTGATACAACTTCTTCAAAGACAATGCCTTTTACATTGCTTATATGACCTTGTAATTCACTTGGTGACATATCTGCAAAGTAATCAAGAATATCAGAATCAGATTTCTCTTTTAGTTCTGAATATCCCCGTCTAACAGCATCAAAAACAGCAGTTGAATCTAGCATTATCTATTTCTTAACAGAATTGATTTCATGCTACTATCGTATTTAGCGTAGGATACAGCCTTCTTTCCGTCTTTATCAATTAATTCTACATCAACTCCTAAAGATACCAATTCCTCTGCCATGCTATAGTATTCATTTTTAGAGGCAATGATCGCTGCTCCTTCGCCATCGCAATCAGTTGCATTGATATTTGCACCTAATTCAGCTAAAACTTTCACTGTTTGTAACTGATTTTCTCTTACAGCTCTTAAAAAAGGTGTATTACCGTACTTTGAGGCTAAATTCAAATCAGCGCCTTTTTCTTTAAAGAACTTTATTAACTCATCTTGTCCATTAGCGGCCAGAAACGAAAGAGCGGTAACTCTATTTTTACTTGTTCTTGAATTAGGATCTGCTCCTTTTTCAACTAGCAACCTTGCAAAATCATAATCACCTTTTTCTAGGGCAACTATAAGCAAGCATTCTGACTTTTTGTCTGTAAAATTAGGACTTACACCATTTTCTAACAACGACTTTGCAACTTTTATATTTCCATTTAAGTAAGAATTGAGTAACGCTGCTTGAGCATAACTTTCCTGGAAATGAGCACCTGATGCTAGTAGCTTTTCGACAATCTCTGTATTGCCATTTGCAAAAGCACCTACTACAGCATTCCATCCTTCGTTATTGCAGATATCAACTAGCGCTTTATTTTTTAGCAAGAAATCTACAATTGCACTTTTTCCTGTATACGCTGCATATATGAGGGCTGTAAAACCATTTTCATCTCTTGAATTGATTTCTGCTCCTTTTGATACAAGTAACTGAGCTAGCTCAAAATAACCGCGCTCTAAGCAAAGATATAAAAGACTCTTCTTGTTCTCTTCTCTGCAGTTTGGATTACAGCCTTTTTCAATTAGTTTTTGAGCTAGTGCAGTGTAGCCATAAATTATTGAACAGCGCAGTGGATTGTGACCTTTATAATTTAGGTCAAAGCCCTCTAAATCTAAGATTTTTTCAGCAATGCTGACATTACCTAAATTTAAACAATATTCAAATGGAGTCAGTTCAACATCACCTAAAGTAGAGTTGATATCTATTGGTTCTTCTTGCTCCTTGTTAATCAAGGATAAGAATTTATCTAAATCGCACTGCTCAAGCGCTTCTTTGAGGGAATTTAAATCTGCACTCACTTGTTATCTTCTCTTACATCAAAACTGTTCTCATTATATGATGTAGCCAAGATATTAAACAGTAAGGTGGTGGTCTACTTATTTGATCTAGATCTTAACTTTAGCATTTTTCTGACACTGAACTGATTAAACTAGCGATTATTCTTTTACAAGATGTCATTGAGGCACAAAAAAGGCAGGGATTTTTCATCTCTGCCTTTTAAATCAGTTATTCACCGACATTATGATCTAGCTTTACAGCTTAGTTTGCCCTCTGAGTCAACTTCTAAGATTAAAGCCTTATTTACAGGGATCTTACCTGATAGCAATAACTTAGCTAAAGGATCAGCAATCTCATTCTGAATTGCTCTACGTAAAGGTCTTGCACCAAATACTGGATCAAAGCCTACTGTAGCAACTCTATCGTAGATGCTCTCACCTAAGGTTAAATCGTAGCCTTCATTCTTTAATCTCTTTGATAGAGTCTCAAGCTGAATCTTAGCAATGCTCTTGATGTTCTCACGAGTTAATGGGTGGAATACCACAGTCTCATCAACACGGTTTAAGAACTCAGGCTTAAAGTGCTGCTCAAGAATTGCTAATAATTTCTTCTTGATAGTATCGTAATCACTCTTCTCACTCTCCTCCTGGATCATGCTTGATCCTAAGTTTGAGGTCATAATGATTACAGTATTCTTGAAGTCTACTGTTCTGCCCTGACCATCGGTCAAACGTCCGTCGTCTAATACCTGTAGCAAGATGTTAAATACATCTGGATGAGCCTTCTCGATCTCATCGAGCAAGATGACAGAATATGGACGACGACGTACAGCTTCTGTCAAGTAACCGCCCTGCTCGTATCCAACATATCCTGGAGGAGCACCAACCAGTCTAGAAACAGTGTGCTTTTCCATAAACTCAGACATATCGATACGTACCATAGCTTTTTCTGTATCAAACAGGAATTCTGCTAAAGCTTTACATAACTCAGTCTTACCAACACCAGTTGGACCTAAGAACATGAATGAGCCAATTGGACGATTTGGATCAGATAGACCTGCTCTGCTTCTTCTGATTGCATTAGCAATAGCTTCAACAGCCTCACCCTGACCGATAACTCTCTTGTGAAGAGCATCTTCCATTCTTAATAACTTCTCACGCTCACCTTCTAGCATCTTAGCTACAGGAATACCTGTTGCCTTAGATACTACCTCGGCGATTTCAGCTTCAGTTACTTTGTTCTTAACTAACTGTGTACCCTGACCTTGAGTCTTGCTTGATTCTGAGATCTGCTTTTGCAAAGTAGGAATAATGCCGTACTGCAATTCACTCATACGGTTTAAATCACCATTTCTCTTTGCTACATCAAATTCATGACGGGCACTATCCAACTTAACCTTTAGTTTCTGAGTACCCTCTAAGATTAACTTGTCATGCTTCCAAATGTCATTTAATCTTGCGTATTCCTTCTCGCCTTTTGCGATCTCATCGTCAATAGCTGCTAGACGTTTCTTACTTGCATCATCAGTCTCTTTTGCAACAGTCTGACGCTCCATCTTTAACTGGATCAAACGTCTGTCTAACTTGTCTAATGGCTCTGGCTTTGAGTCAATCTGCAATCTGATGCTTGCAGCTGCCTCATCGATTAAGTCAATAGCCTTATCAGGTAACTGTCTGTCAGTAATATAACGGTTTGACAGTGTTGCTGCAGCTACAATTGCAGGATCGGTGATCTGTACATGATGATGAATTTCGTAACGCTCTTTTAGACCACGCAAAATAGCAATAGTGTTTTCAACTGAAGGTTCGCCAACATATACCTTCTGGAAACGACGCTCTAGAGCAGCATCCTTTTCAATGTACTGACGATACTCATCTAGTGTAGTTGCACCCATGCAGTGAAGATCGCCACGAGCAAGGGCTGGCTTTAGCATATTGCCTGCATCCATAGAACCTTCTGACTTACCAGCACCAACCATGGTGTGTAACTCATCAATGAACAGGATGATCTTACCTTCTTCTTTTGCTAGATCGTTTAAAACAGCCTTTAAACGTTCCTCAAATTCACCACGGTATTTAGCACCTGCAATCAGTGCACCTAGGTCTAAAGACAGAACTTTCTTGTTACGAAGGCCTTCTGGAACCTCACCTTTAACAATACGTTGAGCCAAACCTTCAACAATTGCAGTTTTACCAACACCAGGTTCACCAATTAACACTGGGTTATTCTTGGTTCTTCTTTGTAGAACTTCCATGGTACGACGGATCTCGTCATCACGACCGATAACAGGATCCAACTTACCCTTTTCAGCTCTCTCTGTTAAATCAATACAATACTTCTTTAAAGCACCACGTGTATTTTCAGCATTTTCATCATTAACGTTCTTGCCACCACGCATTTCTTTTAAGGCAGCATTAACCTTTGCTAAGGTTAAGTTACAACGAGTAAAGATCTCCTTTAATTCAGGATCACCTTCCATAGCAGCTAAAACGAATAATTCTGATGAAATGTAACTGTCGCCACCCTTTTGAGCTAAACCGTCACAAATATTAAGCAGCTTTCCAGTTTGAGGTGAAAGTTGCAGATCACCTGCTACGCCTTCAACCTTTGGCAGTTTATCTACTGCCTTATCAACCAGTAACTTTAAAGCTGTAGGATCAGAACCTGCTAATGTAACTAAAGGTCTGATAGCACCATCTTCTTGGGCTAACAGAGCTGACATTACATGTACTGGTTCAATGAACTGATTGTCATGTCCGACAGCTAAAGACTGAGCATCGGCTAGTGCTTCTTGGAACTTTACAGTAAATCTGTCTAAGCGCATTAGAGCCTCCTCATTTTTAAATCTTGTTTCTTTTATCTTGTCTATAAAACAATATGGGGATGCTTTGTTAAATTTAAAGGATATTTTCAAATAAAAAATTCTTTGGGGAAGGTGATTTTCTTGTTTTATTTCAGCGTTTTCTAAGGGGATTTAATTACGCTAAATCAGACTGAATAAGGGGCTTGATGATAATAATGATTAGTAGAAAAGATCTTAAGCAAAAGATGAACTGATAAACTTTTATCATTAAGGTCTGCCTTTAAAAAGTAAGACAGATGCTTTTAATTTTATAGATTTGAACAAATCACACTAGCCATACGACCAGTTCTTTTAGATCTTCTGTAAGAGTAGAGTAAATTTGGATTTTGATAGGTATCAACTTTGCTATCTGCAAGCTTTGAAACACCTACATTTTCTAATTGCATCCTAGTTAAAAGAGGCAGTGAGCACAGGTATTTACCATTGCCTTTTTTAGTAAAGGCACGTGATGCTTCAGGCAGAATACTTTGAAATTTATCTAAAAGTTCACTTCCTACCTCAAAGCTCTCTGGTCCAATGCATGGACCTAAGTAGGCATAGATTTCACTTTTAGAGTGCTCTCTTATAAGAGCTACAGCATTTTTGATGATGTTTGAGTACACACCTTTCCAACCGCAGTGAACAGCTGCGATAACATTCCCCTCTTTTGTAGTCATCAAAAGAGGGAGACAGTCGGCTGTGAGTACAGCTAAAGCTACAGTACTGTCACAAGTTACAATGCCATCAGCTTCAACTCCTAAAGAAACAGGTGTTTTGCCTTCTAGCATCTTTTCACATTCACAAACATCGTTTTTATCTACTAAAATCACTTTATCAGAGTGAGTCTGATTCATAAAAACGACTTTTTTTGAAAGGTGTTTTTCTAAAGCTAATCTGTTTTGTAACACGGCTTGGGGATCATCTTCAACATGAAGACCTAAATTGAAGGATGAATAGTCACCTTCACTTTTTCCTTCCAAACGTGTGGTATATAAAGCCTTTACAGGAATATCCTCAAAGGCATTTACTGCTACAAAACTAGATCTTGCCACCATTTACTTTTTCATCCTCTCTTAAAAGATTGATGAGATTTGTAAAATCATCAGGCAAAGGCGCATCAAAAGACATCATCTCACCTTTAATAGGATGCATAAACTCAATATGCGCTGCATGTAAGGCCTGATGGCGGTAGTGCTTTAGAGCTTCTGTTAACTCTACACTTGCGCCTTTCATGATCTTCAAACGCTTGCCACCATAGGTCATATCACCTAACAGAGGGTGATCAATTGATGCCATATGAACTCTGATCTGATGAGTTCTACCAGTCTCCAGTCTCAGTTTTACTAATGTATGTTCACGGAACTGTTCCATCACACGATAGTGAGTAATAGCCTCGCGCCCCATACCATCGCAAACAACAGCCATTCTAGTTCTGTTGTAAGGATCACGATTGATGTCAGCTTCAATGGTGCCACCTGAGGTAATCAGACCTTCACAAATAGCCTCATACTCACGCACAACATCATGCTTACTGATTGCTCTGACAAGTTTAATCTGAGCATACTTTGATAAAGCAATTACCATAAGACCAGAGGTGTCTTTATCCAAACGGTGAACAATTCCAGCTCTAGCTAAACTTGCTGTTTGTGGATAGTGGTATAACATGGCGTTCATCACCGTGCCGTCTTTACAGCCCGCTCCTGGATGTACTACCAAGCCTACAGGTTTATTGATAACAATTAAATCCTCATCCTCATAGATCACATCTAGTGGGATGTTTTCAGGTTTTGCATCCAAATCTTCGCGCTCTGGGGCTGTAAGTTCAATCTCCTGACCTGCGGCTACCTTGGTGCTTGACTTTGTTACAACTACACCATCTAGTTTTACCAGACCGTCTTTAATAAACTGACCTAAGGTACTTCTTGAGTTGCTGTCATCAAAAGATGCTAAAGCAGCATCAAGTCTTTTACCATGAAGGTCATCTGTTACTGTATAATGAAAAATTTCAGACATAAGTTAATTTTTACATATTTTCTTTACATATTTACTGTCACTTAAGATAACATATACGGCAGATAAATTTAAGAAAAAACATGAGGCAGAATTTGATGTTCAAGAAGATTTTTTTACCGGTGTTAATTGCTTCTGCGCTCTCTTTAACAGCCTGTTCTTCTGATTCCATTGAAAAAGACGGTATTCCTGATCTTTCTCAGGAGGCTTTGCATTCTAAGGCTAGACAGTATATGGCTGTAGGTGATTTTGGCTATGCTAAAGACTATCTAGAAGCTTTAGACTCCCGTTATCCATTTGGCGAGCTTACAGATCAGACACAGCTTGATATGATTTATGTTTACTATAAATCAAGAAAATCCGATCTGACCACCGCTGCTATTGAAAGATATTTGAGATTAAATCCAACCTCTCAGTACACAGACTATGTAATGTACATGAAAGGCCTGAACGAGATCCAGAAACACGGTACTCTTATTCAGGATTACCTCGGTTTTGACAGATCACAAAAAGATCCTCAAAACTTATATGACGCTTTTCAAGCTTTCAAAGACTTAATTGAGACTTACCCAAATTCTCCATATGCTAACGATGCTTATCACCGTTTAATTTGGGTTAAGGATCAGTTAGCAAAGCGTGAGTGGGCAATTGCCTCTTACTACCAAGAAAGAGGTGCTTTAATTTCAGCAATCCGTCACTGCCAGACCATCATCTATACTTATTATGATTCACCATATACCAAGAAGGCATATGACCTCATGATTAGGAACTTAGATGAATTAGGGTTAAAACTACCTGCTGACAATGCTAGAAAAGTTATGGCAGCATCTCACTTTGAATAACCTTTACCTATCTAAAAGAGCAGCTTAAGCTGCTCTTTTAGTCTTGTGTCTTTACCATAGTTCTTTTACTCTTACCGTGAATAACTTTATCTATAATCCCCCTAAAACACCTTTTTTAACCGTTCTCTATGAAGATGAGTACATCATGGTCGTAGACAAACCCTCGGGACTTTTATCTGTACCAGGTCGAGAAAAGGCTAACTATGACAGTATTCTTTCAAGAATTTGGGAGTCCTACCCTGATGCCATGGCAGTACACAGACTTGATATGGACACTTCAGGTCTTATGGTTGTAGGCCTTAAAAAAGAGTCTATTTCAGCTTTAGGCAGAATGTTTATGCAAAAAGAAGTACATAAACTTTACTATGCACTTGTTGACGGAATAACTGAAGATACAGGAAAAATAGAACTTCCTATTCGCTGTGATCTTGAAAGACGACCTTTACAGATTGTAGATTTTGAGCAGGGAAAGTCATCTATTACTCTTTATGAACGAGTAGATAACTTTGGCGTTGCTTCATTTGTTAATGAGAAATGTGAGCATAAAACTGATAACATCAGTTTGGTTAGGCTTACCCCTGTTACAGGTCGTTCACATCAATTGAGAGTGCATTTAGCTTCAATTGGACATGCTATTTTAGGTGACAGATTTTATGCTGATGATAAAGTACAGGCAAAGTCAAAAAGACTTTGCCTGCATGCTTATCATCTTGAGTTTAATCACCCTATTTCTAAAGAGAAACTCTCTTTTGAAACTAAGGCTGAATTTCTTATTTAAGTCCGCGCTCTTTTTTAATCAGATCAAAAGCAGCCTGAATATCTTTTGCTTTCTCGGTATACATACGGATCATTTCCTCAGTTAAACCTTGTGATGCTAATCTGTCAGGATGGTACTTTAACATCAGTCTGCGATGAGCTTTTTTGACCTCATCATCACTAGAACTCTTGTCTATGCCTAGTACTTTATAGGCAGCATCTAGCTTTGACTGACTTTGGTATTGCTCATTGTATGAACTGTTGTCATTACTATAGCTATCATTATTCTCATAACTGTTGCCATAAGCAGAGCTTGAGTTATCCTGATATCCGCTCTGAGAACTACTCTCATAGTTATAGCCTGAATTTTTAAAGCGCTGTGAGAACATCATCTCACTGTATCTAATGGTAATTAAGCGCTCCATTGACTGCACTGAGACACCTAGACTTGCTGCTAGAATAATCAGTCTGTCATGTTCTTGCTTTGCTAGAACTCCATCAGAGAGAGCAACCTGAATCTGAATTTCTAAGATATAGTCTACAAAAGCATCATTGTCGCCAATAATCGCTTTTAACTCTGCTACTTTTGCATCGATATTAAAATCAGGTTGTTTACCTGCATTAAAGGCTGTCATAGCAGTCTTTCGTGCATTCTCATCTAACTGCATCATTTCCATGACGCTATAAGCAGAACCGATGTGTTCTTCATTGATTCTGCCTGCTCCTCTGGCAATATAGCCCATAAAGGAGAAAGTAATATCGACTAGTGCTAAGTTGTAATTGGCCCCTTTAGAAAAAGCGTTATAAGCCTTTTGTCTTTTCTCGTTTTTCTCTAATCTTGGTTTATCAAATACAAAGTAACCTATAAGAGCGCAAACCACGGCTACTACTATATTGTGACCAAAGATAAAGCCTAATAAGAAGCCTAAAATTGTACCGGTAAGTTTCATGTTTTACCTATTAATGTAAATTAAATGTAATCGCTGTAGATCTTCTTTAAATAATCATAAGCAGCCTGCACAGATTTTGCTGTATCTGTATAAATCTCTACCATATCAGGAGATAAATTTTGAGCAGCCAGTCTATCAGGATGATACTGGAACATCATCTTTTTGTGAGCTCTCTTTACATCATCAAAGGTTGCATTACTGTCTAGACCTAAAATGCTTAATGCTTGAGCTACTTTATCACTTGAAGCTGATGTGTTAGATGATCTTCTGCTATCTGAGTTATTTGAATTGCCCCTATTAGAGTTACTATTTGCAGAATTGTAGTTAGATGATTTGCTCTTATCGCCATTATCATTACTAGTGTTACTCTCTTCATGAGAGTACTCATAATGATTGCTTGACTTATTTTTCTCATCATCAAACTCTTTAGCAAATCTTGCTTCAGCTCCCTTTGACTGGAACAGTCTTTTTAAGGCTGCTTTAGTAGACTCCAGCGCTGTTGCAATATTAACTAAGCGGTCTTTGACCTCATAATTCATTTCACCATCAACAGAGGCGATTAAGTATGCATAGGTCAAAACATACTTCATGTAATCTCTGTTTTTACCTATATTGGTTTTATATGAGTTTACAAAAGAATCAAAATCAAAAGACCTATCTAAAGCGCGATTAAAAGCTTCAACGGCGACAGCCCTTACCTCTGATGAAACTTTAAAGTGAGCAATTACCTCTTCAGCATTTTTAATATATACACCAAGATCTTGCTGTGTGGCTAAACAGTATCCAGCTACAGTGTAAATATTCTCATAAAGTGAGACTTTATCTTCTCTATTCCTTTTTTGAGTCTTTTTCATCTCGCGCTCAAGGCGTTTTTGTTCTTTTTTTAATTGCTCTTCTTGAGCTTTTTTAGCCTCTTCTTCAAGTTTAAGCTTTTGCTTACGATAAAGACGGTAGTCATAAGACAAAAAGCCCACCATTGGGCCTAAGATTACTAAAAATAAAAAGAAATCAGAGATTAGATACAGAATAAAACCTGCTATAAGGCCTATTCCTGCTCCTAAATATGTTAATTTTGCTTTCACTGTCGTATTGAATCGTTATTATCAAACTTGTAAAGAGTCTTAACTTTACAAGTTAGGTTAAGCACAATTATGCTGAATTTTTACTTAATTATAACTGCTTTTCTTTAACGTAATTATTAACTGTGTCAAGTCTTTGAATTGTGCCTACATCAAACCACTTACCTTCTAAAAGCGCTCCTGTAAGGATCTTTTCTTGAGACCACTTTTCAAAGTATGGTAACAAAGGCTCTTTTTTTATTTCGTGATGTTCAAAACCTTGACATGAATAAACAGCTGTACCTGAGAAGGTATAACCAGTTCCACGTGTACACATTCCTTTTTCATCTAATGAAAAGTCACCTTTTAAATTGTGCTCAGGATTATTAACTAAATACAGTCTTGCCTGTACTCCTGCTTTTAAAGGAGTTAAAAACTGTTTATAGTCGCCATCAATAAAGGTATCTCCGTTTACAACTAAAAAGTCTTCACCTTCGAAAAATGGTAATGCATTGATAATTCCACCTGCTGTTTCAAGACCAGAATCGCCTTCAACAGAGTGAATGATGTTAACTCCAAACTTATGACCGTCGCCTATATAAGACACAATCATAGAGCTCAAATAAGCACTGTTGATAAGAATGTCTGTAACCCCTGCCTTTTTTAACTTTTCTAAATGCCACTCGATAAGGCTTTTATCTCCAACCTTAACTAGTGGTTTTGGACAGGTATCAGTGATTGGGCGTAGTCTTTCACCACGTCCTGCAGCCAAAATCATTGCCTTCATTAGAACTTTCCTACTACGTATTTTTCTATGATGTTTTGAAGTTTTTCTAAACGCTTATCAACCTTACATTCTTCAAGCACATAATTGATAACACGAGGCAGATCTTTTAAATAAGCGTTCTTACCGTCTCTTATGCTCAAGCGACAAAAGATACCTAAAACTTTTACATGTCGCTGCAATGAGGTTAAGGTAAGTTCATAGCAAAACTCATCATATGACTTATTCTTTAAATACCCCTTTTCTTTAAAGGTATCATAGGCATATTGTTTTAACTTTGTTAAAAGCTCTTTATCTAAGACCACATAGCAATCAAATAAAAGTGAGGCTAAATCATATAAAACAGGACCTTTTACCATATCCTGAAAATCGATTATGGCTAATTGCTCACTTTTGCCTTCACCACATACCATTAAGTTACGGCTGTGATAATCACGGTGCATGGCACATTGTTCCTGTGATAAGCAGTTTTGAACTAAAAAGTCATAGCTCTCTATAAGAGATTTTTGCTCATCATCGCTTAACTTTACATTTAAAGCTTTATCTAGCATCCAGGTATCAAATAAAGAGAGTTCAAACTCGATAAACTTTTTATCAAATAAAGGTAACTCAAGATCGATTGCTGCAATAGTTGGAAGTAAAGAGATTGCTTTTTGGTAATAGTAAAGCTTGTCTCCTTGTGCACTTGCATTTGCAAAGGTCTTATCACCTAAATCAGAAATGAGCATAAAGCCTTTATCAAAATCATAGGCAACTAGCTTAGGAACAGTAATACCGGCTTTAGATAAAGCTGTATCGATAGCTACAAATTCTCTATTTTTTTGAGTCTTAGGAGGAGCATCAACTGCAATGAGATTTTTATTTAAGACACGAAAATAGCGACGGAAGCTAGCGTCGCCATTTAAAGATAAAAGCATTACTTTATCATCTAAAATAATGCTTTTTACATATTGGGTTAAAGCTTCTAATCTAGAATCAGTCACGCTTGAATACCAGATCCCAGACACCATGTCCTAGTCTCTGACCACGAAGTTCAAACTTAGTTAGAGGACGCCAGTCAGGTCGTGGGATATAAGTGCCATCAGGAGAAGTGTTTGAAAAACCTTCAGCTCTGGTCATCACATCCAACATCTGCTCAGCGTAATTCTCCCAGTCAGTTGCCATTCTGAACTGACCTCCATGCTTGAACAACGGTTTAACCAACTTAACAAAGTCGTCATTGATAAGACGACGTTTGATATGTCTCTTCTTAGGCCATGGATCAGGGAAAAATATCTGAAGAACATCCACGCTCTCTGGAGCTAAGCACTTAGACAAAACCTCAAAGGCATCAAATTTGATAACTTTGACATTGGTAAGCTGATTTTCTTCAATCAGCTTTAATGCTGAGCCTACCCCAGGTGGGTGAACTTCAATTCCCAGGAAATTACATTCAGGAGCATCCTTTGCCATCTGCACAAAGGATACGCCCATGCCAAATCCGATTTCTACAACCAATGGAGCCTCACGGCCAAAAATAGCTTTAAGATCTAGGGGCTTTAAATCCTCTACATCTACCATATACTTTGGTCCTAACTCTTCAATGGCACGAACTTGACCTTCGGTCATACGACCTGCACGTACCACAAAAGATTTGATTCTGTGATGCTCAGCCTGATGGTTCTTTTCAGGATTTTCGTTAGAGTCTTTAATAACTTCTGTCATGTTTTTAATTAGATTAACTCTAACTTCTGCATCTCTGCCTTAATTTCTTCACGTAATGACTGACTTACTGGAAGAATTGGCAGACGGCTTTCTTCAGAGCATAAGCCTAATAAGGAAGCAGCATATTTAGCAGGAGCAGGGCTTGGCTCTTTGAACATTAACTTATGAAGTTTCATTAACTTCAACTGCTCATTTGCTGCTTCTTCCCACTTCTTATCTAAAGTTAAGTTTTGAACCTTAGCAACTAAAGCAGGAGCTACGTTTGCAGTTACAGAGATCACACCCTGACCACCTGCTACGTTAAAGCTTACGGCTGTTGAATCTTCACCTGATAACCAGATAAAAGGTTTCTTGATTAAGTTACGCTCAATCCATGGACGCTCTAGGTTACCAGTAGCATCCTTAATACCGATAATTCTCTCTAACTCAGATAACTTAGCAACAGTCTCTGAGGTGATATTTACAACGGTGCGGCCTGGTACGTTGTATAAGAAGATAGGTAAATCAGTATTGTCATGAACCATCTTGAAGTGTGCATATAAACCTTCCTGATTAGGACGGTTGTAGTAGCCAGCATTATGTAAAAGGCTGTCTGCACCGGCATCTTTGGCTGCATTTGATAAGTTGATTGCTTCAACTGGGTTGTTGGAACCGGCACCTGCCATAACTAAAATACGGCCTTTTGCTGCATCACATACAGTCTTGATTGCA
>HF987932.1:17954-24826 GCA_000431835.1 Succinatimonas sp. CAG:777
GCTCTTCAAAAGTTAAGGTTGGACACTCACCTGTAGTACCGGTTACTACTAAGCAAGTAGTTCCATTCTTAATGTGGAACTCTACCATGCGCTCTAGTGCTTCATTATCAACTTTGCCATTTTTAAATGGTGTGATTAAAGCAACCATTGAACCCTGATATTTTTGCATCTTATTCACCTTAATTATTGCAAAAACTAAAAAAGTTTATTTAAGCTAATTCTGTTATAGATAGCTATTTTATAGCTATCAGAAAAATAGCTAACTTTTAACAAGTTAGCTATTTAAAATTAGTTACGTCTTAATGTTGGGAACAGAATTACATCACGAATGGTCTGAGCATTTGTGAATAACATTACTGTTCTATCAATACCAATACCTTCACCTGCGGTTGGAGGTAAACCGTACTGCATTGCGTTGATATAATCCTCATCGTAGTACATAGCTTCGTCATCACCGTGCTTCTTAGCCTCAGCCTGCTGACGGAAACGACCTGCCTGATCATCAGGATCATTTAACTCAGAGAAACCATTACCAATCTCACGGCCACCGATGAAGAACTCGAAGCGATCAGTAAATTCTGGATCTGAATCTGTTCTTCTTGCTAATGGAGATACCACTGCTGGGTAGCTAGTAATGAAGGTAGGCTGCTGCAGATTTGCTTCTACTAACTCATCGAATAAAGCTGTAATGTAGTGGCCTAAAGTCCAGCCTTCCATTAACTCGATGTGGTGCTTCTTACATAGAGCTCGAGCCTTTTCCTCATCCTCAAGATCTTCCATAGTAATGCCATTGCCATACTTAACAATAGACTCTTTCATGGTTAATCTGTCAAATGGTTTAGCAAAATCTAAATCAAGACCTTCTTCACCTTCTTTACCATAGTGGATCTTAGTGGTACCTAAAACTTCTAATGACATCTTCTTGAAAAGATCTTCGGTAAAGTCGATTAAGTCGTGGTAATCGTGGTATGCCATATAGAATTCCATCATAGTGAATTCTGGGTTATGACGAACATCGATACCTTCGTTTCTGAAGTTACGGTTGATTTCGTAAACACGCTCAAAACCACCTACAACTAGACGCTTTAAGTACAGCTCTGGCGCAATACGTAGATACATATCCATATCTAAGGCATTGTGGTGAGTTACGAATGGTTTAGCGTTAGCACCACCAGGAATTACATGCATCATAGGAGTTTCAACTTCCATAAACATATGCTCGTTCATGTACTTTCTTATGAATGAAACTACTTTGGTACGGATCTCAAAGGTACGACGTGAATTCTCGTTAGCAATCAAGTCAACGTATCTCTGACGGCAACGAGCTTCCTGATCGGTTAAACCGTGGAACTTCTCAGGTAGTGGACGTAATGACTTAACTAATAAACGTAATGCGCTTACATGTAAGGTCAACTCGCCAGTCTTAGTCTTAAATGCAAAACCGGTTACACCGATGATGTCACCTAAATCTAATTTCTTGAAAACATCCTGATAAACACCTTCAGGTAAATTATCGCGAGCTACGTAAATCTGAATACGACCGCCCATATCCTGCAAGGTTGCAAATGAAGCTTTACCCATAACACGGCGGGTCATAACTCGACCTGCAATAGTGTAGGTATTCTGTTCTTTTTCTAAGGTCTCATTGTCTTTGTCTGCACATGCTTTGACAATATCTGATGAGAATGCATCGCGACGGAAGTCGTTAGGATAAGCCTGACCTTGTGAACGTAGAGCCTCAAGTTTCTCACGACGTTCTTTCATAACGTTGTTGAGGTTCTCTGCAGTACCAATGTTTTCTTGTGACATTTTTAATTTTCCTAATTTATAAGTTTAAAGTCCTGACTTTAAACTTGCTTCAATAAACTGGTCTAAATCACCGTTTAACACTTTTTGTGTGTCGCGGCATTCAACACCTGTGCGTAAATCTTTAATACGAGCATCATCTAGAACATATGATCTGATCTGACTGCCCCAACCGATATCAGACTTGCTGTCTTCAATCTCTTTCTGGACACTCTGTCTCTTTTCAAGTTCTAGAGTATAAAGTCTTGCTCTTAACTGTTTCATAGCCTGATCACGGTTTTGAAACTGTGAACGCTCGTTCTGACATGAAACCACAATACCTGTTGGTATATGAGTAATTCTTACAGCTGATTCGGTTTTATTAACATGCTGACCACCAGCACCTGATGATCTGTAAACGTCTACTCTCAAGTCAGCTGGATTGATGGAAACTTCAATGTTGTCATCAATTTCAGGATAGACATAAGCAGAACAGAATGAGGTATGTCTGCGATTATTAGAATCAAAAGGTGATTTTCTAACCAGACGGTGCACGCCGGTTTCGGTTCTAAACCAGCCATAGGCATGATCACCTTCAAAACGTAAGGTAGCTGACTTAATACCAGCAACTTCACCTTCTGACAATTCAGTTACTGTAACATTAAAGCCGTGTTTTTCACCGAACTTCATGTACATGCGCATTACCATTTCAGCCCAGTCTTGAGCCTCAGTACCACCAGAGCCTGACTGAATATCCATATAACAAGGATCATTGTCATTAGGACCTGAGAACATTCTCTCGATTTCAAGACGTTCTAAATCGTGGCTTAATTTGTCTGCTTCTGCTTGAGCTTCTTTCTCAAGCTCAGGATCGTTCTCTTCTTTGGCCATTTCTTCTAGGGTTAACAAATCATCAAATCCCTGGTAGAGATTCTTAAAATTGGTAACCACAGCAGTTAAAATTTGTCTTTCTTTGCCAAGTTCTTGAGCTTTTTTTGGATCATCCCAAAGCTTTGGATCTTCTAGAAGACCGTTTACCTCTTCTAAACGTTCGGTCTTGCTTTGCAGGTCAAAGATACCCCCTTAAGGCATCTGCGCGCTCTTTTAAGGCTGCGACCTGATCTTTTATGGAGATGGTTTCTAACACGCTTTAATCTCTAATATCTATCTAGTTTAGCTTCTTGAAATTTAAACTTAGATTATAACAAATCAGACGCCGATGTGCAGTGTTTGTCACTTTTATGCTTACTTTTATTCCATAGTTTTGCTCTTATAGGCCATGACTTTTATCAATTCTTTTATTTCAAATAATAAATATAAAGATGATCAGATCCAAAAAATCATTTAAATTGAGCAAATGGCAATATGTGGTATCATGTCACCTAATGACACAGTATCGAATGTAGGAATTATTATGTTACAAGATGATATCAAAGCAACTGTGAAAATGGCTCTAGAAGAGGACTTAGGCGGTAAACTTGATCCTAGCCTTGATGTTACTTCACAGCTTATTGATGAAAACGAAAGCGACGAAGCTACTGTTATTACCCGTGAAGCAGGTATTTTCTGCGGTAAGGCATGGGTTGAAGAAGTTTACAGACAGTTAGGCAATAAAGTTGAATTAACTTGGTTTGTAAAAGACGGCGATGCTATTGAGCCTGGTGAGCAGTTATTCCATGTAAAGGGCAATGCCCGTACCATGTTAACAGCTGAAAGAACTACCTTAAACTTTGTACAGACATTATCTGGTGTTGCAACTGAAGTATCTAAATATGTAAAAGCAATAAAAGATACCAACTGCAAACTATTAGATACCAGAAAGACAGTTCCCTGCTTAAGAACAGCTCTAAAGTATGCTGTAACCTGTGGCGGTGGTAAGAACCACAGAATAGGTCTTTTTGATATGTTCTTAATCAAAGAGAACCACATCATGGCTTGTGGCGGTATTGCAAAAGCAATTGAAAGAGCTCGTAGCCAGCATCCTGAGATTAAGGTTGAGGTTGAAGTAGAGAATCTTGATGAATTACAGCAGGCCTTAGATGCTAAAGCTGATATCATCATGCTAGATAACTTTGAATACGATATGATGATTCATGCGGTAAAGCAGACAGATCATAAAGCTTTGCTTGAGATTTCAGGTAACGTAAATCTTGAGACCATCGGCCGTTTTGCCGCAACTGGTGTTGATTTCATCTCAGTTGGAGCACTAACTAAGAATGTAAGAGCTCTAGATTTATCAATGAGATTTGTTAAGAACTAATTGTTATCAGTTCTTACACTAAGGCTGACCTAGGTCAGCCTTTTTTTATTTTGATTAGGAAAAATGTTGATTAAGAGAACTCTATATCAACACGGGGCATTACGTGGCAAACTAACTCATAAGGAATAGTTCCACAAAGTTCAGCGATCTTCTCAACAGGAAGCCCCTTTCCCCATAGAATTGCTTCATCACCAATCTTGTCTTTTGAGTCTGGTCCTAAATCAACAAACATCATGTCCATGCAAACATGGCCTGCTGTCTTTACATATCTGCCATTGATAAGTACTGGTGTACCATTAGGAGCTGTTCTTGGGTAACCATCACCATAGCCACAGCCTACAATACCTAAAGTGGTATCTCTGTCAGCTACATAGTAAGCACCATAACCTACCTTGTCACCTTTTTTGAGCTTGTGCAGGGCAAGAATATTGCTCTTTAAAGTCATTACAGGCTTTAAGCCTAAGTCTTCACCTACTTTATCTTCAAATGGTGAGATGCCATAAATGATGATGCCAGGTCTTACCCATGGAGTACGTGACTTTGGCCAGTAATAGATACCAGCTGAATTAGCAAGACACAAATCACCTGTAAAATCTTTAGCAATCTCATTAAAGAAATCAATCTGCTGTTTGTTGTACTCAACCTCACTTGGAGTATCAGCAACAGATAAATGAGAAATCAGACCTACTGGTTTTACCACATTAGGGCTAGCTTCAAGTCTTCTTTTAATCTCAAAGATTTCATCTTTATTGCATGAGCCTAAGCGATGCATACCCACATCAATTTGAACCCACGCATGAATAGGTTTCTTTAACTTGGCATTTTCAATACTCTTTACCTGCTCAAGATCATGAACACCTGTATACAAAGAGTATTTTGAGATATAGGCAATGTCTTCGTCATTATAAAAACCTTCTAATAACACGATAGGCTTTTCAATACCCTGACGGCGAAGTTCCATGGCCTCAGAAATTCTTGCAACAGCAAATGCGTCTGCATGATCCTTTAAAGCATTGGCTACAGGGAAAAGTCCATGGCCATAGGCATTGGCTTTTACTACAGCAATGATTTTAGAATTTGGAACTAAAGAGCGGATATGCTTTACATTATCAATTAAAGCCTGCTTATCGATTGAAGCAGTTACGCATTGCATTTTAACTTTTCCTTTTTATCTTCTTTTATTATTGATAGATTTGAGAGTCAGTAATGTCAGGAACATCACCTTCAGCTGCAATTGTATTATCTTTATCGTAGAAAGTTGTATAGGCCCCCTGGAACTGTAACTCAATATCATCAGTAGCACCATTTCTGTTCTTACTGATAATAAGTGTAGCCTTACCGTCGCCATTCTCACCGGACTTATATACGTCCTCACGGTGAATGAACATAATCATATCAGCATCCTGCTCCAAAGAGCCTGATTCACGCAGGTCTGAGTTCATAGGACGGTGATCTTTACGACCTTCAACTTCACGGTTTAACTGAGCTAGAGCCAAAATAGGTACATCAAGCTCTTTTGATAACTGTTTTAATGAACGTGAGATTTCACCAACTTCCTGACTTCTGTTATCTAGCTTGGTCTGAGATTTCATCAGCTGAATATAGTCGACCATGATACAAGACAGTCCACCGTTTTCTGAGGCTATCTTACGCGCTCTTGAACGAAGTTCTAGAGGAGTTAAGGCAATATCAGAGGTATCATCAATGTAGAGTTTTACTCTATCATTACCTTTGTCATCTTTTTCAGTCAAAAGATTTACATATCTAATGATGCGATGCCACTGCTCTGGAGTTACCTTGCCTGATGCTAAATCTTTGCCAGAAACTCTACCAAAGCTTGAGAGCATACGCATGGCAATTTCTTTTGCAGGCATTTCTAATGAGAATACTAACGCAGGACGATGCTCATCAACATTCATGGCAATGTTAGTTACAACGTTCATCGCAAAAGAGGTTTTACCGACACCAGGACGAGCAGCGATAATATTTAAGGTACCGCCACGTAACCCTGAGGTTAAATTATCAAGATCTCTAAAGCCGGTTGCCACACCATGCATCTTTTTATTAGAGTCCATGTCAGCTTTAATTTGTTTTACCAACTCTAAAGCTACAGCAGTCATCTGCTTAGGACCAGAATCAGCTGAACGGCGAGATTCAGATAACTCATAGATAAGCCCCTGAGCCTCGTCATAAACTTCTTCAACTGATTTACCTTCTGGTGCATAACTAATCTTTTCAATATGTTCACATACTGAAATTAGCTTGCGACGTCTTGAGGTATCAATGATGATTTGGCCGTATTCAACGATTGCAGAAGATGGACCTGTAAGTTCGGTTAAAGAACCTACATAGGCAATACCGCCTGCTTTATCTAAAAGACCCTTGTTCTCTAAATCAGCACAAAGTACTGTGGTATTAAAATCATCAGTAGTAGCAGCTCTACCTAAAATGGTTCTGTAAATGATACGGTTCTTTTCAGAGAAGAAATCGTTCTCATCTAAAGTACCTATGTTCTCACGTACTTTTTCGATAAGTTTGCCATCTAGGATCAATGCTCCTAGGAAGTTAGCTTCTGCTTCAAGATTTTTTGGCATCTCTGTATATTTTGCCAAAACATCATTGCTATTATCTTTTGCCATGTCAAACCGCCGTTAAAAAATCAGAGATCTATTTTAAGCCATTAATGGTCTTTTTGAGATACCAGAAGAAAAATATAATCGACAATAAACAAAACACCTTAGTAAATCAATTTGACGACAAGTTACTCTGTCAGAAAAACTGCAGGCGCGTGTACTTGAAAAAAATGAATGGCGCACCCGAAGGGATT
>HF987933.1 GCA_000431835.1 Succinatimonas sp. CAG:777
TTAGATAGACTTGCTCAAAACTACGATGGTTACTGCTTTGATGAAGACTATGAAAAGAAAGTTTTTTGTACATGGTCGGTTAATACATTCTTACAGTCAGTTGTTGACAAGAAAAAAGTTCAGTTTGGAGAGTACTGGTACGACAATGGTGGTTTGCCATCAATTCTTGCAAACTATCTGCAGACCCATAAGTTAAATGCGTTGGATTATATTGATAAAGATAAAACAATTAACATTAAAGTAAATGATTTTAAGAATCCAACTTCTTTGACATCTATCAATCAGAATGTCTTAATGTGCCAGACAGGTTATTTAACTTTACGCTCACCTGTATACTCAAAAGGCTTTATGACTTTAGGAATACCAAACAGTGAAGTTTACAATGCACTATTTTCCCTAATGGCACTAAATATCTTTGATGATACAAAGCTTTTGAGTGTTAATGAACAAATTCTTACACAAAGTAAAGATGCAGGTGAAATCTTAGGTTTATTCAATACTGTTCTAAACACAGTTTCATATGATAACTATCCAATCAGTTCTGAGGCAGTAGTTCAGCAATTGCTATATATGTACTTAAAAGGCATTTGTAACTCTGTTACTGCAGAACAACATTCATCAAAAGGTAGAGCCGATCTTGTAATTGAGTCTGATAACAGAAGAATAGTCTTTGAATTTAAGTATGCAGAAAATGAGACTGAAGCTAAGGCAAAGCTTAGTGAAGCTGTAGAGCAGATAAAGACACGAGACTATGGCAACATCCTACCTAAAAAGAATGAGTTGTTAAGAATTGCAACAGTGTTCAATGCTGATCCTAAAGTAAGAGCTTTTACCGAGTATCAGGAAGTTTAAGCTTACAATGAATTTTAAGTGCAAAGCTTAACTGAATAATACCTACATATCCTAAGCGCCACATAAAAACTATCCTGTGGCGCAATAAGTCCTAAGAGCATGAATTAACCTAATACCTGTCATTTTTTTTAATCATGAATTAGCTGTTTAATCCTAAGCGTGATTTTCAAAAGGTATTTATTTACTTTTTTTATACACCAATCTAAATCTGGAACGATGCCTTTATAAGATTAGTTCATAAGGTAAGGCAATGATTATTTTCTTCTAAATTCCTCAATCCTTAATTTCTCTTAGATCTTTGTACTCATAGCCTTACCTTTCAAATTTTAGTTAAAGACCATGTTGCTACCTGCAACTTTGTTATACAAATCAAAATCTAATATATCGGAGTTTATAAAAGCAAAGAGCAAAGTTGTAGCTAAGATCGGTTTATTAGATAAAAAGAACGATAAAAGACCCTCAATAAAATACCTGCTAAAGGTATTAGACCGTAAAAGCGAGTGTAGTATGAAATTTAAAGACAGCTTAAAAAATCTCAAGTTCAATTTTAGAACCCATCCTGTGTTCAGCTTTGCTTTCATCATTGCAACAGCATTTGTAGTGCTTAGCTTTGCACTTTGTTTTACAAGAGAAAGTTTTGTAAAACAATGCGAAAACGGTGATATTGCAGCATGTAACAGAGCCTGTGCTATCAAAGGCAGAACTGCCTGTGCAAATCTTGCGTTTTACTACCAGCAGGGTATTCATGTAAGAAAAGATGAGCAAAAAGCTCTTTATTATTACCAAAAGTCGTGTTCTCAAAACTTAAGCTACGGTTGCAGACAGGCTGAGCTAATAGAAAAGCAACTTAATTATAAGATCTTAAACAATCAGTAGAAGATTACTAAAGGCAGAACACGGCAAAAAACATTTAATTTGGAGAAACCTATGGTTAAAGCAGTTGCTAATAGTCCTCATATCTACAATAGGAATGTATCTTATGCAACTAACACAGCGATAGTGTTTTCTTATGAAAGTTCATATAAGCATGCATTAGCAGTTAAACTGATGAAAACTTGAAAAACGGAACAGTGCGCTTTTTAGACTAAAAAAGCCATCTCCAAGATGTCCTGTTTTGCTTAAAACAATTGGAGATTACAACCTTATGACGTGTATGTCCTTACATTATTATTGAAGTTGCACCAATTAATTTATAAGTTACTTCGAAGAGAACTTTAGGAGATATCTTATGATTTCAATAATTGATTTTGTTAAAGCGTTTAATACTGATTTAAACTACCGCATTGTGGTTCATGCTGAAGAAAGAGGAGATCCTTTTACCCACATTTACAGCAATAAAAATGAATTTCTTGAAAAAGTGCAAAACACGTCATGGCTTGACAAGTATTATTTCAAAGACGCGGATTTTAACTTTGAACATGTGTTGGATGAAGATACACAAAAAACGAATATTGTTAAAGATAAATATATATTGCACATTTGTGTGAAAACGCTTAGACACGAACGCAATTTAAAATTGCCCATTAAATTAGATGATTTTACTGTAAACGATTTAAAAGATTTTGAAAAAGAATTAGGTTATGTTAAAAATTTTAAAGTCAATAATATAATTACAGAAAACAATATTGTTAAATCTTTTAATGTTGAGAAATGTGAATGAAACTTAAAGGATCTGAAAACAGTATTCTGCATGGCTTAATGGAAGATATTAACATCAATAAAGATCAAGTTCTTTTTTATTGAGTTACGGTAAACATCTAAATGATAAGACAAGCAAATTCATAATTTTGTAGCAGGGCTAAACATTGAATACGTCAAGCCATTGAAAACGTCAAACAAGTTCAAGAACGTCATCAACTTTACCTGGTAACAGCAATTATACTAAAGATCTAGCTTACAAAGCATTGTCTGTAGTGTATTCTTACTTCTTATTGGATGTAGCTGCTTAAAAGTTGCTGCTGGATTACGTTTGATTTTTGCCATTTAAAACTCCAATTAAGTCGTAAAATGATATCAGACTTAATTGGGGTTACACGGAATTTATTTCACTCTCAGATTTTTACCTAATCTTTAGAGTTAATTAAATCTCGTAAGATTAAGCCATATCAAGCTATATATAAGGTGCCAGATCAAATCTTAGAATTAACTCTTACACGAGTGAGTCTTACTTGGTACCAAAGATTCTGTCACCAGCATCACCAAGACCTGGGCAGATGTAGGCATCTTTATTTAACTCTCTGTCTAACTGACCTACGTAGATCTGAACATCAGGGTGAGCTGTTGCAAGTTTCTCTAAACCTTCAGGAGCTGCAATGATGCATAAGAACTTAATCTTTTTGCCACCTTTTTCTTTAATCATATCTACAGCATCAACAGCTGAACCACCAGTTGCTAACATAGGATCTAAGATCACACAGGTTCTCTCTTCAAGGTTCTGTGGTAACTTGCAGTAGTAAGGAACTGGTTTGTGAGTTACCTCATCACGGTACATACCAATGTGACCGATTCTAGCTGAAGGTACTAAAGCATCAAGACCTGGTACCATACCTAAACCTGCTCTTAGAACAGGGATAATAGCAAGCTTTAAACCATCTAACATTGGAGTCTTGCACTTCTCAAGAGGAGTCTCAACTTCAACTTCTTTTAAAGGTAAATCGCTTAAAGCTTCATATGCTTCTAGCATTGCAATTTCTTCAATTAAAGTACGGAACTTGTTAGTAGAAGCCTCTTTATCTCTTAATAAAGAGATCTTGTGCTTGATAAGAGGGTGCTTGAAGATTGTAATGTTAGGCTGTTTTGTAAAATCCATTCTATTTATCCTTTTTTCAATCTACTAAATTTTAAAATTTATCTATGCCTTTATCTGTAAAGAAAACTGTTTTAAAAGTCAGTTATCTAAAAGTAGCTTTCTATAAAAGTGATCTTCTGACAAGATAACTCTCAAAAAAAATAACTTTCTACCAAAGTAACATCAGTAAAAAAACATTCAATAAAAGAACAGACAGTGTCTGTTCTTTTAACTTACAAGGCTAAGCCTTGTGGTGGATCTCGTTTTCAATGACGTTCTCATCGAAAACGTATTTGTTACCAGGTAATACTGCATTTAAAACAATACCTGCAATTGCAGCAATAGCAAGTGAGGTTAAGGTTACAGAAGTACCAAAAACAGAGAAGGTTAAACCGTCTTTAAAGCCTAAGCCTGACACGAAGATCACAGCAGCAATGATGAGGTTTCTTGACTTAGATAAGTCTACTTTATTCTCAACGATGTTTCTTACACCAATAGCTGAAATCATACCGTAAAGAATAAAGGAAATACCTCCGATGATAGCTGTTGGCATGGTTGAAATGATAGCTGAGAACTTAGGTACTACAGATAAGATAATAGCTAGTAATGCTGCCATTCTTACAACCTTAGGCTCATAAACTTTAGACATTGCTAAAACACCGATGTTCTCACCATAGGTAGTATTAGCAGGACCGCCGATGAAGCCTGCAAAGGCTGTAGCTAAACCATCACCTAATAAGGTTCTGTTAAGACCGGGCTTTGCAATAAAGTTCTTACCAACAGTAGCAGAGATTGCTGACATATCACCGATGTGCTCCATCATGGTAGCAGCTGCAATTGGAGCCATTACTAAGATAGCGGTTAAATCAAACTTGCACATCTGGAATGGTGGCAGACCTACCCATGAAGCACTAGATATTGAGGCATAGTTAATAATTGCTGAGCCATCAGTATTAGTAAAGCCTGCTATATCCAAGATTAAAGCTACGATGTAGAGTAATACCACGCCCATTAAAATTGGGATGAGCTTTAACATGCCTCTTCCCCAAATATTAAATACGATAACGGTTAGAATTGCAGCTAAGGCTAATGGCCAGTTAACAGCAGAATTTGAAATAGCAACAGGAGCTAATGACAGACCAATACAAACAATCATTGGTCCTGTAACAACAGGAGGTAGGAATCTCATGACTTTGGCAATACCTACTAATTTAATAATAGCTGCCATCACAAGATAAACTAAACCTGCGACAACCACACCACCACAGGCATAGGCTGCTTTATCATTAACACTCATGGTTGCATACATGCCAGTGTTAAAGTTTGCAATAGTATAGAAACCGCCTAAGAAAGCAAATGATGATCCTAAAAATGCAGGAACCTGTAACTTAGTGCACAGGTGGAAGATTAAAGTACCGGCACCTGCGCAGAATAAAGTGACAGAAACTGTAAGACCAGAGGTTAACTCTTCACCTGTAGCATCTTTAAAAAAGCCCATAACCAAGATTGGTACCAAGATAGTAGCACCGAACATGGCAAACATATGCTGAACTGCTAAGATCAGCATCTTCTTTTTATTGAGCACAAGGGGAGTTTCAATAGTATTGTCTGTGTTATTCATAAAGTTGTCTTTCTGGTAAGGAAGAATGAGTAGCTGTAGTACACAGCATAGTTAACTGCTT
>HF987934.1 GCA_000431835.1 Succinatimonas sp. CAG:777
TAGACGAGAATGGTAAGATCTGATTTGGATTTGAAGCGGGCATAAAAAAGCCCACCGAAGTGGGCCTTTTTTAATCATTGCAAGAAATTATTTCTTGTAACGACGAGCTAGGTTGTCTAAACGCTCGTTAGCACGTGCAGCGTCTGACTTAACGAATGCAACGTCGTTTGCTAACTTTGACTGCTGAGCCTTTAAAGCGTCAACGTCAGCTGCGATAGCGTCTAACTTTGACTCTAAAGCAGAAGTGTTTGCACAACCAACTAATACTGATGAACCTAAAGCAACAACAGCTAAAGTAGCCTGGAACTTATTCATTTTTATCTCCAAAACTGTTTAAACAGATAATAGGAACAAACAAACATAACCTTTGTTCCTTTGAACAATGCTAATTATAGTATCAAAATTTGCGAATGGCACATTTATTTCAAAAATTTTACAAATTTTTTTTAAAAATTTTTCTCATGAACATTAAACAATGCTCAAAATTATAGCCAACACATTGAAATATAAAGATATATTCAGTGTATTGGCTATTTATAATCTATGTAAAATGTTAGTTACTTATTTTCATTTTTGAGCATTTTTACCACTTGCACTAGATCTTTCAGGCATTTTGCGTCTGAAATTTTGCTTTTTTCGGTCTCAATATGCTCGCCAACTAGGAATAAATTTGAAATTCCAGCTCCCTTGGCCGCAATTAAATCACTTGCATGATCTCCAATCATAATAGAGGACTTTAGATCAATCCCAAGATCTGCTGCAGCGCTCTTGAACATACCGCTCTTAGGTTTTCTGCACTCGCAGATACAACGGTATTTCTCTATAGGAGCTTCTGGATGATGTGGGCAGAAGTAAATTCCATCAAAACAAGCATCATATAAAGACAGATTTGCCTGCATGAATGAAGTTACTTTAAAAAAATCTGATTCTGTGTATTTGCCTCTGGCAATACCAGATTGATTGGTGACAAGAACTAAAAGATATCCCATATCTTTTAGTTCTTTTAGTGAAGAAGCTACGCCTTCAATCAGATCATAATTCTCTATTTTTCCAACGAAGCCGTAGTCTATGTTGATTACACCGTCTCTATCAAAAAAGGCAGCTTTTCTCACTATGCTAAATCCTTAATCTTAGCAGGATCTAAAGCGATATCCTCAGATAAGGTAATCACAATACCCTTATCTAATACTTCTTTAGCAATATCTTTAGCTTCTTCTAAAGAATGCAGTTTGCATGAACCACACTGATATGGATTTGATGCAGGAACTACAGTACCTTCAGGCAAAGAATAGATATCTTCCATTGAAGCTCTAAAAGCATCAGCAACTTTTTTACCATCAGCCTTGCCTATAAGGCTCATATAGAAGCCAGTCTTACAGCCCATAGGTGAAATATCAATTACTTCCACCACACCTTTCTCATTTAAATGCTCTCGCATGAAACCTGCAAAGAAGTGCTCAAAAGTGTGAATTCCCTTCTCAGGCATCATCCCCTGATTTGGTTTCTTAATACGCAGATCCCAGACTTCAATTTCATCGCCTAAAGGAGTTTTCATCACTTTAGCTAGTCTTACTGAAGGAGCTGGCATAATGGTATGGTCTACTAAAAAACTGTCTACTAATGGCATTTTTATATCCTTCTTTATGTATTTTTCTAATACAAGTGTTCAAATATAACGTGGTCTTTTAACTATATACTAGTATAGATTGCAACGCTGTAACTGATATTTATAGTTTTGAGAGCGGTTATAAACCTGTCTAGCTACTTTAATCAGCCAATCCTTGCCTTTATAGGTTCCCTTTCTGTAACCTGACCAACCTTCATGATAATTTAAATACTGATTAAAAGCATCAGTTAACTTTACACCATTAGTCTTTTTGGTTTTGGTCATGTACCAGCCAATAAAGTCTAATGAGTCTTTAAAGTTAGAACGTGATGAGAAGAATGAGCCTTCATCATCTACATAGTCATCCCAAACTGGATCTTGAGCCTGGGCATAACCGTATGCAGAGCTTCCTCTTCCATATGGGATAAATAAGAACCAACGCATTGGAGGCTGAGCATCTTCTCTAAAGCTAGATTCCTGAGCCATGATAGACATTGCTACATTGATAGGCACACCATACTTACGATGTACATCGTGAGCATCAACATACCAGCTATCCTTCTCCTGAAAAATAGAGCATAGATTCTCTGTATTAGAAGGTGGTGTAGTAGTACAGCCTGTTATCACCGCCAAGCTAAATACGGTTAGTGCGATACTTTTTAGGGAAAGTCTCTTCTGCATAGTTAGTCTTAATGTATCCAATATGATTTATTACCAGAATTAAATAGCGTCGTCGCCTTCTTCACCAGTACGAATTCTGATCACGCGCTCTACATCTGATACGAAAATCTTACCATCGCCGATCTTACCTGTATGAGCACCTTCTGTGATGGCTTCAATACATAGATCAACATCCTCATCTTTTACTACAAGCTCAATCTTAGCTTTTGGTAAAAAATCAACTACGTACTCAGCACCTCTGTAAAGCTCAGTATGACCTTTCTGTCTACCAAAGCCTTTAACCTCTGATACGGTCATACCAGAAATACCTTTTGAACTTAAAGCTTCACGAACGTCGTCTAATTTGAATGGTTTGATAATCGCTGAAATCTTTTTCATTTTTTTATCCTAACCTGTGAAAGTTATTATTGTGCGCCTGCTAGGCTGTTTGCATATTCTAACACTTAAGGGCTACAAATTTCTCTTTAATACAATAACAATAATCACAAAATCACCATACCCTCATTGAGTAGAAGATACAGGAGC
>HF987935.1 GCA_000431835.1 Succinatimonas sp. CAG:777
ATCCACGAATTTACATTCGCGGAGGTCACTTCATATTGTCTATTTAGCATACGGTTAATCTGGTCAAAGGATGTGTGTCTGGCAACATCATAGGCAACAATCTCATTTGTACACATATCAATGATTGGAGACAGATATAGCTTTCCTTCTGCAATAGCAAATTCAGTAATATCAGTTGCGAAGCTGGTCATTGGCTTAGCAGGATTGAATTCTCTGTTAAGGATGTTTGGAGCAATCTTCCCAACAGTACCTTTGTAAGAGTTGTATTTCTTATATGCTCTAGGATGGGCTCCCTGAAGCTACAGATGATCATCAGCTTATGAACTGTCTTGTGGTTCTGATGCATGCCCTGGTTGTGTAAGGCATACATTACACGTCTATATCCATAGCGTTCCTTGCTATCAGAATGAATCTTCCTGATTGCAGCAATCTGCTCACTATAGACTGCATCTAAACATTTAGAAGGTGCTTTACGTAGCTGGTAAAGGTATGAGCCTCTACTCATCTGAGCTTCTTCTAAAAGCATTTTGAATGGGTATTTAGGCCTTAGTTCAAGCACTAATTGTGCTTTTATTTGTTGGTTTTCTTTCTTAGATAATCTTGGGCTAACGCCTCGAATTTTTTTGAGAATTCTTCATGGCAGCGAAGTCTTAAAAGTTCTTCTTTTAAGGCTTTTATCTCTTCCTTTGTATACTCTTCTTTATCGGAACTTAACAGACTGTCTAGGTTAACTTTATTTTTGTTAGCCTTGACTTCATCTTTCTTTGGTCTGCCAGTTTTCTTCATATTTCTCAGTCCTTCTTCTCCCTTTGACTGATAATTATCATACCAACTTTTTACTGTTGAAAGATTTTTTATTCCATATAGTTGAGCTATTTCTTCAAAACTATGTTTTCCTTCCGCATATGACTTAGCAACCTTTATTTTGAATTCAGCACTGTAATTAGTATGTTTGTTGTTAAGACTTAAACTGTTATTTCTTGCCTTAGAAACAATGGTTCGTACATATCTTTCTGAAAGTCCCCATTTCCTAGAAGTATAAGCTGTTCCGTACCTTTTATGATCTTCAACAACTAGAAGTCTTTCTTCATAAGTTAATTTCATAACAAAACCCCATTATCAATCTTGTGATCAATAATGGGGTTCATACTACTTACGCAGGCTTTTATTTTTTATAAACATAAGTTTATAAATAAGGTCGAAACAAAGTTACAAATACTTATCTGTTCTTTGCTTCATAAGCTAAGAACCTGATGAAGTTCTCTAGTCTTGATTCAGTATCAGGATTTCTGCCTGAGATTGCCAGCATTACTAACTCATTCTCATCGCCGTAAACAATAGCTTCGATTCCATCTTTAGGACATACAAAGCTCCAGCCATTTTTAACGATATTAGAATTGGTTGGAATTTGGCATTGCATCTGTTCTGAAGCAACACGAGCATAGGCCTCTGCAGTTGCATAAGAACCAGCACTCTTACTTAAAGAGGTTACACTAACAGCAAGAGCTCCGTCTGCTGTAACGTAATTTAATGAATTATCAAGACTTGGATTTGGTTCTACAGACCATCCAAAAGGACAAGGAATGATCTTGTCTTGAGATTCATCTGCTTGAGCTACATCGTAGGTTGCACTTGCTGAATCTGCTTTTTCTGAAACTTCTTGAGCTACAGCAGAAGTTGCAAATGCCAAACCTAAACATAATGCACTTGTAAGGCTAATGCTTTTTTTCATATTACTTCTTTAATGTAGAAATGATCTCGTCTGAGATAACCTGAACATCACGATTGCCATCAACAGCAACATACTTAGTTGCAGCTGTCTTTGATAACTCTTTATAGAAAGCTACTAATGGCTCTGTCTGCTCGTGATATACCTTTAAACGGTTACGTACAGTACTCTCTTCGTCATCAGGACGGATAACTAAAGGCTCACCTGTTACGTCGTCCTTACCCTCAACCTTAGGTGGGTTATAAACGATGTGATAGGTTCTGCCAGAAGCTAAGTGAACACGACGACCTGACATACGATTTACGATCTTCTCGTCTGGTACCTGAAGCTCAACAACAGCATCAATTTCGATGCCATTGTCTACTAAAGCCTGAGCCTGAGGAATGGTACGAGGGAAACCATCAAATAAGAAACCGTTCTTGCAATCATCCTTTGCAATACGCTCTTTTACAAGACCTAAGATGATTTCATCTGAAACCAGCTTACCAGCATCCATAACAGCCTTAGCCTGCTTACCAAGCTCTGTACCTGCCTTGATAGCTGCTCTTAACATATCACCAGTTGAGATCTGTGGAATGTTGAAAGCTTTAGTAATGTTCTGAGCCTGAGTGCCCTTGCCTGCACCTGGAGGTCCTAAAAGGATAATACGCATTTGTGTTCCTCGATATTAAAAACAACGATGTTAAAAAAACATCCACTAAAAAACTATACTCTAGGATTATAACATGATCTTAACAGGTCATACAGTAAAGCTAAGCTGCAAACAAAGCTTTAAGTACAATGTACTAATACTTACTAAATTCACTCTTTTACTTAGTTTTTATCGACATCTTCAAGAGGATCAACGCTGTTGATCCTCTTAAGATCTGAGGCATTCTCATCTAAAACATGAAACCATTTTTTTACAGGCTTTGCTTCTAACAACAAAGAGAGTGGGACCACCACTCTGGCCTTGACACTAGCAGGAGCTAAAATTTCCCTTGAAAACTCAAATTCAAGACCATCTGGCAAGATCATAAAATTCTTTGGTTGGACTTCAACCTGAGCTTTTATCAAGTGTAAAGATGGATATTTATATTTTGAAAACTTGTCATAAATTGCATTTGAGCAAATCATGGCAGCTAATTCAGGATCAGAAAAAAGATCTGAAAATTGAATTTGCTTTTGATTATCTAAGCTAATATTGAAAACTTCAGTATATTTAGCTTCTTTATTTTTAAAGTTCTGAACTACCCTTGCAATTACTGATACAAAGCCATATTTACGGATCACTCTGTAGTCTAAATTTACCTTTTGAACAGCACTTTCTCTTTGAGTAAAATCATCACTCTCATACATATCAAAATCAAGATGGTCAGTAATATATCCTATGTAATCGTGCTCAAATTTTCCTACATAATAATTTGTAAAATAAGTACAACTTTTTGCAAATTCATCAGTTTGACATAAGCTAGGATAATGCATGATGGTAGTGGTATAGCTTCTTGCAAAAGTTTCTTCATATGAAGAATCATCTAAAGCCATACTAGTGCCTGATAAAACTAGTAACCCCATCATCAAGATTAGCTTTTTCACTTATTTATCGCCCTTTAATATGAATTCATTGGTTACAGATTGTCATTATTTGCTGTACTGTTATCAAGAGTTTTTTGGTTGTCTGACTTTAAAACCGCATCTACTGTAGAGACTACCGTTCCACCGTCTAACAGCGTAGTTATGGTGTCGCCCTGCTTTAAGTTCTTAACCTTTGCAATTCGGTCAAAACTGTCCTTAGTTACAGAATAACCTTTTGAAAGAATAAATAATGGATTTAAAAGCTCTAATTTAGATAAATCATTTGCAAAGTCCTTTTCAGCATTAGCAAGTTTTTCCTCGACATCACAATTATTCTGACGCAAAACTAATTCAGAGAGTTTCTTTTTTAACCTGCTTTGATGATCAGTTATGAGTTTATCGTAATTTAGTAAAGTTGCATCAAACGATAATCTGTTCTGAGCTCTCAAAACATACTCATCAATACTTCTATCAAGCCTTGAAACTGTAGTTAATAAAGCTGAAAGCTTGTAAGATACAATAGCAGCAGGCTCAAACATAGATAATCTATGCTTTAGATTTTCAATTTGCTGTGCTTTTTTGATTAAAAGAGAATCTGTTGCATGTTCTAGTTCTGAAATAGCGTAGATTAAAAGATTTCTCTGATTATCGATAATTGCTTCAGGACTTGAGGCTCTTAACCTTTTTTCAACACTCTCAAGTCTCATCTGATAGAGATCAAAACTAGAATCAACAGCATTATCAAGTCTGCGTTTATACTCTTCGAATAAAGAGTACAGATCTGCTTTAGTTACCGATGTTACAAGTTCTGCCGCAGCTGTAGGCGTAGGAGCTCTAAGATCTGCTGCGTAATCAGTCAATGCAATATCAGGTTCATGACCTACAGCAGAAATAATCGGAATTGCACTTTTGGCAACTTCTCTTACTAAAGCTTCATCTGAAAACGGTAATAAGTCTTCAAATGAGCCTCCACCACGACCAATAATTAAAACGTCACAGCGTTTTTCATTATTTGCCTGATGCAAAGCTTCAATTAAAGTTCTAGAAGCCCCCTGTCCTTGAACTGAAGCAGGGTAAACAATGATGTTTACAGCATCATTTCGTCTTTGCATGGTCATCTGAATGTCGTGAACGACTCTACCTTCAGTTGAGGTGATTACTCCGACTGTATTTACAAATTTAGGAATTGGTCGATGCAGTAAATCGAAGATGCCCTCTTTTTGAAGCTTGTCCTGAAGAATACGTAACTGCTCCATGATATAGCCAAGGCCGACTTGCCTCATGGAAGAGGCCATCAGTTTGAACTGACCTGTCTTTTGGTAAACAGAACTATTGCCAATGATCTCTACTTTCATACCAATCTCTGGTTTAAAAGAGAGAGCCTGCACAGCTGAATACCACATCACGCAGTCAACTGATGAGAATTCATCTTTGATTTTAAAGTAGAGGTGTCTGTAATTGCCAAGTTCACTGATCTCACCTACTACAATGGCATTACCAAAATTTTTTAAAGCATTGTCTGTGATTTTAAGAAAATCACTTACAGTCATGGCATTAGGAGATATGTCTTGAGAAATAGAAGACTTTGATAATGAGAATTCAGATGATGATAACTCAACTGAATCATTCTGAAATTTAGAAAATCTTGAGACTTTAGAACTAAAGTTTGAATTATTTTGTACAAAAGACATTAAGCACACCTCAACAATAAGAACATTTTATCATGAGAAGAACCTTAATTTTTTTATTTACAAAAGCATGTTTTAAGTTTTTACAAAAACTGAAATAAAAGCCATTTTACAAAGTTTTTGTATAAAAGATTAACGATAAAAATTACATAACTAGCTAATACACATGAAAAAAAATAAAAAAAATTAACAAGAATTTGTTGACATCAAAGAATAAATCTATATAATGGCACACATCGGATGCGGGAATAGCTCAGTTGGTAGAGCATAACCTTGCCATGGTTAGGGTCGCGAGTTCGAACCTCGTTTCCCGCTCCAAATGAAG
>HF987936.1:0-11430 GCA_000431835.1 Succinatimonas sp. CAG:777
ATCCACGAATTTACATTCGCGGAGGTCACTTCATATTGTCTATTGAAATCCTCAGCTAAACTATCTGTACCGACTTTAAATGACATGATTTTGATATTACTTTTGCCATCATCTTTAACAGTAAGCTCTAATACATAGTAGTAATCATCAGGATTTACTTTTTTCTCTTTGATACTTACAACTACGCCTTGCAACTTTCTTGTGATATTAAGTTCGTTATCAATGTCCTCAATTTCTTTTGCTATTTCAAGAGGTGATACTTTTGCTAGTGCATCAGGTATCTTTGTCTTTTCTTTTAAAGCAAAAAGAGCACTTACAAGAAGTAAGAAACGTTTTGTTTTGAACTCTCCTTTACCTGTCTTGTATGGTTCCTTATCAATCATACCTAATGTTTCTACTGTTGTTCCCCAACAGTGCTGAAGCTGAGTTCTTATTTGAATTTCGATATTGTATTGAGCAAGTTCAGGATGTTTTTTACTTTTGTACTTGAAGATCATGTGGACACTTCTGTAACCATCAGTCTTTGGTCCATCTTTGTTTATGTAGTCTTTTTCGTTTGACAAAGACAAAGTAGAATTTTTTCTAAGTAATCTGTCATGGACTTTTTTAATATCATCTATTGTAGGTACTACTATTCTAAGACCACCTATATCCTGTATTCTTGATAGTTCTATTCCGCCAAATCTATTCAGTTTTTCAATGATAGATGGCATACGTTTTAAACGTTGACCAATGATTAACTTTTTGAAGCCAAGTCTGTTTTATCTAATTTTTATTAAAGCGCGAACTTCATTTAAAGGTTGAGAATGAAGATTTCTCCAATCAGAGATTATTTTTAATGCATGTTGATATTCAAAGGATTCAATGTTGCCTTTTCTAATTATGTCACCGCATTTGCTGACATAAGTCTTGCTTGGTATAGGAAAATCACTTCATTTTGAAGCCTTGAATTTATTTTGCGGATTGGATGCAATCCACTACTAATGATACAGATACATCCTTATCTAAGACAATTATGTTATTTTGAATTGTAAAGTATGCATCTGTATAAGCTTAATTGCCTAATCAAATTTAAGAGATTATGCTTAACTTAATCTTTGTAATCAAAAGTTAAAGCAATAAAGTTGAAGGTGATAAAACTTCGATTTCGTTCTAGAAAGTTAACTCTGTTTAGTTAAAAATACATTATAAAAATATAGAGTAGAGCTTCATAAGCAATTTGTAACAAATTAACTTATAAGCAACAGCATAAATATCAAGAACCATCTTCTGTAAAACTAATTTTATTATAGGTGTTCAATAATTGTGATTTAAAAAAATCTCTACTATTCGTCACAAAATAGGCATATCATGTGCGCACTTATTTTTAATTTTGTGACATGGAGCAAAAATGAGCTTTTTAGATACACTGACCCAGATGGGGGCTCTGTTTCTGCTTGTTATCATTGGTTTTTGCTGTAACAAGCTAAGATACATGGATGTCGACTTTAATCGTAAGTTCTCATCTCTGATTTTAAATATTACTGCACCTTTCTTAATTTTATCTTCAGTAATGGGTGAGGTATTACCTAAGCCAGAGGATATTCCTCCTGTATTAACTGCAGGTCTTTTGTCTTATGTTTTCCTTTTTATCATTGCTTTTATTGTATCAAAGTTAATCTGTAAAAATCCTAATGATCTTGGTTCATACAGATTCATGCTGATCTTTGGAAACATCAACTATATTGGTTTCCCAGTATTAGATGCTTTATTTGGTTCAACCGCAATTTTCTATGCTGCGGTTGTAACTATTCCATTTAACATCTTAATCTTTATGTTTGGTGTGCCTATTATTACCTCAGGAAAAGGTAAGTTTGAGTTCAAGTGGAGAACTCTATTCTCTCCATGTCTGTGTGCAACTTACATCACTATCGTGATTGTATGTCTGCAGGCTAAGATGCCAAAAGAAATATCAGAAGCTTGCTCTTTAGTTGGAAGCATGACTGTACCTGGTTCATTACTAATTATTGGTTCTACTCTTGCTGGTATCCCTGTATTGAGAATGTTAGGCAATGTAAGAATGTATATTCTTACTGCAATTAAGCTTTTAGCAATTCCTGTTGTTCTATACGGTTTATTCAGATTAAGCCCATTAGATTACAAATACACTCAGGTATTAGTAGTTCTATTTGGTATGCCTGTAGCTTCAATTGGTACAATGCTGTGCTTAAAGAATAATATTGATGGTAGCACCATGTCAGAAGGTACTTTCTTAACCACTCTGTTATCAGTACTTTCAATTCCTCTTCTGGCTCTGATCTTATAACAGAGCTTAAAAAAAGGCAGTCACACCTGAATGCGACTGCCTTAAACCTAGATTTTATCTATTAAATCAAAGAACTCTAGTCCATCATTAGAAGTGCAATTTTTTTTTAGCAGCTTCAATGATGCAATCTGCTATCTCGTCTTGAGACATAGTAGATGAATCAATTAACATGTCTCTGTACTTAATGGTATCTAACTTCTCATCTGTAAAGAACTTCTGATATGAGTCTCTTGCTCTATCAATTTCCTTTACCTGTATTTTGCAGCAAAACACCAAAATTTGACTAATTAGCGAAGGCTAACTTCCTTATTTGACACCTAAACTCCGCAGATCATAGTTACTAATCTTTGATCTGTTTCTTAGGAAAAGGAATTTTAAAATTCTCAAAGAGATCTCTAGTTTTTTTAGGGATCTCTTTTACCAGACAGTGGCGACAGATACTTCTCAAAGCATCTGTATGCTTAAGCGTTAATTTTATCTACCTCAATTTAATATTTACGGTACAGCCGATTACAATATGTGCTTTTGCCTGCAAAGCTGTTTTGCAGGCTCTTTTTTAGCAAGTTCTTAAGTCATCTCTTTATTTTCAGCATATAAAGATAAATGAGTGGTTAAACGTTCATGGAACTTTGATGCTGTCGTGAGGATTATTTACAGAAGGTACAAAAGATATCTTTAATGAACCTATCTTAGTAGAGATAGCGCAAAAGTATCATAAGAGCTGTGCTCAAATAGCTTTAAGATATCAGTAGCAAAACGTCATTGTGGTAATTCCTAAATCATCAATTGTAACGAGAATGAAATAGAACCTTGAGAGCTTTGACTTTAGTTAAGATGAGAGTGATCTTAAAAAGATAGAGTCACTTCATACAGGCAAATCACTTTTTAACTGGTATTCATATTTTGATATGCGTTGAAAATCTCACTTAATCATGCTGAATTTAAGTCTTTTTAGTTTGTTTTAAAAAGTTATAGCTATATACTGTGAATGGTTTTATTAAGACAAAGCAATTATGAACAGACAGAAAAAGCTCGTTATTTTAGTATTAAGGTACGTATCTATATTCTTAAATTTATTTAAGGATAGTGGATACCATAAGATCCTGTCACCATTTGATGGCAATATTGTACCTTCTGATATGATTGCGGAGTCTAACATATCACGAGATGTCTTTGGTAATTCTTTAGGTATCCAACCTGTTGAGAATAAAGTTCTTTCTCCATGTGCCTGTATCGTTGAGAGAATTTCTCCTGTAGGCAATGCTATGCTTTTAAAAGTTGGCAATGCGCATCTCATCATCAACATAGGGTTGGAGTTTGAGAAGTACAAAAAAGAATTCTTTAAATTAAATGTAGTTGAAGGTCAGAGAATTTCAAAAGGACAAAAGCTGATGTCCTTTGATATCGAAAAGATCTACAAAGTGGATACCAACTTTGTATGTACAATTACGGTAAAACAAAATCGTACTTCCAGACATGTAAGCTTTATCAATGCAAAACACGTATCATTTGATACCATCTTATGTACTCTTAACGTGCTGTAGTTAAGAGTAACTATCATAAGTTTATATCTTAAGCTATTAAATTAAGCTTTAAACATCTTTTAAATCATGTAGTCGTTTGAGTACATCTCAATCTGTTTGTCTAAAAGATCCTGCAGGGTGATTGAATCTAAATAATCAGTGATGATTTTGTATAAGCCCTGCCATACAGGTAGAGTTACACAGTTTGCACTTCTTTCACAATTAACAGGATCACACTCTAAACAGGCTACAGGAGCTAAATTACCTTCGGTTAAACGTAAAATTGCACCTAAGCTATATTCAGATGGTTCTTTTGCTAACTGGTAGCCACCCTGATAACCGCGAGAGGTTTTTAAAAAGTTAGATCTGTTTAATACAGGAATGATCTGCTCTAAGTATTTTTTTGAAATGTTCTGTCTATGAGCGATATCTTTTAAAGTAATAAATCCGTTGTTACGGTGTTCTGCCAAATCAAGCATCATGCGAATGGCATATCTTCCTTTGGTCGAAATTTTCATGTGATCTTTCCTTTAATATTTAATACTTATCATTTTACTAGGATTTATGGTATTTTTAAAGAGTGAAAAAAATATTACAATGTGAATAGCGTATCAGAACCGGCAAATTTAGAGGCAATTATGACCTTAACCCAACTTCATTATGCAATAACAATTTCAGAAACCGGATCATTTAATAAGGCAGCTCAGATCTTATATGTTTCTCAGCCAAGTCTTTCAAATGCTATTCATGATCTAGAAGATGAATTTTCAATCTCCATCTTCCACAGATCAGGTCGTGGTGTCAGCCTCACCAATGAAGGTGTTGAGTTCATTACCTACGCAAGACAGGTTTATCATCAGTACGAGTCTTTATTAGATAAGTTTGGTAAGAACGGTACTTTAAAAAAGAAGTTCGGTGTTTCTACTCAGCACTATTCTTTTGCAACCAAGTCTTTCGTGGAGATGGTTAAGAAATTTAATACCGCAGAGTATGACTTTGCTATCCGTGAGACCAAGACTCGTGAAGTTATCGATGACGTAAGCTCATTAAAGAGTGAAATTGGTATTTTATATTTATCAAACTTTAACCGTAACATGATCTTAAAGCTCTTAAACTCAGCTGAGCTTGAATTCCATCATCTGATTAACTGTCAGGTTTATGTGTACCTGTATAAAGATCATCCATTAGCAACATACAAAGAAATTCATTTCTCAGATCTAGCTGATTACCCAAGCTTATCTTTTGAACAGGGCGATAACAGCTCTTTCTATTTTGCAGAAGAAATCTATTCTACTAAAGAGTACTTACGAACTGTAAAAGTAAATGATAGAGCCTCAATGCTGAACCTAATGCGTGGCCTTAACGGCTTTACCTTGTGTTCTGGTATTATCTGTGAGGAGTTAAATGGTGACGATTATGTAGCTGTGCCATTTAAACCTGATGAGGGCGATGAAGATGACAATATGAGCATTGGCTATATTGTGAAAAAGAATCAGATCTTAAGTCAGATGGGTACTTTATACATTGAAGAGATCAAAAACTACTTCCGCCGTCATGGACTTTCTGATTAAGCTAACTTGTTCCGTTCTAGAACAATTTTACTGCAGAACCATGGTTTAGACAGAATAATTTCAATCCTATGACATTTAAAGGAGTGACTTTTTGTTGCTCCTTTATCATTTATCCTCGTTTCACTCTATTCTCAATTTTAAATTTTAACTTCTACTTACTTCTTTAAAATCGCCTAAATAAGCCGTTCTGACTTCTTTTTATTCATCTTTATCTTAAGAATTGACAATGTGTTATAAAAAATAGTTATAACTTGGTATTTGTAATTAGTATTAGACAATATCATGGAAAATTTGGATAATTTATTCACTAAATTTAATAACAATATTCTTAATTTTAAGAATAGATTACATACAAAAAGGTAAGAATAATGTATGAGTTTCTATGGCATGGGCGAGGCGGTCAAGGCGCATTTACAGCTGCCCGTCTTTTAGGCGCAGCCTACTCTTTAAAGAAAGACGGCAATAATGCTTTAGCATTTCCATCTTTCGGCCCTGAGCGCAGAGGCGCACCAATTAGAGCTTTCACCAAACTTGATACTAAAAAGGTTGGTAACAGAGCTGAGATTGAGAAAGCTGACTTTGCTGTATATCTTGATGATACCTTATTCAATGATGATGCATTTTTAGAATTAAAAGAGAATGGAAAAATCATTCTTTGTACCAAGAAAATATTCACAAATTCAAAAATTATCACCATCGACGGTGTGTCTATTGCAGAGAAAATTCTGCACTTACCCATTACCAATACTGTAATTTTAGGCGCGATTGCTGCTGTCTTTGATGAGGTTACAGTAGATGATCTTAAGTTTGCTATCGAGCAGAACATGCCTCCAAAACTTCAACAAAGAAATATTGAAGTAGTTAAAGCAGCATTTGATGCTGTTAAGTCTTAGGAGGCAGTCATGAATGTTGAATTAAAAGATAACATCAAGTTTACAACTTCAAATATTCCATTTGCTCCAAGCTATAAGCCTGGCTTAGTTACAAAAAACTCAGGCTGGAGAAATGAAAAGCCAGTATGCGACACAGAAAAGTGCAATGGCTGTTTCCTTTGCTACCTGTATTGCCCAGATGGCGTAATTTCAAAATACGGTGACAAAGTAGAAATCGATTATGACTTTTGTAAAGGATGTGGCATCTGCCAGAAGATCTGTAAACACGGCGCAATTACTATGGAGTCTGAAAAATAATGACTAAGAAATTTTTATCAGGCAATGAAGCATTTGCGTTAGGTGTATGTCTTGCAAAGCCTCATGTGATTTCAGCATACCCAATTACACCTCAGACCACTGTTGTAGAAAAGTTATCTGAGTTAGTCGAGTCAGGTGAGCTAAAGTCTGAGTTTATTCATGTGGAGTCAGAGCATTCAGCGCTATCTGCTGCTATCGGCGCATCAGCTGTTGGAGCCAGAACCTTTACGGCAACATCATCACAAGGCCTTTTATATATGGCTGAGTGTTTGACTTACGCATCCGGCGGACGCTTTCCAATCGTAATGATGAATGCTAACCGATCAACAGCGTTACCTTGGAATATCTATGGTGATCAGAGAGATTCATTATCTTTACTAGATCATGGCTGGATCCAGGCTTATGCAGAGGATGCTCAAGAGGCTTTAGATTTAGCTTTAATGAGTTTTTATGTTGCAGAGCATAAAGATGTAGCAACTCCATTTATGGCTAATTTAGATGGCTTTACTCTAACTCATACCTATGAGGTTGTAGATGTACCTGATGCAGAGCGGGCAGATGAGTTTTTACCTCCATATGAAACTGATAATAAGATCTCGTTTGATGATCCTAAAAACTTAGGGTTCTCAGCAGGCCCTGATACAAATACAGAGTTTAAGTACAAAGAGCATTTGGGAATTTTAAATGCCCGCAAGGTTATTAAAGAGTGTGAGGATAAGTTCTTTAAAATCTTTAACCGTAAGTATTCAGGCTTAATTGAGACTTATAAGACAGAAGACGCTGATTTTGTGATTGTAACCTTAGGTACTATCTCAGGTTTGGTAAAAGAAGTTGTCGATGACTTAAGAGACAAAGGCCAAAAGGTAGGTTTGTTAAGAATTCGCTATCTAAGACCATTCCCTAATGAGGAAATTGTAGAAGCTCTTAAAAACGTCAAAGCCATTGGTGTTTTAGAAAAAGATATTTCCTTTGGTAATGAAGGCACTGTGTATACCAATGTAAATTCAGCTCTGCACAAAGCAAAACTTGATGTGGTTTCTTCAAATTATATAGCAGGATTAGGTGGCAGAAATATCGAAAAACATCAGATTGAAGACATCTTTACAAGACTTCAGTCGCTAAATCACGAAATTGTATTTGTAGGTCTGAAGGAGGAATAGTCATGGCAGTTAACGTAAAAACACTAACAGATGATGAATTCTTCTACGGTCACAAAGCTTGCGCAGGCTGTGGCGGATCACTAGCTGTTCGTATTGCTCTAAAAGTTTTAGGCAAAAGATCTGTTGCGGTAATTCCTGCAGGTTGTATGTCAGCTGTAGGTTTTAACTTCCCACAGCTGTGCTTTGCAAATAATGCAATTATTTCAACCTTTGCCGGTACTGCATCCATGATGACAGGTATTCAGGCTGGTTTAAAGGCTTTAGGCAAAACTGATTTTAATGTAGTAGGTTTTGCCGGTGATGGTGGTACCGCTGATATCGGTATTCAGGCGCTTTCAGGTGCCATAGACAGAAATGATGATGTTTTATACATCTGCTATGACAACGAAGCTTACATGAATACAGGTATTCAGAAAAGTTCGCTGACACCATTTGGAGCTAGAACAACCACTACTCCTGCAGGAAAAAATCTGCATGGAAATCTTTCAAACAAGAAAAACATGTTTGAAATTGTTGCAGCTCACGGGATCTCTTATGCAGCTACAGCAAGTGTAGGTTACCTTCCAGACTTTATGAAAAAAGTTGAAAAGGCAGCCTCCATTAGAGGTACCAAATACATCCATGTTATCGCTCCATGTCCAACCGGTTGGGGAATTAAAACAGAGGATTGTATCGAAGTTGCAAAAGAGGTTGTCGATTGTGGTTTATGGTACTTAGCTGAATTTGAAAACGGTGAGTTCCATATCAACCGCAAACCAAAAGAGTTTACTGATGTAGCAACCTACATCAAACGTCAGGGCCGTTTTAAGCACTTAGATGAGAGCGATATTCAAGCCATCATCGCAGGTCGTGACGCTAAATGGAATTTTATTAACAAGCATTTTAATTAGAGGTTTACATGGCTATCAATAAATCAAAATTCTGGGATGAGGCATTAGAAACAGCTCCTCGTGAAGTCTTAGAAGCAAATCAGTTAAAAGATCTTCAGGAGATCGTAAAGTTTGCGTACGATAATTCTCCTTATTACAAGAGATCTTTTGATGAGGCAGGCGTAAAGCCATCAGATATTAAAACATTAAAAGATATCGAGAAGTTCCCATTCATCAATAAAAAGACCCAACGTGATACTCAGGGCGTAGGTTCATTCTTAGGTGAGTTATGTGCAGTACCTGAAGATGATGTTGTATTTATTTCAACCTCATCAGGTTCAACTGGTGTTCCTACCATCAGCCCATTTACTCAGAAGGATTTCGATGAGTTTCAGGATACTGAGGCTCGCTGGTTCTGGCAGGTTGGTGTAAGACCAAATGATCGTTACGTTCATGCTTTAAACTTCTCACTGTATGTAGGTGGTCCTGACGTAATCGGTGCTCAGAGAACCGGAGCTCTATGTATCTGGGGAGGTACCTTACCATCAGAGCGTTTATTATGGGTTCTAAAGACCTATCAGCCAACCGTAATCTGGACATCACCATCATACGCATGGCAGTTAGGTGAGAAGGCTCTAAAGAGCGGTATTGATCCTAAGAAGGATTTAAACATCAAGACCATTATCGTAGCAGGTGAGCTAGGTGGATCTATCGATGCAACTCGTAAGGCAATCGAAGACTTATGGGGCGCACAAGTTTATGACTTCTACGGTCTGTCTGATATCTTTGGTGCTTGCGCTGCAATGTGTGAGTACAAAGATGGTCTTCACATCGCTGAGAACCATATCCTTGTTGAGACTGTTGATCCTAATACCGGTAAGGTTTTACCTCCAGGTGAAAAGGGAGAGTTCGTATTTACTACCTTAAGAAAACATGCTCGTCCATTGATCCGCTTCCGTACAGGTGATATCGGCTGGATTGATAACACAAAGTGCAAGTGCGGTCGTACCCATGGTCGTATCCACGTTTTAGGTAGAAAGGATGATATGTTCATCGTATCTGCAGTTAACGTATTCCCAAGTGACGTTGAGGCTGGTATTCGTTCAATTTCAGGTATCACCGGTGAATACTTAATCAGAATCTTTGAGAAAGACTTTACCTGCAAGTACTCAGTTGAAGTTGAGAAGAAGTTTGACAACAAGGATTCAGACGAGGAAGTAGCTGCGCTTGTAACCAAGTCTTTAAAGGCGCGTATCGGTGTTAAACCATACACTGTAGTAGTTCATAAGGATGGTGGTCTGAATACACGTTCAGAGCACAAGTCAAAGCGTATTATCGATGAGCGTACTAAGAAAGACTAGTACTTAAAAGTCTATTTAAACTGAAACACACAGTAAAAAGGCTCTACACCAAAATGTAGAGCCTTAATTGTCTCTAGTGTCTGATAACTAGAGCATGGAAAAGAGATTAATCTGCAGTTTGTGCTTTTGCTAACTTTAACTGTCGTTTGTGCATAAATGTAATTAATAATACCATGACAATTACAGCGGCACCCAAACTTAATGGTAAGCTTCTGGTTACACCTGCAATTGCATAACCAATTAAGGCACTTACAGCTACAGTTAAAGAGTAAGGCAACTGAGTGTAAACGTGCTCGATGTGAACACAGCCAGAACCTGCTGATGATAAAACAGTTGTATCTGAAATAGGTGAACAGTGATCACCAAATACAGAACCTGCTAAAGTTGCTGATAGGGCAATGATGGTTAATTCCATTGAATTTGGATCAACAGCCTGAGCTACGATCACCACAATAGGAATTAAGATACCAAAAGTACCCCAAGCAGTACCGGTTGAGAATGATAAGAAACCTGCAATCACAAAGATCACAGCAGGTAGCACTACACCTACGAAGCCGATATCGTTCTGAACGATAGATGAGATGAATTCTGGTGCCTGTAAAAGATCGCGGGTAACACCTGAAATGGTCCAGGCAAAGGTTAAGATCATGTTAGCAGGGATCATAGCCTGAACACCGCGCAGTACACCATCCATATACTCTTTTAATGATAGGAGTTTTCTTGGAACCATCATTAAGAAAGCAACAACTAATGCTCCAAATGAGCTTAACACTAAAGACTGTGATGAATCAGTGTTACCAAAAGCAGCACCTAGTGTGTGATATTTTTCATCATCACCCCAGTAACCGCCTAAATACAGCATTGCAAGCACAGCAAAGATAATTAAAGAAATGATTGGTATTACCATGTCTAAAACAGTACCGTTGCCCTTTACTTCGATGCTCTCATCAGTATCTTTTACATCTGCTTTAGCAGCTTTTGTAGACTCATAAGCTTCTTTTTCAGCTTTGTACATTGGTCCAAAATCAACATTAAAGCAACAAACTAAAACGACTAACAGAATGCAGAGCAGTGCATAGAAGTTCCATGGAATGGTTGCACAGAAAGCTGCAATATCTGAATCAAAAGTATTGGTAGCTTTTAAGTTTGAACCAACTGCAGCTGCCCACGATGAAACAGGTGCGATAATGCAGATTGGAGCTGCGGTAGAATCGATAATATAGGCTAACTTTTCTCTTGAGATCTTATACTTGTCGGTAATAGGTCTCATCACAGTACCTACGGTTAAGCAGTTAAAGTAATCGTCGATAAAGATAAAAGCGCCTAAAGCTGATGTAGATAGAAGTGCTGAACGTCTGCCTTTGATTTTAGCAGTAGCCCAATTTCCATAAGCTTTAGAAGCTCCGGCCATATAGATAACATAAACTAGAGCGCCTAAAAGTGAACAGAAT
>HF987936.1:11476-13368 GCA_000431835.1 Succinatimonas sp. CAG:777
CAATGTTCAGATCGAACTTATTGCCCATAACTGATAAGGCACTTTCAACTGGTCCTAGAATGATATTACCATCAGTTTTTAAAGTGTAAATTAGGGTTCCTGATAAGATACCCACGATTAGTGATGAAAATACTTCCTTAGTAATTAACGCTAATACAACGGCAATTACAGGAGGGAGAATGGATAAAACTCCAACTGATACTGGATCCATATGTACTCCAAAAATAGTAGAAATTATGCACTGTAATTATACAACTAAATTGGAGTTAAACTGAATATGCTCTTTAATGGTGAAATTGTGTGTTTATGGAAGAAATTTAGGCACTCTCAGAGGTAGTTTTAGTGTCCAGTGAAGTGGCATTATTTGGACTGTTTGAATTTGTACTGTTTTTGTCAGATGTAGCAGATGACTCATGCTTATTTAACTTTTGATTGTTCTCTTTGGTGTTTTCTTCAGAGAGCTCCTGCTGAGCTTCAGACATCTTTTGCTGAGCTTCAGCTGCAACTTTCAGATCCTGACCTGATGGTTGTGCTGGTGCATGAGCAGCACTAATCACAGTACGCATCTTTTCGATGGTTTTTTCTGGTGTTGATTCTTTACCAATATCAATATTCACATGACCGTCAGTTATGTACTTATTACCATCTGGTCCTGTCTTATATTCATACTGTGGGGATCCTGCGTATGAACCTCCTGCCGACTGATGTGCCTGCTCATGAGTTCTTACCTCGGTATCACGTGCTTTTAGTTGCTCAACCTCGGATTGCTCTTCATCAGTTAAATACTCACCGTTTTGCTTTTTGCCATTGTGATTTTGAGCAGCTTCCTTTTGCTCTTTCTCTTTAGCTTTGTCAGCTGATGACTTATTTACAATGCTCTTGTCATTGTCAGTATCATCAACAGGATCTGAATTTTTATCTGATCCTGTTAAAGCAAAAGTGTTCTCATCACTGTTATCCTCCTGCGTATCGTCATTTACAAGAGGATCTTTTTCACCTAGAGCTTCTCTTATTGAGGATACAGTATCTGACAGAGATTGATTTTGACTTTGATAAGATTGAGCAAATGAATTAGATAAGTAAGCTTTTAAAGCTTTGCTACGATTGTGTGAGTAAGAATCTTTATTATAAGACTGTGCTCCTTGAGAGAGGGTAACGCAGTCATCCTGCAGAGTATTCTGTTTCTTTTCGTCATCCTGTCTGTTGCCAACAGCAGATACAGCAATATTGTGGTTCTGAAATGATTGAACTTCAGATCCTTCAACAAAGCTATAGTTTGTGTTAACTAAAGACATAAGATACTCCACTAAGTTATCTTAGTTAACGGTAAGTATAGATCTGAACTTTAGGAAATTTTAAAGAAATTTATTCCTTACTAAAACTAATTTTTTCAAAGTGTCGTAAACAATGAATTAGCTTCTTTGGTAGATTACTGATATGTCAATGGTGAATTGATATCAATTCCTTTATATTTTTAGCGCCACAAATGGTTTATCTTGAGGCTCACAAAAACTTCAGCTAAAGAGATCGGTAATAATCTTCGTTTGTAGCAGATGATACTAAGCACTGACAGCAGTCTTTAATAAAAGAACGGCAAACTTAAGATGGCATTGAGAACTTATTGTGTTAATTATAGGAAAATTCTTTTTTGACTCCTCTCTAATTTGTCAATAATTATCCCAAATTAGGGCAAAACAGGAGCTTTTCAATATATAATCTAGAAGAAGGTTTGGAGATAATTACATATGAAAGATATCAGTTCAACAGGCTCATTTATAAAGTTTTACCTAAATAATTACATTTATGTAGATAAAACAAAATATATTAAAGACCTGATAAAGCTGGAAAGAGTTTTTATCTCCCGTCCGCGTCGTTTTGGTAAATCTCTTACC
>HF987937.1:0-7191 GCA_000431835.1 Succinatimonas sp. CAG:777
GTAATCCTCATCACATAATTTCTCAAACTTAGCTTTTTCTTTTTCATCAAGTGATGGACTGTCTTTTAAAAAACTGTATTCGTTTGCTTTTGCTGATACAACTTCTGCTAATTTATAATAGGCATCCTCAAAATCAACTCCTTGAACACCTTTTAAGGTAAGACAGATAACTGGATGCTGTCCCATGTATTTTGCACAGAACTCTCTGTCTTCTAATATCTTGGTATCTTTAAACAACTTTTGCTGAAGTATGGTGTCTCCAGGATTTGCCGAGTATATTTTCAAAAAATACTCAACCATGGACATAAACAGTGTCTTACCAAAACGTCTTGGTCTAGTAAACAACATTACATTTGACTTATCTTTATCAATAAGCTCTTTAAGATATGGTGTCTTATCTACAAAGTAGCATCCGTTACCTTTTAGCTCACTATAGACATCTTTTCCATATGGTAATGGTAAGAATTGTTTAGTAGTCATTGTCTTGTTCTCAATTCATCGGTTCTGCTTTAATTATACATGATAAAAATTTTGAGAATTCTGATTAGTGCCATTTAATGCTAGTGAATAGAGAGTTTATAAAGTTTTTTCTACATCATCAAACCTGAAGTTATCTGTAAAGCTGTTTTTTTAGCTTTTTCAATTATTGCAGATAACTTGTCCGTGGTAAATTTGTTGATGGTACCTACAATTGAAATAGCTCCAATTAAATGGCTGTCCTGATCAAACACAGGCACTGCTACACAGCGGATCTCAAGACCTCCTTCACCATTGTCATAAGAGAAACCTCTTAAGTGAATTGAAGCTAATTCTTTGCGTAAAGCCTCAGGTGTAGTAATAGAGTTAGCTGTAGCTGGAGTGTAGTCTAGAGTTCTTATAATATTCTCTCTTTGAGTAGCTTCCTGATATGCTAAAAGGCACTTGCCTAAGGCTGTATGAACTAAAGAGATCTCAGCGCCCTCTCTGGACATTATTCTCATACCTGTTTTGGGACTGGTCTTTTTTAAGACATAAAAAGCCTTATCATCATCCATAATGCCAAAATGCACAGCAAGACAATCAATGCTGGTAATAAGTTTGTCTAAGTATGGGCTTATTATCTCTTTTAAATCTAAAGAATCTGAAGCTGAATTACCTAATGCTACTAGTTTCATCCACAGTTGTACTGTCTTGTCAGAATTCTGTCGTAACAGACGCAATTTAACCATATCATCAACTAAGACATATACAGAACTTCTAGGAAGTCCTGTTAATGAAATGATTTCTGATATAGTACAACGATGATTTTTTTGAAGAACCTCTAAGATCCTCAGTGCTCTTTCTAAGGCTGGAACTCGGATTTTTGAAGACATATAAACACCAAAATGAATAGTTATAATCCAGTATTTTAGACGATTTTGGTGTTTAATATATGATAATGTTTTTCTATCCTGGAATGATCATGCCAAGATCTCTCATCTTAGCAATCTTATAACGTAAGGTTCTAGGACTGATTCCTAACTTGGCAGCAACTTCCTGACGGGAACCGCGACATTCAATTAAAGCATCTAAAATAATCTGATATTCCTGCTGCTTTAACTCACCGCCAAGATCCTGAGGGATCTTCTGGTTGCGCACAAGCTCTTCACTGCTTGAAACAGAATTTGGAACAGACTGAGTACTCTCATCTTCAGTGATTTGCTCAGGGGCAATTTCAGGTACTGCTATACCTTCAGAGTCAAAAGATTTAGACTGCAAAGCATCTTCTAAAGAAGACTCATCTAAGACAATGCAGTTTTCATCAACCACTCCATTTACAGAAAGAATTAGAGCTCTCTGCATTACATTATCCAGTTCACGTACGTTGCCAGGCCAACTGTAAGATAAAAGTTTCTTTTTAGCATTCTCTGACAATTTAGGAATTGCCATATTTGAGTCTTTAGCATGTTTTGATAATAAGAAAGTACCAATAGGAATAATATCCTTCGGTCTCTTGCACAGTGGCAGCCAACGTAATGGGAAGACATTTAATCTGTAATAAAGATCTTCACGGAATTTCTTTTCAGCTACAGCCTGTTTTAAATCTCTATTTGAAGTTGCAATTACTCTTACATCTAGGGAGATAGTCTTGCGTGAACCTAGTCTTTCCACTTCTTTTTCCTGTAATACACGCAAGAGCTTTGCCTGTAGTCCAAGATCCATCTCGGTTATCTCATCTAGAAGGATAGTTCCACCCTGAGCCTGTTCAAATTTACCTGGACAAGCCTGTACAGCTCCTGTGAAAGCTCCTTTTTCATAACCAAATAAGGTAGCCTCTAACATTGAATCAGGGATTGCAGCACAGTTAATAGCTACAAATGGACCTGAGGCGCGAGGTGACTTATCATGAACATAGCGAGATAAAACCTCTTTACCAGAGCCTGATGGGCCTGTGATCATAACAGTGGCATCAGTTGCTGCTACTCTTGCAGCAAGAGATAAAAGCTCTGCTGTTGAAGGATCAGCAAAAATTGGCTCTCCGCCTACAACCTTACTTACAGGCACATAACGAGAAACCTGATTTAGTAATACCTCTGGTGCAAATGGCTTGGCTAAATAATCAATAGCGCCATCACGCATTGCTCTTACAGCACCATTGATATTGGCATATGCTGTCATTAACAGGACAGGCATATTTGGGAGTTTTTCGTGAATTGCGTTTAGAAGAGTATGACCATCCATAGCCCCCATCTGGATATCTGAGATGACCATATCTACTTTTTTCTTTGAAAGAATATCTAGAGCTTCTTCGCCACCAGATGCCTCAAGGCATACATAACCTGTTAGCATCAGTGTATCTACAATCGCCTCTCTTAACTGACTGTCGTCATCAACAATTAGAATTTGACTGTTACTCATAATATTCCTTAAAACTTGGCTTTAAGCTACGGACTTTTCGTCTTTAAAGCTCTCAGAAGGTTCAAGTACTCCCTCATATTTTGGAATGATCATAGTGAATACTGTTTCCTTCTCATTTGAAACAAGACGTATATCTCCCTGATGTACCTTAGCTACAGCAGCTACTACAGCAAGGCCTAAACCAGTACCATTGCTCTTTGTAGTATAGAAAGGCTCAAAGATATGAGCGCTAACCTCAGGCTTAATCATAGGTCCGTCATTTTTAACGCTGATCATAACATTCTTAGTATCAGCTACAAGCTCTATCTTAACGTTTTTTGCTCCAGCTTCAATGGCATTTGTCACCAAATTGCTAATTGCACCGTTTAAAGCTGTAACATTGCCTAAAACTGTCATTGGACGTGGACCAATATCTGAACTTAAGTTTGCACCACTCTTTTGTACTACTGAAACTACAGAGCCTAAAACACCTTCTACGATATCTACAGCATCTAAAACTTTAACTGACTGCTCACCTGAACGAGCATACATTAAAATATCACTTACCTGAGCTTCAAGAGCTTCTAGACGAGACATCAGTTTTTTCTGGAAAACATTACGTGAGGCTAAAGGTAATTTCTGATTGCCTAAGTTTGCAGCATACAAAATAGCAGCAGATAATGGGGTTCTGATCTGGTGAGCTAAAGATGCAGCCATCTTTCCTAATGAAGATAATCTCTCCATATGATTTAACTTATCAGTAAGTTTACGGGTCTCGGTCTGATCTGTCATTTGAACTAACTGACCGTGAGATAAAGGTTTGGTTGATACCTGTAGACGTTTGCCATCTACAGTTGAGATTTCCTGACCGTCATCTTTTTGAGGACGGAATACTTCATCGATTACCTGATACCATTTACGGCCTTCTAAAGCTTCAACGTTTAGCATCTTTAAGGCAGAATCATTTGCCTTTTTAACTACTCCTCTTTCATCTAGAACAATGATTGCTGAAGGCTCTTTTTCAAAGATTTCTTTATAAAGTTCTAATTCGTTTACTGAAGCTGTCATAAGTCACCCCACTTTTCTTTAGTTAGGATGACTTATTCAATTATCGTGCCATATAGATTTTTATTTGTATATTCATATAGTTACAAAAATAAAATTCTATATAAATAAAATCATGACAGTTTTATGACTGTTTAGAATGAATCTGATGGCTTAAAAATGGTTCTATGCTCTGAGCAAACTGGACAATCACAGTTTCTAGGAGGCAATTTCATGTTTTTAACATTCATGCTCAAAGCTTCAACAGTTAAGAGACGTCCTGTTAATAACTCACCGATGCCTAAAAGATACTTAACACACTCAATTACCTGGAAGTTACCAATTAAACCTGGCAGAGGACCAAAGACACCAATCTGTTTGCTGTTCTTTACCGCGCCTTTTTCTGGTACCTTGCCAAATACGCATCTATAGCAAGGACCACGTCCTGGAACATAAGTCATAACCTGACCTTGGAAACGTATCACGGCTGCATGACAAAATGGCTTTTTTGCAATCACACAAGCATCGTTAATTAAAAACTTACTTTCAAAGTTATCAGTACAATCTAAGATAAAATCATAATCTTTGATAATATCTAGAATGTTATCAGGTGTGATAAAGGTGTTGTATACATTCACCTTAATCTCAGGATTTAGAGCATTGATTTTGTTTTTTGCTGACTCTGTTTTTAACACACCTACATCTTTAGTCTGATGGATAACCTGACGTTGCAGATTTGAATAGTCAACTACGTCATCATCAACAATACCGATAGTACCAATACCGGCTGCAGCCAGATACATTAAAACAGGTGAACCTAAACCACCAGTTCCAATTACTAAAACTTTAGATGCGAGTAGTTTTTTCTGACCTTCAACACCAAATTCTTTTAAGGTAATGTGTCTAGAGTACCTTTCTAGTTGCTCTTTTGTCAGTTCCATAACTTTTCAATAACTCCTAAATCTTAATTTGCATTCTATCGTATGAAATTTTATGAAAGTCTTAGGTTTCTCCTAAAGACTCATTGAGTATAACGCTATAAGCTAGACTTTTTATAAACATCAACAAATAAACTTTTTGAATAAGCCTTTCACGATCAAAAAAGCCTCCACAGATTAATGCAGAGGCTTTTACTTATATAAAAGTAGGAATTAGCCTACAAATACACGAGCATTTCTAAATAGTCTTACCCATGGGCTATCCTCACCCCACTCGTCTGGGTGGTATGAGTTAGATACAGTACGCATTACACGCTCTGGATGAGGCATTAAGATAGTGAAACGTCCATCTGAATTGGTTACAGAGGTAATGCCATTTGGTGAACCGTTAGGGTTCATTGGGTACTGTTCTGTTACCTTACCTGAGTGGTCAATATAGCGAACTGCAATTTGACCTGACTTTTCTAAAGCTTCTAGATGAGCCTTATTCTTGAACTCAGCGCGACCTTCACCGTGTGATACTACGATAGGAAGTCTTGAACCTTCCATACCAGCGAACAGTACTGAAGGGCTCTTTTGGATTTCAACTTCAACAAAACGAGCCTCAAAACGCTCTGATAAGTTAGTTACAAAACGAGGCCAGTTCTCAGCACCAGGAATTAAAGATGATAGAGTAGACATCATCTGACAGCCGTTACATACGCCTAAAGCGAAGGTGTCTTTTCTGTTGAAGAACTTAGAGAACTCATCTGCTGCAACTGAGTTGAACAGAATTGATTTTGCCCAACCTTCACCGGCACCTAAAACGTCACCGTATGAGAAACCACCGCAAGCTGCAAAGCCCTTGAAGTCATCTAATTTAACTTTACCAGTTAAAACATCTGACATATGAACATCTACGCAGTTAAAGCCTGCTCGGTTGAAGGCTGCTGCCATTTCGCCCTGTGAGTTAACACCCTGCTCACGTAAAATTGCAACCTTAGGTGCAACGCCCTTGCTGATGTAAGGAGCTGCAACATCCTCGTTAAGATCAAATGAAAGCTCTGCAAACAGACCTCTATCATTTGACTCATCCTTAGCTTCATACTCTTGACGAGCACACAGAGGATTATCACGAAGTGACTGCATCTGATAAGTGGTCTCAGCCCAAATCTTACGGAAGTACTGACGAGGCTCGTTGATAATTTCACTACCATCACGATTGAAGACGATACGATCATCATCTCGCAGTGAACCTATCTCAAAGATGCAGTTTGCTAAGCCGTGGCCTGATAAGATGTTCATTACAGTTTCAGCATCTTCAACCTTAACCTGTAGAACAGCACCAACTTCTTCTGAGAAGAGAACAGCTAAGTCATCTTCACCTAAGTTATCAATGCGAACATTAACACCAGTGTGACCTGCAAAAGCCATTTCACAGATTGTGGTGAATAAACCACCATCAGAAATGTCATGGTAAGCTAATAGCTTGCCCTTACGATTTAAGAACTGAATTGAATCAAATAAGCCCTTTAAACGTACTGGGTGGTCAAGATCAGGACACTTAGAACCTAACTGGCGATACACCTGAGCTAGAGCTGAACCACCTAAACGGTTCTGTCTCTCACCTAAGGTTACATAGATAAGAGTGGTCTCACCCTTGTCAGTACGTAACTGAGGAGTTAGGGTCTTACGAATATCCTCAACTCTAGCAAATGCTGAGATGATTAAAGACATTGGAGCAGTTACGGTCTTGTTCTGTCCGTTCTCCTGCCAGGTTGTCTTCATAGACATTGAGTCTTTACCAACAGGTACAGTGATACCTAACTCTGGGCAGATATCCATACCAACGGTCTTAACTGCTTCATATAAGCCAGCATCCTCACCTGGATGACCATTTGGAGCCATCCAGTTAGCTGATAACTTAACTCTCTTTAGCTCGCCAATATCAGCTGCAGCAATGTTAGTTACAGCTTCAGCAACAGCTAAACGAGCAGATGCAGCATGATTTAATAAAGCAACAGGTGTTCTTTCACCAACGGCACCAGCCTCACCATGATAGGTATCATATGAAGCTGCAGTTACTGCAACATCTGCTACAGGAACCTGCCAAGGACCTACCATCTGATCACGAGCTACTAAACCTGTAACTGATCTGTCACCAATGGTAATTAAGAAAGTCTTTTCAGCAACTGTAGGCAGACGTAATACACGATCTGCTGCCTGACGAGGAGTTACTCCTTCAAGATTTAACTCAGGTGAGTGCTGCTGTGCAGTCTTTACATCCTTGTGCATACGAGGAGGTTTACCTAAGAGAACATCTAAAGGTAAATCAATTGGCTTGTTACCAAAGTATGGATCCTCTAAAACTACA
>HF987937.1:7236-57566 GCA_000431835.1 Succinatimonas sp. CAG:777
CTCTTTTGTAGCTTCACCGATTACAGCATACTGAGCGCGCTCACGCTTACAGAAACCTTCAAAGATATCAAACTTCTCAGCAGATACTGCTAATACATAACGCTCCTGAGACTCGTTACACCAAATCTGTAATGGTGACATACCAGGCTCGTCATTAGGGATCTTACGTAAGTCAAACTTACCACCTACGCCACCGTCAGCTACTAACTCTGGCATTGCATTTGATAATCCACCGGCGCCAACATCGTGGATGAACATAATTGGGTTATCTTCACCTAATTCCCAGCAAGCATCGATAACTTCCTGACAACGACGCTGCATTTCAGGGTTACCACGCTGAACTGAAGCGAAATCTAAGTCTTCTGATGAAGCACCTGAGTTCATTGATGAGGCTGCACCACCACCTAAACCAATGTTCATAGCAGGACCGCCTAAAACGATCAACTTAGCACCTGGATCGATATGATCTTTAATGATGTGCTCACGGCGTATGTTACCCCAACCACCAGCTAACATAATTGGCTTGTGGTAACCACGAACTTCTTTACCATTGAAGCTTGTAACTTCTTCTTCGTAAGTTCTAAAGTAACCGCACAGGTTTGGACGACCAAACTCATTGTTGAAACTTGCAGCACCTAATGGACCATCGATCATGATCTGTAGAGCTGAAGCTAAACGACCAGGCTTACCAAAATCATGCTCCCATGGCTGAACGTCTCCAGGAATACGTAAGTTTGATACGCTAAAGCCGCTGATACCAGCCTTTGGCTTAGAACCTATACCGGTTGCGCCTTCATCACGAATTTCACCACCAGAACCTGTTGCAGCACCTGGGAATGGAGAAATAGCTGTAGGATGGTTATGGGTTTCTACCTTCATTAAGATAGGCATATCCTCTTCGTGGTATGCCCACTCGTGATTAGGATTTGGGAAGAAACGACCTGCCTTTGAACCTTCCATAACAGCAGCATTATCTTTATATGCAGATAATACATAGTCACCGTTGGTCTCAAAGGTGTTTTTGATCATGCCGAATAATGATTTGTCTTGTAACTTACCGTCAATCTTCCACTCAGCACCGAAGACCTTATGACGGCAGTGCTCTGAGTTCATCTGGGCGAACATGTACAGTTCGATATCGGTGGGATCACGGCCGATTACCTTGAAGCTGTCCATTAAGTATTCCATTTCAGGCTCTGATAAAGCTAAACCTAACTCAACGTTAGCCTTGCGCAGTGCATCCATACCACCTGTGGTTAAAGCAACTGTCTTAAATGGCTTTGGAGTCTGCTTTTCAAATAGCTTTGAACCTTCTTCTAAAGAGAACAGAACGTTCTCCATCATGCGGTCGTGAATTAAAGAACTTACTATCTTCTTCTCATCATCAGAGAATGTACCATTCTCTTTTACGATGTAGTAAGCAATACCACGCTCAATTCTTAAGATCTTATTAAGACCGCAGTTGTGAGCAATATCAGTAGCCTTAGATGCCCAAGGAGAAATGGTACCTACACGAGGAATTACAAAGAATAGCTCACCTTTATTCTCGGTTTCGTCCTTAGATGGACCATAGCTTAGGATCTTGTTTAAAACGGTCTTTTCCTTATCGGTTAAAGCCTCTTTGGTATCAACAAGATGAACAAAATGAGTACTAATTGAACTTACCTTGATGCCTTCTTTACCTAATGCATTGATAATCTTTTCAATTCTAAAGGTTGAAACGGCAGGAGAACCTAAAATGATATCCATCAGAAATGTTCCTGTTTAACTAACTGATATAGTGAAATGACTTTTTTCTAGTTTGACTGTTTTACTTAAAGTTCATAATCAACCTTAAATTAAACAGCTCTAAAAAAATGTGGCTGTATTTTATCACATTGCAAGCGAGCTTATGTCAATTAGCTAACTTTTAATCATTTCTGAGCAAAAAGTAAAAAATAGGCTATGGCATACGGATTTTACGTCCTTAATTAGACTCACTTTTCCTCACTTACAGATAAAATTTGAGATAAATGATGTAGAGGACTCTTTATGTTAGGTATAATAGGAGCCGGCGGAGGTTCAAAATGAAAAAATCAAGTCGTTTACTTCATAACAACACAGCTGCAAGACGTTCTCGTCAGCGCCAAATGTTTATCAAAGATGCTAGAGCTCGTCGTCAGGCTCGTCAGGAAGTTTTCTTTATTCAGGAAAAATCTTCATCATAGTTTTAGTAAGTAAAAACCTTCTAATAGCGTCAGCAACCGACTCTATCTCTATAAAGTTTTGCATTTCAGAAAATTGAAATGCAAAATTCAAAGTTTCTCCAGTTTAATCCTTCAAATTATTCTTTAAAATTTTAGGCATTTTTCTTGCATAAATACTAAAAAAGTATGTTTACGTGGCAAATAACTGCCATCTTTAATTATTTTATGCAAGGAGAGATCTATGTACGGCCGTAACTTAAGAGCCTATCAGAAGACCACCGTCAACGCAGAAATTTCAGTTGCTGATCCTTATTATGTAACTAAGTTGCTCTATCAGGGACTCTTTGAGCGCCTAGCTCAGGCAAAAGGAGCAATTGAGCGTGGAGACTTGGCTTTAAAAGCTAAAAAACTATCTACTGCTACTGCTATTTTGGAAAATTTGAGAAGCACTCTCGACTTTTCTCAAAGCAAGACTATTGCACAAGGGCTTTATGACATATACTCATACATGATTGATCAGGTCGCTGAAGCTTCATTAAATCTAATGACTCAGCCTATTGATAATGCAATTAGAGCTTTAATGCCTATAAAAAAAGCATGGGATTCTATTCCAGTTACAGCTCAACAGGAAGCTGCTTCTAAAAGAACTCAAGAGCAGTTAAATGTTGATCTAAACCATGCTGATAATATGGCTAAAGGTAGCGTATAAAGGCAATACATGACTTTACAAGAAATCATAAGGCGAATTACAGAAGCTGAGAATTCGCTTTGTAACGAACTAAAAAAAGACGATTTAGGTTTTTCTGCTGATTATCTTAGCTATACTCAAAAGCTTTTACAGGAGCTTGAAAAGATTAAGCCTACTCTAAGTTCTGAAGAATTAGAGACCGCTAAAGAGTTTGCTAGTGCTTATGCTGAACACATTAAGTCTCAGATAAAAGAACTTGCTGTTGAAAGAGCTAAGGTTGGCGATGAATACCGTAAAGTAAAAGCACGACACAACATCAGTAATAAGTACGTTTCATTTAAGAAGTTTGCAGAAAACCTAAAATAGTAAGCCTATAAAAGTAGGTAGCCTATAACAATAATCAGGATGAGATATGGAAGATCAGAAAAAGAATTCTCTTTTGGATGACGATCTGTCTTTAGAAGAGCTTGCCAAAAATTTTGACAATATTGATATTAATGATCTTGAAAAGATCCAAGATCTTGCAAAGCTCCAACAGCAGATGAACGATTTTCTGATTGACAGATTTGCGACAAATATTGAAGCTTTCAAAAAGTACATGCCTGATATTGGCAAGTTCTTTGAGCACTATAAGCCAAAGAGAACCATTGAATTCTTCTGCATGCCAAACGGCATTCCAAATCTTTATTTTCCTGATACCAATGATTTTTTCTACAAAACAGCTGATCCTTTTAAATTATGTGAACAGCAGATTGTACAAATTCTTGAAAGATCAAATATTCTGCAAACCCGCTACGGACATGAATCCGATCCTTACGGTCAGTTACATTTTAAATATTTAAATACTTTAGTTACTTTAGGAGAAGAAATTGAAAGAGACAGAACGCTCTCTCCTTTAAAGATTGGCTCAGTACCTAACTGTATGTTCTTTGGTATAGGTTTAGGTTACTCATTAGCTTATCTTTATGAAAGAGTAGAAGTGGCTAATCTCATCATTGTAGAGCCTGATCTTGATGTGTTCTATGCTTCATTACATGCTTTTGACTGGCAGAACTTATTAAAATTCTTATTTGAGAACAAATATGCCATCAACATTATGTTAGGACAGACACCATTCCAGTTTACCCAGGATCTGTCAAACTTTTATTCAAAGCATGGTCGTTTCTTGTCATCATCTTGGTTAGGTATCGTGCATTATGCCTCACCTGAGATTAAAGCAATTGCCGATGTAGCAATGCGAGATCTTGATTCTGTGCATGCAGCCATGGGGTTCTTTGATGATCACTTATTTGGAGCAAGTCATGCCTGTCATTCACTCTTAGACAAAAAGAACTTTGTTTTAAGGCATCAAACATTAGATAAGAAATACGCTAAGTTACCTGTGTTTGTAATTGGTTCTGGACCATCTCTAGATAATGACATTCCATTTATCAGAAAGAATCAGGATAAAGCAATTGTTGTAGCCTGCGGTACCGCCATTGATACTCTGTACCATGCTGGTATTAAACCTGATTTTTATGCATGTACTGAAAGAACTCCTGAAATTAGGGAAGCTTTAGGCGTGATCCCTGATGAGCATTTCTTAGATGATGTTATTTTGCTTACTGGAGACGTAATTCACCCATACACCACCGCTTTATTTAAGCATACTGCTATCTTTGGAAAGATTGATGAACCATTCTATAAGTATGCATTAGCAACCATTAAAGAGACCAGAAAAGTAGGCTTCGTACAGCTGATGAATCCTCTTGTAGGCAACATGGGCGTATCTGGAGCTCTATTCTTAGGCTTTAAGAACATTTATATGTTCGGTCTTGATAATGGTAAAAAGATCAACTCAAGTGCTATGCACTCAAAGTACACTACCTTGTATAACGAGCGTGGTTGCTCTGATCAAGGAGGCAGTTACACTACTAAACAGCAGGGTAAAGGCAACTTTGGTGGCTTGGTAGAGACAGGTTACTTCTTTGCACTATCAGCTCGTAACATGGGTTATGTAATTCGTAATCTTGAGGAAGAGAGAGGAAAATTAAATTGCATTAACTGCTCTGATGGTCTTTATGTTGAAAACACCACTCCTATGCATTCTTATGATCTTGATTTTAAGAAGTTCAAGAACATTGACAAGGAGGCTTTCCATAAATACATCAACGAAGTTAAGACCTCACCTGTAAAAGTTACACGTAAAGAGCTTGAAGAGATCTTTAATCCTGAAGTATTCAAAGAAATCGTTAATAAGGTTATTGAAAAGTTAAAGGCTCGCCCTAAGACTCGTTTAGAGACTATTTTGATGATGCAGGATATCTCAGAGTTCTTATGTGGTATTGAATTACAGCCTCAGCTTTACTTCTATGGAAGCTCACTGCAGGGCTCATTGCAGACCTACTTTATTGTAGCTTCACGTGTGCTTTATAACAGCTCTGATGAAAAACAGTGTCTAGAACAGTGTTTTAAGATGTTCGAGGTTATCTCTGAGTTTTTAGAAGAAGCACAAACTATCTTTAAACACATGCCAGACTTTGTAATTGGTGAACATCGTAAGTTCTACCCTGATGGCAAGGTTGGTATTGATTATCCTCTTTGCAAGGCACCTGTCCTTCCTCCTGAATTCCACTTAAGAAGAGCTGAATATGACGATCCTCAAAAGATCTTTGAAAAGCGTTATGAATAGTAAAGTTATTTAGTGTGAAAAGAGCTAACCTTGTAGTTAGCTCCTTTTGTATACACAGCTAAATTAAGATCTGCACCATCACATCTCATATTTGCCCCATTAAGTTCATTTTACAACCAATTTGCCCCTTACAGGAGCAGTTTTCAAAGTAGCTTTAATTTCGCTCTATATTATTTAAAGTTTCAGAATTTATGAGAGGTTTTTATGGCTTGTTTTACAGCTTGTGTTGCAGAGGCTCTTGTAGCTTACGGTGTAAAGAAAGTAGTAGCTAAGGTTAATCATCAAAAAGTAAGAGCTTTTTCAGGAAAAATCCAAAAGCTTATCAATCTACTGTTATCAGGTTCTTTTTTTATTGTTAATTGAGCATGTTTGGCATGGTGAGATAGTGCCTTTCTATCCATTCTTTACAGCTGCAAGCGATCCTGAAAGTACTAGAGTAATGGTAAATGAAATCTTAACAGTAGGTGTTGCTATGGATGTTGCTGTTACTGCTGTATGGTTTGTAGCTTATATTCTTGTACCTAAACTTGCACACAAAGAGGTAATTGCATAATGTGCCTTTTAATTACAGCTTTAGCTGCTATCATTTGTTTTTGTCTTCAAAAGAAGTGTTATTTAGATTTGAATAGACTCTGTGTGATGTTTTCTTCAGCCACCATCATGTGGATTGTAGATTGTGCTTTTGCAAAGTTCAATGGAGAGGATTTCTTTGATATAAGTTATGACGATACTTTATTAGGAATAACTGTTCTCTTTTTAGCTATTATTTTAGATATTATCTTAAGAATACCTAAGATTGCTCAAAAATCAAAACTTGAGAACAACTAGTTCAAGGCAAGATCTCTACTACAATGGGGGCTTTCGCCCCCTCTGTTTTATTTAGTTTTCTTTGCTTGAGCTTTAGGATCAGCTTTCTTTCTTGGACGTTTTGCCAAAACTAAACCAGTTCCTTCACGCTTTGCCTTAGCAATAGCTTTACGCTCTTCCTTATCTTGATTAGCATCAGCTCTAGCCCACATTCTCTCGTTAGCAAGCTTACGCTTTTCTGCTCTCATCTGAGACTGGGTTTGGCGCTTTTGAGCAGGCTTTTCATTGGCAAATGGGTTTTCACCTTCCTTAAAGTCAATGATCACAGGCGAGCCCATGATGTTTAAAGCCTTACGATAACAGTTAATGATGTAACGCTTATATGCATCAGGTACCTTTGATACCTTGTTTCCATGAATAATGATTCTAGGAGGGTTATAACCACCCGCGTGAGCAAATTTAAGTTTAATTCTACGTCCACCTGAAATAGGAGGCTCATGCTCTTCAATTGCAGCTCTTAAAATTCTATTTAGCATAGAAGCAGAGTGACGTGTTGTAGCACCTACATAAGCTTCATCAATAGAATCAAACAAGTTACCTACACCTGTTCCATGCAAAGCTGAAATGAAATGAACTCTAGCAAAGTCCACGAAGCCTAAACGTGAATTTAACTCAAGCTTAATCTCATCTTTTACAGAGACATCAAGACCATCCCACTTGTTTACAGCAATTACTAAAGAACGACCTGATTCTAAAATAAAGCCTAATAATGACAGATCCTGATCAGTAACATGTGATCTTGCATCGATAACTAATAAAGCTACATTACAATCTTCAATTGCCTTTAAGGTCTTAACAATTGAGAACTTCTCAATTGCCTCAGATACCTTACGGCGCTTTCTCACACCTGCTGTATCAATAACAATATATTTCTTGTCATCACGCTCTAGCGGAATATAGATTGAGTCACGGGTAGTACCAGGGTGGTCTGCTACGATCACACGCTCTTCACCTAACATACGGTTAGTTAAAGTAGACTTACCTACGTTTGGCTTACCTACAATAGCAATCTTGATTGGCAGATCAGAAAATGGTGTATCCTTGCTGTTATCTCCGTTCTGACCGTCAACATCCTCGCCTTTCATTCTGGCGCGGAATTTCTCTTTATGCTCGTGCCAGTCAAAGCCACCGCCAATCATATCAACAGGAACGTTATCTAAGAACTGATAACCTTCTTCCCATTGAGCTAATTCTTCTTCATGAGCCTTTCTTTCGCGCTCTTCTAACTCTTCAGGGGTTAAATCGCAATCTAGAGGACCTTCTTCTCTTAATAAAGGAGCAATTACATCTTCTAGAACATTGGCGACACCACGACCGTGAACTACAGCTGTAGGATAAACTTCACCTAAGCCTAAAGCGTAGAATTCAGCACCTGCTGTCTCTGGATCAAGACCATCAACCTTATTTGCGATAATGGCGCACTTTTTACCAGAACGGCGAATGTAATCAGCAACCTTATAGTCACCAGGTAAGAGACCTGCTCTTGCGTCCAACATGAACAGGACTAAATCGCATTCATCAATAGCTAATAAAGCCTGATTGGTCATGCGAGAGGTGACTTCTTCAGGTTGGTTAGTGGCATCCTCTGCAATACCACCAGTATCAATCAGCACGTACTCACGACCTTCATATAAAGCACGGCCGTACTTTCTATCACGGGTTAAACCTGGAAAATCTGCAACTAGAGCATCTCTAGTCTTAGTAAGTCTGTTGAAAAATGTAGATTTACCAACATTAGGGCAACCTACTAAAGCAACTACTTTCATTAAACATCCTTGTAAGGGTGGCTTACTATAACGTCAAAAGGGGGCAACTCCCCCTTTTTACACAACGGACGAATCATGCTGTTTCACAACAGTATTATTCAGAGTCGTCCTCTACATATTCTTCATCTGAGTCAGACTTAATACCACTATCTGGCATTAAACCGTAACCTGATAAAGCTTCGCGTTTCTTCTTTTCGTACTCAGCAACTCTTCTCTCGTATTCAGCTTTCTGTCTCTGGTACTCACGATACTGAGCTTCAGCAGCACGCTGTTGAGCCTCAATCTGAGCTACGATCTTACGAGCTTCTGCACGACGTTTTTCAAGATCTTCTTGAGTTACTCCAGAACCTGCAGCAGTTGGAGACATTGCCTGAGCTGCAATTAAAGCAGCAGTATTGCCAGTTACCATCTCAAGATCGGTATAACGTTTCTTAGGAATTACGATATCAATTGGATCGTAATATAAAACATCAACAGCACCTGAAGATGAGTAAACAACTAAGCAGTTTCCAGCTACAAGTGGAGCTACATAAATTGGAGAACTTGAAATCTGAATCTTAGACTCAATCACACCGTTGTTAAGATTCATAAAATACAGATAACCTTCAAGATCACCTACCACAGCATAGTTACCGTAAATAGCAGGAGCGGTTACATTACGATAGCTCAATTGTGGATTTTCCCAAACCTCAACATTGTCTGAACGGCGAACACAGAATACATGACCGTTATCACCAGTTAAAACAAAGAAATTGTCATCATAGGCAATATCTTTTGAAGAGTGGTATGCAAGTTTACCTTCAACAGTTTCCTTTTCTAAAGAATACTTCACGAAACCTGAATTATATGCTGTTGTATACATATAATTGCCAAGTAACAGTGGAGTTGAGGAAACGTCAGACATTCTATCAAGATCTGAACTTCCGTTATTCTCGCCTACAATAACCTGATTTAATAAGTAACCATCATTCTGGCTAATCATTAAAACTCTACCTGATGAAGTTCCTAAAATTACTAACTCATCACCGATAGCAACAGGGGTAGCTTGAGATCTTAAATGCAGTGCATTGTCTGAATCTCCCGATACCCATAAGCGAGTCTTCTTTACAAGATCAAAAGCTGAAAGTTTACCTACAGCATCTAAGACAAAGAGCTTGTCACCGCTAGCTGAAAAAGCAGGACGAGTTACAATCTCCGAGCCTAAATAATATTTAAAGTAAATAGAACCGTCTTTTCTATTTAAAACATAGAGATAACCGTTCTCTGAACCTACGGCAACAAAGGCATCTGAAGCTGTCATACCACCGTTTAGCCTTGCTGAACGCTTGGTATCATTCTCTTCTTCATCAGATAAGTCTATCAGCCACTGTTCATCACCATTGAGTACGTTAAAGGCGTATACCTTACCTTCACGACCGGCTATAAACAGTGTCTTTCCACTAATGCATGGAACTAACTGTGAGTAGAACTTATCTACACCCTGTGTAGACTGAGACCAAACATATTCCGGCTCAAACTGATTTTTGACTTCAGGAGATTCAACAGGAGCGAACAAATCCTTATTGGAATTACAGCCTGTATTCACTAAAGCCAGAGCTGATAAAGCAAGCACGCACAACAGCTTCTTTTTCAACATATATGTCACCTTATTATTTGCCGACGGCTATTTCTTAACTGCATTAACAGTTAACTCTTATTTTTTAATTTCTGAAGCTGAAGATGCAATCACTTCTTCTAATTTCTGAGCTCTCTTAAAAGCAGGCTCATCACCATCTTTTATCAGATTATCAAACTTCATCTGCAACAGAGGGCTGATTGAAATCTTCTTGCTCTCGCTGACATCTAAAGCTTTCTTGTAAGCATCATGAGCTTTATCAAGATCTTTTTTCGCAAAATAGATATCACCTAAAAGCTCTTGTTTTTCAATCTCATAAGCCTCAGATTTTACAGAATCTAATTCTTTTACAGCTTCATCAAATTTCTTCTGCTCAGTTAAAATCTGAGCTGCAACTAAAGTTGCATTTGGAGATACTAAGTCGCCACCGTTCTTTTTAGCAAACAAAGCGTTCTCTAAAGCCTTGTCATAGTTGCCCTGCTTTGCTTCAATTGATGATAAATCTAAAGCTAATAAAGAACCGTAGATATCCTCGTGCTCTTTGATGAACTTCTGAGCATCAGCTGTGGTATTAGCAGGATTTAAAACTAGCTTAGTCTGCAGAGTAGACATTTCATAAGCATATTTTGCTGAAGTATCATTCTGATATGACTGGTACTGTCTGTAGCCTACCATTGCACCAATTGCAATTACTACACCTACAGTTAATGAAAGCCAGTTCTCATGCCACCATTTACGGACGACTTCCTCTCTCTCATGATCGTCTGTTAAAACATCCATCTTCTATTCCTTTTTAGTATGAATCGTAATTTATAAATCTTAGTTTTTTATTAGCCTAAGATTGCCTTAATTGCATCAGCTGCCTTATCTAAAGGACATTCCTGCTGCTGTGCATCTTTATCTGTCATGTTTTTAATAGTAACAGAATTATTAGCAATCTCACTCTCGCCAATGATAACTGCAACCTTAGCACAGAATTTATCAGCTTTCTTAAACTGTTTCTTGAAATTTCCGCCACCACAGTGGTTCATCACAGCAACTCCAGGCAAAGACTGTCTTAAGAAGTTAGATACTTCTAACATTCTCATTTCTGCCCCCTCACCTGAGCCTACAACATAAACATCCACATTTGGCATTGGAGCTACCTTACCTAAAGTTAATAACAGTAAGATCAATCTCTCTAAACCTAAACCAAAGCCTACAGCTTTAGTTGGTGCACCACCTAGTTGCTCTACTAGACCATCGTAACGACCACCGCCACATACAGTTCCCTGAGCGCCTAGGGCAGTTGTTACCCACTCAAATACGGTTAAATTGTAGTAATCAAGACCACGTACTAGTCTATCATTGAGCACGTACTTAATGCCTAATTTATCTAGGAACTTGCGTAGTCCGTCAAAATGAGCTTTAGTTTCTTCACCAAAATAGTCAGATAATTTTGGTGCATCCTTTAAGATCTCAATTACCTTTTCATCTTTGGTATCTAAAACACGTAAAGGATTGGTATGAGTTCTTCTCTTGCTATCTTCATCAAGTTCATCGAAGTGAGCTTCTAAGAATTTTACTAATGCTTCTCTGTATGTGGCTCTTTCTTCAGCTGAACCTAAAGAATTTAGCTGTAACTCTAATTCATTCTCAATGCCGAGCTTCTTCCAAATTGAATAGGTCAAAGCAATTAACTCTGCATCAATGTCTGGACCATCTAAACCAAATACCTCCACTCCCATCTGGTGGAACTGACGGTATCTGCCCTTTTGAGGTCTTTCGTGACGGAACATAGGTCCCATGTACCACAGGCGCTGTTCCTGATTGTAAACTAAGTTATGTTCAATGCAGGCTCTTACACATCCTGCTGTACCCTCAGGACGTAATGATAAATGATCACCTGATCTGTCTTCAAAAGAGTACATCTCTTTTTCTACAACATCAGTTACCTCACCAATTGCTCTGCAGAAAAGTTTGGTCTTTTCAACAATTGGCATACGAACTTCACTATAGCCATATGAAGATACAGTTTCACGTAAAACTTTTTCAACCTGTTGCCATACAGAGGTATCTTCAGGTAGAAGATCGTTCATACCTCTGATAGCTTGAACCATAAGTGCCATAAAATTATCTTTTCCTTTATTTATCAAGGCGCGTTCTCACACGCTTTTCTATTAAATCTACTGCTTCTGAGCAAGGGATCTTGCCCATCATCTGACCGTCTTCATATACAAGGCAGCGATCGTTAGCTGCACCGCATACTGCAATATCAGCATGCAAAGCTTCACCTGGACCATTAACCACACAGCCCATAACTGCAATTTTCAGAGTTTCTTTAATGTCGCTCAAACGCTTTTCTAACTCGGCTACAGTTGCAACTACATCAATACCTCTACGACCACAGGTAGGACATGCGACAATTTCCACACCACGAGTACGCAGGTGCATACTCTTTAAAATTGCCCAGCCAACTTTAATCTCTTCGACAGGATCTGCTGCTAATGACACTCTTAAAGTATCACCAATGCCCTGTTTTAATAACCAAGAAATACCTATAGATGATAATACAGTACCACCTGTAAGACCACCGGCTTCTGTAATACCCAAATGTAATGGAGCATCAGTCTTTTTAGCTAACTGCTCATAGGCACTAACACAAAGGTTTAATTCAGATGCTTTTACAGAGAAAGCGTAGTCTTCAAAGTTGTGATCATCTAAAGTGGTAGCAGCTCTTAGGGCAGCCTCTACCATGGCGTCAGGACATGGAGCGCCATACTTTTCGATTAAATCTTTATCTAAAGAGCCTGCGTTTACACCTACTCTAATAGGTAAGCCATAGTCTTTAGCAGCCTGACAGACCGCCTCAATTTTTTCATGAGAACCGATGTTGCCAGGGTTAATTCTTAAAGCTGCAGCACCTTTTTTAGCACATTCAATTGCGATTCTATAGTCAAAGTGAATATCAGAGACAATAGGAACATCAACGCTCTTTACGATCTGTTCAAATGCATCAACAGCTTTTAAGGTAGGTACAGTTACTCTTACGATATCAGCGCCAGCACTTTCTAAAGCCTTAATCTGAGCTACTGTTGCAGCTACATCCATGGTATCAGTTGAAGTCATAGACTGCACAGAAATAGGAGCTCCGCCTCCAACTAAGACAGAGCCTACCTTAATCTGACGACTTTTACGTCTTACAATCTCATTAGCTTTCCATTCCATGAGTTCTTACCTTAACGCTGAGGTAGAGTAAAGGTTACCTGTGAAGAACGAGGAACTGATACTGAAGCACCTCTATAGGTAACTCTAATCTTTGAAGGATCGGCTACACTTACTCTTAAAGGAGGAATACCCATAACTTTAATAGTCTGACCTGCCTTAAATGAACCTTCTTTTAAGACTTTACCAGAACCTGTAATTTTTAAAGATACATCAGACAGTACTTTAACAGTTACGCTGTTAAGGCTCTCTAATGGATCAATTCTACCTGCTAATCTTACAGATGATGATACATCTCTTAAATTAGCTGAAAGTTTGACTGCCTGAGCAGGAGCAGGTTCAGTCTTCTGCTCTGTTTTTACCTGAGCCTTTGGAGCTTCTGTAACTACTGACTTTCTGTCTGTTTCAACAGCAGGTAAGGTCTTTAAAGCTAGCTTGTCATTTGATGACTGTTTCTTTGTCCCCTTTGCATTCTGAGAACCTAAATCTACAGGCTTTAAAGAATTGTCTTGAACAGGAGGAGCTTCTTCGATGATGGTAGCTTCATTATTGGTGTTGCCTAACATCTTCTTAGCTGCCTGACCTTTAACCTGTAATGACTCATTAGTATTTGCAGATGATACATTCTGCTTTGACTGGTTCTGTAAGCTAATGATCTCATTTGTATCAAGAGCATTTGCCTGAGCCTGAGCCATCTGAGTATTGATATCAACACTAGGAGCAGGAGTTTCTTCTATAACATTAGTCCTTAACTTTGAATTTTCTGTATCCAAAGTTAGACTGCCGTCAGTATCTTCCTGAGCCTGAACATTGTCTTCAATTACTAAAGAACCAGTGCTCTTAGCAGTTGATGATCCCATCTCGTAAGCAATCACGCCAACAGCAATTACAGCTACAATAGCTACACCTAAGACTGCAAACAGGAACTTCTTTGAAATCATGCCTGAGTTTGATTGCTTTTGTAAAACCTTTGCATTCAAGGCTTGGGTCTGCACTGCCTGCATTACCTTGTCTTTGTAGAGTTTTACTACAATTTCAGGATCAATATTTACTAACTTTGCATAATTAGCAATATGAACTGAGGCAAAAGGAACGGCTGTCGGCTGATTCAATCTGTCATGCTCGAGATCATTTACGGTATTGATTCTCAGATTTAAGCGTCTAGCTACTTCACTTAAAGATAAACCTAACATTTCTCTTGCGTGCATTAAGATTGCACCTGGACAATTTGGAACTTCATTGTCAGCAAGTGATGGTGCTACAGGGATCTTATCTGGATCATCAACATCATTAGCTACGATCTTTTTCTCGCTTCTAAAATCAGGAGCCTTTTGAATTGAATCTATTGGAGTATCAACATTTGAGCTATCAGTAGCTGCATCTAAATCAGGAGTTTTGATGCTTTCTGAAACATTCTCAGTTACAGGAGCATCAACCTGTGCGCTCAATGGAGATGAAGGATTTTCTTTTAGAGCTGATTTTGCCTGCTCTAAAGGAGATACCGACATAATAGACTCTAAATCCTGAGCACTCTTAAACGCAGCATTTGACTCTACTTCAATTGTATCTTGAGCATTCTCGCTTGAAGATGACTCTGTTTTTAAATTCTCTTGGATGTTAAGTTCAGGCTCTACTTTTGATGTGTCCTGAGCTACATCATTTTTTAAATCGTCCATCATAGGCTCACTTGCCTCTTTTTGAATCTGAGCTTGTACTTTGGATCTATCTCTGTTTCTAATTGCTCTCAACCTTTTTGAACTCATTTTTAGTTTTCGCCTTGTTGTCTTTATATTTCTTTGGCCTGAATTTTTAGTTTTGCCAGTTTATCCTTTACCTGACCTGCTAGCTGTCCGCAGGCAGCTGAAATCTCATCGCCTCTTGTAGTACGTTTAATTACAGTAAAGCCTGCATCAAACAATACTTTGTAGAATCTGTCGATTCTGCTATTAGAAGGTTTCTTGTATTCTGAATTCTCATGCTCGTTAAATGGAATTAGGTTAACTTTACATGGAATAGTTCTTAATAAATTTACAAGCTCATGAGCTTGCTCTGTACTGTCATTTACATGATCAAGTAGCACGTACTCAATTGTTACTCTGCCACAGTTAGCGTTTGACTTATCTAAGTAATTTCTTACAGCATCTAGAACTTCTGCTATTGGGTACTTAGTATTGATTGGTACTAATTCATCTCTTAATTTGTCATTAGGAGCATGTAAAGATAAAGCTAAGGCAACATCAAGTTTGCCTGCTACTTTATTTAAAACAGGAGCAACACCTGATGTAGACACGGTTACTCTTCTCTTTGATAAAGCAAAGCCATAATCTGAGAGTAATAACTCACAGGTCTTAGTTACATTTGCAAGATTTAGCAAAGGCTCGCCCATACCCATCATTACGACGTTAGAAATAGGCTTTTGTTCCTGGTTGTTACTAAAGCCTACACGTGTTGATGCTCTAAAGACCTGACCTATGATCTCATTTACTGTAAGATTACGATTGAATCCTTGTGCACCGGTTCTGCAGAAAGAACACTTAACAGGGCATCCTACCTGAGTTGAAATACATAAGGTGTTTCTGTCCTCTTCAGGAATTAACACTGTTTCAACTAACTGACCGTCTCCAATATCTAAAGCCCATTTAGTGGTACCATCAGATGCTTTTTGTTCAGTTACGATCTCAGGTGCAGTAATTACGCACATTTCCTTTAATTTGGCACGCAGATCTTTTCTAAGATTAGTCATCTGCTCAAAGTCGGTTACACCAAACTGGTATATCCAACGCATGATCTGTTGCGCTCTAAAGGACTTCTCACCTATAGACTCAAAGAATTCCTTTAATTCTTCAGGTGAGAGGTTCATTAAATTAATCTTATCTGTTGCCATGTTCTTTTATATCTCGTTATCTTTTTTCAAATCTCATAATTATATCAGTATAGACACGATTTTTCGCAAAATGACGTAGTAATTATTATCCATTTAAGGTGCTTTGTTTGGCTTTAAGAGATATTGTCTTTAAAGTCGCTGCCAGATGACTCCATTTGTGCAATTGACTTTCTAAGTCTTTCCATATTTTCTTTTGAATAAAATGGATCTAAAGAGAACTCAAATGGTATTTTATTTTCACTACAAACTTTCTTCGCAAAGCTTATAAAAGCAGCTCTCATTGATATACCCTGATCTTTGCATATAGATTTCATCTGCTGTTTTAACGAACTATCTAGTTTAAAACTTACATTCACTGTCTTGGACATGATAACCTTCTACAATTTGAATATCTTAGTGGCCATGACTGGCATCGTAATAAATTTCATGTCATTTAAAATGATGGCTCAGAAAAATTTTAAAAGTGTAAAAATGTCAATTTTCAAGTAAAAAGAGTTCTCCTAGAGCCAATTATTTTAAAACTATGACATAGCTTTGATGTTTATTCTCATTTCTTTGACAGTAGCAAAATCAAAACTACTCTATATATAAGAATAAAAATGAGGAAATGGCTGTATGTTTAAATCACCTTATAAATATAAAGCTTCATCGCAAAAGAACAGCTGCAATGAGAATAACCTTTGGAACGAAGTTTTAACCCAGTTTCACAACCTGCCTGAAGAAAGGCAGGATGAGATCATGTTAAGAATTTACAAGAGGGTCTATGCTCAATCACAGCATCAGAATAAACACTATTCAGTGCTCTTGCATGCTAAAATTTGACGTTATTAGGTAAATTTCCAGTATCAATTAGTGCAGACACAAACTCAGGCAAAGTTTTTGATGCTTTTCCGTAAATTCCACAATTAAATTGAGAGCCTACTGCTGATTGTGACAGATTAAATTCGATGCAAGCAGCACCAGAGGCTCTTGCAACCTGACAGAATCCTGCAGCTGGATAGACTACTCCTGATGTACCTATAGATAAGAACAAATCACATTTTGAAAGCAGAGTTTCAATTTCATCCATCTGATAAGGCATTTCACCGAACCAAACAATATCAGGACGTAGTGACTTATGGTGACAGAACTTGCATTCTGACTCTATACTTGAGTCATCATTAAAAGGATATCGCTTATTGCAGTGCTCACAGAGAATACTCTTTAACCTGCCGTGCATATGGATGATCTTTTCTGAACCTGCCTTTTCATGCAGATCATCAATATTCTGTGTCACTAGATTTACATTTGCGCCATACTTTTTTGAATACTCTTTTTCTAGTCTTGCTAAAGCTAAATGAGCTGGATTTGGCTTTTTATCTAACAAAGAGCGACGCATCTTGTTATAAAACTCGTGAACTTTAGTTTTATCTCTTAAAAATCCGTCATAGGTTGCCACATCTTCAACTCTTTCCTGTTCCCATAAACCTGTTTCTGATCTAAAGACAGGAATGCCTGACTCTGCTGAAATACCAGCACCTGTAAGAATGACGATATTCTGATACATATTACGCTCCTTATAAAAGCCTTTTACTTTCTCAATTATATGCAATATAGAAGAAAAAAACGTATGAAGCGAAAATCAAAAACAAAGGATGGTTTTCCTAAGCTGGCTTTTAAATAAAGGCTTAGGAATGATGAGTTTAAAATTTCTTTAAAAGAGGATCTGCCGGAGCAGAGCCTCTAACAAAAATTACTCACAAAGCCAGGTAGCTAAACCTAGAATAGTGCTGCCAGTAGGACCTGCAGCTAAGAATGGAGATCCATCTGGTAAGTAAGCAGATGAGAGATCGATATGAACCCATGGTGTGTTTTTATCGACAAACTGTTCTAAGAATGAGGCGGCAACAGATGAGCCAGGAGCTCCTTCACCATGGCCTGAATTTGTAACTGTAGCTCTTCTTGAGGATAAGAAGCGTCTATGATATTGAGCTAAAGGCAACTGCCAGTACATTTCACCGGTCTTCTCAAATGCTGATACCAAGCTCTTATCTAACTCTTTTTCTTTAGTTAAAACAGAGAACATATCACGACCTACAGCAATCTTAGCAGCTCCTGTTAGAGTTGCCATATCAAGAACATATTGAGCCTTATCCTCTCCTGCCTGTAAAAGACCGTCTGCTAAAACCAATCTACCCTCAGCATCTGTATTGTTAATTTCAACGCTAATACCGTTTGGATAGGTTACGATATCACCAGGCAACATACCTCGACCTGATACCATGTTCTCAGAACAGCACAGGTACAGTCTTACATGCTTTTTAATACCAAGCTTTGCAGCTAGTGTTACCGCGCCACACAGATAAACTACAGCAGTCTTATCTGTACGCATAGTTTCCATATACTTATCAGGCTTTAGAGAATAACCACCAGTATCAAAGGTAATTCCTTTACCAACAAGGGCTACTTGTACAGGTGAGTCTTTTTGACAGCACTTTGGTACATAGTCGATGATACCCATGCAAGGATCTTCATCTGAAGCAAAGCCTACAGCATTTAGACCTGCATATTTTTCAAACTCAAGATCACCACGCTTAATCAGCTTTAATGAAGCGCTGTCACCTTGTGCGTCTGCAGCTTCTTTTACTAAATCAAATAAGACATTGATAACTTTTTCTGGGGTTGAGATCTTTGAATCACTGTCAGCAATCTTTCTAAACACACTTACAGTGTTAACAGTCATTGCAACTTTATCTAAGACATTCTGAGCATAATCACAAGACACAGTGTAATCATGTTTACCGTCATATAAAGCAGTTAAAAACCAGTAAAGATCTAGCTCTGAAAGAGCTACATCTGACTTAAATTCAAAGTTATACAGCTTTAAAGATGCAATGGTCTTAGCTGCAACTTGATACCATTTAAAATCATTTGTATTTACAAAAACGTCATAGCCACCATTTGCATTTGGAGCAAAGGCACTATCTTTTGAAAAAGGAGCTTTAGCTGTGCCTTCCTTTAAGGTAACCGCTACTAATTCTTCATTAGCACTTGCGTTTTTTGTATTACTAGAAAAAAGCTTAAACATGTTTACCTCACATTCCACATTGAACCTGCTCCCACAAGCTTTGGAACTTTTGTAGTAATTTCGTTGATTAAAATATCGATATCTTCATCTTTGGTGAATCTACCAAAAGACAGTCTTAATGAAGCACGAGCCTCATCATCACTAAGACCAATAGCTTTTAAGATATATGAAGGTTTTAAATCACTTGAAGAGCAAGCAGATCCTGTAGATGCTGCAATATTAGATAAAGTAGGTAAGAGCATATGACCATCTACACCATCAAAACTGATAGAAAGGATATTTGGCAAATTATGCTCTTTAGAGCCGTTTACAATTAAGCCAGGTACATCTTTGATACCATCCAAAATTCTTTGTCTTAATTTTTCAAAACGAGCCTTATCGGTTTTAGCTTCACTCTTTAAGATCTCAAAAGCTTTACCTAAACCAGCGACCTCATGAGTTGGTACTGTACCTCCTCTTAAGCCTTTTTCCTGTCCGCCACCATAAATTTGAGCAAATAATGGCACATTTGAAGATCTTCTTACATAGAGAGCACCTACACCTTTAGGACCACAAACTTTTTCTGCGGTTAATGAGACCATATCAATGTTGCTGTGGTCATAGTCCATCTTCAGGTAACCGATACTCTGAGCTGTATCAGTATGGAAAAAGACTTGATGCTTTTTACATACTGACGCGATTGCATGCACATCACTTATTGCTCCTAAAACAGAGTTTGCCTGAGCAATTGATACTAAGAAGGTATCTTCATCAATTGCATCTTCAACCATTTCTGAAGTAATGATTCCTTCTTTAGTTGGAGTTAAATAGGTTACTTTATAACCATCCTCTTCTAAAATCTCACATGCTTCTAAAATTGCTTTGTGCTCAATTTTAGAGGTAATGATGTGACGTCTTGTGTCGCCTTTTTTAGCTAAACCTTTAGCTGCGCCAAAGATAGCTAGATTGTTACTCTCTGTAGCTCCTGAGGTAAAAGTGATCTCAAGAGGAGAAGCTCCAATTAAAGAAGCTACCTGCTCTCTTGCGTTCTCCACAGATTCAGCAGCTTCCCAACCGTAGACATGATCCTTTGCATGAGGATTAGCAAAGTGACCATCAATAGACATGCATGACACCATAGTGTCGATAACTCTTTTATCAGTTGGAGTTGCAGCTGCATAATCAAAATAAACTGGTTTTGTCATAATGATTTTTGATTGTGATTTTAATGAAATAACTGTTTTAATAAATCAAATGTAATAATGTGAACAGTTATAATAATGTGTTATAAATCAACACACTATTATTCTTTAATATGAGATAAAGCTAAAGCAAAAACAGATTCAACATGAGAGTCATTTAGAGCATAGAAGACTTTTCTCCCCTCTCTTTTTACTCTTACTAATTTGTTAATTCTCATATAAGCTAATTGATGAGATACTGCTGATTTACTCAAGCCTACAAGAGATGCAATATCACTTACACACAGCCATTTATGTAAGAGCATGGCATGAACCATATTTAATCTTGTAGGATCAGATAGAGCTTTAAAGAACTCGCTCATAACAAAAGCATCATCTGATGCAATCATTTGAGACTTGATGGCTTCTTTTTGCGCCTCATCAAGATCAATTGCAACATCTGTTGCCTTATCTGCAGCATTTGATGCTGCTCGGCATACGGGACATTCTGAAATTTTATCATCTATCTCGGACATTGCTTACCTCTTACTCATTATCATTGTCTTCTAATGGAGCCACTTTTAAAAGATTGTACTTTCTTTCAAGTGCCTGCATTTCAATATAGGCATTTCTGTACTCTAAGAAACCATACTTACGGGTAGATCTGCATAACTTAAAGTAATCATAAGCTAGCTTATCGTTTCCTTTTTCTAAAGCTTTTTTACCTACATAATAATAAGCTTCACAAAGATGCTCTTGGAAAAGATCCTCGTCATCTTTAACTAAAAGCATATCTTTAAACAGTTCTTTTTGAGACATCTTGTCTAAATAATAAAGAACTAAGGCATCTCCCCAGGAATCTTTTCTTTTTGCAGTCTGCCCTTTGATATAGTTTTGCTCAAGATTTTTTAAAGCATTTTTTTGACCTATAACTTTCTCTTCAACAAAATACATAGATAGCATTCTGTAAGGATCGGTAGGATCTGAATTAAAGAAGACTTTCATATCATCTACAGCCATTTTGTAATGACGTGTATAGTACATGACGAAGGCTCGATTTAAATATGGATAAGTGCTAGTTTTCTGTTTATCTAACTCAATTGCTGAATCAAAAGCATCGCAAGCTTCAGCAATTCTGCCTTCTTTAAAGAAGTAGATACCCAAAAGCTCATATGGACGAGCAAAGCCAGGCTTATTGACAATAGAATTCATGAGCATGAATCTTGCCATAGCCTCAAGACCTAAATCGTCATAAAGAGAGCCTACCTCATAGAACAATTCAGCCTTATCCTCAGCTGACTTTGCATCTGACTCTAAGATCATCAAAAGATTTGTCAGAATGTTTTGTTCTCTTGTTGAGCTTTTTTCAGAAATGGAAGCTGTATAGACATATTCTGATGGAACAGTAATCGCCCCTTCAAGATCTAATTTAGATGATGAAGTAAAGTTTTGGCAACCTGTTAAGGCCATTAAGGCAACAAGACCCATACCTGTTGCTAGGGAATGGGTCTTTAAAAATCTAAACATTATTTATCTTATTTTCAGTATCAGTCCATGGTTTCATAACCATCTGACTCTTTCTTCTCGACCTTTACTGGAACTAAATTTTCTCTCTTAATTCCTAAGATTAAAGCCCAAGTTGAAGCCACGTAGATTGATGAAATAGTACCAAATACAATACCAACAAACAATGCTAAGGCGAAACCATAAATCATTTCACCACCAAATATCATTAAAGACACTACGGTGATAAGGGTCGTGCCTGAGGTGATGATGGTTCTTGATAATGTTTCTGTAATAGAAATATTGAACACATCATACATAGAGGTATTACGAGGTAAGTTAACTGCATTTTCACGGATACGATCGAATACAACGATCTTATCGTTTAGTGAGTAACCTACAACGGTTAAAACCGCAGCTAATACAGTTAAGTCATATTCAATCTGCATTACAGAGAACACGCCTAAAACTACGATAACATCGTATGCTAGAGAAATAACCGCACCAGTTGCCATACGCCACTCGAAACGGAATGCAACGTAAGCTAGAATTGCAATTAAAGATACAACAATAGCTAAGATACCGCTTTCAACAAGTTCCTCACCTACAGCAGGACCCACGTACTCTGAACGGCTTAATTTAACGTCCTTATCAATTGTTCTTGATGCAACCATTACCTTATTAGTAACAGTCTGCTGGTCTAAGCCCTCTTTAGGAGCAACTCTAACCATCACATCTTTTTGAGAACCAAAGTGCTGTGTAGTACCAACGATACCTTCTTTAGCATAGGCATCTTTTACCTGACTAAGATCAACACCGTCGGTGTATTCAGTCTCAACTACAATACCGCCGGTAAAATCAAGGCCCCAGTTCAAACCTTTAGTACACATAGCGACAATGCTTCCGATTACCAAGGCAATGCAGATTAACTCTACAGTACCTTTGATCTTCATAAACGGAATAACTGTACCGTCTTTAATAAACTGTAACATGAACTTGTCTCCTAAATGTACAGCTTCTTAACATTACGTCCGCCGTAGATGATATTAACTACTGCACGACATGCTGTAACAGCAGTAAACATAGAGCTTGCAAGACCAATCATCAATACTAAAGCGAAGCCCTTAACAGCACCTGTACCTACCATGAATAGGATTAAAGCAGTAATGAATGAAGTAATGTTAGAATCGGCAATTGTTACGAATGCTCTTGCATAACCCTCATTGATAGCCTGCTGAATTGGTCTGCCATGTCTGATTTCCTCACGGATACGTTCATAAATCAACACGTTAGCATCAACTGCCATACCCAGGGTTAACACGATACCTGCAATACCAGGCAAGGTCATAGTCGCACCAGGGATTAAAGACATCACGCCTACTAGAAGGACTAAGTTAAATAGAAGAGCTAAGTTTGCAATAAAACCGAATGCTTTATAGTAGATAATCATGAAGATGAACAAGAAAGCAACACCATAAAGCATAGCCTTCAAGCCGTTTTCAATGTTCTGCTGACCTAATGAAGGACCAATGGTTCTTTCTTCAACAATCTGAATAGGTGCAATCAGAGCACCTGCTCTTAATAATAAAGCTAAGTTATGAGCTTCTTTAGGTGAATCCAAACCAGTGATTCTGAAGTTTGAACCTAGACGTGACTGAATAGTTGCCACGTTAATCATTCTTTCAATCTTCTTGAACTTAGGTTTGTAGTTAGGCTCACCTGGTTTTGGAGCATTAGGATCGGTTGATGGAACAACTACATACTCAATGAAGTTGGTACCCATTGGTTTACCAATATTGTCTTTGGTGAAATTAGACATAATGGTACCGCCACGAGAATCAAGGCTAATATTAACCTGAGGGCGACCGTTTTCATCAGCGCTTGAGCTTGCATCAACGATATGATCACCAGTTAAAACAACCTGCTTTTGAACTACTACAGGATAGCCCTTAGCATCGTTGATAACCTCAGTACCCGCTGGTACGTGACCTGCAGCTGCTGCCTGAACATCAGCATTTGAATCAACAAGTCTGAATTCCAAAGTTGCAGTTGCACCTAAGATTTCTTTTGCTCTTGCTGTATCTTGAACACCTGGTAGCTCTACTACTAATCTGTCAGCACCCTGTCTTTGAACCAAAGGTTCAGCTACACCTAACTCGTTAACACGGTTACGGATAATATTGATGTTCTGATCAACAGCATTAGTACGAACTTCAGACAGTTTTGCAGGAGTCATAGTTGCTCTTACAAAGTACTTATCACCAATATCCTGAGCTACAACAGTAAAGTCTTTGTGATTTGACTCAAGAACTTTCTTAGCATTATCACGAGTTTCCTCATCTTTGAACTCAACTAATACATAGTCGTTTTCAGCTTTTACGCCGGTTAAACGAATGCCACGATTACGAAGTTCAGTTCTAAAGTCGTTAGTAAGCTGTGTCCTCATCTTCTTCATAGCTTCTTCCATGTCAACTTCCATTAAGAAGTGAACACCACCACGAAGATCAAGACCTAGCTTTAGTGGATGCATACCAATCGCTCTCATCCATGCTGGAGTTGCAGGAGCTAGGTTTAGAGCAACCACATAATTCTCACCTAACTGCTTAGTTACAAGTTCTCTTGCAGTTAACTGTGAATCGGTATTATTAAAACGGATTAGAAGCTGGCTGTTTTCAAACTCGTAGTTACCTTCAAGGTTTTTAGCATCTAAAGTTGCCTTAATTGAATCAACTGTTTTCTGATCGAGTTCGGTGCCGTGACTTCCTGAAATCTGCAGAGCAGGATCTTCACCGTATAGATTTGGGAGGGAATAGAAAAAACCAATGGCAATAATTAAAAATACCATTATGTTTTTCCACAAAGGGAATTTGTTTAACACTGTTAGCTACCCTCAAAGTAAAAAAACACAAAGCTACCTTTTAAGGTAGCTTCAGACATGGATTAAAAATTATTTTGAATTTTTAGGAGTACTTACAGACTTATCTACTGCAACAGCCTCTAAAGTTCCCTTTGGAAGAACTGCTACAACGTAGTTGCGCTTAATCTGCATTACAACGCCACTAGATACAGAAACTAAAACATATTCCTTGTTATCTGGTAACTTAACAATTCGGCCAGCGATACCGCCGTTAGTTAAAACCTCATCGCCTACTGCTAAGTTATCTAATAACTTCTGCATCTCTTTACGCTTCTTGTTGTTTGGACGCATAAAGAAGAAGTAAACAGCGATCATACAGATCGTCAGCACGATGATCATACTAAAATCGCCCTGCTGAGCTGGATTTGCAGCTGCATCTGCTGCAAATGCGGTTGGAATAATGCTCATATTTTTTTCCTGTAGTTAAATAAAAAATATTTAGAGATATTTCTCTGAAATTTAAGCAGATTTTTGATGACATTATCTTCAAAACAAATCTCTGCATTCACAAAAATTGGTTGTTAAAGGCTAACTATTAAATATTTCTGATGATTAATCTTCATTAGCTTTTAAACAGACATCACGAAAGTATATCACAGTTTGTGCACAAATATATTTATGAGCAAAATTGTCATTTATACAAGCTCTGGATATCCGTAAACTTTATAAAACTCCTCAGCAAACTGCTCTAAGCGATCATCTTCAATAGCTTTTCTTATATCAGCCATAAAATGCTCATAGAAGTGCAGATTGTGAATAGTATTTAATTGAGCTCCCAAAAGCTCATGACATTTATCTAAGTGATGTAAATATGCCTTTGAGTAGTGACGACAGGTATAGCATGAACAATTCTCATCTAATGGAGAAGTATCCATTGCATACTTACTGTTGCGAATTCTTACTACACCTTTTGAAGTAAATAAGTGAGCGTTTCTAGCATTACGAGATGGCATTACACAATCAAACATATCCACACCATTTAGTACACCTTGCAGAATATCAGCAGGAGTACCTACGCCCATTAGATATCTTGGTTTATCTTCAGGCATATTAGGGGCAATATGAGATAAAGCCTTATACATCACAGGCTTTGGCTCACCTACGGCTAAGCCTCCGATAGCATAACCTTCAAAACCAATTTCGGTTAAACCTTTTAAAGACTCTTCACGTAAAGCTTCGTCTGAACCACCCTGGATAATACCAAAGAGTGAGTTTTGATTACCTAAGCGCTCAAACTCATCTTTAGAACGTTTTGCCCAACGTAAAGATAATCTCATTGCTCGAGCCATTTCTTCACGAGAGGCAGGAAGACCAATACACTCATCAAACTGCATTACGATATCAGAACCTAGAGCATACTGGATCTGCATTGAAACTTCAGGAGATAAGAAAAGCTTAGAACCGTTAATAGGATTTCTAAAATGCACACCTTCTTCGGTTACTTTTCTAATCTCTGATAATGAGAATACCTGGAAGCCACCAGAATCTGTAAGAATTGGCTTGTGCCAGTTCATAAAATCATGAAGATCACCATGAGCTTTGATAACGTCACAACCAGGTCTTAACCACAGATGAAAGGTGTTGCCTAAAAGAATATCCGCACCTAACTCTTCAACATCTTCTGGTCTTACACCTTTTACTGTACCTAGTGTACCTACAGGCATGAAAGCAGGAGTTCTGACTACGCCTCTTTCAAAGACCATTTGGCCTAATCTTGCCTTTCCACAACGTTTTTTCAGTTCAAACTTTAACTTCATTAAGTTTTCCTTTATTCAGTATTCTTTACAAATGCTCTAATACATTAAGCTGATGGTGGAAGATCATTTAAAGCAGCTTCATTCTTTTGAATAAACATACAATCGCCATAACTAAAGAACTTGTATTTCTCTTCTACAGCATGCTTATAAGCATTCATAGTATGTTTGTAACCTGCAAAAGCACTTACTAACATAATCAGAGTTGACTCTGGTAAGTGGAAGTTGGTGATCAAGCAATCGATTACTTGGTATTTGTAGCCAGGATAAATAAAGATAGAAGTATCATTTGCAAATGGAACAATCTCTTCAGTTGCGCCAATGCTCTTAGCATAAGTTGCAGCTGACTCTAATGATCTTACAGCAGTAGTGCCCACAGCAATTACTCTGTGACCTGCCTTATGAGTATCAATTACAGCTTTAGCTACCTCTTCTGATAAATGCACAAACTCTTTGTGCATATGATGCTTTAGAATGTCATCTTCACGCACAGGTTGGAAAGTACCTGCACCAACATGTAAAGTTACAAAGGCCATGTTAACGCCCATGTTCTTTAACTGAGCAAGCTGTTTTTCATCAAAATGAAGTCCTGCAGTAGGAGCTGCCACAGCGCCAGGCACTTTTGAATATACTGTCTGGTAGCGCTCTCTATCTAAAGACTCATCTGGTCTTTCAATATATGGAGGCAGAGGAATATGACCTACTTCATAAAGGATATCTAATAATGATTTATCACCTACAGTCTCAATCTTGAAAAGATCACCCTCTCGACCGGTTACAGTTACATCATAGCCACCATCAATATGAATCACAGTACCAGCTTTTGGAGCCTTACTTGCTTTAATATGGCTTAAGGCTGTGCTTTCACCTGTCATTCTCTCAATTAAGAATTCACAGGCACCGCCGGTTTCTTTTTTACCGTATAGACGAGCAGGAATTACCTTTGTATCGTTAAAAACTAAAAGATCACCTGGTTTTAAGAATTCTTTTAAATCATAAAAGTGCTTATCCATTAAAGAGCCGTCTTTACCATCTAGACACAGCATTCTGCATGAAGTTCTCTCTTTACTTGGATATTCTGCAATTAACTCTAATGGCAGATCGAAATTAAAATCACTGCGTAACAATTTTCTTGTCCTAAGTTCTTGTACTAAATTTATATGCTAAATTCTTAGTCCTTTTTTAACCGGGCGTATTTTAGCATTTATGTAGCTGTTTTTTTCATTCGATTGCTTCGGATTTTTAAGAGTTTTATCCTAACTTTTCAAATTCTTGTGAATACTCTTTGCTATCAAAGAGTTTACTAAACAAATCAAATGATACTTTTTCAAGTTCTGAGGCATTTTCTAGGACTTGTGCCTTTTCAAACAGCTTTAAAATAAGACTTGAACGAATAGACAGACCGTATATCTCAATATTTCTATTTTTAGCATACTTAAAACATGTATCTACGTTGTTCACACTGTCAGGCATTCCGTCTGTGATCACCAAAATAATGTTTCTTCTGCATTCTAATTTTTCTATCTTTTGGAAAGCATACCAAAGACCTTGAGCTAAAGGAGTTGAGCCTCTAGGTCTTTGGTCAAAGCGGGAAGCTACATGGGAGACCTTTTCATTATCTCGAAGCGCAATTTCATACTCTGAGGTATCACCTGGAAAGTAAGTAGCCATAGTCTTGATGCCATCAATACCTTCTAGAGCCATGCAGATCATAAGAGCAACCTTACAGGCCTCTTCGCATCTAGTACACTCAAGACCATCTGAGGTTAGCATCGAGCTTGAGACATCCACTAAGAGATGGACAGATGTAGAAAAGCCACTATTTGAGACTCTATCTTTAAAGATATTTGTCTCACCTACACAGACTTTTTGTGCTTTTAAAGGATCGATTCTAGAACCTTTGTCTGTAGTAAAGCCAAAAGCTTCTACATAGCTTCTTGCCTTCATATTTAAAGCTCGCCTTAGAGCATAAGAACCATCTATATGTCTTATATAGTCATGCTTTCCAGGTTGACACTCTTTTTCATTGAATAAACCAAAATCTTCACGGGAAGAGCTTGATTGCCCAGTTCCATTTTCTTCAACAATCTTAGCTGCGCTCTGACTTGGGGTTACGTTTGAAGGATCTCCTTTAGAAGCTAACTTTAATTTGATTAGCTCTTTAATGAAGTTCTTTTGGTGTTCATCTTTATTGGTTCCATGTTTTTCTTCATAGTTTTGAAGTTCATCATTAAGTTTTTGCTCAGACATAAACTTCAATTTTTCATTTTTAAAGTCATTCTCATCTGAGGCTAAGATTTCATAAATCTCATCAACAAAGTACAAAACTTCCTTTGAGGATTTAGCCTTTGAGCATTTTTTAGTAAGCTTAGCTATCCTTTTTAACAGACGCTCTTTCATTCTGTTTTTTAAATGAGTATAAAGTTTTACAGCTCTCGCTCTTGAAGTGAAAAAGTGCTGGCAGTGTACTTGAGAATAAGATTGTATAAAAGAGAGAATTACATTTAAGACATTTATCTTTGAGACATTCTGACAAAAAGAAATCCAATCATGCTCGTAATAGTCGTTCAATAAGGATAAGTTCTCATAAACACCTATATATTCCCTTGAGATCAGAGCTTCAATTCTACAGTCTTCTAAGATATTAAATAACGAAAACCTTAAGAGATCTTCTTTTATAAACTCCTGTTTGATCAGCTTAAAGTCAGTATAACGAACATGTGCAGACTCATGTGCTAAATAGCCGTATGCAAGTCTTGCCTTAGCAGGATTGTTAATATCAAGTCTTGGAATGGTTATAGTTTTACCATTAGTGTATGCAGATGTACCCTGCATTCTTACTGAAACACCAAACATCTTAGAGTAATTATTAACCATTATGGGTAGAGCATTAGTAAGGTGGTTATTCATAGTGATCCTTTTCTCTTAAGTGGTAATGAGTTTTTGTTAAACTCTTAAAAAAAATAGATTTAGAGAAAAGGTATTATCTAGGTAAGATATTAAAGAATTGTAAATTTACTTACAAAAAATGCCAATTTTTAGTGATTTTGTAAGATTTTTTTGTTCTTTTCAAAGAATTTTGTAGATTTTGAGAATAATCAGAAAATTTAACTGCTCATAAAATTATGAGTTATTTAAAGAAGATTTCTTGAAAACTAATGCTGATGATGAACTTCATGCAGGTAAAAGAATGCAGGTAAAGAATGATTAAGATCACCATTTTCTTATCAATTTTGATAAAAAAACTCTTTTTTTGAAGATCTTAAAAGCTATTCGATCCATAATTACATCTAAAGAACGCTTTGTCTTTAACAAGCGATGGGATATTGAGACGGTTTATCTCAAGATCTTCTCGTGATAACAATAATATAAAGGCATTAAATATGAGAAATAATCAGCCGGTAGTGGATGTAGAAATTAAATTTCCTGAAGATCCAAATGCGAAGATCATCTCTGTAACCGATACTCACGGCATCATTACTGATGTTAATCAGACTTTTATTGATATGTGCGGTTTTTCTAGAGAAGAACTTATAGGTCAGCCTCACAATATCATCAGACATCCTGACATGCCTTCAGCTATCTTTAAACTCATGTGGGATACCTTAAAGAAAGGTAAGCCTTTCATGGGTATCATCAAAAACCGTCACAAAGACGGTCGTTACTACTGGGTTAATGCCTTCATTATTCCTATTACTAATGGTGGCAAAATCGTAGGTTATGAGTCTGTAAGAACCAGAGCTACAGATGAAGAAATTGCTAATGCTAAAGCTACCTATGCAAAGATAAACTCAGGATCAAGATTAGGCACTGTTTCAATCTTTAGCTCATATGACATTTACTACTGGATCTTGTCATTTATCGCATTTGCCTATGCTTTATATGATCCTTCAATTCTGTCTGTCATCCTTACAGGTGCAATTGGTGCATTTACAGCTTACAGTATGCTAGCTAAAAAGAGCCTCTTTATTACAAGACTGATTGAAAAGAATGAAATGCAGGCTGATCCTGTATCTTTTGCAATCTATGCGCCACGTGGTACTGAGACAGACAGAGCGGCATTTGCTCTAAAGTGCCATGAGAAATATGTGGATGCAATTTTAACTAGAGTTAAAGAAGCTTCAGCAAGACTCAATCAATTAGCTGAGAAGAATCTTGATAACGCATCTGACAGCAACAAAGATATGATTGAAAAATCAAAGCATACTAAGAAAGTTGCTAGGAACATGAATACTGTAACTCAGACTATGCTTACTATGATGAAAGATCTCACCGATAGTGTAGCAACAACTAATGAAAGTTCTGAGCAGACATCTTCTTTGATGCAGGAAGGCAAGGACATTTCAGAGAGAACTCTAAATGCCATTACTACTTTAGACAATCAAGTTAAGAATATTGCAACTTCTATTGAAAACTTGTCAGCTAAGGTTGAGGAAATTGCTCAAGCATCCGAACTTATCGACAAGGTTTCAGATCAGACTAACTTATTAGCATTGAACGCATCCATTGAGGCTGCTCGTGCAGGTGAAGCAGGTAAAGGCTTTGCGGTAGTAGCAGATGAAGTTCGTTCTCTATCCTTGAGTACCCACAAATCTACACAGAACATTCATAATTTAATTGATGACTTTAAAGAAAAAGCTGAAGAAGCAAAAGTTATGGCTGAACATGGACTTTCTGCAGCACAAAATGGTGTAGTTGAGGTTGGTCGCAACAATGATAACGTTGAAAAGGTTGTTGAAGCTATTTCTGTAATTAAAGGTAATGCAGATAAGATGCTTGAGGAAATCAACATGCACAGTGAAACTGTTCAAGGTGTAGCAGATCAGGTAAAACAGATCTTCTCACTTACTGATGAATCTGTGGATATTACCTCAAAGACTCAGAAGGATATGCAGTACTTAAAGGATGAAGCTGACGATGTAGTTGAAATGATCACTCGTTTTAATCGTCACTAATCAAATTTCATAAGGCCTACTTTTTGCTAAAGTAGGCTTTTTTTATGCTCAAAATTCTAGTAGATTTAGAGTTAATATTTAAAAAGTTGTATGTAAGCTTTGGAAAAAAATGACGATTGCATGAAAAAAGTAAGTTTTTCATGCAAAAGTTATCTAAAAAGATAATATAGAATTATACTTAATGTAATTTAGGCAAGAATTCAGTAAGTTATGACATTATTTCACTTTAGTCCTTTAAGAAAGGAACAAATCTTACGCTCTAGCACTTGGGGCCACCACTTTTTCTTTTTAAATGCGATCTTAGCTATCGTCATTAGTTTTTCATATGTTTATGCTGCCCCTCATACAGAGAGTCTGTCTGCTTTTATTTATTTACTAGCTACATGGTTAGGTCAATCCTGCTTTTTAGCTTTCTTAGCATTTTTGATCTTATTTTTTCCACTCACATTCATTGGAAATTTTAAGCTTTACAGAGTACTAAGCGTCATCTTTGCTTTCTTACTGCATTGCCTACTTCTAATTGATGCAAAGATCTTTTTAACTGTAAAAGTTCATATTACCTGGATGGTAACCTCTTTAATTTTAAGAGATCTTGACTTTAATACAGGTCTTAATTTCAGGTTTATGTACATAGCAGTACTAATTCTTATTCTGCTAGAAATTTTGTTTGCAAAACTAGCTACCCGTGAAGTTTACAAAAAGAGCCTACGACACAATTTGTTTCCTAATATTGTGCTAAGTGCAATCTTTATGTGCTTTGTAGCTTCTCACGGTATCTACATCTGGGCAGATGCTACCTCTTATGAAAAAATCACCAATTTAAGAACTGTCTTCCCTGCTCACTATCCAATGACTGCAAGATCATTCTTATCTAACCACGGTTGGATTGATGATGATGACTTTACAGAAGCTTCAAGCGAAGAAAAGAGCTCAACCTCTAACTTTGTTTATCCATTAGCAGAGATTAAAGCTAATCCTCAAGATAACCCCAAAAATGTCATTTTTATACTTCTAAATGGCATGTCTTATTCAGATCTGAATCAGACCAATACTCCATTTTTAATGTCACTAAAAATGTCTAATACTAGTTTTGAAAAACACTATCTTCCTTATCAGAACTACGAGGACAACCTTTTTGCTAGCTCCTTTGGTCTGCCTGTTCAATACAAAGAGAGCTTTATTAAGCACAAAGTTGAACCTGTATTAGTAACCGAAATGCAAAAGCAGGAGTACATGGTAAGAGTATTTACCAATAGTTTCTTAAAGAAAGATGTTGCTAGTGTAACCTCTTTATTAGGCTTACCAATAAACCGTGTTTCTGCTTTAAAGAATGACCAATTAGTATTTGAAAAGGCTTTAGACTTTGTTGATACCTTAAATAGCAATCAGCGCTTTTTAATATCTTTGAACACCAACTCTTTAATGTATGTAGCAAGAAATAAAAATGCTCATGCAAAAGCTTTAAAAGAGCTTGATGAAGAGCTTAAAAATTTCATACATGAGCTATCTAGAAGAGATATCTTAAAACAGTCACTTGTCATGATTACCTCGGACATTGGTAATCCGATGTTGTTAGGTAACTCAACAGACTATTCAATGCGTCAACAGCATGTGCCAATGATTGCTTTGTGGCCTAATGATTCTCTCAAGGGTATCTCTTATAACAATTTAACTTCTAATTTTGATATTGCTCCTACCCTAGGTCTTGAAATTTTAGGAGTAACGACCCCATGTGTTAATTACTCCATAGGCAATAGTCTTCTGAAAATTGTTAATCGAGACTATTTGTTAACTACCCAAGGTCGTTCTTTATTGTTAATTTCTAGCAATGCCGTAACTGTCTATAAACGTAACGGCAAGGTTCATATTGACGAAGGTGGCAAGATTAGAGATGCCAAGCCTAACCTTGAGAATTTAATCAAAGCCATGAGAGAATTGAACCGTTTTAAAGGTTAAGAAGGATTTACGATGCGTTTAACTGAACAGAATGTAAAAGAAGTAATTGTTGATGCTTCAATGAAAAAGGCTGTCTTTGTTTACTTTTTCATGAATGCACCTGAATGTGAGGCTGCAACAAAAGCAGTAACCGCTGCTATTACCGATAACAACGAATACATTTCTCTTGTTGAAGCTGATGTTCAGGAACAAGTATCTCAAGCTGTGGCAATGCAGTTAGGTTTACAGACTGTTCCTGCTCTTATCGTAATGCAGAATGGTCGACCTGTTGATGCTCTGCAAGGCGATGATATTGTTACAAAGCTACCTGAGACTATTAAGAAATTCATGCCTTCTGAAGCTCAACTTTTAATTAGAGAAGCTAATGATTTAGAGCAAAAAGGTGACTTGCAGCAGGCTGTAACTAAAGCAAAACAAGCCTATAACCTTGATGAAAAGAATGTTGAGATTAAGCTTATTTATGCTCGCCTGTGCATTAAGAACAAGGAGCTTGAATTAGCTCATATCTTACTTGATAACGCAGGACGTGAAGAACAGTCAATGCAGGACTATAAAGATCTTGTATCAGCACTTACTTTAGCTGAGCAGGCAGCAGAAAGCCCTGAGATTAAAGAGTTAGAAGCTAAGTTCAACGCTGATCCTGATAACTCGGAGATTGCTTCTAACTATGCAGCTGCTTTAGCTGAAGCAGGCAAGAAAGCTAAAGCTTTAGAGATTTTATTTAATATCTTAAAGAAAGATCTCTCTGATGCTAATGCAAAAAAGACATTCTTAGATCTTTTGAACACCATGTCAGGCGATCCTCTACAAAAAGAATACAGAAGAAAGCTTTATACTCTAATGTACTAATCTGTACTAATGTAAACTTTTAAAGTAAATTGATCGCAAAAGACCTACAAGAAACTAAGTACTTGTAGGTCTTTTAGTCTATTCAATCCTTTTTAGAAAATAGATCTAATCCTGAGGAAGCACCCTATTTCCCTTTTCATCAGTGCTTGGCCAGTTAACAATTAGTGTTCTGATGAAAGTTGCTAGTGGAATTGAGAAGAACACCCCCCAGAATCCCCACAGACCGCCAAAGATTAAAATAGCAGATAAAATTGAGAAGGCATCTAAATTCATGGCCTTTGAGAAGAGTAATGGTGTTAATACATTGCTGTCTAAGATCTGTATTACGATATAAACAACACAGACCCAAATTAAGGTCGTGCTCAGACCAAACTGGAAGATTGAAACTAACAGTACTGGAATAGTAATAATCACCGCTCCTACATAAGGGATCACAACAGATAAGCCTACACCTACACCTAGTAATAAGGCATAGTTCAGTCCTAGGAACATAAAAGCTAATGAATTAACAAAGGCAATGATAGTAATGTGCAGAAGTTTACCTCGAATATAGCCTTCAATCTGAGCATTTATCTGTGGCCAGAATTCATGAATTAGAGCCTGGTTATTAGGCAGAATATACGTTCTTATTCTCTTTTGCAGTACCGGCTTATTAGCTAACATTAAAAAAACTAAAATTGGCACAATGATCATGTACATAAGCCATGACAAGGTATTGACTACAGATGGCATGACCTGATTTTTAATAATATTGGTTGTATTGGCAATTACAACAGAACGGGCACTTACCACCATGTTCTTTATTTCATCTTCAGTGACCATTGAAGGAATAGGCTCAGGCATAGTAGCTACAAATTCGTTAATTCTGGCAGCTATATTTGAATCAAAATCGTCACCATTATCTGAATTTACAGTTTCTGTACTTATCTTTTGTAAATTTAAGTAAAACTGATTTCCCTGCTGTAAAACCTTAGGTACCACAAACACCAAGATACCCACAGACACTCCTACGAACAAAGCCATAGTAATAACTGAAGAGCACATTCTTGAGAGTTTGAGTTTATGATTTAAAAGTCTTACTAGCCAATCTAGACAATAAGCAATACATAAAGACACTACTAAGGGACCTACAAGCCACATCAAGTAGTAAACAGTAAGAAAAGAACAAACTAGAACAATTGCAAACTCAATAGTACCAGGTGCTGAGAAATGGCGTAAATACCAATTATGTAATAGCTTTATCATAATGTCTCTTAAGTAAAATCAGATTGCCTTAGTATATTAAATCATAAGCTTTTTGAGCAGATTATTTTTATTGTCTTAAGTTTTTTTACAATCTAAGACAAAAGTTAACATATACAGCTAAAGCCTTGCGTTAAAGCTAATTAGCTATTTCTGACCAGGAAAGCTTTGTACAAACTTAATGGTGATATCAGGAAAAGAATCCACAAACTGAATCTTAAAGTCTGAAAAAGAGTCTACAAATTGCCATTTACCACACTTGTCAGCAAAGGAGCTGACCTTTTGAACATCAAGATCTTCAAATGAAGAAACGACTTTTACTTTGATATCAGGAAAAGAGTTAACAACTTTGACTTTGCCATATAAAGGAATACCATTATATGTGCATGAAGAGATATTTGAAGCATTAGCACAATTTACATTTGTGGTTACAACTAAAAAAGAGCCTAAGGTATAAGCTATTGTCTTAAAGAGTCTATTCATAAAACCTGCACAAATTCATCAAGTACGAACAATTACTAGCTAATCTAAGTATAATTTTCAATAGATAGAATATTTACGTCTTTGTGAAAATATTTTTCCTTAATGAGATAAGATAAACCAAACTAAGGAAAGAGCTATGCTGAAATTCAAATTCAATAAATTGAAAGTGTTATTCGGCACTTCAATTTTTACAACTTCATTATTTGCCGCTTCATTTTTAATCACTCCTTTAGCTTTAGCTGAAGATAATATTGTAATTCCTGATTTAGGTCCTGCAGGTATCAGAGGCATGACCGTTCAAGCAGAAAAGAATTACGGTGAGTTTTTTATGCGTAAAGCAAACGGTGCAGGGGCTGTGACAGCTGATCCTGTTTTGAATGAATACATTGATACTGTAGGTTCAAAACTCATCATGAATGCAAGCAATGTGTATTTTCCTTTTGAGTTTTTTCTCTCTTCAGATAAGAGTTTGAATGCTTCCGCTTTTTTAGGAGGTAAAGTTCAGGTAAACGCAGGTCTATTTCACTATACAGACAATGAGGATGAATTTGCCTCTGTTCTAGCCCATGAAATATCTCACGTAACGCAAAGACATATAGCCAGACTTATTGAAGCTCAAACAGACAGAACTCCTGTGAGTGTTGCTAGTATCATAGGCTCAATTGTTGTTGCTCTAATTAACCCTACTGTGGGCATGGCTGCCTTATCATCAAGTACCGGTCTTTTAGCTCAGGCAGGTATTAACTTTACCCGTGATAATGAATCAGAGGCTGATAGAGTAGGTCTTGCAGTACTTGCAAGGGCAGGCTATAACCCTATGGCTATGAGTGATTTATTTAAAAAACTCCTAGCTCAACAAGGCAATATCAATCCAGCTTTTAGCATGTTAGTAGATCACCCTTTATCTGAAATTCGTGTAGCTGAGACTTATAATCTAGCTAAAAACATGCCTAAAAGACAGAATTCTAAAAATCCAAACTTCATGATGGCAAAAGCCCGTGTGGATGTACGCTATATGAAGTATGATCTTAATTCTTTAAAAGAAAGACTTCTAAACTCTAGAACTGTAAACTCTGTTTATAAAAACTATGCTTTAGCTTTAATTTTCCTTGAGAATAAGAAATTTGACGAGGCTGCATCATACCTATCAAAACTAAATCTCCCTAATAACGATTTTGTGCTTGATGTATATACCGACATAGATATTGCTCAGGGCAGATATCAGTCAGCAATTTCAAGACTAAAGCCACTCTATGACAGAAAACCAAACGATGGAGCAATAGCTTTAAATCTTGCAAATGCTTATGTAGAAGGTAAGCAGTCTGATGGTGCAATTAAAGTTTTAACTGCTTTTACAAGAAGACATCCAAATCATGCTTTAGCAACCGATCTTTTGGTCAAAGCTTATTTTCAAAAGAAAGATAAATGTAACGGTTTCCAAACTGCAGCTTGGAACAGTGTCTTGAGTAGCAACTACAATCAAGCTAATGGCTTTTTAACTGATGCTTTGCATGTATGTACAGGTAATGACAGAGAAATTGTAAGAGCAAAGTTTAAGAACTATAACTATCTAAGAGATTTCGACGGTCAGTTTGAAAAGAAATAGTACACGTAAATTTGAGCTTTTACCTTTAGTGAAGACTCTATGTCTCATTCTGTAATAAAACAACGCTAAACAATCTAAAGCCTCTTGTTTAGAGTCTTCCATCTTTGCAAAAATTAAGCTTTTAATGCGATTTTTGTCACTTTTTTGATTATTGTAGTAAACTACTCACAGTTTTAACTAAGGCTCTGCTGTGTATAGGGCTTAGATAAGTTAATAAGAGAGATAAAAATGGTACAGTGTGTTCATTCTGTAAAAGAATTAAGAGAAATCATCAAACCTTTAAAAGCTCAGGGAAAAACAGTAGGTCTAGTACCTACAATGGGAGCATTACATCAAGGTCATGCCTCTTTAATTTCTACAAGTGCTAAAGAAAATGACATCACTGTAGTTAGTGTCTTTGTAAACCCAACTCAGTTTGGTCCATCTGAGGACTTTGATGCATACCCTAGAACATTAGATAGCGATTTAAAAGTCGTTGAAAACGCAGGAGGTGACATTGTTTTTGCTCCATCTCCTAAAGAAATGTATCCAAGTGAGGATATGACCTGGGTTGAAGTTACAGGCAATATCACCAAGGTTTTATGCGGTAAAACAAGACCAATTCACTTCCGTGGAGTTGCAACAGTCGTATCAAAACTGTTTAACATCGTAGGACCTACTAGAGCTTACTTTGGTCAAAAAGATGCTCAGCAGGTTGAAGTTCTTAAGAGAATGGTAAAAGATCTATTCTTTGATTTAGAGTTAAGAGTAGTTCCAATTAACCGTGAAGATTCTGGTCTGGCAAGAAGCTCAAGAAATACTTACTTAAGCGCACAAGAGAAAGCTGCTGCTGTAGTTTTATCTAAGTCATTAAAAGAAGCATTAAAGTCATTTAAAGATGGCAACAAAGATGTTGACTCTTTAAAGGCATTAGTTACCGATATCATCAAGAAAGAGCCTTTATCTGATATCGAGTACGTTGAGTGCTATGGTCTGCCAGGTCTGTATGAATTAGATAAAGAAGTTAAAGCTCCATCTCTATTAGCTTTAGCCGTAAGATTTGGTAAAACTCGTCTTATCGACAATATTATTCTGGAGTAGTCATGATTTATACCATGATGCACGGCAAAATTCACCGTGCTACAGTAACCGAGGCAAACCTAAACTATGTTGGTTCAATCACCATTGATGAAGATCTACTAGATGCTGCAGGAATTCTGCCTGGCGAAAAAGTTCAGATTGTTAATAACAACAATGGCGCAAGACTTGAGACCTATACCATTCCAGGTAAAAGGGGGTCTGGTGTAATTTGCCTAAACGGTGCTGCTGCCCGTTGTGCTCTAGAGGGCGATATTGTCATCATCATTGCTTATGCTCAGATGGATGAGAAAGAAGCTAAAGCTCTTGAGCCTAAAGTGGTTTTAGTCGACAAGCGAAACCACATTGTAAAAAACTTTGAAGAGAAAGCTGGACATACAGTTTAATGAAGATCTTAAAATTCATCACCGACTACATGGCAGTCGGTGTGCTTTTAGCAGGCATTCTAGGCGTTTTCTATCCTGAAATTTTCACAACATTTAAAGCCATTACTCCATATTTATTAGGTTTCGTGATGTTTGGCATGGGCTTAGGTTTATCCTTCCATGACTTCTTTAATGTTGTAACTAATCCAAAGACTGTAATTTTCGGTATCCTGATGCAGTTTGTAATGATGCCTTTAATTGCAGTTATCCTGACTCAGGCAATTCATATTCAACCTGAATTTGCTGTTGGTATGTTATTAGTAGGTTGCTGTCCTGGCGGTACTGCATCTAACGTCTTAACTTATCTTGCTAAAGGTAATGTTGCTTTATCTGTATCTATTACAATTTGCACTACCCTGCTCTCACCTATTGTTACTCCTGCAATTTTCTATTTAATTGCACATAATAGTATTGAGATTAACTTCTGGGCAATCGTTCTAGATATCTTAAAGATGGTGGTAGCTCCTGTATTTATCGGTGTTCTAATCAACGCTCTGTTAAATACTGTAGCAAAAAAGATCTTTGTATTCATGCCTTTTATTTCATCAGTTACCATCATGGCAATTGTTGCGATTGTCTGTGCACTATCAGCTGAGAAGATTGGCTCATCAAGCATTCTCTTGTTTGTGATTGTTTGCATGCACAATATCTTAGGTATTGTTGTAACTTACATCATTTCAAGACTATGTAAGTTTAACAAGCAGGATAGCCGTACTTTAGCTATTGAGGTAGGTACTCAGAACTCTGGTTTAGGGATCATTCTTTCATTACAGCATCTAACCGCATTTGCTGCTGTCGTAGGCGCTATCTTTAGTGTGGTACAGAACATCATCGGTTCTATCTTTGCAGGCTTGTGCAAGCATGGAAGCACAACAGAAGATGCAGTTCAAATGGAAGTAGCGAAAGATCAAAACTAACAAAACTAGTTTCTGAATCTATGAAAAAGCCTGACACTGTCAGGCTTTTTTGTTGGAATAGTATTGAAGAGAGTTGATTAAGTCAAAAAATAACTTTTATAACTACTCAATTGATAAGACCATTTTTACAAATGGAATGGTAAGTTCACGGTTCTGCTCTAATTGAGCTTTTTCTAATCTATCTAAAAGAGCCACCAATGATCTCATGTCATGGTTACAGTGACGAACTAAGAAAGATATAGTCTTATCAGGAAAGTTTAAGCCTCTCTGCTCAGCACGCTTTTTTAGAGCACTGATGCAGTCCTTTTCACTTAGATAATCTAAGCTCAAAGCAATGCCTGATGACATTCTGGTATTGAGATCAACCTTATTGAAAGGGATCTTATCAAATGACTCTGAGCTTGTAACAATCAGTGTTCCCTCTCTTTTATCGTACCAACGATTAAAAAGAGCAAACAAAGCTAACTCAAACTCATCATCACCTGCAATAACATCAACGTTATCTAAGATAGTAAGCTTAGGTAAGTTAATGTCTAAGACAAAAGGACCTAGATTTTTTGCAGTATTCATATCCAAAAAGAAACTGTTCTCTTTAATCGAACTGTCTAATTGGTATAAAGCTTCTAAAAGATGTGTTTTGCCTGAGCCATGAGGTCCACATACAAAATAGAACTCATTGTTGAAACTCAGCACCGCTTTTTTCAAAAGCTCGACTGTAACTCCATTTGAGCCTAGCTCAAATGTAGCAAAGTCGTTCTTGTCGTTAATCTTTATAGCTAATGCCTGCTGATAAGGTTCTTTTGCCTTTTCTTCTGTCATCAGTCATCCTTGCAAAAATGTTTTACCAAGTATTTTACTGAGTAATGTTAATGCCACCATCTTCTAGAGCATCTGTCCCCTCAGAATCATCTGTAAGGTTAATTACAGGAGCTCCATCTTGTGCCGGTTGCTCTATCTTAGTAGTAACTTCAACTGTTCTCTTTACGGTCTTTTTGGTATATGCCTCTCCACCGTAACCATTCATATTTGAGGTTACCCTGTTGGTAGTAGTTCTTGTAACAGTGCCTACACCGTTACCTGCTGATGCAACTCCAGAACTCTTATTGAACTTGTAAATCCAATCCCCAACTTTTGTAAATTCACCTGCATGAGCTAAAGTTCCATCAAGAATTGATGGAGATGAACCGGTTGGAATTAAGAAAATAACGCCCTGTGAATTGTAGCCTAATACAGAGATATCTGCCTCATAACCGTATGAGATTAAGATCTTATTGATCTTTGGATAATCAGATACGTTATCAACACCAGTGAACATTACTCTTACACCACCTGTTACAGGTCCTAGAACAATGCCACCATCAGGATCGGTAGTTGTCATTGACTCAACTTCATCTGAACTGGTGTTTTGAGCAGTAGCTGTGTCAGAACTGATGTTCTGCATTAAAACCTTTGCTACATCGCGTGACATAGAGGTTGAGGTTTCCTCTAAAGTACCCTGAGTCTGACCGTTACCTAAGCTCTTGCCCTCGTCATCATAGGCATTCCATTTTACAGTGTAGGTATTATCTCCATTGTTCTTTTCAATGGCACCAGCTACAAAGTATTTAGCATCATATCTCTTTGATGCTGTGGCTAAAATCTTATCTGAATGAGATAAGATGGTTTGGGCATTTACTTTTTCTACATCATCTAAGTCCATAACAGGGAACATCAGATTGTAGTTGTTCTTATTTGAAGCCTGATTTAGGGCAACAGCAAATTCGTTATCAGAATCACCGTTAATAACGTTGATTCCACTTTCTTCTACATCAGCTAACCAAACTAGAACAGGATCTGATAATCCATTCCATGAGGCAATGCCCTGTGAAGATAAAAGATTCTTTAACTTGCCCTCATCAAATGAGATTTCAAAATTATCATTATTGATCCTAAGAGAACTTACAGCACTCTTAATTTCATCAAGAGAAATCTTGCTTGTATCATCAATTGCACTAGATGCTGTAGCCTCACGGAATGAATTTAATATTGCCTTATCCATTCCATCTGAAACAGGTTTTTCAAAAACCTGCACAGCCATAGCTTGCGATGACATCAGCATCGCTACCAATAAAGCCTGTAATTTCATAATTACTCCTACGAATCAACTGGTGCAATTTTAACACATTGAAGACTTGCGATTTTTCATATTTGTGATGAAATTCTCTCATGTTTCTAGTAAAATTGCGCACAGAATTGTTTTTATTGTCTGGAGATCATCATGGCATCAAATTTAACCTATAAAGAAGCTGGCGTTGATATCACCGCTGGTGATGAATTAGTTCAGCGTATTAAGGCTCCTGTAAAGAAAACTACACGTCCTGAAGTTATCGGTGGCCTAGGTGGATTTGGCGCATTAACCAGAATTCCTAAGGGTTACACCAACCCAGTATTAGTTACAGGCACTGATGGTGTTGGCACCAAGTTACGTTTAGCAATCGATCTTCATAAACACTCAACAGTAGGTCAGGACTTAGTTGCAATGAGTGTTAATGACATCGTAGTTCAGGGTGCTGAACCATTCTTATTCTTAGACTACTATGGCACAGGTAAGTTAGACGTTGATACAGCAACTACCGTTGTAACCGGCATTGCTCACGGCTGTGAGTTAGCAGGTTGCGCTCTAGTTGGAGGTGAGACTGCTGAAATGCCTGGTATGTACGAAGTTGGTGATTACGACTTAGCTGGTTTTGCTGTTGGTGTTGTTGATGAGGACAAGATCATCGACGGATCAAAGGTAAAAGTAGGTGATGCTCTAATCGGTATCGCTTCTTCAGGTCCTCACTCAAACGGCTATTCTTTAATTCGTCACATCCTAAAGAATGTTGGTGCAAAGCCTCTTGAGGATAAGTTATCAGACGGTACTTTATTAGCAGATGCTTTAATGGCTCCAACCCGCATCTACGTAAAGCAGATCTTAAAGTTAATCAAAGAAGTTGATGTTCATGCTCTTGCACACATCACTGGTGGCGGTTTCTGGGAAAACATTCCTCGTGTTTTACCAGAAGGTACCTGTGCAGCTTGTGATGGTGATTCATGGACTCGTCCTGAGGTATTCAAGTACTTACAAAAGAACGGCAACGTTGATGCTTACGAAATGTTCCGTACCTTCAACTGTGGTGTTGGTATGATTGCTGTTGTATCAAAGGAAGAAGCTTCTAAAGCTGTTGATGTATTAAATGCAACCGGCGAAAAGGCTTGGGTTCTAGGTGAGATTGCTCCTGTTGGCGCAGATGGCAAACAGGTAACCATCAAAAACTACGAGAACTTCTAATCAAATTATGATTTCATAAAAAGCCTCCCTTTTGGGAGGTTTTTTCGTCTTTATTGCATCATTTTCTGTTTATTTTTAGTGCATCTTAAAAATAAGATTTTTTGTAAACTACTTGCATAAAGCAGAATCAGCCTATTAAAGCCTTTTTTCTTTTTCCTTCAAAATTAACTTTATTTAAGGCTTAAATTACTGGTTGTCATTCCCCCTAAGAATCACTAAACTGCACCAGTTTTTTTTTATTTAACAAGCTACTAATAACAGCTGTATGAGAGGTGTATCTTGTGAACGCATACAATATTGACTGGTGGGGAAATGGTTATTTTTCAGTAAATGAAAAAGGGCATGTAACAGTAAATCCTACAAAATCAGAACAGACTTCAGTAAATCAAGTAATCGATCTTTCAGAACTTGTAAATGAAAGATTAGAAAAAGGACAAAAACTTCCCGCGCTGTTCTGTTTCCCGCAAATTCTGCAAAGCAGACTTCATGATATTAACAAAGCCTTTAAAGATGCCCGTCAAGAGTATGGTTACTCTAAAGACTACTTCTTAGTCTACCCTGTTAAAGTAAACCAGCACAAACGTGTCTTAGATGCTCTAACAAATACTAGTGAACCTATCGGTTTAGAAGCTGGCTCTAAAGCTGAACTTATGGCGGTGTTGGCACATGCAGGCAGAACTAGATCAATTATCGTATGTAATGGCTATAAAGATAGAGAATACATAAGACTGGCCTTAGATGGTCTTAAGATGGGACATACTGTCTTTTTGGTAATCGAAAAGATGTCTGAATTAAAGATAGTGCTTGAGGAATCACAAAGAGTAAATGTCACTCCAAAGCTAGGTGTCAGAGCTCGTCTTGCCTCACAAGGCTCAGGTAAATGGCAATCATCCGGAGGTGAACGCTCTAAATTTGGTCTTGATGCAAGTCAGGTTTTAACTTTAGTCGAGACATTAAAGGCTGACAATAAACTACACTGGTTAGAGCTCTTACACTTTCATTTAGGTTCTCAGATGTCTAACATCAGGGATATCACCAAAGGTGTAAAAGAGAGTGCTAAGTTCTACACCGAGCTTTCAAAGTTAGGCGTTAATATCAAATACTTTGATGTAGGTGGTGGATTAGGAGTTGATTATGAAGGCACTAGATCACAGTCAGACTGCTCTGTGGATTACTCTTTAAAGGAATATGCTAACAACATCATCTGGACTATTGGTGATGAATGCAGAGCCAACAGACTTGAAGAACCTACTATCATTACCGAGTCAGGCAGAACATTAACTGTTTATCATGCAATTTTAATTGCAAATGCTATTGGTATTGAAAGAAATGAGTTTAATCAGCCTTCCCTACCTGATGAAGGATCTTGCGATGCCTTATTTAGACTCTTTGAAACTTGGGATGAAATTGAGAAGGATCAAAACAGCAGATCCTTGCGTGAATGGTTACATGACAGTCAGTATGACTTACAGGAAGTTCATGAAGGATATGCTGCAGGCTGTGTATCATTAACTCAAAGAGCTAAAGCTGAGCAGATCTATTTATGTATTTGCAATAAAATCCAGTCTCTGCTTGATCCAGCTAATAAGTCTCATCGCGCCATTATCGATGAGTTGCAAGAACGCATGGCCGATAAAATTTATTTAAATTTCTCATTGTTCCAGTCATTACCTGATGCTTGGGGCATTAACCAGATCTTTCCTGTAATGCCTATTGAAGATCTTGATAAACCTCTTACAAGAAGAGCTGTAATTCTTGATATTACCTGCGATTCTGATGGCGCGATAAAGCAATATCTTGATGATGACGACATTACTAGTACAATGCCTTTCCCTGAATACGAACCACATAAACCACCTTTAATCGGTGTCTTTATGGTAGGAGCCTATCAGGAGATCTTAGGTAATATGCACAATTTATTTGGTAATACCGAAGCTTTAGACGTAACCATTGATAATGAAGGAAAAGTTACAGTTGCGCTCTCAGATGAAGGTAGCACTGTTGATGATATGTTACGATATGTTTTACTTGATCCTTCTAAACTGTTACATGAATTTTCAGCAGAAGTAATCTCAAATCACAATAAGCTTGATGAAAAGACTCAACGCGCTTTTATAGAAGAGTTTAAAGCCGGCCTTTATGGCTACACCTATCTGGAGGAAGAATAATGGAAACTCTATATCATGCCCATGACATCTCACTTACCTCTAATGCCTTTGGATTTTTGAGATTTCCTTTAAACTTCGAACCTCACAACTCTGAAGCCGATGTCATCATCACTGGAGTGCCTTTTGATATGGCAACTTCTGGCAGATCAGGCACACGCTTTGGTCCTAATGCAATTCGCCAAATTTCAACTCAATTAGCTTGGGAAGATAAGCGCTATCCTTGGACTTTTGCACTAAATGACAAACTTAAAGTTGCTGACTGTGGCGATCTTGTATATTCATTTGGTGATAATCAGGATATGTGCACAAAGCTATCAGCACATGCTGATGCTCTCATCAAAAAAGGTAAAAAACTACTTACTCTAGGTGGAGATCATTTCATCACACTGCCACTTTTACGCGCTCATGCTAATAATTATGGAAAGCTCTCTCTAATCCACTTTGATGCTCATTCCGATACTTATTCAAATGGCTCTGCCTTTGACCATGGCACTATGTTCTATCATGCCCCAAATGAAGGTTTAATCGATCCTTCAAAGTCAGTGCAGATTGGTATTCGCACAGAATATAGCGAAGATGATGGCTTTTTAGTGTTAGATTCAGCAAAAGCTAACAACATGAGTGTTGATGAGATTGTTGCTGCGATTAAGGCAAGAATAGGTTCCAATAAATGTTATTTAACATTTGATATTGATTGTCTTGATCCTGCCTATGCTCCAGGCACAGGAACACCTGTAATTGGAGGCATGTCTCCTGATAAGATCTTAAAGATTTTAAGAGGAATTAAAGATCTTGAGATCGTAGGTTATGATCTTGTAGAAGTGTCTCCTGCCTATGATCATAGTGAGATCACAGCATTAGCAGCTGCTACCTTAGCGCTTGAAATGCTGTATATGGAAGCTTCAAAACGTTAGTTTAAAATATCAAGCGCAATTGCCAAATTTTTCTGACAATTGCGCTTATTAATTACGTTTTTTATATTAAAGAGCTACTTTCCTATTAGTAGGTATCATCTTCCTCTTCAAAATCCTGTCCACCTTTATTCTTACGGTAGCTCAAAGGGGTCTGACCGAACTTTAACTTAAAGAGCTTAAAGAAATAGCCAATGTTATCAAAGCCATGATCTAATGCTATATCAGTAATTGATTTAGAGGTTAAAACAATCTCCTGACTTGCTCTGCGCAACCTTAAATCATTGATAAAATCAACGAAGCTCATACCTGTACTCTTTTTGAAGTATCTGCAAAAATACTGTCTTGAAACCTTTAAGTAATTAGCTGCATCATTCATGGTGATCTTTTCTGCATAGTGCTCATTGATAAAGGTTAAAAGATCTTTAATCTTTTGCTGTTTATGCTCAAATTCATCATTCTTAGATAATGATTCAGATAAAAAGATACCATTCTCATACATGATAGCTAAGAGTTCTATCAAATGAGCCTTGATACGCAGTCTAATTGCACCGCTAGTCTTATTAGCATTTTCAATGATAAAAGCTAATAACTTATCGGCTCTTTCAAAGCACTCCATGTCTTTTGTAATCAAAGGAGGCATCTGCTTGCCGCCTTCGGTTAAAAACTTATAGAGCTGACCTTGAACTTCATCGAAATAGCTAAATTCAATCATGGAAAGATTAAATACCACTGACGACTGATTGGCACCTCTTTTAATCATTAAGTTATGAAGTACATTGCCAGGACAGATAGCAATACAAGGACCTTTGATCTTGTATTCTTTCATAGCATAGTTATAGACAAAATCGCCACTTTCAAAACGGTTAATCTCAACCTCAGGATGCCAATGCATACCGATGTTAATATTAAACCGCTTACCTCTACAGATATATCCTGCCAAAGGATATACGTTCGAGCCATGACGAATCGTTTCTTTGAGTTCTTTTCTCAAGCCTGCCATAACCAATACCTTATGGAAGAAATAAACACCAACAGCAGTCTTATCTGCTTAAATTATCTATTTGCCAATAGAAATACTGCGCTCTCACCCTTTGCTAAAGTGATCTCATTACCATTTTGAGAAACCACACCTTTATGAGTTTCTAGCAAAAGAGAGCAAGTCTGTACTGATAAATCAAAAGCATCAGCACACTTTAAACCTTTGTCTGAAAGATTAGTCATTACAAAGATCGACCTATCTTCAGTTGCAATCTTATAGATAGCAGTCAAATCAGAAGATAGTAATCCTATAAATTCACCTTCTGTAAAGATCTTCTGGTAGTTCTTGTCTCTTCTTATAGCAATTAACTTTTTGTAATAGCTATAAGTTGAGTTCTCATCATGAATTTGAGCTTCAACGTTTAATTCATCTTTATATGAATAGGTCTTAAGCCAAGGTTTTACAGTAGAGAATCCTGCATATTCACTGTTATCCCATGGCATTGGACAACGGGCATTGTCTCTTGTTTCATGGCTGCATAAAGCTAAAGCTCTGTCTTTTTCAAGACCATCTTTAATGCAGATCCTGTACATATCGTGAGTTGCCAGATCATCAATTTCATCAATAGAATTAAAAGTAGGATTTTTAAGACCTAACTCCTGTCCTTGATAAATAAAAGGAATACCACGAAGCATCATTAGGAAAGTACCAAAAGCCTTTGCTCCATGTTCGTTTTCCCACTCCTTGGGAATGTAGTAGCTAATACCACGAGGCTCATCATGATTTTCCATTACTGGAGCTAAAAATCCTACATTATTAGCAGCAGCCTGAGACTTGAAAGTTGCATCTCTGAACATAGTGAAGTTTACAGGACGTCTTTGATAAACCTTTACGCTCTTTTCTACTAACTCACGAGGTTTGAAATCAAAGATGGTACCAAAACATCCTTTATCACCGATAAAATTTGGGTATAAAGCTGTATCCACACCAAAAGCTTCGCCTACTGAGAACTTGTCATGCAGAGCTACAGTCTTTTCATTCATCTCATTTAAGAAATGACCAATCTTGCCTGAGAGTTTATGTGACATGGTGGCGCTTGATGCCATACCATCATCAGAATCAGCAGGAAGTCCTGGGAATGACAAATCCTTTTCAATATTCATAATTGCATCAACTCTAAAGCCATCAATACCACGCTCAAACCAGCGGTTCATCATGGCATAGATTTCTTCACGTACTTTAGGGTTGTACCAATTTAAATCAGGTTGCTCTTTTGCAAAGTAATGAAGATAATAGGTGTTATCCTCATTAGGAACTTTCTCCCATACAGAACCTCCAAAGTAAGAACGAAGATTGTCAGGAGGTGTACCGTCTGCTTTGCCCTGTCTAAAATAGAAATAATCTCTATATGGTGAATTTTTATCAGCTATAGCTTTTTTAAACCAGACATGTTCTGATGAGCAGTGGTTTACCACAAGATCCATAATAATAGAAATTCCAAGCTCTTTAGCTTTCTTTACTAATTCATCAAAATCAGCATCAGTACCGAATACAGGATCAATGTGTTCGTAGTCAGCGATGTCATAGCCCTGATCTACTAGTGGTGAGACATACATAGGAGAAATCCATACAATCTCAACACCTAAATCGTGTAAATAAGGCAGTTTTGAAATGATACCTTGAATATCTCCAATACCGTCGCCGTTACTATCTTTAAATGATTTTGGATAAATCTGGTAGGCAATTTTTCCATGCCACCATTTCTTTTGAATTGAAGTTTTTTGCATTTTATTCACCCATTCATTTCCCCAAATGACATTTCAATTATATGAATTAAACTCTAATTAAAATTTATCAAAATTAACCAATTTTTGCACAATATTAAACCTATACAAATAAATTATTGCATTTATTGTTAAATTTATAACACAAAAGTATGTAGTCATTGCCATATATCATGTTTTACATTGAGAGAATTTTTAAAATATTAATGAATATTATTAAGTTCAATATTTCTACAATGTGAAACTTTATAAAGAGATTCAAATATTTAAAGAAAGCTTATTCTTTACACACAGTCAAGATAATTCTGTGTAATAATGGTTGTCATAAGCGACTTTTAGTATGAAATTTGTAGTAAATTTTGGTATGCTTAGCTTTCAAAAAAAATCGTGATATTGTTCATGTTTATGCTAGAATCACTGGCTTTCAAATTAAGTCTCTGCTCTTTATTTCATAGAGAATTTTTCTAAATTTATTTTTAGTGCAGGAATGCAAAATGATGCTATTTTGCCCGATTTCAAACAGCAATAAAGAAAATTTAAAAGACTCCTTTAATATCATCTTCACAGGCATGATCTTCATGCTGGTAATTTTGACACTAGCGCGTGTCATTATGCTATTTCAGTTTGCTCTAAGCCCTTTTTCTGAGATTTCTTTTAAAGAGCAATTAGGCTTTTTTATTCTTTCTTTAAGATTTGACTTAAAGATCATCACTATTGCTTATTCTCTACCTTTATTACTCACAATTTGCTTATTTTCCTTTAATTTTTTCAAAAAAATTAAAAAATTCTTACAAATTTACAGTCATTTTGTAATTTTTGTTATCTTTGACTTTGCTGTAATTAACTATTTCTACTTTAAGACTTATGAAAAGTGCATTGATACCTTTATCTTTGCTATTTCAAAAGAAGATCCTCTAGCGGTTTTAAAAACAGTCATCAGTGACTATCCTGTATTTACAGGTTTAATTGGGATCATCATTGCTTGCTTAGTTTACAAGCTGTTACATAAAAAACTTTTAAACTTTTTAGCTAAGTTTAATTTAGTACCATCGTTTAAAATTTCCTTATCTGTTTTCTTTTTAGTTTTAGTTTTAGCATTTTCTGGATTCATTCGAGGTTCTTTTGGAACCTTCCCATTAAGGCAGTTAAATGCTCAGATTTGCGATAAGCCTGCGGTTAACAACAATATTCCAAATGGAATCATCGCCTTTTACTGGGCTTATAAATGGAATCAGATCTCAGCTAAGTTACCTACAGTAACTGCTGATGACATTGCCTCAACCTATAATAAATTAGGCTTTAAGGTAGATAAGTCTGATCTTAATGATCTTTTCAGACCACTTAAAAAGACCACTCGAAAAAATGAGTTTTTAGAAGAGCACA
>HF987937.1:57603-74884 GCA_000431835.1 Succinatimonas sp. CAG:777
CACAAACCTGATATTGTCTTTAATGTCATGGAGAGTATGAGTACTCATATCTTAAGTTTTGATAATAAAGATACACGTGATCTTTTAGGAGCTCTTCGTAAGAATATTAAAGAAGATATGTTCTTTACAAACTTCGTCTCAGAGGGTGATGGTACTTCAGACAGTTTAACCAGACTTTTTGTAGCAGTACCAGACTTAAATCTGTCTACCTCAGCTTACTCAGGAAAGAGCTATATCTGTAACATCGTAGAGCTGTTTAAAAAGGCTGGATATGAGACCATCTTTGTCACCGCTTCAACTTCATCATGGAGAAATTATGACAATTTCTTAAGAGAGTTAGGTTTTGACAGAGTAATTGAAAGAAGCAATGTTCTAAAAGATTTCCCAAATGCAACAGCAAGTGCTTGGGGTATTGATGATGAATACCTTTTTAAAGAGACCTATAAAGTCTTAAAAGAGAGTCATGATAAACCTCGTTTTATCATGACTCTATCTATTACCAATCATCCTCCTTACAGATTACCTAAGGATGTTGAGATCCAAAAGATTAAATTAGATGAAAAGACTTTAGGCAGATTTCCATATGACAATACAGAGACTATCTTTGCAACATTCCGCTATGCAAATGATGAGTTAGGTAAATTCATCAATGCTGTAAAGGAGGATGTGAGCTTAAAAGATAATATCTTTATTGCAGCTACAGGCGATCACAATATGAGAGGTATTGGCTATTCTGACTACCCAGAGGAGTTAGTCTTTGGCCATGAGGTACCTTTCTATTTATATATGCCAGAAAAATATATAAGAAACACCGCTGTAAGATATGATCCTAAGCGCTTGGGCTCTCATAAGGACATCATCACAACTCTTGTTTCTCATGCAGTATCCGATTACACTTTCTATTCTTTTGGGTGTGACATGCTGTCAAATGACAAGTGTAACTTCCCTTATGCATACAATCAGTCTGTTTCTGTAGGCTATGGTAAAGATTATGCCTGTGAACTGCAAACTGATAACTACGGCGTATCTTATAAGATAACTGACAGAAAGCAGCTTTTAGTTTCACCAAAAGCTGATGATGCTAACTGCACTAAGGAAGCTGCCTTTAAGAAACTTGAAGCTCAGCTTTACTATTTTCAAGCAATGATGCCTGTAAAGCTTGAGAAAACAAAATAAGATAAAGTACCTGCTATAGGTAACTTAATAAGATATGCTTGAATAAAGCCTGACATAAGTCAGGCTTTATTGTAACTAATTGATGAAAAATGCTTTTGAGAAACTAGAACTTTGGAACTATTTTAAAAGTTCTTCAATACCTCTAATCATGATGTGGATAATCATGGTATGAACTTCCTGAATTCTGTCAGCATAACCAACATGAGGTACGATAATCGGTAAATCACAAAGATCTTTTAACTTACCCCCATCCTTACCTAAAAGAACAATACTTGTAAGCTCTTTCTCTTTACATACTTTGCAAGCTTCAATGATGTTCTTTGAATTACCTGAGGTAGAAATACCTAAGAAAACATCGCCTTTAAAGCCCATGCCTTCTAAGAAGCGTGAAAAGACATAATCAAAGCCATAGTCATTACCCACGCAGGTTAAATGACTAGGATCAGCAATGGCAATAGCAGGATATGAAGGACGGTTGTCACGGTAACGACCGGTTAATTCCTCAGCAAAATGCATAGCATCACACATACTGCCACCGTTGCCAGCTGACATGATCTTGCCTCCATTTTTAATTGAGTCAGCCATGATTGAGATAGCCTTCTCAATTACCTCTTTAGTATCCTTTTGTGCAATAAAATCACTTAAGACCTTCAAAGACTGATTTAAATCGTCTAGGACATTAAAAGATAACTTAGTCATAATCTTTCTCCTCTACCTCTTTCTATTACCTACTTCTTTTTGACTCTTCCCATTACACGATCTTCCCACTCCATGTAGGCTTCATGATCTTTTTGCATATATTCTTTTAATAAAGCTTGTTGTTCAGGATTTAAAAGCTTTTGGATCATCTCTTCTTTTTGAGCTTTTAATCTAGCTTTATAATCTGATTTTTTCTCTTCTTCACCCTTTTCTAGGAATACCATATCATAGTCAGATGACCAGTTAGAACCTGCCATCTTAGGTTTACCCTCCTCGCATTTTAAAGGGCGCCCCTGAGATAGAGAAATCATTTTATCAATATGAACTGCAAGTCTGTCTGCTTCTACCCGCATTAAAGGCAGTTTAGCACCTTCAGGTCTCTTCCATTTGGCACTACCGTGAGCACTTACCTCAGAGAACTCAAGATCACGTTGACCACCAGTCATAGCCAAATAAACTTCAGCTAAGATCTGAGCATCTAATAGCGCACCATGGACAGTACGGGCAGACTTGTCTACATCATAAAGATTACATAAGTTATCAAGATTAACCTGATGTCCTGGGCACAGTTGCATGGCTAAAGACACAGTATCGACAACAGTTGCCATATCTGTAGTAGTTTCACTAAGTCCTAGCAACTGCCATTCTTTATCCATAAAGCCTACGTCGAACTTTGCGTTATGGATTAAAAGCTCAGAGCCTCTAATAAAATCAATTAACTGATTGGCAACCTCTGCAAATTTTGGTTTATCTGCTAAGAATTCATTAGAAATACCGTGTACCTGAAAAGCCTCTTCATCTACTGGTCTTTCAGGATTAACATATAACTGCAGTGTTCTTCCAGTTAACTTTCTATCGATAATTTCAACACAACCTACTTCGATAATTCTGTGCTCACCAGGAGTACCATCATCTGATTTACCTGTGGTTTCTGTATCTAAAGCTACTTGTCTTTTCAAGTTAAATTCTCCTTAACATAGGTGTAATTTTAGCTTAAATTAGCTTAAGTTGCGACATTACAAATCTTATAGAAGCTAAGTCTTTGCTAAGTTTTTAAGTGTACTGTTTTGAATAGCTGTGTAACAGAATCATTAAAAGCTCTCACTTTAGATCTCATTAAAAGAGATCTTAAAGAGTGTGCTTTTGAAGCTTAAACATGCAGTCTTAAAAAAAGTGAATTTTTAACTTTATGTATTAACTAAAGATTAATTCTGCGTTAAGTAAGATTAAGTAGAATTAATAGCAAATTTCACTTTTGCCTATTAATTATTAGATTAATTAGTATTTGTAAAAGGCTGTTTTTGCAATTTTCTTATTGATTTATAAGACAAATTATTTTACTAAAATATCTGTTATAATGTCAGTGGTGTTTCTTTACACTGCTATTATGTTTTTTAAGGAAGGTTAGCTTCTTCCATCGAAATTTTTAATGACTATGAAAGAAGTTCTAATCTATACCGATGGTTCCTGTTTAGGTAATCCCGGACCTGGTGGTTATGGAGTTATCTTAAGCTATAAGGGACATATAAGAGAACTTGCCCAAGGTTTCATCCGTACGACTAACAATCGTATGGAACTCATGGCAGTAATTGTAGGGCTTTCATCTCTTAAAGAGCCATGTAATGTCACTATTACTACTGACAGTCAGTATGTAAAAAATGGCATGACTTCATGGCTTGAAGGTTGGAAACGCCGTAACTGGGTTTCTAGCACAAAGGCGCCTGTGAAAAACAAGGATCTCTGGCAAAGACTCGATAAAGAATGTTCCAGACATAAAATCACTTTTAAATGGGTGAAAGGACATGCAGGACATGCTGAAAACGAGCGTTGCGATGAACTTGCAAAAACGGCCGCTTTAGGAGATAACAAAATCCTCGATGAAGGTTTTTGCTCCTAATTATCGTAAGTAACAATATGGATGAAAATGGCTTTAGCCTCAGTAGTCAAGAAGTTAGGTAGGATGATTAGAAAAACTTTATATCTTTGCGTTGGTGTAGTTGCTGCTGCACTAATGTCAATCAATGCGTGCTCATCGAATGTCCAGGCTAATACTAATGAATCTGAATTAGAGCGTATCGCTCACGAAAGAGAGCTTGAAGCTCAAAGAGAGCAGAAATCTGTTTGGGAAACAGATTTAGCTGATGAGTCTAGATTTACTTTAAATCTAAAGCTTAATAATCAAGAAAAGGCCTTAGCACGCAAATTTGCACGCACTATTACACATAATCTTCAAAGAAATGATGTATATGTGCATTATCTTTTAACTAAATTCAAAGAACATGATGTTCCACTAGAGTTAGCTGCAATTCCTTTATTGGAGAGTGGCTTGAATGCAAAGGTACATCATGGTGGCGCACATGGTGCTTGGCAGTATGTTCGTTCTACAGGTAAATCATTAGGATTACACAAAACACAAAACTACGACGGTATTTATGATTTCTTTGCCTCAACTGAGGCTGGCATCAAGTATCTGCAAAGATTGTATCGTGATTTAGGCGACTGGGAATTAGTAGCTGTAGCTTACAATCAGGGCGAATATGGCGTAAAGAAGGCTTTACAGAGAGCCGCAAAAGCAGGAGTAAAAAATCCTAATGCTGAGAACATCCGTCTGTCTCGTTCAACTAAAGCATACCTAATGAGATTTAAAGCTTATTCAGATGTTTTAAAGAACCCCGAGTTCTACGGTGTAAGATTACCTAAGATTAAGAACCGTCCTGCTTTTAGAAGAGTTGATATTGCTGGTAGATTAAACAGCTTAAATGAGGCGGCAAGACTGTCTGGAGCTAGAATTGAGGTGATTAGAAAACTAAATTCTGGTTACACAGGAGATAGGATTGACTCTCACCATGGCTTGTATATGCCTGTTGAGCATGCTGAAGTCTTAGAAAAGGCAATATCAGATAAGGATTCTGTAGCATCAAATACACAAGTTACAGATACACCTTTAGTTGTGATCAAGTAGTAAGTCTTAATCTTACAATAGCTATACAATATCTTTGTATTGTCTAACATAATACACCTCCTATGGACTGCAGAGCCTTGCTCTGCAGCTCCAAAAATCAGCACTAATTAATTCTTTTTAGTACCAATCTTTGATTTAAGAAAGGCCGTTTTCTTTTAGAAGCTGTAAAAACTCTTCTTCGTAGATCACTCGTACATTAAGCTCTGTAGCTTTAGTAAGCTTAGAGCCAGGATCACTACCACAGACTACAGCAAAGGTCTTTTTAGAAACAGAGCCTGAGACTTTTGCACCTAATGATAAAAGCTTAGCTTTAGCCTCATTTCTGTCCATAGAATCTAAAGTACCGGTGATCACAAAGGTCTTACCTAAGAAAGGCTGATTGTCTACATTTAGCTCACTTTGTTGAGGGAGTGTAGTTAACTCAATGCCAGCTGAGAATAAGAAGCCATCATCTCTTTTAACTAATCTATCAATAATCTCAAGATTATGCTTTTCAGCAAAGAAATCAGCAATATGACGAGCCACCACAGGACCTACATCAGGTAGATTTAATAGTTTTGAATAGGAGGCTTTTATTAAATCGTCGATAGTCTTAAAGTTAGAAGCTAGAGTTCTTGCTGTTGAGGAGCCGACCTCACGGATACCCAGAGCATAGATAAAACGATTTAATGGGGTTACACGTGATTTATCAATAGCAGTTATCAGCTTTTTAGCTACCACGTGACCTAAAAATCTTACCTTTCTGTCCTCTGAACCATTATCAAGAATAGTAGTTGCTAAATCATTCTCGGATAAAGTATAAAGATCAGCAACTGAGGAGATCTTTTTAGTAGCAACCAACTGCTCGATGATTCTGTCACCAAAGCCTTCAATATCCATCGCATCACGAGAGACAAAATGGATGATTGACTGACGCAATTGAGCAGAGCATACAAGTCCACCGGTGCAACGGGCAACCGCTTCACCTTCTACTTTCTCAATTAAGCTTCCGCACTCAGGGCAGTATTTAGGAAAAATAATATCTTTCTCAGTGCCATCACGCTTTTCTTTGACGACACCTGATACTTGAGGGATCACATCACCAGCTCGACGAACAATCACCATATCGCCAATTTTTAAGCCTAAGCGCTCAATTTCATCAGCATTGTGTAAGGTTGCACTAGATACAGTAGCTCCGCCTACATAAACAGGATTTAATTTAGCAACGGGAGTAATCGCTCCAGTTCTTCCTACCTGAAACTCTACATCTAAAAGTTTAGTCATCATCTCTTCAGGTGGGAATTTATAGGCTATAGCCCAACGGGGATTTTTGGCTGTAAAGCCCATCTCTTCTTGGGTATCTAAAGAATTTATCTTTAAAACAACACCATCAATGTCGTAGTTTAGTGTTTCACGCCTTGAAAGGATATCCTCATAAAAAGTCTTTAAGCCATTAAGACCTTTTACACATTTGATATTAGAATTTACAGGTAAACCTAATTCTTTTAAAGCTAAAAGACGATGGTACTGATCACGAGGTAAATCATAACCTTCACATTCACCTACATAGTAGGCAAAGAAAGCTAAAGGACGTTTAGCAGTAACTTTTGGATCTAACTGTCTTAGAGAGCCTGCTGCTGCATTTCTAGGATTGGCAAAGACTTTACCTCCAGTTGCTCTAGCTCTTTCATTCCACTGATTAAAGCCTGAGCGGGTCATAATCACCTCGCCTCTTACATCAATGTAATCAGGAACCTTATCTCCTGTTAGCTTTAAAGGAATTGCTTTAATGGTCATGACATTGGAGGTGACATTCTCTCCTATCTTGCCATCACCACGGGTTGCAGCTTGAACTAACTTACCTTTTTTATAAATTAAAGATACAGCAAGACCATCTAATTTAGGCTCAGCACAATACTCAACGACACTCTGACCTGAAGATGAACTCATTCTTGCATCAAAATCTATAAGTTCAGCATTATTAAAGATATCTCCCATAGACATCAATGGGACACGGTGAGTTACCTGCTCAAACTCTGATAAGGTAGCACCACCTACTCTTTTTGTAGGTGAATCATCAGCTATGATATTAGGATTACTTTGCTCTATTAACTCTAATTGACGGTAGAGTCTGTCATATTCAGCATCAGGAACTACAGGATTGTCATCAACATAGTAAGCTTTAGAATAAGAATTTAGAGTATCTACAAGTTTACGGTATTCCTTTTCTAGTTCATCAGGATTTAAAGCCTCTACATTTTTAGAAGTAACAGCTGTACCAGTCATGACGATTACTCCTCAGCATCAGATTTGTCATATTTCTTTAAGAGAAGTTCAGTCTGTTCTAAAGACTCATCGGTCATTTCTTTGTTATTGTTGTCTTTAATGACACCACCTAAATGCTCTACTAGGCACTTTGCTGCAATATGCATTGCTCTATAGTATAAGAATGCTTTACCTTTTGGAGGTAACTGCATATATAAAGCTAAAGATGTGGTTGAAAAGGATTCCATATTATCAGGGAATGCATATGGAGCTTCTAGTGAGCAGAGTCTGAACACAATTCTGTCTTTTAATTGTGGATTCTCATATACACAGTAAATGTCTTTTTCGCCTTTTAAAATACCATAGTTATTAAACAGCTCTTCAAGATCAAGTCCTCTGTAAGGACGACCTTCTGATGCAAAAAGATTTAACTCATAGGTATTTTCAGGAGTTCTAGGATCTTTTTCCTGCAGAGAAAAATCAGTAGACAAAGAGACTACAGGTTCAACTTTATTATTGCTATTCTGACTTGAGTAATTCTCATGCTTTACATTTAAAGCATTAAAATCATTTTCAGCACCAATCTCTTTTGGTTTAACAATACGAACCTTGCCTACAGCATTTGATAGAGCAATTTCCTGATCTTCTTTTGAGCCTTTAACTAATTTACGGTTAATGCTTCTGCCAGAAAACCATAAACCATGAACAACAAAGGCTAAAATGGCAATGGCACCAACAATTAAAATTAAAGAACTTGAATCGTTAAGTGACATTTTTTGCTCCTGTTAACTTATCTTACTTTTAACTTCAAAGAAGGTTGAATTTAGTCTTCACAAAATCATCTTATTTTAAACTAAATGTATTATTTTTTCTTTGTTTTATAGCACGATTAAGTCTTTTATAAGAGCTAAATTTTGTAAGGAGCAAAGTAAACTTCAAAATGAAGCTTTTAACATGTGCCCAAAATGGCTTTTAGAACTATTTGTGCAAATTGTGCTTTTTTGCATTGAACTCTAAGCAAAGAGCTCAGTCAAAATGGTATCATTGCCAAAAGAGCATAGGATTATAGTTATGAACGAGAATCTAAAGACTAACTTAAGACCACCTCACGAGATCACCATTTCTGAGGCGATTACCTATATTTTCACTGGTTTAAAACTAGCTTTGAGTAAAGAGTGCAGACTGTATATCATCATTCCTTTAATTGTGAATGTTCTTTTTATGTCTACCTGCTCATACCTCTTGTTTACAAACATCAAAGCTTTAATTTTCTCATTATTTGAAGGTTTGCCTGACTTTTTATCTTTTGTAGCCTATGTACTTTCCTATTTATTAGGACTTATGATCATCTTTGTCTGTGGTTACTTTTTCTCAACTGTAGCTACGATTATTGCATCACCTTTCTATGGGCTATTAGCAGACAAAGTAGAAGCTTTAATTAACGGCACTCATGGCGATGACATGGGAGTTGTTGATCTTTTAAAAGATATCCCCAGAATTCTTGCAAGAGAATTTAAAAAGCAGTTGTTCTTTTTACCTTTAGCTCTAATTTGTCTTGTGATCTCTATTATTCCTGTAATCAACGTGTTCTCTCCTATTGCCTGGTTCTTGCTGACAGCCTGGATGGGAGCTTTGCAGTACACTGACTATGCTTATGATAACCATAAGATCTCTTTTACATTGATGATGAATGATTTAAAGACACATACTATTCCCACATTTACTATAGGCGCTACCGTAGCGTTCTTATTAGGTATTCCTGTATTAAATATTCTGATACCTCCTGCTGCCGTATGTGCTGGCACTAAGTATTATGTAGAGATGCAAAAAGTTAATTCTTTGAAATAGCAAGAAATTATAGTAATAAAATCATAGTTATGAACTAGCGGGATTAACTGGTTTATAAGTAATTATCACAAACTAGAGATTCATAACTGTTAGAAACTATTTTTTTCGCAATAAAAGTAAGAGGTTTTTATGTATACACTCTCAGGCGTTTCTGTAGGAGCTGGTATTGCAGTAGCACCCGCTTTAGTCATAGCAAGGCAGAAATCAGAATACAGTAAAGAAGAACTCTTTACTTTTGATAGCGAAAGCGAAATTGACAGATATATTAAAAAATCCAGCCAATTTGCCCAAAAATTGCGTCAAATTGTAAATCCAGCCAAAGACACAGTACGTGATCTTTTAGGCGCAGCTGCAGGCTTTATTACCTCTGATGACAACAAAAGAGAGGTTATCGATCTTATAAATCAAGGCTGTTCCTCATGTATGGCAGCAAGAACCGTACTTTTAGGCAATCTTGATGCGTTTTATAAGCATAATAATGATTTAAAGGCTGATAAAGAAGAGTTAACCTCACTTATGAATGAGTTCATTCATACTCTTGAGCATGCTCATGGAGATGAAATTGAACTGCCTACACTTACTAAAGACGTGATCCTAATAACTACTAATATCTCACCTGCGCAATTATTATCTCTTAATACTAAGTGCATCAAGGGCGTGATCTTAGAAGGAGGTCATGACTCAGGACATTTAGGTGTAGTGTTACGAGAGTTATCAATTCCAGCTGTGTTTGGTGTTTTTGATGCAACCACTATAAAAAACGGAACTACAGTACTAGTTGATGGTAATTCATCGGTTGTGATTGTAGAGCCATCAGATGACATCAAAGAGAGCTTACTTACAATGCAAGATCTCTATCAGGATCAGATAAATGATGAGTCTTTATTAAATCTAACCATTGCCTGTGCAGTAGGCGCTATTAGCAAAGGTAGTAATGAACAGATTAAAAACCATGGGTTAGGACTGTTAAGATCTGAATTCTTGTTTTTATCTTCAAGTTATGAACCATCTGAAGATGAAATGACCGACTGTTTTTATAAGATCATCTCTCCTATTAAAAAGGGAGCTCCAATTACAGCAAGAACCTTTGACTTTGCTGATGATAAAAAGCCTTTATTTAATATCAGATTAGATGATTCTGGTCCTTTAAAAGGCTATGGAGCTTATGTTGGTACTAATCTTTTGAAAAAGGAAATTAGAGCGCTTTTACGAGCTTCAAAAGGCAGAACCATTACCATTGTGTTCCCTCTAGTAACCAAGATCTCAGAAAAAGACTACCTTTTAAAATTAGCAAATGACAGTTTGAACGAACTTGATAGTGAAAAGATTGATCATGGCGATATGGAGATTAGTTTTATGATTGAGACTCCAGCTGCCGTACTTTTAGCTCCTGCTATCGCTAAAGAAGGCTCTATGATGATCATAGGTACTAGCTCACTAGCTGAGTACGCATCAGCTCCATGTCCTCCTGATAAAACCTTTACACCTGTTTTAGCCAAAATGATTGTAATGGCAGCTAAAGCTGCCTTTGAATCAGGTGCTACCTTAGGAGTAGCAGGACGCTTTGCCTCACGCTCTGAGCTTATTCCTTTCTTTTATAGAATGGGTGTGACATATCTTGTGACAGGTGCTTATAACATTGACAAGATCAAGACAGTAGTTGAAAGATTAAATCTAGAAGAAGACATTCAACCTGCTTTTGACAAAGATCTGTATAATAAAATAATGACAACTTATTCAGGAACTGAGCTTTCTGACATTGTTAACTCACTATAAAGATTGAATCTTAGAAAACAAGTAAGTTAAATAGAAAGCTCTTACAGTTATCAAGGAATAAAAATGGGACTTTTTTCTTTTTTTCAAAAAAAGCAAACAGTAAGTCAGGAAGTAAAAGGTGAAGCAGACTTGGAGTTATATACTCCAATTAGTGGCAATTTAATTTCATTAGAAGAAGTACCTGATTTGGTAATTTCAGAAAGACTGATTGGCGATGGAGTTGCCGTGGTACCAGACAAAGGAGCTGATACTATTGTGTCCCCTTGCTCTGGCACTATCTCAAGACTTATTGCTTCAAATAATGCTTTTGCTGTAAGAACCGAACAGGGCGTTGAGGTTTACGTAACCTTTGGTATTGGCACAAGTAGCTTTACAGGCGAGGGCATGACTGCAATAGCCAAGTTAGGACAACAGGTATCTACAGGTGATCCTGTTTTAAAACTGGATATAGACAAGGTCTCAAAAGATCTTGAATCTACAGTGACCTCTTTAATTGTTGTTAGAAGCTCAGCATCCATTGCTAAAGTAATCAGCAGTTCTGGTAAAGCAGAGGCAGGAAAAGCTCCTTGCTCTTGGGTAATTCTGCAAGATGAGCAATAAAACTAGTAGTTTCTTGGTGTTGCCTCATATCACCTAAAGATTTAAAGCGGATAGGCTTTAAGTCAAATCACCTACCTATAAATCAAAAGAGGAGAGCCTCTGCCCTCCTCCTCATACTAAAATCAATAACAGACTAATTTACAATATCATCTGGGCTGTTATGACCTGAATACTGAGCTTTAACCTCAGTTTCGATCTTAGATGCATTCTCTGCATCCTTAGCCTTCATAGCATTGTAATCATAGCTGTATGAAGTAGTTTTCTTCTCAGTATCGGTAGTGCTCTCAGTTTTCTTGCTGTCAGTTGTCTTATCAGAAGATGCGCTGTCAGTAGTTGATTCTGTCTTTGTTGTATCATCAGACTTTACTGTTGATTTACCATCTGCAGTCTTAGAGGTACTATCAGCAACATCAGTCTTCTTTCCGTACTTTTCAGCAACTTCCTTTTCGATAGCAGCTATATTCTCAAGATTCTTTTTCTTGATAGCCTGATAATCATAAGTGTAGCCACTTGAGCTTGATGAGTCTTTCTTTGCAGCAACACTTACTTCAGTCTGATTGTATTTCTTTAAAGCTGCTAATGACTCTTTGCTGATTTCAACAGTATCAGATGATTCATTAGCAATCTTCATCTTCTCTTCAAAAGCTGCCTTATAACGGCTCTTGGTTGCAAATGAAGATGCTTTCTGAGCTAATGAATTTACACTGTTATTAGCGTCATTTTTTAGCTTATCACTATATGTAGATTCACTGCCAGAATAACTTGCAATAGCATTTCTGATGCTAGTCAGTGCACTTGAATCTATAGCCATAATTCTCTCCTTGGCAAGATTAGTTTTATTACTCTTCTGCCTTTCGATCTATTATCGGTCAATCAAGTTAAAAACTTTAATAAAAAAAATAATTTTTTTCACAAAAAAAGCATTTAAGCCTCTATGTGAGACCTAAATACTTATGTATCAATGAAAAGGGAGTTTTACTTTATAGAGTGAAAGATGAACTTTAATCACAAAATTAGAAATTAGGCATAGTCAGAAATTGAAGTTGTCATATAAGAGCAGTATTTATTTACAATATTCATCAAAGCATTGTTCTTGCTTTAAACAAGGTTATTCAGCTTCTTATCGCTAGTACCAGCATTTAAAGTACTGTATACAGGTTTTAACAGTTCCTGATATGAGGTTAAAGCATTATCTAATGACTCAGGATCATTTAAGTCTACAATAGAGAACAATGAGGTAATTGAATTTATAACCTTCTCATTAGTAGCCTGAGGAAATACAGTTTCTGTACCTTCTTTTACATTGGTTTTTAAACCAATCTTATTAAAGGATTCATTGATGTTACTTGCCTGCTCTTTTGAAATGATATTTGACTTACCGTAATAGTCATTAATACCTGAAAAAACTGATTGTCTCTTTGGAGCCTTACTCAGTTGAAAGATCCTGCTGACTGTTTATTTAGTCATTAACAGCTGAGATTAAAACCTTGGTCTGCTCTTCATTAAGATGAGTTTTGGTATAAGTTGTGACGATATTATTCATAAGAGACAGCTTTGCATAATCGTCATAATCAAAAAAAAACTTGGTCTTTACATCAGAGCGCATGCTCTGAATTAAATCTCGACAGGTTTGAAAATCATCTTTTGAGAACTTGGTATTCATCACGGTGATATTGCCATCTTCATTTGGTGAAACATCTAACTTTGACGCAAAGAAGACGGTAGCTGCATGAGAGATTTTACTATCTTGCAATAATTCATTAGATGAATGTGTCAAGTTTGCCCATTACCTAATCAGAATCAATTAAATTCTTACTTTCATTTAAAGCTTTTACACTCTGACGTAATTTCTCAGGGTCAAGCTTTGAGTAATTTACTTTGGTCTGCCTTTTAACAAGTTTGGCTGGACTTGCATCTAAAGAGAAAAGATCCATAAGTATTCTCATATGTATAGTTATCTATACACTTAACAGTCTTCTTTATTTTTTACCTTTAGGTAAAAAATAAAGGCCTTACCCAGATTAGGGCAAGACCTCTTATATTATGAAATTAGCTTTAAGTTAAATTATAAGTTTGCAACGATATCTTCAACAGTCTTCTTAGCATCACCGAAGCACATTGAGGTGTTGTCCTTGAAGAACAGTGGGTTCTGAACACCAGCATAGCCTGGGTTCATAGAACGCTTGAATACAACAACATTGCGAGCCTTCCAAACCTCAAGTACTGGCATGCCAGCGATTGGGCTTGATGGATCTTCAGCTGCAGCTGGGTTAACAGTATCGTTAGCACCGATGACCAATACAGTATCAGTATTTTCGAAATCGTCATTGATTTCGTCCATTTCGAATACGATATCATATGGAACTTTTGCCTCAGCTAACAGAACGTTCATGTGTCCTGGTAGACGACCTGCTACAGGGTGAATAGCGAAGCGAACTTCGATACCACGAGCTTTTAACTTCTCAGTTAAAGCTGCAACAGCGTTCTGAGCCTGAGCTACAGCCATACCATAGCCTGGGGTGATGATAACTGAGCTTGAGTTCTTTAATAAGTCAGCAACTTCATTTGCCTTTAACTCATGATACTCTCCCATTTCTTCATCTTTCTTAGCAGCAGCTGGTGCATTACCAAAGCCACCTGCAATAACTGAGATGAATGAACGGTTCATAGCCTTACACATGATATAAGACAGAATAGCACCTGAAGAACCTACTAAAGCACCAGTTACGATCAAAAGGTCATTGTTTAACATGAAGCCTGATGCTGCAGCAGCCCAACCTGAATATGAATTCAGCATTGAGATAACTACTGGCATATCAGCGCCACCGATAGCAGCAACTAAGTGAACACCAAATAGTAAAGCAATCACTGTCATTACTAATAATGGGAATGCAGGAGCCTCATTAGCTGCTAAGAACCAAATCAATAACAGGAATGAAACAACTAAAGCACCTAAATTTAGAGCATTGCCATATGGTAAGCTCAATGGAGCTGACTTAAAGATACGTAACTTATAAGTACCGTTTAACTTACCGTAAGCTACGATAGAACCTGTAAAGGTTACAGCACCAATGAAGATACCCAAGAAGATTTCAACTAACTCAGTATTTAACTCAGCAACTGGAGTTGCTAAGAATACGGCAGGATCTTCTTGCATGTGGATGTAGCTGTTAAAGCCTACTAATACAGCTGCTAAACCTACGAAGCTGTGTAAGCAAGCAATAAGCTCTGGCATCTGAGTCATCTGAACTTTACGTGCAACGTAAATACCGACAACTGCACCACCGATCATTGCAACAACGATCACGAAGATACATACAGATGGATTATCGAAGATGTTGCCAACACGTACGAAGGTTGCTAATAAGGCAATGGCCATACCAACCATACCAGATAGACAGCCCATTTTTGCAGTTTCCTGCTTTGATAGACCTGCTAGCGCCATAATGAATAATAGCGCTGCAAGAATGTAGGCCATATGAGTTAAACCTAACATATTAAATTATCTCCTTACCTACTATTGCTGTTTTCTGAACATAGCTAGCATACGGCGTGTTACAGCAAAACCACCAAAGATATTGATAGATACTAGTAAAACACCAATAAATGCAAGAATGCCGATAATAATTGAATCGCCAATCTGCACCATTGCACCTACAACCACGATACCTGAAATAGCATTAGTTACAGACATCAATGGAGTGTGCAGTGAGTGTGAAACGTTCCATACTACGTAGTAACCTACAACGCAAGCTAATACGAATACGGTGAAGTGTGGTAAGAACTTCTCTGGAGCGTAGCCACCGATTAACATGAATGCAACTACGATTGCAGCTAGAGCTACAATCTTTAAAGCAGGGCTTGCTTTCTTAGGCTCTTGCTTTGCAGGAGCTGCAACATCAGCCTTAGCCTTAGGAGCTGCTGATACGCTGATCTTTGGAGGTGGGAAGGTAACTTCACCATCTTTAGTAACTGTCATGTTACGTAGAACAACGTCATCAAAGTTTACATCGATCAAGCCATCTTTGTTCTTGCATAGAAGCTTCATCAGATTTACTAAGTTTGTTGAGTAAAGCTGTGAAGACTGAGCAGGAAGACGAGCTGCAAGATCGGTGTAACCTATCATCTTAACACCATTGTCTGTAGTAATAACCTTACCTGCAACTGTACCATCGCAGTTACCGCCTGTTGCAGCAGCTAAATCAACAATTACAGAACCAGGCTTCATTGAAGCTACCATTTCTTTAGTAATCAGACGTGGAGCTTTCTTACCAGGAATTGCAGCGGTAGTAATGATGATATCTACATCTTTACACTGCTTTGCAAATAAATCCATTTCAGCTTTGATGAACTCATCTGACATTACCTTAGCGTAACCGTCTGATGAACCGCCATCTTCAGTCTTGAAATCAAGCTTTAAGAATTCGCCACCCATTGATCTAATCTGATCTGCTACCTCAAGACGAGTATCAAATGCTCGAACAATAGCACCTAATGAGTGAGCTGTACCGATGGCAGCTAGACCTGCTACACCAGCACCGATAACCATTACTTTTGCAGGAGGAACTTTACCTGCAGCGGTTACCTGACCTGTAAAGAATCTGCCAAAAGCATGAGCAGCTTCAATAACAGCACGATAACCTGAAATATTTGCAGTTGATGATAAAGCATCTAAAGACTGAGCACGTGAAATACGTGGCACCATGTCCATTGCCATTACAGTTACTTTCTTGGCATTGAGCTTATCAACTAAATCTTTGTTCTGAGCAGGACGGATAAAACTTACAAGAGTTTGGCCTTCATGCATCAGTTCAATTTCAGCATCGGTTGGAGCATTTAACTTAAAGATAATGTCGGCTGCCCAAACATCTTTCTCGTTACCTATCTTTGCACCAGCTTTCTCATATGCAGAGTCGTCAAAACTTGCAAGAGCACCAGCATTGCTTTGAACAGCTACTTCAAAGCCTAATTTTAAAAGCTTACCTACGGTGTCTGGAGTTGCAGCAACTCTAGTCTCACCTTGCAAGCTCTCTTTAGGAATACCTATAAGCATCGCATTTCCCTGTTTGAAAATAGTCACTTTCGCGACCTAATTAGTATAAGTTAATCAAGACTTTCGTCTCAGTTACTCTAGTATTATAGGTGTTTAATGTTTTTTTCTATATGCTAAAGTTCAAAAATGAGCTTTTAAGATGAATTTTGTGGATAATAAAATGGTTATTTATTGAAATATAAGGATTTATTTTATTTGATGATTTTTCTTAATATTTTTGTCAATCGCTTAGATTTAGTGCAATAAAAAACATGTAACCGTTTAAATTTTCTAAAAAAAGTTGAATTTTTAGAAAAATGAACACAATTTACACAAAAGTAGACTTTCAAAATCTGCAATAAATTTTAGAAAGTTATAACAATTTTCTAAGACTGTTAAAAATTTATAGATAAGCTCTTGGAATAGCTCCTCCTAGATCTGAAACAACTTTCAAAAAGAAGGAACTAAAATTGACAGAAAAGACAAATTAGAGCTTAATCAACTGATACCTTTTCTAAAGCTACAATCTCACAAACTGGAGTATCACTCTTATCTCTACTCTTAGAGTTATTCTCTAAGACTAAAGCTACTGGTACTACAGTCTTATCTGTAAGACGTCTTGCGTACTTGTTCTTAATGATTTGATCTTTAGCTTCAGAAAGTTTTGTTGCAATGTCTTTACTGTTATCTGTTACCTTTAATTCAAAGACATACAGATACTTACCAGCTTCAGCTGTAATATCTGCTCTGCCACAAGCGCCCATTACCTCTGTTGCGGCTGTTACATTAAAAGTAAGCATCGCAAGCTTTAGTACATCTCTAAAACATGCTTCATTAAACTTCTTTACGGTTTCATAGGAGAACTCATTGATAAGGGTATTGAAGAGCTCTTTTATCTTATCTAAGTTTCCTGATGCTAAAACTTCTTTGAAAGGTTCAATGAA
>HF987938.1 GCA_000431835.1 Succinatimonas sp. CAG:777
GCATTCAGGATAGGTATCTTTTAATTCTGAGACAACATCAGTATCTAAATTCTCAAGATACATATTTCCATTGTCTTTGTTATCAGCAAATTCGGTCATATCAAGGTAGATAACATCATGCTGATTTAGGTGCTTTTCAAAATCAGGAGAGGAAGCTATTTTTAAATCAGAGAATAATGCCTTTGAATCACAACCTTTTGAGTAGTAAGCATTAAGCATTTTTACCGTAACGCTCTTACCAAAACGTCTTGGCCTAGTTACACAAATAAACTGCTCTTCGGTGTCGATAACATTATTTGTTAAGGCAATTAACTCTGACTTATCTACATACTCAGAGTTTCTTACTCTTTGAAAAAGGCGATTATCAACATTGACGAACATAAAAGACTCTTTTGAATTAACAATCATATCCATGATTTGGCATCTCCTTTATTATATCAAGATAAATAATTAAGATGCCTATGCTCTCATGAGTTTTGAAAGCACCTGCTTAATTAGTGACAAAAAATGCAATTTTTAGAGAGTTTTTATAAAAAAACTTTCATAAAGTAGCTTTTAAATACGCTCTATAAAAGGAAAACATTTTCTATTGATTGATAATGGTGTAAGGTGAGAGATGGCAAATTTGCTAATTGATTTTGCCATCTTATACTTTTTTTAAAAAGCAGGAGCTATTTAAAAAGATCAGATAACTCTTCTTTTGAAAGTAAAGGCATACCTCTGAACTTACGCTCTTGATTGATAAGATTCTCTTCTACGTCCTCAAGATCGATTCTTAAGAAATACCCTTTTTCTTCTAATGCTTTATCAAGATCTTCAACACTAACCTTTGGTAGAGTTTTGTGTTTAGACAAAGCAAACATCATGACAAATTCTGGAGTTCCAAAGGCATCTAACAGGGCAACTGGAATATGGGAGAATACATCCTTCTCTTTTAAGTAAAGATATCTGCCCTGTTTATTATGACTCTTGTATACAAACACCAATCTCTCAGACATATTAGCTCCGTTTTGATGATAAATAGCCCCTGACAACTTCGTTTTGTCAAAGCTTAATCTTAATTTATATAGGAGGGGTTATCTCTTTACAATGCCTTTTCATTTCAAAATAAGTCAATTCTTAAAGAATTCAGCATATTTTGTGGGCTGTGCGACAACCTTTTACGCACATTTTAGTGCTTATATGCTAAAATTTGAAGAATTAGATTGTAGTTACAACAAGGATTAAATAATGTCTCTAGGACAGAACAGCAGTACCTTAAATCACGGCGCAAGTATCGTGCGTACAGGCTATTCTTTCAACACTATTTCTCTTTGTGAAGGTTCAGTAAAGGAACTTGAAAACATTTTAGAGCAGAAAATTGCTCCTAATAAAGAAATTTATGAAAACACGCCTGTAGTAATAGATGTCTCACAGGTTAATTTCTTAGTTGATGTAGACTACAACGCTCTTTGCGAAAAATGCAAAGAATACTCAGTTTATCTGATTGGACTTTCAGGTATTCATACTGAAGAAAGAGCCAATATTCTCATTTCAAGACACATTCCTATCGTTAATTCTTCAAAATTTGCAAGAATTCGTGAAGAAAACTTCAAGCCAAAAATTATTGAAAAGACAGTTGAAGTTAAAGTGCCTTATGAGGTTAAAGTTCCATATGAAGTAAAGATAACAGAGCCTCTACTTGTGGTTGAACACAATGTAAGAGCAGGAGAGCTTATTTCAGCTCCTGACAACTCCGTGGTTATCTTTGGTAATGTTGCAAGAACAGCAAGAGTGATTGCATCTCACAATGTTATAATTTTTGGTGATCTTTTAGGTGAGGTTTACGCTGGATCTCCTAAAAATAAAGATACTCAAGGATATAAAGATGCTTTTATCTACGTAGGAGGAATGTTCCAACCTACCCTGCTTGCTATCTGCGGACAGTATCAGACAGCTGATGATATGGAAATGACAAGTGCACTCAAAGAGATTTACAACCAAGAGTGCAGAGCCAAGATTACATTAGACGGTAGAGTCTTAAACTACCGTCTTATCTGAATTCAAAACTAATTAAGTTCTAACAAGGAAAAAAGGAAATTATGTCAGAACAGGATTTAAATAAGAATAACGAAAAAGTAGAAGACGCAAAAGAAACTACTGCAAAAGAGAATACCGAAGTTGCAACTGAAGAAGCTAAAAAAGCATCTGAAGAGAAAGCAACAGAAGTAAAAGATGAAAAGCAAGAAGAGACTAAAGATGAGTCAAAAGGTATCAGCAAAGAACCTTTTAAAAATCTAAAAGTTATCGTTGTAACCTCTGGTAAAGGTGGTGTAGGTAAGACCACCTCATCAGCTGCTATTGCAACTGGTTTAGCACAGAAAGGTCATAAGACAGCAGTTTTAGACTTCGATGTAGGCTTACGTAACCTAGACCTTATCATGGGCTGCGAAAGACGTGTTGTTTATGATTTCATCAATGTTATTCAGGAAGAAGCTAAGCTAAATCAGGCTTTAATTAAAGACAGACACGTAGACAATCTTTACGTACTACCAGCTTCACAGACTAAAGACAAAGATGCTTTAACTCAGGAAGGTGTTGAGAAGGTACTTCGTGAGTTAGACGACATGAACTTTGAGTTCGTAGTTTGTGATAGCCCTGCCGGTATCGAAACAGGTGCTTTAATGGCTTTATACTTTGCTGATGAGGCTATTGTAACTACAAACCCTGAAGTTTCATCTGTACGTGACTCTGACAGAATTATTGGTATCTTAAACGCAAAATCACGTCGTTCTGAGTTAGGTATGGAACCTGTTACTGCAAAACTACTTCTAACAAGATACGTTCCAAGCCGTGTAAAGAAGGCTGAGATGTTATCAGTTGAAGATGTTCAGGATCTGTTAACTATTCCTTTATTAGGTGTAATTCCAGAGTCAGCTGATGTTCTAAAGGCATCAAATGCTGGTAACCCAATCATTCTTGATACAGAGTCAGATGCTGGTAAGGCATATGCTGATGCTGTTGAAAGATTATTAGGAAATGAAGTTCCATTACGTTTTGTTACCGAGAAGAAGGGCTTTTTGAGCAAACTTTTAGGTAAAGGCAAATAAAGATTGGAGGATCTATGTCAATTTTAAAGGCTATTTCAGATGCCATTTTTAAAGATAAGTCAGAGTCCTCTGCCGTATCTGCAAAACAGCGTCTACATTTAGTTCTAATCAATGACCGTGCAGGCCGTAGTACTCCTGACTACATGCCAAAGTTGCGTCAGGAAATTTTTGAAGTATTGAAAAAGTACATTCAAATTGATTCTGAGCAAGACGTTGAGTTTAATATTGCCAATAAAGACAATACCTCAATCATGGAAATGTCTGTTTCTTTAGAAAAGAAAGACGAGACTGAAGATAATAAATCTTGAGATCTGAATCCTAAATTTTACAGATCATAGCTACTAAATTTTGATCTGTTTCTTGGGATAATTATTTTAAAAGTCTAAAAGAGATCTCTATTTTTTAGAGATCTCTTTTACTATATAGATTTTTCATAAGTAGATCTAAAATTCTGAAGTATCCAAATCTGAAATTGACTTTATCAATTGAATTTACCTACAAAAAAAACTAGCTACTGATGTATGCTTTGGAGCTAATTTTCTAAAATTAAGTTGCGCTGTTATAAAATTTATAGGTCAATGTTTTAACTAAAAGCTAAGCGCTTTTATATTTATGGCAATTTTTGTCACTTAATACCTTATTTAGAAAAAC
>HF987939.1:0-35460 GCA_000431835.1 Succinatimonas sp. CAG:777
GCATTCAGGATAGGTATCTTTTAATTCTGAGACAACATCAGTATTTAAATTCTCAAGATACCTGATTCCATTGTCTTTGTTATCAGCAAATTCTGTCATATCAAGATAGATAACATCATGCTGATTTAGATGCTTTTCAAAGTCTGGAGAGGATGCTATTTTTAAATCAGAGAATAATGCCTTTGAATCACAGCCTTTTGAGTAGTAAGCATTAAGCATTTTTACCGTAACGCTCTTACCAAAACGTCTTGGTCTTGTGACACAAATAAAACGTTCTTCGGTGTCGATAACCTGATTAGTTAAGGTAATTATCTCTGACTTATCTACATACTCAGAGTTTCTTACTATTTGAAAAAGGCGATTATCAACATTGACGAACATAAAAGACTCTCTTGAATTAACAATCATATCCATGTTTTGCCATCTCATTTATTATATCAAGATAAATAATTAAGATGCTTATGCTCTCACGTGTTTTGAAAGTACTTGCTTAATTAGTGACAAAAAATGCAATTTTTAGAGAGATTTTATAAAAAACTTTTATAAAGGGCTTGTATAAGCTGAGAAAGGAAAAATCAGAGTTATGTAAGGAAATGCGTTGCGCAGAGAATCGTGCTGAGGATATGGTGAAGACTTGGAATATCTCCAATTCTGTTAACTTCTTTTGTTAAATACCCTCTTTTAAGATCTAATTTGCGCTTTCAATAGTATAAGCAAAATAAAAGCCCCCGAACCAGTTTCTAGTCCGAGGGCCTTTAAGCTTTAATTAAGACTTAATTACTTAGTCTCAACATCTAAGCTCTTTAAGTTCCAGATGTCACGAGCATAATCGTGCATTGATCTGTCTGAACTGAAGATACCCATAGTTGCAGAGTTGATCATTGCAGCCTTTGCCCAACGTGCCTTATCCTTGAACATCTGCTGAGCTCTCTGATGAGCATCCTTGTATGAAGCAAAGTCTGCTAATACTAGGAATGGATCGCCTAAGTTCAACAGTGAGTTCTTGATTGATGATAATGCACCTGGCTCACCTGGTGTGAAGTAATCAGTATCTAACCAATCAATGATTGACTTTAACTCATGGTTTGCATTGTAGTAATCCCATGAATTGTAGCCTCTAGCCTTTAATTCCTGAACTTCTTCAACTGATAAACCGAAGATGAAGTTGTTCTCGATACCAGCCTTCTCAACGATTTCGATGTTTGCACCGTCCATAGTACCTAAGGTTAAAGCACCGTTCATTGCAAACTTCATGTTAGAAGTACCTGAAGCCTCATAACCTGCAGTTGAAATCTGCTCTGAGATATCAGCAGCTGGAATGATCTTCTCAGCTAAGCTTACGCGGTAGTTAGGTAAGAATACTACCTTTAACTTGCCCTTGATACGTAAGTCGTTGTTGATCTTGTTACCAACAGCATTGATAGCGTAAATGATGTCTTTAGCTAGGGTGTAAGCAGGAGCTGCCTTTGCACCGAAGATAAATACCTGAGGTACGATATCCTGATCAGGGTTCTCTAATAAGCTCTTGTATAGAGACATGATGTATAAAAGATTTAAGTGCTGTCTCTTATACTCGTGAAGACGCTTTACCTGAACATCGAACATTGCGTTAGGATCAACATCAACGCCTACTAATTCCTTAATGGTCTTAGCTAGAACTACCTTGTTCTCATACTTAATCTTCATGAAGCGCTCTTGGTAGTCTTTCTTATCAGCGTAGTCCTTTAACTTATCGCATAAGTCTAAGTGTAAAGGCCAATCCTTACCGCTAACCTCGTTGTATAACTCTGCTAAGCCCTTGTTGCATGCTAATAACCAACGACGTGGAGTTACACCGTTTGTTACGTTGCAGAACTTGGTAGGCCATAACATGTTGTACTCAGGGAACAGATCTTCTTTAACTAACTTAGAGTGGATCTTAGCAACACCGTTAACCTTGCCTGAAGTGATTACGCACAGGTTAGCCATACGAACCTTACGGCATGAACCTTCTTCAATGATTGAAAGCTTTGCCTTCATCTCATTGTTACCTGGCCACATGTGCTCTACGATACCGTTTAAGAAGCGGTAGTTGATCTCATAGATGATCTGTAAGTGACGTGGTAATAACTTCTCAAAGATGTATACAGGCCACTTCTCTAATGCTTCTGGTAATAGAGTGTGGTTGGTGTAGTTAAAGGTCTTTGAGGTGATATCCCAAGCTGCGTCGAATGATAAACCTTCCTCATCGATTAACAATCTCATTAACTCAGGGATTGCAATGGTAGGATGAGTATCGTTTAACTGAATAACGATCTTCTTTGCAAACTCTGAATAATCATGGTGATGTGAACGGTTGTAACGACGTAAGATATCACGTAATGAACATGCGCAGAAGAAGTACTGCTGAGTTAAACGTAATTCCTTACCAGCCTCAGTTGAGTCGTTAGGATATAGAACCTTTGAAACAGTCTCTGCTAATGACTTCTCAGCCTGTGCATCAACGTAACCACCTGCGTTGAATACGTCCCAGTTGAACTGCTCTGTGGAACGTGACTCCCACAGACGTAAAATTGCAACTGAAGAACCACGGTAGCCAACTACAGGGATATCCCAAGGCACACCTTTGATGATGTTAGATGGATGCCATACTGAGCTTACAGTGCCATCAGGTGCGGTCTGTGTATCAACATAACCACCTAGTGGTACGTTCTGAACTGACTCTGGACGGCATACTTCCCATGGACAGCCGTACTCACGCCATGAATCTGGACGCTCAACCTGCTTGCCGCCACGGATTTCCTGACGGAACAGACCGTTCTCATAGTGAATACCATAACCTACACATGGGTAATTGCAAGTTGCAAGTGAGTCCATGAAGCAAGCAGCTAGACGACCTAAACCGCCGTTACCTAAAGCCATATCAGGCTCTTCTTCACAAACTTCATTGATATCTAGACCAAGTTCTTTTAATGCATCACGTGCAACATCGAACTTCTCTAGGTTGGTCAGATTGTTGATTGTCAATCTGCCCATTAAGAATTCTGCTGATAAATAGTGAACAGCGCGGGTGTCATTCTTAGCATGAGTTTCTTGGGTATCGGTTAGACGACCGAAGATATCCTCGTTGCAAGTTGCTACTACAGCCTGCCACCAAGCTAATTTGCTAGCCTTTGCTGGAGAGGTACCAATTGTGGTACGCAGATGATTTAAAACTGACTCTTTGAACTTCTCTACATTTGCTTTGTAGTCAGTTGCAGATGCAGTTACTTTGCTGTTACTAGTTTTGGTAGCAGCTTTCTTTGGGGTATTTTTAGTTACCATAAAATAATTTCCTCATTAACTCCCAGTGAAGTCATTATAACAGAGCAAAAAACGCTGTTCATATTCTGATTATTACACAATATTAAACTTAAAACTCAATTTTTAGAATTTTAATTCATCAGGAATTGGTAAATTCATATCCAGATCACGTGGTCGCTGTTTGCTCTTTCCTTCCTTGAAAGATTTCATGCCCATTACCCAGGCTAAAACCTGAGCTACAGCCTTAAATAAGCCTCGTGGGATTTCACAGTCAAGATCGGTTGTATAGTATAAAGAACGGGCCAGAGGTGGCAGAGGGATGACAGGAACTTCAGATTCTCTGGCAATTTCCTTAATTTTTTCGGCAATCTCATCTACACCTTTTGCAACTACTAGTGGCGCAGTAGTACCATTAGGATCATATTTTAGTGCTACAGCATAATGAGTAGGGTTAGTTACAACCACATCAGCCTCAGGGACTTTCTTCATCATACGACGGGCTGCCATCTGATATTGAAGCTGTTTAATCTTACCTTTAATCTGAGGGTTTCCTTCAGTATCCTTAAATTCATCTTTAATTTCCTGCTTACTCATACGCAATTGTTTGATGTAGTTCCATTTTTGGTATGGAACGTCAAGTAAAACAATTGGACAGAGTGAGCAGACAATAATCACCATGAACTGGAACAGAAGTTTTATCGCCTGACGAATAGAGCCTATAGGATCGATATAAGATAAGCTCATAACCTCAGCCATACGGCCAGAGAGAGCAAAGTAACAGAACGATCCGATGAAAGCTACTTTAAAGATACCTTTTACAAGTTCTACGATAGCGTTTAGTGAAAATATTCTGCCAATACCTTTAATTGGATTTAATTTACTGAATTTTGGTTGTAGGGCTTCTTTAGAGAAATTGTATCCACCAATAAAGATTGAGCCTGCAATTGCGCAGACAAAGACTACAAAAGAAATACCAATTAAGGGAATTGCAATATCTAAAAGATTTTCGACAAAAAGACGCCGACTCTCGTCTTCAGAAAAGATTTGTTCTCGAGTTAAGGTAAAACTGTTTAACATGATCTGGCGCATGCCCTTTCCTAAAAAGGAGGAGAATGCCCAGATAGATAAGACACCTGCTAACAGAACAAAGAAAGTTCCTGCCTCTTTAGAACGAGGCACCTGGCCTTTCTTTCTGGCGTCGTCTAGTTTTTTACTAGTCGGTTGTTCTGTTTTATCGTCGGTATCTGCCATAGGCTAGTCGATCATCTCTGCTTTATCGCCGTTATTCTCAATCCACTGACGTCTGTCAGCAGCTCTCTTTTGAGATAACAGAAGATCCATAATTGCAAAGGTATTCTCATCAGCATCTGAAGTTAAGGTTAACTTTTTTAAACGTCTTGATTCAGGTGCTAAGGTAGTTTCACGTAGCTGATCAGGGTTCATCTCACCTAATCCCTTGAAACGCTGGATCTTAATATTGTCCTTTTTAATACCTTTTCTTAAGAACTGTTTTTGCTTTACATCAAGTTCAGCTTCATCGATTGCATACTCTTTGTATTTGCCGGCATCAATTCTGAATAATGGAGGACATGCTACATAGATATGACCTTCTCTTACCAGTCTTGTAAAGTGTTTTACAAAAAGACAGCATAAAAGAGTACCAATATGCAGACCGTCACAGTCAGCATCAGCTAAGATGCAGATCTTGTCGTAACGAAGACCGTCTAAACTATCAGCATCAGGATCTACTCCGATGGCAATAGAGATAGCTCGAATTTCTTCAGACTCCATAGCCTTAGCAGCTGAAGTCTCCCAAGTATTTAAAATCTTACCGCGTAAAGGCAGGATTGCCTGATAGCTTGAATCTCTTGCCTGACGGGCAGAGCCACCTGCTGAGTCACCCTCTACAATAAAGAGTTCGCAACGGCTAGGATCTGATGAGGTGCAATCGGTTAGTTTGCCTGGAAGAGCAGGTCCACGAGAGGTCTTTTTACGCTCTACAACTTTAGCTGTACTTTCTCTGTCTTTAGCAGCTTCAATAATGGCATTAGCAATAACTTTTGCGGTATTAACATTTGAGTTTAACCACAGAGAGAATCTGTCTGAAACAATACCCTGTACAATTGAAGCAATATGACGAGATGACAATTTCTCTTTAGTTTGACCTGCAAACTGAGGGTCTCGCATCTTTAAAGATAAAACGTATGAGCAGTGTGACCAAACATCATCTGCTGTAATTTTTAAATTACGTGGTAAAAGATTTTGTAAATCACAAAACTCTTTTATAGCATCAGTTAAACCTGCTCTAAAACCGTTGACATGGGTACCACCTTCAACAGTTGGGATTAAGTTTACAAATGACTCACCGATGGTATGAGCACCTGTACCTTCTAACTCCCAGGCTACAGCCCACTCTAATTCCTCATCCTCGCCTTTTACTTCTCCAAAGAATGGAGGATTAGGTTCAATGGTTCTGCCTTCTGTTTGAGATAACATGTAGTTTTGTAAGTTACCATTGTAAGACCAGCTCTCAGTGGTGTTTCTAATCTTATCTTCAAAATTGATGGTAAGACCTTCACATAAAACTGCTTTTGCTTTTAAAAGATGTTTTAGTAGAGCTACATTAAACTTTGGTTCATCAAAATATGGCTCATCTGGCCAGAAGTGTACTGAAGTACCGGTATCCTTTTTCGCGCAGGTGCCAATTTGTGTTAATTCTTGAGTTTTATTTCCACCTTCATAGGTAATTTGATAGACAATACCGCCCCTTTTTACGGTTGCAATTAGCTTCTTTGACAAAGCATTTACAACAGATACACCTACACCGTGCAGACCACCTGAGAATTTGTAAGAATCTGAATTAAACTTACCGCCTGCGTGTAACCTAGTTAAGATAAGCTCGATTGCTGGGATTTTTTCTTCAGGATGAAGATCAACAGGCATACCACGACCGTTATCAGTTACCTCTAATGATTCATCCTCGTATAAAACGACATCGATCTTATTGGCAAAACCTGCTACAGCCTCATCAACACTGTTATCGATAACTTCCATACCCAAATGATTTGGATTTTGGGTATCAGTGTACATACCAGGTCTTCTTCTAACTGGTTCTAGACCTTTTAATACTTCGATGGAAGCGCCTGAATAATCTTTTACATTGTCTGACATATGAATCTTTTTATGCTTTGAAATAATTCTTTTGAATTGATTTTTATATAGGTTCGTTGTTGTACTGAATACTCTAATAATAGCACAAAGCACTAATTTACGTTAATAAAAGCTAGTATTGGTAAGAGAGCAGAAATGCACTTAAACTTTAAAAGCTAAATTGCACTGATTAAGAATATTGTTATAAACAAACACATAATTGTTACGTAATTTTGTTACATTTTAGTGCCATTAAATCTCGATTTTTGTTGCAAAAAGGTGTTTTAAGCTTTCATATTTCGTGAATTTTTTAAGATTTTTTCTTCTATTTCAATATATTAAACAAATTATTCAAAACAGTTATTTTGATATTTTAAAGTCTAACAATCTCACATGAATATCATTATAGGTATTTTTAAATAGAGTAGTTCCTCATGCTTAAGGCAACATCTGATTAGAAAAAAATGAATAGCCTGAACTTATAAAACAATTCAGCGAAGAAAAACGATTTGAAGAAAATTGGAAAGATCTTCAAGCAGAGATGAAGAATTCAAAACAAAAGATCTAGTTAAAAATAACATGCGTCAATGAGATTGTTCTATCAATTACTCAGTATTACCCATCAACGTTGTTATTTTCCAAGCACTATTGAGTGCTCTCATATCTAAAGATTATTGGATGAACGCAGTCATTGCAATTTCGTAACAAACCTACATTTTGAAGGCAAAACAATTACAGTAGGATACACTGCAGCAGCAGTTGAGATGTCGTAACTCACCAACATTTTGGTGACCCTGCAATATCAACAAATGCTCTACAGAAGTTATGGGACGACAGTCGTAACTCACCAACATTCTGGTGACACCGCAATGGTACCACATTTAAAGCCTTTGTAAATGCAGTCTCTAGCACAGTTTTCGCCGTTGACTGCTATTTTTCTTAAAATCTTGGCAGATCTTTAAAAAATGACTTAAAAAAACTGCGTTAAACCGCATAAGAAAGCCATCGCCGAAAAAAAAGAATAACTATTTTAGAAAATTATCAACAATATCTTTAAAATTCAATAAGTTAAATAATAACATAATCTTATTCAGATTTTATCAAATATTATTGGCGGAATTTTAGAAATTTATATTTAAAGCTCAATAAGTAAATAAAATCACGCTTATTTTAAATATACTAATTATTCTAATTATTTATGCATATTTAATTTTGATACAACATTATCTGCTGTTGATTACCTTTTTTGTTTTGAAAGTATGGTGATTCTATAAAGTCATTCTGAACTTTACAAAGAAAGGCTCTTGTTCTTTTGATTGACTAACTTAGCTTAAAGGTAACCTTAGCTCTGAGACCACCTTCTTTGCGGTTCTCTAAGACAATCTTGGCACCAATCTCATCACAGGCAGATTTTACGATGGACAGACCTAAACCAGTGCCTTCTATCTTGGCGGTGTCACCACCTACTCTGTAGAAAGCATTGAATACTTTAGTTAGGTCTTCTTGAGAAAGACCAGACCCCGTGTCTTCTACAAAGATAGTAATCTCATGATCATGTTTTACACAGCTTAGATCACACTGACCGCCTTTTGGAGTGTACTTTAAGGAGTTACTTACAAGATTTGAAATAATAGTCTTGACACTGGACCTGTCTGAATAAAGAGAGACTGTGCAGTTTCCGACAAGCCCCAGATCAATGTCGTTGTCATCAGCTAATGAACCTAAATCATCAATGATTTCAACAAACAGTGATTTCACATCGAAGTTAGTAAAGTGAAGTTCTCGCCCGCATTGAGAACGGGCATAAGCTAAAAGATCATTAGTTAATTTTCTTTGACGGGAGATAGCAAGCTTTAACTGATGAACCTTGTCTGCTTCATCCTGTGGCAGGATATCCTCTTTTAAAGCCTGTGCCTGTAGTGAGATTGCTGTAAGCGGAGTTCTCATTTCATGCGCTGCATCGGCAATAAATCTTCGTTCATTTTGCAGAGCACCTGCGGTCTTATTAAAAAGGCGGTTAATAGAATCAATAAAGACATCAAGCTCTGATGGCAGAGTATGTCCTGTAACTGGAGTTAGATCACTCTCACGGCGCATATCCAGTTCTTTGGCTAAGCGCTTTACAGGTAAGAACATTATATTTACAAATAAAGCTACACATGGAATATAGATTGCAACTAACAGTAAGAATTCAAACAGTGAACTCATTAAAGCCTGGTTTACCAGAGCTTCCATAAGTTCAAATGGTCTTGCAACAACAAATCTAACACCTGCCCTGTTGGTTGCAACATAAGCTCTTACTCGTCTGTCGTTAATTAAAACTGAATATAAACCGTCATCAATGCCTACAGGGAAATAAAAGGTTTCACCTGGTTGAGCATAGACAGGTGCAATGATGATCTCCTGATGCTTATCAAAGAGATCGTTTAAAGATGGAATTGGAAGGAATGAACGTTCTAACTCATGGCGCAACATCAGATTGCCTTTAAAGTCACGGAAGAGACGTCTCCTGAAATTAGGTCCTTCCCATGACTTTGGTAACATCATGTCGTAATTGATAATAACACCTGCAATCTGAGCTAACTCCTCGTCAACATAAAAGCCAATCTCATTCATTGCTTTGTTGTAGGAGCGATAGCAACTAAAACCTGTATAGAGAATTCCTATACAAGCTAAGACGATGCACAGTTTAAAACGTAAGGAACGGATTAGTTTCCTTTGACGACTTTCCAACCCACACCTCTGACGTTTTTAATATTAGCAGCACCAACCTTTTTTCTTAGATTGTGAATGATAAATTCAACAGCATTTGATTCAACTTCTTCACCAAAAGCGTAGATCTTATCCTCAATAGCTTCACGAGATAAGACAGCACCAGGACGACGCAAGAGAGCTTCTAAAAGAGCATATTCTCTTGAGGTTAAAGGCTGGACTGTTTCATTACCGGTCTCATCTTTGACCTTTACTTCATGAGTTACAGGATCAAGAGTTAAAGCACCATTTGACATCATTACAGTGTCTTTTGATACAGTTGATCTGCGAGTTACAGCTCTGATCCTTGCTAAGAGTTCTACCAAATCAAATGGCTTTACCACATAATCATCAGCACCAATATCAAGACCTAAAACTCTGTCATCAAGACCATCACGTGCGGTGATAATAATTACAGGAGTGGAGATATTCTCGCTACGCCACATCTTTAACAGATGTACACCGTCAATACCTGGCAAGCCTAAATCTAAAAGGATGCAGTCATAGCTAATATCCTTGGGTGCATATTGTGCTTGATTGCCGTCAGCGATGCAATCCACAGCATATGCACTTGATTTTAAGCCTGACTCAATTGCCTTGGAAATTAAAGGATCATCTTCAACTACCAGGATACGCATACTCTCTCCTTTATAAAATTCTCTCAAAACAGGATTTGCCTGTTTTACTAAAACCGTTGTTTTTGAAAATTAACTTGTGTCCCTGTTACAAGATCTCAAGTTATTTTTATCTGCTTTGCTTTAGATAGCGTTTACTTTAATAAGCGACAACAGTCCTGTGTTTTAGTTCTATCTTTCTATAGTTTATTATCCACTTAAAGACTTAGGATAAATTTAGATTTCCTAAGATTGTGTTAAAAATCGTGTTTTTCATCAAATCTTTTTTGTTCAGCTCCATCTTTTTTACAGCTAAACTCCATTTGACATAATCTACATTGAATGCATCATGGTAAATGGCTTATAGTTCAAAAGGCGCCATGACTTAAACTAGTCCTTTTTAAAGAACTCTACAATCTTACCTACTTCTTCTTCGAAATCGTCATAACCGTGTGAGCCACCATCTTTTAAAGAGAAGCCACCTACACCACCGCGCATAAAGAATTTTAAAGCATAGGTATAATCTAAAACCTCATCCCCTGCCTGTAAAAAGACACTGGCATTTTTAAGATTAAACTTTGGTAAAAGTGCTTCCTGCTCTTCAAGATACTCAAGATCACTCTCTTCAATCTTAAACTCATGTCCTGTATCAAAGTTCTTTAAGATAGCACCAACATAGTTGTTGTCCCTTACAAATTTACATGGATACAGACATGGATTTACAAGAGCTACTTTTAAATCATATTTAATACTCAAGAGCATGGCCATGAAACCACCTAGTGAGCTTGCAGCTAAACATACTTTAGGATCTTCTTTTAAAAGAGACTGAATTTGCTCATTTAGCTCTTCCATAGCGATTTTAAAGTTATCTGAAAAATCTAATGAAACAAACTTAATATCTTTGTAATTTTTCAAAAGCTCTGCTTTCATGATTTGAGCTTTCTTAGCTTTAGAGCTAGAACAAAAACCATGTATGTATGCAATGATCATTTAATCTTCCTTATAAAACAGTGTTTGAAGCATAGATTATTTTGAGGTGAAATTTCAAAGCTAGCATCTACTTCTAAACACTGTATTCATGAATTGAGTTCGTAATCTTACCTTTGTAAATGATATTCGTGTAGGCACAAAAGATCTATGTTAAAAGTACAATTCTTTGGAGTAGTAGCTTAAAACTTATGACAATAGCATTTTCATAAAATGATCCTTCAGTTCAAATTTTGCCTCATAAAATGTAATTAAATACTAATATTTAGCTCATAAAATGAGCATATATTAAAACATTTGCCTCATAAAATGTGCTAAATTTACTATATTGAGTTAAACTCAAAGCAAGAACAAAACTTTAAGAGAACAGAAAAAAGTAGGATAAGGTTATGTACTACACTCGTAAGATAGATACATTCCTAACAGAATGGAAGAATGATCCTGACCATCTACCTTTAATTGTTAAAGGCGCACGTCAAATAGGTAAGACTGAGTCTATTCTGCATTTTGCAACAAACAACTATGAGAACGTGGTCTATATAAACTTTGCTCTACAAAAAAAGTTTCTCAAAATTACTGCCGATGGTTATGACACAGGATCGGTAATAAAGAACATCACATTAGTTGATCCTAAGCTTTCCTTTGTAGCACATAAAACTCTCATCATCTTTGATGAAATCCAAGAATATCCTGATATTACCACTACCTTAAAAAGTTTCAAACTTGATGGCAAATACGATGTAATTTGCTCAGGCTCAATGCTCGGAATTAACTATAAAACCATTAACAGTAATAGCGTAGGTTACAAAACTGACTATGAAATGCGTTCTTTTGATTTTGAGGAATTCTTATTAGCTAAAGGCTATTCTCAGACACAAATAGATTCATTACTTTTACATATGCAAAAGCTCGAACCTTTTACTGAAAATGAGTTTGAGGTCTTTCGTGAATTATTTCTGGATTTTTCAGTTCTAGGAGGGATGCCTGCTGTTATTAAAGCTTATCTTGAGAGTAACAACTTCTCTAAAGCACTACAAATTCAAAAACAGCTTATTCTTGATTACGAAGAGGATGTAAAAAAATACTCAACAGGCGTTGAGCAGAAAAAGATCTTAGAAGTCTATAGAAGTATTCCAGCACAACTTGCCAAAGAGTTTAAAAAATTCCAATACACAAAGATTTCCACTAAAGCAAGATCTAAAGATTATTTTGGTTGTGTTGAATGGCTAAAGGATGCCGGTGTTATCAACAAATGTGATTGTCTAAACTTTCCTGAGTTGCCTTTAAAAGGTAATGTTGATAACAACAAATTTAAACTTTACTTTGCAGACACCGGACTTCTTGTTGCAAGCCTAGATGAAGAAGCATCTGACGATCTTCGTGAGAATAAAAATCTTGGAGTTTACAAAGGGGCTTTATTCGAGAACTTAGTTGCAGATGCTCTAGTTAAACAGGGATTTGGTCTTTATTACTTTAAAAAGGATAACTCCACCTTAGAAGAGGATTTCTTTGTAAGAACTAGGGATGAGCTTATTCCTGTAAAAGTAAAATCAGGAAACAACATGTCACGCTCACTTAAAAGTTTAATTCAAAGTGATCATTATCCTATGATAAAACAAGGAATTAAGTTTGGTAACTGCAATATCGGCAAGAGCAATGACATTATCTCTTTTCCATACTTTGTCTGTTGCATGTTAAAGAGATATCTAAAAACACTTGCTAGCTGACAGGAGGCTTCTAACAGTAACAGCTAATAGCCATCAACATCCATATTAGGAATAAAGGTGTTGTTATTAAGTCTGTAGACTTTAGTATCAACAGTGCCGTCAGGCTTAAATGCAAGATAACGCCAGCCTGGAGCTAGTGTATCCAACGCAAAATCAATTGATCTTGGGGTGAACTGAATAGAGGTTGATGGTGTTGCTATATAGCGGATACCGCGCTCTACAGTATCAAACTCCTGATGAATATGACCTGTTACCACACAGCGAACATCATTGATTCTGTGAATATAGGTATTAAACTCATCAAGATTATGCATAGTCTGAGTATCAAGCCATGCTGAGTTTACCAAAAGTGGCATATGGTGAACTAATATAGCCATATGCTGGGAGGGTGACCGGCGTGAACAGAATGCGGCATAATCTAATTGCTTACGCTGTATCCATCCATGGGGAACAGCATAAACCTCAGAATTTAAGAACACAAACTGCCATGTAGGTGTAATCACGTTTTTAGCAACATTAACTCCCAGTCTTTCAAAGATGCGGTACATCAGTGGACCATCATCATGATTTCCTGGTAAGAAAAACACGGGTTTATGAAGTACTGAAATGATATTAGCAAAATGCTGATACGAGGTAGCTGAATAATCCTGCGAAATATCGCCTGTAAAGGCAATAAAATCATAGTCAAAGTTCTGCGCACGCACAGCTTCAACTACTGCCTTAAAACTCTCAGAAGTATTTACTCCGAGCAGATCTTTACTCTCATCTGCAAATAGATGGCAATCAGTTAACTGTAAGACTCTCACAGTGCCATCGGCTGAAGCCGGAGTGATATATCTAGGGGCCATTTTTTATCCGTTACAAGCCTAAATAAATTTCACAAGGTGTAAATTAGTTTCTTTTTAATTTCTCTAAATGAAGTGCATTCAGATGCTTTAGATTGTAGAAAAAATGTCTTAAAAATAACTTTACAGACTACGCATTTTGCAAATTTGGTATAAATGCACAGATAAAAGAAAGCCAGACATACTTTTTCTTAAAAAATAAGAAGTTAGTCTGGCTAATTTTATAGAAAGGTCCACTTTTATTGATAATAAATTATCAATTTTGTGACGCCGTAGGCATTATTTTGCAAACGATTTTAGGATTGATTCTTTTTCGAGCAACAGATGCTGAATTGCGATGATTGCAACTGAGTTATGAATACGTCCATTCTTAACATTCTCATAGGCATCTTTTAAGCTTGCCTTAAAGACACGGATATCCTCGCTTTCAACATCAAGACCACCGTGTTTCTCAAGATTAGACAAATCAGCATCAGCAATATAGAGAGTTACTAATTCTGATGCTCCACCTGGAGTTGGATAATCTGAGGTTACATAATGTAACTGTTTCTCAGTTAAAGTAAGACCAATTTCCTCTTTAACCTCACGAATAGCAGCCTGTACTCTAGTCTCACCAGGATCGATGATACCTGCTACAATCTCGATTAGCCAAGGGCTCTTCTCATCTTTTAAAGCACCTGGACGGAACTGCTCAATTAAAGCAATCTCATCGGTCTTTTTATCCCAGGCTAAAACAGCAACTGCATCTGCGTCGCGCTCAAAGATCTCTCTGTCTACAATCCTTGATTCAGTTCCATCAAATCTCTTATATGACACTAAATATCTGTCGATAGCAAAATATCTTTTAAAAATTCTTTCTTTTTTATGAATAGTTACATCTTTAATTGTGAACCTAGGTGCAAACAAATTATCATTTTCGTTCATATGTGACGATCCAAATTAAGCTAAAATATTTAAAGTTTAAAATTTCGGAGCAAACTAAAGATGTCAAAGCTTCTTCTTAAAAACGCAGTACTTGCCACTCCTGAACGTATTATACGCAACGATCTTCTCATAGAGGACAAAATCATCACAAAAATTGATAGAGATATTAGCAGTGATGATGCAAAGGTAATTGACTGTCATGAATATGTAGTTCTCCCTGGTCTCATTGATGAGCATGTACATTTCAGACAGCCAGGTATGGAGCAAAAAGCTACTATCTACTCAGAGTCACGAGCTGCTCTTTTAGGTGGTGTTACCTCCTATTTAGATATGCCAAACAACAATCCATCTACCTGCACTATGGAGCTTTTAAATGCTAAAAAAGCTATTGCAGCAAAAGACTCTGTTGCAAACTATGGCTTTTATCTTGGCGCTAATGATGACAATTTAGAAGAGATTAAAAAAGCGCCTGTAAAAGAGATTGCCGGTATCAAAGTTTTCATGGGTTCATCTACTGGTAATTTATTGGTAGATAAATATGAAAAGTTAATGCCTATTTTTGAGAATGCAAGAACTATCATTGCCCTTCATTGTGAAGATACAGCCACCATTTTAAAGAATGAAAAGATTGCTAAAGAGCACTATGGAGACAATGTTCCTTTCTCTATGCACCCTATCATTAGAAATCGTGACTGCTGTATTAAGTCAACCTCTCTTGCAATAGAAATTGCTAAAGAGACTGGCGCTAGAATTCATATCATGCACATCTCCACAAAAGAAGAAGTGCAGATGTTAAATGAGCTGAAGTTTGGCAATGTAGTTACAAGACAGATTTCAGGTGAAGCCTGTATTCCTCACTTATTCTTCTCAGAGTCTGACTATGAGAGCAAACAGGGGTTCTTAAAGTGCAACCCTGCTGTTAAGACCGAGCAGGACAGACTAGCTATCGTTCAAGGCATTGAAAATGGCATCTTAACTACTGTTGGTACCGATCATGCGCCTCATGAGCTTAAAGTAAAGACAGGTCCTTACTTTAAGTGCGCATCTGGTATGCCATCTGTTCAATTCTCTTTATTAGCTCTTTTAGATTTATGGAAGAGAAAAGAAATTACCTTAGAGACTATTGCAAAGGTAACCTCAGAGAACGTAGCTGACCGTTTCCATATTAAGAACAGAGGTCGCATTGTTGAAGGATACTATGCTGATCTTGCAATCATTGATCCTAATAAGAGAACTTTAGTTACTGATGCTCTCATTGCTTCAAAATGTAAGTGGTCACCTTTTATTGGTCACTCATTTGCCTCTTCCGTAGTTCATACTATAGTCAACGGCAGATTGTGTGTTGAAAATGGAGTACTTGCTGATGCTCCTGTGGCAATGCCATTAGAGTTTGATAGATAGTTTTAAGAAATGTATCTTAGATAGACAAAAGGGAGCCTCGCTCCCTTTTTTTATTTTTGCACCATAAAGATTTTTAGTAGAGGTTAATCTTTTTGATCCTGATGATTGAATTGTCCTTTAGCTAAGGCTTTTAATTAAAGCTGTAAGCTCATTAAAAGAATCAAAACCATAATCAAACTTTAATTCTTTAGGATCTTTTCGGTTATAACCATAGCTGAAAAAGACTGTGGTCATATTTGCGTTATTGCCAGCTTCAATGTCATTGTTAGAGTCACCTACCATCACCGCATCATCTTTACTTACCTGTAATTTATCTAGTACATAGTAAAGAGGTGTAGGATCAGGTTTACGCTCAGGAATAACCTCACCACCTAGGATAAAGTCAAAATAGTCTTTAATGCCCATATAGCTAAGTAAAGGCAGAGCAAACATCTGAGGCTTATTAGTCACTACAGCAAGCTTGATCCCACGGGACTTAAAGTACTCAAGCCCTTCTTTTACGCCCTCATAGAGGTTGTAATCTTTATCAAGTCCTTTAGTGTATTCAACATTAAAGACGTCCCTTGCTCTCTTTAATAAAGATGGATCTACATCCTTTAGCTCCACGTCAAAGCGACCTGCAATTACACGAGCTAAAAGCATATTCACACCATTGCCTACAAAGCCTTTAGTAGTTTCAACTGATGGTGGGTTCAAGCCAATAGCTACAGCGCTTTTAGAAGCCGCTATCGCAAGCTGCGGAATTGTATTAGCAAGAGTACCATCAAGATCAAATAACAGAGCTTTAGGCAACACAGTAAGTTTTCCCATTACTTCTCTAAAGCCTTATGTAAAGCTGTTAAAGCCTGCTTTTTATCAGCTGCGCCAAAGAAAGCAGAGCCTACAACAAAGGTATCAGCACCATATGAGGCGATAGAAGCGATATTGTTATCCTTTACACCACCGTCAACTTCGATACTGATGTCATAGCCATCATCTTTTGCCATTTTTTTAACATCAGCAACTTTAGTTAAGGTTGCTTTAATAGTCTTCTGACCACCAAAGCCTGGGTTTACGGTCATGACTAGCACGAAATCTAATTTCTCCCAAAGATATCTCAACATCTGTGGAGGAGTAGCTGGATTTAAAGCTAAACCTGCTTTAATGCCCATCTCTTTGATATGAGTCAGCATTCTTTCAGTATGAATACAAGCCTCAGGATGGAAAGAAATCCAGTTAGCGCCGGCATTTGCATAGTCATCAACGATATTCTCTGTTACAGGAGATACCATTAAATGCACATCAAATACAGCATTTGGGAACTTCTTTCTCATAGCCTTTAAAAAGCCTGGACCGAAGGTCATATTTGGCACAAAATGATAATCCATTACATCAAAATGAATTACATCTACACCTTCGTCTAAAGCCTCTTTTACATCTTTCTCAAGATTTAATAAATCAGCTGACAGGATTGAACCTGCGATTAAAAATTTCTTGGTATTCACTATTGCATTCTCATTTCTGATTGTACTTTTTCAAAAGATTTAGCAAATGAGCCATGAGCTCTTAAAGAGCCTGGCAGAATTGCAGCTCTTGAAACAGCTTCTTTTGCGGTTAAAAAATCCCCCATGACTAAAACATGCCATGGAGCACCGTTACGCACGGTGGTATAAATCCAGTATCTTCCCTCTACATAGTCAGCTGCCTGTAATAAAGGAGCTTTATTACGTCCTGCTAATACCTGTAAGGTATAGTGACGAGGATTCTTATTTAAGAGTTCATCATGTGAGCCAGGAACTGGTGAGCTTCTAGGACGGGCTCGTGGTGAACTTCTTTTAGCTGTGTTTTTAGTAGCACTAGCCTTTTTTGTATCAGCCTTTGCAGTTTCTTTCTTTGCCTTATTGTCAGATTTTTCTTCTTTTTGAGGATTGTCCTTTAAAGCTAAAGCATCAGCTTTCTTTTTAAGCTCAGCCTCTTGTAGAGCCTTTTGCTCTAAAGCTTTCTTCTGAGCCTCTAGAGCTTTTTGGTTATCAGCATCTTCTTTTGCGATTTGATCTTTAAAAAGAACATTATCCTCACGGCTTAAAGTCTCTACTTCTTTTGAGTTACTCTCTACTTTTGAATTAGTCTCTTCATTTGTAGATGAGTGGGTTACAGATGACCTTTCATCACCCACAGCAGCATCAGATGCCTTATTGGCATCGGTTTTTACAGATCCTGCCAATCCTTGCCTGGGATTGCCTGATTTGTCATCAGCCTCTTTCTTTTCAATCTCATCTAAAGCATTACCATCTAAGGTTACAGATTTCTTAGGCTGTGCATTGTTAGTTTCAGCTTCAATACCGCCGTTTACATCTGGCAGTAAACCGCCATCATCATGTACTGCGTTTGCCTCATCTCCTTTTGGTCCTTTTGCATTGATGTCACTTACGGCACCTGCTGATACAGAAAGAGGATCATCAGCTGTAGTTGAGCTGTTAACATCAGCCCCCTGTTGAGCACTCTTTTGTACTTTATCCACAAGCTGAACACTGTCTGGCTTGTGCTCTGAAGCTTTACCAAAGATACTATCAACAATGTTTGATCCTAAAAATACAGGTACAAGACAAGCTAAAACAATGACAATGCAAATAATTGAAATAAAAATAGCAGCAGAGCTGTGCTTTTTCTTAGAATTTTTTGCATTTGGTTTTACGTCAAGTGATACCTGTGGCTGTGATGACTTGTCATCGTTTACTTGAATAGGATCATTCATAAGTGTCTCCGTTAATTTAATAACTCTGCTGATGTTACCTTCGCATGATGCTAAAGCATGAGGTAATTTTGGCAGAATTGCTTTATAAACCTTGTCTAATCTTGCAAATACAAACATCTGTTCGCATAAAGCGCCAGCTTCATCGATTGTAATTGCAGGAATGTTGATCTCTGTTATAGAGATCCTGTCATTATTCTTTTCAGCAATTTTAGTTTGCACCCATAATGGATGACCTGTAACTAAAAAAGAGAATCTGTTTTTTCCAAGATTATGCTCATACAGGGAAATCAGCTCATCAAAGAATGAACTAATTGCACTGTCAGCATCATCGACAATCACTAAAAAGCGCTGTCTTACTGGAATTGAGAGTTTTGAAAAGCTCTGATAAAGAGGTTCTGTATCATCCCACTTTTCATTAGGAGCAATCTGCTGCAAAAACAGCTGACGCAACTGCTCTTGGGTCATTTCATCCTGACAAGGGATGAATACTGGTAAAAGCTTACTCTCAAGTTCATTTACAACTTGCTCGCATAGGCTAGTTCTACCTGAGCCAGAATCACCTGAAAGCATGACAAAGTTCTCTCCATATAAAAACTTGTCATGAATTGCTTTAGCACAATCTAGAAGCGACTTAGGTACAGAAAAACCTTGATGATGCATACTAGGCTTTCATCCTGCTAATTAAAGATCTAACCTCATCGTCAGATACATCAGAGAAGATCTTAACCTCTCCGATGCGAACTGGCAGTACATAGCGAATTACACCATGACGAACCTTCTTGTCATGACGCATATGCTCAATAAAATCATTACCCGTCATTCTCTCAGGAATTACGGTTGGCAATTTTGCACTCTGACACAACTCTAACATCTTATCAAAGTCATCTTTTGAGATTAACTTTCTGTCTAAGGCCAGAGCTGATGCTATTACCATACCTAAACCGACAGCTTCACCGTGTAACCAGGTACCAAAGCCTAAATATGCTTCAATAGCATGGCCGAAGGTATGACCATAATTTAAAATAGCACGTAAGCCATGCTCCTTTTCATCCTGTGACACTACTGAAGCTTTAATTTCACAGCAGCGTTTTACAATATGAGATAAGGTGTCTAAATCATAGCTGAAGACTTTTGAAACATGATCTTTTAAGAAATTAAAGAACTTGTAATCATAAATGATGCCTGTCTTTACTACCTCACCTAAACCTGCGGTTAACTCGCGCTCAGGTAAGGTTTTTAGGCAATCTAAATCAGCAATTACAGCTTTTGGCTGATAGAAAGCTCCAATCATGTTCTTACCTAATGGATGATTAATAGCTGTCTTGCCACCTACTGATGAATCAACCATAGCAAGTAAGGTTGTAGGGATCTGCACAAATGGAATGCCCCTTTGATAAGCAGACGCTGCAAAGCCAGCCATATCGCCGACAACACCGCCTCCTAGAGCAATCACAGCACCATCACGACCAAAATCTTTTTCCATAAGAGCAGTTAAAATCTGCCACCATGAATCTACAGTCTTATATGCTTCACCGTCTTTTAAGACACACTCACTTACGTTAAAGTCGTGCTCTTCTAGCTGAGTTTTTAGCTCATCAAAATACAGTGGACCTACAGTGGTATTAGTAACCACCATTACATCAGTTACCTTAGGTAGAGCTTCTCTGATTAGATCACCATAATTTAAGTCGGTACCAATATAAATTGGATATGATCTTGTGCCTAAACCTACTGTTATAGTTTCCATGAGAATTCCTTTAGTTTCGCTTTAATCTGTTCTACGCAGTCATGCACATTGTTGTGACTTGAGTCCACAATAAAGTCGCATGCCTCACGATAAAGAGGATCTCTTATTTTAAAAATATCTTCTAATCTCTTGCGTCTGTCATCGACTGCAATCATTGGACGGTTATTATCTTTTAAAGTTCTTAAATATTGAGAATCCACATCAGCCATCAGGTAAACTACAAGACCATTTGCTTTTAAGAGCTTGCGGTTTTCCTCACGTCCAATCACACCACCGCCTGTGGCAATAATAGCGTCTACTTTAAGACAGTGTTTTAAAACCTCAGTTTCTATATTTCTAAATTCAATTTCACCGTCATCTTCAAAAATTGCAGGAATACACTTGCCTGCATATTTTACGATTTCCTCATCTATATCAAGAAAAGGCCTTTCGGTTACTAAAGCTAGTGATTTACCAATACTGCTCTTTCCTGATCCCATAGGACCAACAAGAAAAAGTCTATCTTTACATTCTAAGGTCATCTGCTGTCCGTGTTTTTAGTTTATTTGAATGAATTTTAACTCATTTTTTCATTTAGCTGTACATTAGTGAACAGTTTTTAGTGATGATTTGTGCTAAATCTAAACTACGCCACAATACCATTGATAAAGCACATAAAATCAGACTTTTCTAAAACAGCTCATTTACAGCCATTTAGCCTAAATTTTGATAAAATGAGCCATCAGTTTTTTGAATTGAGGCTTTTTGTGCTTTTTAAATACGTTAAATTTGCCTTCTGGACAGTACTGTTCGGTGTAGGCGTTTCAGGTGTAGCAGGGGCGGCTCTGTATTATCAGACCTTAGGTGATCTTCCGGATGTTGAACAGTTAAAGGAAGTTACATTTGAAACCCCTATGAAGATCTACTCTGCTGACAACAAACTTATTGGTGAGTTTGGTGAGAGTAAGAGAATTCCTGTTGCCTTAGACAAGATCCCATTAAAGATGAGACAGGCTTTCTTGGCAATTGAGGATACACGTTTTTATGATCACAGCGGTATCGATCCTATTGGTATCGTCCGTGCTGCTATCGTAGCTGCAACCTCAGCTTCTGCTAAGCAGGGTGCTAGTACCATTACTCAGCAGGTTGCAAGAAACTTCTTTTTAACCAGAGAAAAGACCTTAAAAAGAAAAATTAAGGAAGTTTTCATCTCTTTGAGAATTGAGCAGGTTTTAACTAAAGACGAAATCTTTGAATTATATTTAAATAAGATTGCTCTAGGTCACCGCTCTTATGGAGTAGCCGCAGCTGCTCAAACCTATTATGGTAAAAATTTAGATGAATTAACTTTAGGTCAGATGGCTACTATTGCAGGTCTTCCAAAAGCTCCATCATCATTAAACCCTATTTCAAATCCAGAAAGATCAAGAGATCGTCGTCATCTTGTATTAGACAGAATGTATTCTTTAGGTTACATCACTAAAGAAGAATACGAAAAAGCTGATGCAGAGCCTTATAAGGCAGAATTCCATGCAAGTAAACTTGAAGCTTATGCTCCATATGTAGCAGAAAAAGCAAGACAGTTAGCTTTAGACAGATTTGGTCCTTCAGCTTATACAGACGGAATTGAAATTTACACTACTGTTTTAGCTAAAGACCAAGAAGCAGCTCACGAGGCTGTATTTAGAGCTGTTAATGACTATGACAAACGCCATGGTTATAGAGGTTCTAAAGAGAACATCAATGATTTAAAAGCTAAAGATGACAAGTTTGATTTAGATAAGTACCTTTATTCAAAAGATATCTATCACTATATCTTCCCTGCTGTGGTTACCTCTTTAGATGATAAGGCTGGACTTCTGCAGGCTTATGGCAGAAAAGGTCAGGACATTACCATCAGTTATCAGAACTTAAAATGGGCATCTCCTTTTATCAATGATAAAAGACAGGGTCCTACTCCTAAAAAAGTCTCTGATGTAGCAAAAGTAGGAGATCTTATCTTCTACAGCCTCAATGATAAAAATGAAGCTGAGTTAGCTCAGGTACCAGAGGTTGAAGCTTCAATTGTAGCTTTAAATCAGTACAACGGTGCTATTGTAGCTATGGTCGGTGGTTATGATTTTGCAAAGAGTAAGTTTGATAGAACCACTCAGTCAACACGTCAGACTGGTTCTAACTTCAAGCCTTTCTTATATTCAGCAGCTGTAGCTAAAGGCATTAACATCAACTCAATATTCCAGGATGAGCCTATCAGAACCTGGGATCCAGGTTCACGTACCTGGTGGGAACCTAAGAACTCACCTAACCGTTATGATGGGCCAATGTCTTTACGTGAAGGTCTGGCTCGTTCAAAGAACGTAGTTTCAATCAGACTTATCCGTCAGATTGGTGTACACAACGTAGTAGAGCATGTTGAAAAGTTTGGTCTTAATGTTCCTCGTTCGCAGCAGGTTGAAGCTATGGCTTTAGGCTCTGTTGAAGTAACTCCACTTGATCTGGTTACAGGTTATGCAACCTTTGCAAACGGTGGTTATAAGATTGAACCATACCTTGTATCAAAGATTGTTAAAAACGGTGGCATTGTTTATCAGTACAATCCAAAGATAGCTGATCCTACAGCTCCTGATATTGTGAAGAACGGTATCGCTCTTGAATATGAGGATGGCACTACTGTTCCAGACAATATGGCAACACAGGTCCTATCCCACAAGAATGCTTATATCGTAGCTGATATGATGAGATCAGTAATCTACGGTGGTGAAGGTTTATCTGGTCCTTACTGGGGTACAGGTTCAAGAGCTTCAGCTACTACTGGCAGAACTGATCTGCACGGCAAGACCGGTACTACCAACAATGTCCATGATGCCTGGTTCTCAGGCTTTAACGGCAATGTAGTTGCTACCTCATGGATGGGCTTTGATACAGATCGCGACTTAGGTTGGTCAAGAACTCAAGGTCCTGAAGGCGGTGCTTATTCAGCTCTTCCTATTTGGGCAAGATTTATAAAAATTACAGAAGAAGGAAAGCCAGCAGCTCCTCTACCTATCCCTGAAGGTTTAGGTAAGTGTACTAATGCAGGTATTACTGATTGGTGTATCTCAGGCGGTACTTCAATCTCTGAGACCGGAGTTGAAGAGCCTGTAGATGAGGATGGAGAAGGTACAACTACAGATAACAACTCTGAAGACAGTTCAAGCCAGACTGAGGTTGATACTTCAAACATCAGTTCAGACAATATCTTCTAATAGGTACATTCTCTTTTTAAAGATATCTTGAAAAGCACATCTTAAGATGTGCTTTTATTTTGAGAACAGAAAAAGCTCATGAAAATAGCAATGTAAAATAATCAACACCTGCTGTTACTAGATAACAGCTTTCTCAATAATACACTGATGTGTTTTAGTGTCTTTTGAGTAGTTAATACCTACTAGTAGGACTTCACCTTTATAGTCTTTAAAAAACTGTAGGTAATTCTTCTACTTAATCTGAGTAATAGCAGATTGAGCTGACATATCGAACTTTAGCTCTATTAAAAGTGCTGGTTTGTTTGCACTTTGTTCTGGAAGATACACTAAATCAGCATAGCCTTTTCCTGAAGGTAATTCTCGCACTACGTTAATGGACCTGTCATTGGTACCATATTACTCTTAATCTTCTGAGCTTTTGCTCATATGAGTGTGCAAAAATCTAACGGTCTTACTAAAGCTGAGAATATGATTTCAGATATCACTTCTATGATCTTATTCTTAATTCATGGAGATGTACTTTTCCCTTTAGCAATTGGAGCAGCTATTGATAACATTGCAGGAAATTATTTTGGTGCTAAGTTCTTTGAAAAGAAAGGCGCTTTTGCGACCCGTCCTATTATGATTGTGGTCATAAGCTTGTTTATTCTAAAGGTAGGCTATGATGTAATCACAGGTCAGTAAAAGAATTAAACTTCTTTAGATCTTCTTAAAAAGAGGGCTGTAACTCATTGAATTATACAGCCCTCTTTTATTGTCTCATGCTTAAATTTAGCTACGCTTTGCCTGCTTTAAGATCTTGAAACTTACTAAAGCTACTACAAACACTGCTATGCCTAAAAGCTCAAATGATCTCTCTAAAGATGAGAGCTTTGAAACATAACCAATGATCACTGGTCCTAATAAGATACCTGAATAGCCCAATGAGTTAATAAGTGAGATTGCTGATTGAACCTTTATACCTGGAACTGAGCCTGCAAATGACACTAATTGAGGCACAATATTACCAGCACCAAGACCGATGATAGTAAAGCCAATCATCATACCAACATAATGCTCAACTGAGGCTGTAATAAAGAAGCCTGTTGCCACCATGATGGCACCTAAAACAACGGTTCTTCTGCGACCAAATGCTGTTACAAGCTTATTACCGGAATATCTAGCTACAGTCATAGTTACAGCAAAGAAAGTATAGAAATAACCTGCAACCTCTGGTGTGATACCTCTGTTTTGTGTTGCAAAAACAGTAGTCCAACTTAAAAGCGCACCTTCTGAACCATACATAATAAAGCACAAACAGCCTAAAACTAGGATCACAGGTGGCACTCTATGGTGTTTAGTATTAGTAGTTGTTTGAGCTGCCTTTACATGTTCAGCGTTAAAAGATTTGATATCAGAGAACAGGGCTCTACAACCGATTAAGGTTACGCCTGTCATGATCAAAAAGATTAAGAAAGAGCTCAAATGAATGCCTAAACCTATGGTTAACAGTAAAGACATAATCATAGAGCCTACAATCGTACCTAAAGAATAACCACCATGGAAACCAGACATTAAAGGTCGTTTAAAGATACTCTCGACTACAACTGCATTTACATTTGAAGCTACGTCAATTGCAATTAAACTTGCGCCAAAGATAGCTAAAATCAAACATAACAGCCATTCATGGTTTGCAAAAGAAATTCCAATTAAAGATAAACCTAAAACTATACAACCTGTAATCGCTACAAGTCTAGGACCAAACTTTGAAATAAGAAGGCCTACTGTAGGTAGAGCACATAAAGAGCCAATACCCATAGATAACAGTAATCGACCAAACTGCGCATCATCTAGGTTCATGCCCATTTTCACAAATGGAACCATAGGTGCCCAAGCAGCCTCAATTGCGCCTAAAACACCAAAGGATAACTGATTTGATATTAAAAGCTTACGATTCTGATCCATATAATTTCCTTAAACCTAAAGGTTAGAGAACCGACTTTTAAACTATGTTAATCAAAGATAGGAAAATTCTCTGCCCTGATTAACTTCCTATTTTTCGTGATTATAAGATAAGTTTTTTTGATTGTATTACACTGATTTTATACACAAAATTAAACTAAATCATGCATGTTCAACGTTTACAAAGCGTCCATTATACAGAATTGTACACAAATAGAGATATACTTCAAAAATTATAAAAAATTTAGGCAGGATAAAAAGAGAATTTCAAAAATTTAAAAGGCCGTAGCCCTCAAAGAGCTACGACCTTCACAGAATTTAAATTATTTAAGTGATGATTACATCATGCCAGGCATTCCGCCCATGCCGCCCATAGGAGCTGCAGGAGCTGCGTCATCCTTACGAGGAGCATCAGCAATCATGCACTCAGTGGTTAACATTAAGCCAGCGATTGAAGCTGCATACTGCAGTGCTGAACGGGTAACCTTGGTAGGATCCAGAATACCCATCTCGATCATATCGCCGTACTGCTCTGTACCTGCATTGTAACCATAGTTGTCTGAACCGTTACGAACTTCGTTAGCGATAACAGATGCTTCCTGACCTGCGTTGGTTACGATCTGACGTAAAGGAGCTTCCATTGCAGTTAATGCAACCTTGATACCTACGTCCTGATCCTGATTGTCGCCCTTTAAGCCAGCAATCTTCTTAGCAACGCGAACTAATGCTACACCGCCGCCTGGAACAACACCTTCTTCGACAGCAGCACGAGTTGCGTGCATAGCGTCTTCTACACGATCCTTCTTTTCTTTCATAGCGACTTCAGTTGCAGCACCAACCTTAATTACTGCTACGCCGCCAGCAAGTTTAGCAACACGCTCTTGTAACTTCTCACGATCATACTCTGAAGTTGACTCTTCGATCTGCTTACGGATCTGAGCAACACGATCTTCAATAGCTTTTGAGTCACCCTCACCATCGATAATGGTGGTGTTATCCTTGGTGATTACAACACGCTTTGCAACACCTAAGTCATCTAGGGTAGCCTTATCAAGTTCCATACCTAATTCTGATGAAATTACAGTACCTGCAGTTAGAATTGCGATATCCTGTAACATTGCCTTACGACGGTCACCAAAACCAGGAGCCTTAACAGCAGCAACCTTAACAATACCACGCATATTGTTAACAACTAAGGTTGCTAAAGCTTCTGACTCAACATCCTCAGCGATGATAAGCAATGACTTACCAGCCTTTGCAACACCCTCTAGGATGGTGATTAAATCACGAATATTTGAAATCTTCTTGTCGCACAGAAGAATGTATGGGTTCTCTAATTCAACAGTACCAGTTTCGGTCTTATTTACGAAGTATGGTGATAAGTAACCACGGTCGAACTGCATACCTTCAACTAGATCTAACTGATCCTCTAAGCCCTGACCATCTTCGATGGTGATAACGCCATCACGACCAACCTTCTCCATTGCGTCAGCAATCAAATTACCAACGGTTGCATCTGAGTTAGCTGAAATGGTACCAACCTGAGCAATTGACTTCTTGTCCTCACACTTGATTGATAACTTCTTTAACTCTTCAGTTGCAGCAGCAACAGCTTTATCAATACCGCGCTTTACGTCCATTGGGTTCATACCAGCAGCGATTGACTTTAAGCCTTCGTTAACAATAGCCTGAGCTAAAACAGTAGCGGTAGTAGTACCGTCACCAGCTGCATCGTTAGCCTTTGATGCAACTTCCTTAACCATCTGGGCACCCATGTTCTGGAACTTACCCTCAAGCTCGATCTCTTTAGCTACTGAAACACCATCCTTGGTGATTAGTGGAGCACCGTAGCTCTTATCTAGAACTACGTTACGGCCCTTAGGGCCTAAGGTTACCTTAACAGCGTTGGCTAGAACGTTTACACCCTCTAACATCTGGGCGCGTGCTTCGTTTCCGAAAATTACTTGCTTTGCAGACATTCTAAAATCTTCCTAAACTAAAAAAAAATTATTCTCAGGTACCAGTTTTCACTAGTCTTCTACGATTGCAAATACGTCAGTCTCAGAGATGATGACAACATCCTTGCCGTCAAGTTTCTCTTTCTTGCAGCCATAGCCTTCGTTATAGATAACAGTATCGCCAACCTTAACGCTCATTGGAGATGTTGTGCCGTTCTCAAGAACACGACCCTTACCTACTGCAACAACCTTACCGCGAGTTGACTTTACTGCTGCGCTACCTAATAAAATACCGCCTGATGATTTGGTTTCTTCCTCAAAAGGCTCAACAATAACGCGATCATACAAAGGAACTAATTTCATTTGTTTCTCCACGGCTATCTACCGTAATATTCTTTTAGTCGGAAAAAGGCGTCCGACTGTCACCACAGCTTCCATCCATTAGTACAAGACAAAAGCATTTAAACTTTTCAACAGTACTAGAAATGGGGATGGATTTTTTCTTTTCAAGAGAAAACTGTAAAAAAAAATAAAAATTTTTTTATCTGCTGTTTCAGATATTTTTTACAGAAAAACCGTGATCTCAGTCTGCAACAGATTAAGTCTCTGCACCGTGTTCAGGGCAGAATTTAAGGAGTGATAAAAAAACGGTTAAAAAGTAACAGGTTAAGAAATTGCCATACCTCAAACATCTTTGCCGTGGTGAATTTGTGCTCTTTCCTTTTCGATAAGACTCTGTTTAATCTGTGCGACTGATCCTGATGAAGGTCTTACAGAGAGTTTTGCCTTTACAGAAATAATCATTCCTACAACAACTATTAAAGCACCGATAAACTCTTTTGATGAAAAGTCTTCTCCTAAAAGTACAACGCCAAAGACAGCGCCAAAGACTGGTATCAGATAGACAAAGGTTCCGCCCTTGCTCGCTCCCACCTTGGTGATTGCGTAATTCCAGAAGACAAAGGCCACAACACCTGTTAACAGGGATAAAACCAAAAAGGCGATGATATAGGTTCTGGTAATAGAATAGACCTGCAGTTCATTGAATGCAAAACCTGTTATCGTACAGAATATTGCGCCAAAAAGACCAGTCCATGCGGTAACTGCAAGAGCATTGACGTTCTTTGACAGTTTCCAACTTATGACCACGTAACATGACCACATCGCCTCACAGACTATAATAATCAGCTCTCCTATGTTTATCTGAAAATGAAGCAGAGTATCAAGTGAGCCTTTACATACTATATAGCCCGCGCCAAAACAGGAGATAAAAATTCCGAGCCATCCTATTCTGCTTAATCTTTCACCTATAACAAAAAAAGCCAGTGTTGAGGTGATGGAAGGACCAATACTCTCAATCAGGGCTGCGTTTGAGGCAGGAGTGAATCTTAAAGCTTCAAATAAAAGGGAATTATGTAAAAAGATACCGACAAACCCCATCAGCAGCAGGACAAAAAAGTCGTGACGTGAAAGGTACAGACCTTTTTTTCCCTCAAGCAGGACTATCAGTGAAAAGAGAACCAGAGCCACAAGGTAAAATCTTGCCCCCGTGATCAGCATTGGCGACATGCAGTCTTTGAGGACACGACCGCAGATTGGGGTTAATCCCCAGATCACACAGGAAATAAATAAAATTAAATAATACCTAAACTGACCTTTCATACAGGATCTTCTCTACACAAAAACTCTGCTGAGGCAATTCCTTCCGAGTCTGACTGCACCTTAACGTACCGCCATAAGAGCACTTTTCAATTTTACAAAGTTTCAGAAACCTGTAAAGGTTAACTCTCTGAAATTATGTGTAAAACACTTGAGTCTGTAGTGAGACTATACCACGATGCGCGGTTTTATATCCACTTTATGGAAAATATTACCAGAACGACTCAGATCTTTAGTTATAAAGGATCTGAAAAGACATTACGGAAAGACTCAAAAGCAAAGTCTTAGCTGAAATTTAAAAGACTGAATAACAAAAAAAGGACAGATCTTTGTGAACTGTCCTTTGTGGATAAACCAGTTTTTCTCTGTAAAACTGTTTAAAAGAGAAGTTTTGTACCTTTGTCCGGTTCTGTATCTCATACTCGGTTTTTCTCCTGCTGTTTCATGCTGTACCTTTTGATGAAAACATTCTTTTACAGTCACTCATCACTGTTGCAGCATCTGTTTTATCGATATTTGAATAATCAAAAACGAAATCTTTATATCTGCGTTTAAAATCTCTTATTCCATCAGCAACGGCCTGAAAAAAACTAGTTAAAAGCTTATTAAGATTGCCGGTTGAAACAGCTGAGAAATCAAAATTGATTACATGATAACTGTTGTGAGTTGGGAGATTTAAATCATAAATCTTTGTGCCAGAAAACAGCTCATCATACCTGTCCTGATAGGAAATATCGTAGTAGCACTTAAGCATACGGACAAAATTAGATTTGCCAAAACGACGCGGACGCAGAAGTACAGGATATTTACTTATACCATTATCATCGAGGTATTTAATGGAGAGACTCTTATCTACAAAGGCTTGCTCCTCCTTTCGAAATAAATCAAAAGTAAACTGTCCATAAGGATTATTAAGTAGTGTAACTGTACTCTCTTACATAAAGCTGTTTTCCTTAAATCTTTGCTGTCTTCATTATAGCAGGTATGGGATCAAGCTGTAGGTTTAAGAGTAAAGAGCTGTTCGGAGTAAAACAAAGAACGGATAATGATTTCTACAGAGAATTTATGCCAGGGATTCCCTACAGAGAACAGGGGTGTTTTGAAAAGGCACTGAACGGTACCCTGTTTTTAGATGAGATAGGAGACATTCCCCTTTCATACTAGGGAATACTGCTCAGAGCACTGCAGGAAAGATCGGTTACAAAATTAGGAAGCAGTACGCCTGTAGACATTAAAAGTGTCAGAATTATTGCAGCAACCAATAAGGATATTGTAAAAGAAGTTGAGGAAGGCCACTTCCGTGAAGATCTTTTTTACAGACTTTCCATGTGTCAGTTAAGATTACCGCAGTTATCCGAAATCATTGAGAAAGAACCTGACAGATTTAAAGATATCCAGGGAAATATTCTTGTAAAGATAAAACAGAATGGGGACAGTCAGTTAAATGATCTCTGTCTTGACGGGAATGCTTTACGCTTTATAAAAAACTATGAGTGGCACAGCAATGTGAGACAGCTACACCATGTACTGATTCTAAGCGCTCTCAATGCGAACTTTGAAAAGAGAAATGCCACTACTGCAGATGATCTGACAGCTCAGCTTTCAGATGCCGGAGAGCCTCAGGTATTTGAAGAGAAAGTTGAAAACAGGGAAATTCCTTCAAATATTGAAAACTGGCTCAATGAGCGCAAGAACTATTTCATGAAAAGACTTTACGAAGAGTATCACGGCAATATTTCAGAAATTGCCAAAAGATCCGGTATGAGTTACCAGAAGGTTCAGTACTTCTATAAGACTTCAGGAAACTGATAAAAAGGAAGGCTGAGCCTTCCTTTTTTCAGTTCTTAAGTTATTTTATGCTCCTGTTCTCATCAGAGCTGTCAACATGTTCTGCAGTGCCGTCGATGGTATTGCCCTTATGAAAAAACGAATCAGACTCTTTTCTTGCAAAAGTAAAAAACTCACTGTCATCGCGGTTTTTATTATAGTACCTCACACATCCTGTCTGAATTTGGGGAATGAGTAGCAAAAGCCCTAAGAGATCTGAGATAAAGCCTGGGAAAAGAAACAGGAAACCTGCAAGTGGCAGGAAAAACACACTTGTATCCACAGTACCGTTTCTGAGTCCATCCATAGCCTGACGGAAGCGCAACTTTATCAGGAACACGCCCAGAACCATCATTAAAAACATTACAAGGATGGTATTTACTGCTCCTATAGAGGATCCAACTTCAATAATAACAGCAAGTTCCAGAACAAAAAAAACAACAAGAGACAGCAAGATCTTCTGCATACAAACCTACTTTTTTACAGCCAATTCAAAAAATCTTCAAAACAGGTAAGCTATTATGAACAGCCAGACTTTATTTAAAAATTTCATTTCCTATATTTTATATGTGGCCTAACTTAACAGTTTACAATGGCAAAATATTATTTTTTATAAAAGAATTGTGCTTTTATAACGCCAATACAGTAATGGCCGCCTGTCGCAGTAAAGCCACTTCAGTACAGGATCAAAATTATCCTGCACAATATAACTCGTTGTACAAATGGGCATATAAATCTCATTTTACTTTTTTCTGCAAATTTTTTTATCTGTCTTAATAATATTCAGTTTTTTAATTTTGTATAAAGCTGTTTGAACTGTATAAAAAAATCCACATAACCAGTTAAAAGTTCTTGAAAAAACAGAGACTTTTACAGTTTATAAAAACTGTGATAACTGTCTTTATAATAAAAATTTTTTCTTTTTTGCTGTGAGTGTCTTCGCAAAAAAAAATCTATTTAAAGATATCTCTCCTAATGCCGTATAAAATAATATCAGTATACGTAAACGACAGAGATAAACTTAGTTTACCTGAATAATGAACGCTTTGGGTTTTCCGCTCAAACTGTTTTAATTTAAATAATAAATGGGGAATAGTATGGACTTGCTTAGAAATTTAAGCCTCAGAATGAAGCTGATGCTGAGTTTTGGTTTTTTAAATATCCTGATCATCGTAACTTCAGGATTTGCTGTAATAAATACCTCTAAAAATATTGATGCCTCCTACAACGTTGAGAGAATTCTTGGAAAATCCTACAGCCGCGTAATGAATACACAGAGAGCTCTGGACAAGGCAAACGATGTCATCGTAAGTTACTTGAACGGAAAAGCGACTCACGATCACAATGAGGCTTTTATTGCTGATTCTGTCGGCAAGATTGAGGAAATTGCCAAGGTCTCTTCAGTAATGAATGAGAACATCATCGGTGATCTTCCTTCATCAGAATCTTATAAGAACAATATCCAGACTGTTAAAAAACAGGCAAGTGAACTTGTTGCAGACTACAAACAGAAAGTTGTTCCCCTGGTGGCTGCAAACAAGCTCACAGAGGCTCTTGATGTGTATATCTACGAGGTACTGCCAATCACTAACAGATGTCTTGAGCTGTATCAGAAGTTAATTGATGAACAGGTAACTCTTTCAACCGAACTTACAAGAGCCAACACCTCAAAGGGGCCTATGTACACATCAATTATTCTGGTAGTCATTTCTGTTATCATTGCCTTTTTAATTTCCAGAGGAATTTCAGGATATATCCACAAAAACTTCACCCTGCTTGTCAGCTACATCGGCCGCATGGAAAAAGGTGATTTCAACTTCAGAATTAACAATACCCTTGAGGATGAATTCGGTAAGGTCTTTAATTCAGCCTGTCAGATGAGACTGAAGTTGGGAGAATCTCTTGCAAGCGTTGTAAAGTCATACCGCGCTTTTGATGAAAGACTTTCAGGCATTCATTCAAAGATTTCATCTGTGGCAGAAGCTATTGCAGATGCTGAAAGCCGTTCTGTAACAGTATCAGCAGCATCTGACGAGATGGTATCAACCACCTCTGATATTGCCAAGAACTGTGAGAATGCCGCTGCCAACGCAAATGACACCCAGAACATCACCGAGCATGGTGTAACTGAAGTTGAAGGTGTTATTGATGCTATCAGAAATCAGGCAGAAAAGACCAAGAAGGATGCCCAGTTAATCTCAACTTTGGTTGATCAGACCAACAAGATTGGAACTATCGTTCAGACTATTGAGGATATTGCTTCACAGACCAACCTGCTGGCATTAAACGCTGCAATTGAGGCTGCCCGTGCAGGTGAAGCCGGAAAGGGATTCGCGGTTGTTGCAGATGAGGTTCGTGCTCTTGCATCACGCTCTTCATCATCAACACAGGAAATCACCAAGATGGTATCTCAGATCCAGTCTGACGCAAACAGCGCCAATGAGTCTATGACCCACACCTTAGGTGAAATGAAGGACCTTGCAGAGCGTGCATCCGGTGTTACAGACATCCTCAATGACATTAACAGCCATGTTGACAATGTAAACAGCCAGATAGGCCAGATTGCAACAGCAGCTCAGCAGCAGACAACTGCAACATCCGAAATTTCAAACAATATGCAAGGTGTAAGCACATTAACCCGACAGAGTGCCAACAGCTCTCAGGATTCTAACGATGAGATCGAACAGCTAAGAGCAGCTGCAAATGATCTGTTAGAAAAGTTGGCTGTATTCAAACTTGAAGGAATTTAAGTAAGGATCCGACTATATTTTGTCAATGCCTCCAGATTTACATCTGGAGGCTTTTTTATTTTCAGACAGCAGATTAAAACTGCAATGTAAACATAACTCTGTAGGGACTGCTTTTTTTGCTCTCTTCTCATAAGACAGAATGTGTTTTTCTCATAAAAGCTGTTATCAGCTAACAGAAGAAATGAATTCTGTTCTTTCTCTGTGAAATTTATGGAACTATTCATGGTAATCCTGCCGTTGAGCTGTTCTGAATTTTTTTCTTGGTCAATACAGAAAAGTGTTGGATTAGAAAAAAATCCGTTATCTTACTGAAAGGTTGAAGGTGTCAAACCAGAAGATCAAGACCATCAGAAGGAAGAGTTATGGTCTACCTGATGAGGAGTATTTCTTTCTTAAACTGTTTGATGACTCAAGACAAAGGTGGAGATCTTTGGAAGATGACTGAACAAAGATCCCACAGTTTTTAGGACTGTACCTTTTTCTAAGTTGTATATCCAAGATATTTTAATGCAAAAAAATATGGCTCAAGGATGATTATATCCTGAGCCCTGCTGGAATTTCAGTAAAACAGAAAATGACTACAGATTAGAATTTGAACCTAACTGTAAGGTTGCTGTCATCATTTTTTTAGCATTTGCAGCTACCTGTACTGCAGTCTGGTAAGAACGGTTAGCGCTGATCATATCAGCCATTTCTTCTACAGGATTTACATTTGGTCTGTAAATGTAGCCATTCTCGTCTGCTAAAGGATGATTGGGATTGTATTCTTTTATGGTTGGCGCATCAGACTCGACCACACCTTTTAAGGAAACACCGACACCATAAGGTTCTCCAGTTACAGGATCGGTTACACCACCCTGTGTGTTCTCGGCCATGTAAGCTTCATCCATAGCTGCTGAGAATAAAGGTCTTCTTGCCTTATAGGTGGTTTCAACTGATGAACTTACTGATTCGGCATTGGCAAGGTTTGATGCAGTAGCATTTAAACGAACTGACTGAGCATTCATTGCAGTACCTGCAATATCTAATATTCTGAATAGACCCATTTTTTATTCTCCTGCTAGTTACCAGTGCGCAAAGCGTTTTTAAGCTTGGCAATTCGTCCGTTTAAAAAGGTAAGTGTAGCCTGGTATTCCATGGTATTGTTCATGTATTTCATACGTTCAGAGCTTACCTCAACTGTATTTCCGTTACCGGTATCGGCCTGATATGGAAGACGGTATTTTAAAGTCAGTTCAGGTTCATCTGAAATTGATGATTCATCCATATGCTTATCGTTTGTCTTTATCATTTCTGAAGGCTGCTGCATCTGTACATGAGCTGCCTGCTTAAAAGCAATATCAAAGTCCAGATCACGAGCCTTATAACCCGGAGTATCAGCATTTGCAAGATTGCCTGCCAAAACTTCAGCTCTCTGGTTTCGAATTCCCATGGTGTACTGATGAACACCAAAAACCTTATCAAAACCTAATGACATCTTCAGCTCCTAAATCACGACAAACAAATGTTTTCTTTATACAGGAGTCATAAGCAACTACTGTGCCAATATAGATTTTTCGTTATTTTACAGGTAGTTACAGTATTATTTTAAATTAGTGATGTTTTTTTGACATAAAGCTGAACGTCTTTTGGAACATTCAGCTTTAAATTAGAGAAGAGAAATCTGATTTCACTGAAGAACTTACGCTAGAAGGCGTATTTCTGTGGCTTTAAGTGATAAATGATACCCGGGTTGCAACGCATCATTTCATATTTGTCAGCAACACCTACCAGGGTCTCAGTTGATCCCAGAATTAAGTATCCGCCTGGATTCAGACACATTGTCAGCTTTCTTAAAATGTCGGCCTTTACATCATTAGAGAAGTAAATCAGAACATTGCGACAGAAGATCACATCAAAACGGCCCATCAGTGCATATGAACCTAACAGGTTCATTGGT
>HF987939.1:35500-47781 GCA_000431835.1 Succinatimonas sp. CAG:777
GAACTCAACCATCGATTTTACTCTTGAGTCAATCGCCATCATATTAGGATTGTGTGTAGGTCTGAAGAACTTTTCCTTCCTCTCAGGAGACAGACCACGTGACAGTGCATGCACATCATACTGGCCCCTGCGGCAGATAGAGAGCATTTCAGGAGAAAGATCAGTTCCGATAATCTGTGTCTGCTTAGGATCGATATGTAACATCTTTGACATCTGTTCTTGGATAATCATACCGATTGAGTATGGCTCCTGACCGGATGAACAAGCTGCAGACCAAATTCTGACAGGATATTTAGCCTTTTTAGCAAGCTCTGGCAGAATGATTGTCTCTAACGCTTTATATGGATAGGTATCTCTAAACCACAAAGTCTCATTAGTAGTCATTGCATCAATAACCTCTTCTTGAGCTTTGTTATTAGGTTTTTCTTCCATAGCTAGATTGATAAGATCATCAACTGTTTGAACACGGAATTTGCTCAATAAAGAAGACAAACGAGAATTTACTAAATACTGTTTACCATCTCCTAAAACGATACCGCACTTTTCCTCTACAAAGGCTGCAAAGCGACGATACTGAACATCTGTTACTTCCTGCTTTTCAGTTACTAATGAAGTTTTACCATCGCGGTTAATGCTAATTGGCCTTACCTTTGGTACTGTAGATAAAGCAGCTTTAGCCTGTTCAATCTTACGAGTAAATTCTTGAGTACTAGCTGAGAATGGGGTTGAACCAGATGTATTTGAACTTGTACTATTCAACCTTGCATTAGCTGAGCCAAAAGAACTTGAAGTTGTTCTTGAACTGAAGACTGAACTAGGTGTAGCAGTCCTTAAAGAACTTGTTCCAGCAGCAGTAGAGTTAAGAGCTGAAGTTGTAGCTCTTGGTGCAAAGCTTGAGCCTGTCTGAGTACTACGAGAGCTTGTAAAAGCTGATGGTCTTGCAGTTGTGGCAGCAGTTGTCGTTCTTGAAAACAGAGTACTTGCAGGTCTTGTAGTTGAGGACAAGCTTGATGATGCACTAGGTCTTGATGCTAAAGATGAACTTGTATCAAAGAAACTTCTAGGAGCAGTTGAACCAAATGATGAGGGTGTAGCAGTACTTGTAGCAGAAGCTGAAGGACGTAAAGTACTGTTACCTAAAGTTGATCTATTTAATGTAGAACTTGACTGAGCTCTTGCAACTGAACTTTGAGCTGTCGAATTCAAAGTTGAACCTAAAGGACGAGTGCTACTTAAGGTTGTCTGGGTGCTGACGCCTGTAGGTCTAGTTGTAGTTGACGTAAAACTAGAACTTCTAGCTGTAGAGCTAGTTGCAAAAGGAGATGAACTCCTTGGATTTAAAGTTTTTACAGTTGATGTAACTCTATTTGAAGCAGAACCATCAGCATTTTTTGATGATAAAAGTGAACTGCTCTTAACTTGAGAACCTTGAGATAACTTCTTGTCATTGTTATCTGAACTGAATAGTGCCATATGTCCAATGCCTATAAATACAGGGCTCAATATACATGCAAACAGATTGGAAAATGTTTACTCCAATCCATTTATTTATTATTATTCATTTTTTCTTTGTTTATGTCACAAAGAAGCACTTGTAGCAAACAAATTGCTACAAGTTTTGGTTCTATAAGAACTATAGAACCATTGTTTCAATTTAAGTTAGAGTTACTGTTTTTCTTTTACTTCTTTACCCATTACAAGGTCAGCACCTGACTTACCTGCATTGGTAAGAATTATGCCCTTCTTTACAGCTTTAGCTAGCTCTAATGGGTTGAACTTAGGAATAAAGTCATTAGCACCAGCTTTACTTACCATGCCTAAGTTAAATACACCTGACAGAGAGGTATGTAAGATTACATAAGCAGGCTTTAATGAAGGATCCTTTCTGATTGATGCACATAAGGTATAACCATCCATCTCAGGCATTTCAACATCGGAAATAACCAATGCAACCTGCTGATTGATAGGTCCCTTAGCAGCCAATTCTTTTAAGATATTGTAAGCTTCACGACCATCATGAGCCTTAATTACCTCAAGATTTAGCTTCTCCATTGCAGTTGTTACCTGATTTAGAGCAACTCTTGAATCATCAGCAATCAAAACCTTTGGCTTATGCTGCTGAATAAGTTTTGAAAACTCCTCATCATATACTTCATCAAGATCCTGCTTCTCAAGCTTGCTTGGTGAAATTTCTTCTAGGATCTTCTCAACATCAAGAATTTCAACTAGCTCACCGTCAATTTCAGTTACAGCGGTCATATAATTGCTGTCACCAGCTCCCTTTGGTGGAGGCATGATCTTATCCCAGTTCATATTCAAAATTCTTTCTACACTTGAAACTAAGAAAGCATGAGTTGAACGGTTATATTCAGCAATTATGATGAAACACTTATCGATATCTCTTGATGGACGGCCACCAATTGCATAAGCAAGATCAATTACAGAAATTGTTTGTCCACGAATATGTGCTACACCAATTACATACTTCTGTAATTTAGGCATCACAGTAAGTCTTGGGCAAGGCAGGACTTCTCTCACCTTAAAAACATTAATACCATAACGCTGGCGTAGACCTGAGAGCTTAAAGAGCAGAAGCTCCATACGGTTCTGTCCCACTACCTCGGTCAATTCATTGACGGAATCCATTACACCAATCATGTTGTTCACCTTGCTTTTTATTATTAATAAATTTGTTGATGATATTTTATAGAATAATTAGCAATTTAGACTATAACTAACAGAAAATAAAGAAATTGCGGATCAAGTCACACCCTCTTTATCAAATCTGATAGATAGATATGATTAATAGCTACTTTCTACATACTATCATCACTTAAAACTTTATAAAATTCTAAAGTCTAAAACGTTTTCATGAATTTTCAACTCACATTATTCAAATGTCATTTGATTTTCCATGAAATCTAAAATCAACATTTGTGATATTATCGTTAAAGTGTAGTTTAGTCTTGTTGTTTTTCAACTCACAAAGGTGGAATTTTTTGAAAAACTTGCTAAAAATTGTATCGACTGTTTTGGCCATTTTCTTTAATGTATTATGCATTAATATTTGCCAAGCTTCTGTTGAAGAGGCTGATTTTTTATCAAACGTCGCAAAGCAATATATGTTAGCCCAATTTGATAACAATCGTACTGACAAAAAATATCTGGTTAAGGCTAGTAAGATCGATCCTAATCGAGATTATGGTGGTAAGTGCTCAGGCTTCCTCACAGCTGAATTAGTAGGCGGAGAGATTAAAAAGAGCAATGTCGTCAGAATAAAGTGCACAAGAAAGAATAATCCATACACTGTAAATGTACCTGTAACAGTAAATGTTGCAAGAGCTACTACAATTGCATCTGCTAACATTCCTAAAGGCACTACCATTACAGCTGATCTTTTAGAGGATTCTTTTGTAAATGAAAGCACCAACACCTCAGCTGTAATCACAGACAAATCCATGATTTTAGGTAGCAAAGCAAGACGCGATATTCGTGCTGGCGAACAGATTAAAGTAAGCGACTTTTGTGTAATTGCCAAAGGTGACATTGTAACTATTGTAGCTTCAACAAATAATCTTGAGATTAAGACTCAAGGTCAGGCTCTTGAAGAAGGCAAGGTAAATGATCTTATTCAAGTAAAAAATGTAAAGACTAAAAAAGTAATTCAAGCGGTAGTTACCGGTCCTAATACTGTTAAAGTGATCTTTTAACTGATTGCTAAGTTTTGGCTTTAATGTTTCTTGAAAAAAGGCTAAAGAAATCTCATTTTTACCGATAATTAACTCAAGAAAACACTGTACAAACAAAATTGAGTTTTACTCTAATAATGTTTGTAGCTTCGAGCAAAAACAGTTAAAATTTCTCGAATGATTAATTTCTAGTTTTTTTCAAAAATTTTATAAAAATTTGCTCAAGAAAATTTAAGCAATGACGTTAAGAAATTAACAGGAATAATTAATGCGTAAAGCATAAATAAATTTAAACTAGAAGAGAAAAGTTTTATTGAGGGTAGTATCATGGCAATCGATGTATTATCAGACCGTTCTTATAACGGCATAAAAGAATCAGTTGCTACTGCCAAGAATGTAGCAACAAGCACAGCTAAAAGCGCTGTAGCTCAGAAAAAGGTAGCAGTTCAGTCTGATGATGTTGTCTTAACTGATTCTGCCAAAACCTTAGCAAAAGCAACTGATGCTGCAAGAAACGCATCTGGCATTGATGAAGCTAAAGTTGAGAAACTAAAAGCTGCAATTTCTGACGGTTCATACAAGATTAATTATGAATCAGTAGCTAATAAGCTAATTGATTCTGAAGATGAGTTAAGCTCAATCTTTGGATAGATTTAAATACTGTTTGCAGGAGAACAGTATTGAAAAGGTCTCAAAGCAATTTGAGGCCTTTTTGTCTATATACCTTTTCAAAAATTCCTTTAAATCTTTGCCTAGTTCTTTTGCGAAATCACCAAACCTGCAATAGATAAAACCATACCTAACAAAAGGTAAACAGTAAGCTTTTCATCAATACAGATCACAGCTCCTATCGCAGTTACCACTGGAGTGGCATACAGATAGACATTAGTTTTAACAGAACCTAGATATGAGATAGCTTTATTCCAAATAAGAAAACTTAATGATGAGGCAAATACTGCTAAGAACAGATAATTTACGATGTTGATTGGCTTTAATAAACAGTCTAACTTAAAGTCATAACCATAAAAGGCCATGCATGGTACTGTACATAAAACAGCATAGAAGAAAGACTTAATCGTCATCACCATGGTACTAATACCAAGTCTGTGTAGCTTGACTACATAGACACTATACAGTCCCCACACGATGGCACAACCTAAAGCCATCAGATCACCTTCAGGATTTAATTGCAAACTCAATGAAGAAAAACTCAAGCAGGCAATACCTAACATTGCTATAAAGAAACCTAAAAAGAAGTATTTACCTAATTTCGCGCTCTTATCTATGAATCTGTTTAAAAGAGCTACAAATAGAGGAGCTGTTGATACAATCAAACTTACATTTGATGCATTAGACATTATTAATGCATTATTTTCAAAAACGAAATATATGGTTACACCATAAAAACCACAAAAAGCCGAGTACAGCTCAACTCTTAAGGAAATGAATTTCAATGCTTTTGGAGCTAAGAGAAGTAAAGTTAAAGTAGCAATGACAAAACGATTGAATAGTATTTCAATAGGAGAAAAATCCCTCAATAGAATTTTTGAGCTCACAAAGGTCATTCCCCAGAACAGAATTACAATCACTGCACATAAGTGAGCCACTATCAATTTTCGTTGCATAACTACCTCTCATGGCACTAATTATCTATTGCTATTTTTACAAGATCAAATCTACCATTTTAAGTTCCATTTCTAAGCATTATTTAACTTTAGAAAACAATTAAAGAACTAGAGAAACATCATGAGGCACAACTAAAAGATGGAGATATGTTCAAAGAACTAGAAAAAAATAGTGAATTCGATTCCCATATGTACACATATTTTCAGAAGATAAAAACTAACTTTGGTTCATTTTTTTTAGAATCAACAGAATTCAAAGCAAATCTAGCTTTTGACCTAATATAGTCCGATTGTATAAGATCGGACTTTATAGTTAAGAAGAAAAAAGGACGTATCTTTTGTCTCCTTAATGAGATTTCATTATTATGATTTATTATTCTTACAAAACTCATAAATCATCAAAGAGATAATTCCAAAACCGTATAGCATTACAAAAATAAATAAAACTGTAGCAAATATCATTAATAGCTACTCCTCTTTCTAAAGATACAGTAAGAGAAAAAAACTAAAATAACGACAGACGTTACTATGATAGCAAACCCTAGTTTTTTTATATAAAGAGACACTTCATTGCTCGCAAAATGAAAATCGGAAATTGCATTTCTACTTTCCTCAAATACAAACTCATCAAAGAAAAATAAAAAAGCATATCCACAAACAGTCAACATTGACGCAACGACAACTGGAAACAAAAGCTCAAAAAGCTTTGATTCTCTTAGATTAATTTCGATATTTTCCACTCTTGCTTTGAGTTTAGAGTTTTCTTCCTTTAAACGCAAGTTTTCCTTTTTTATCAGAAAAAGACCCGGTTCTAACGACTTTTTCATTTACTTAATCCGTAAAACATACTTATACCTATGACTCTAAGACAATTGACCAAACACCAATAAATGCTCTACAGTAACTGCAGAGCTTTTCTACCTTTTAACTACTTAAGCTACACTCTCTTCTTTATCTGTAGAGTTTTTACTGCGTCGTCTTGATTTCTTTTCTACCTTGACTTCTTTTGAGTCAGTATCAGACTCTGTACAGAGATCTTCATTGTTCTCACTCACCTCAAGATCATTTCCTAAATCACTTTTCTGAGTAACTTTTAAGATTTGCTTTTCATGACCAAAGATGTCGTTACAAAGACGCATTACATACTCATGTTCTACATCAGGTAGTCTTAGCGCAAAACACATCTTGATGATCTTGTGGACTGTATATGGAGTTTCAACAGACAACAAAGCAGCAATTTTTAATAGCGTTCTTGTAGAAAAAGGAGCAGAGATCTGCCTTACCCCATTCTCAATTCCTTGCTCAACAACATTTCTTAAATCATGAGCAAAATGTAACAGCTTTTTGCTCATCTCAAGCCCCAGATCAGGAAAACTATTCTTTAACATCTCAAGTTCTACGATTGGCTTTGGATACCCCATTTCAATAAAGCGCCATCTATCTAAGAAAGCCTGATTTAATAATCGTGCGCCATTGTAGAAGCCTGTCATATCACCAAAACCTTTGGTATTAGCTGTTGCAATTACTCTAAATTGAGGATGCGGTTTGATTACCTCGCCATTATTAGCAAGAATTGTAAGAGGCTTACCTTCTAGAACATCGTTTAATACTGATAAGTCACCAGGTGACATCAGATCGATTTCATTTAAGATTAAGATCTCTCCATAGAGCATCGCTCTAGTTAAAGGTCCGTATTCATAGACTAATTCACCTCTTTTTAAAGTGGTATGTCCTATAAGATCTAATGACTCACACTTATTAGATAAAGTGATCTGCTCTACGCCCCAGTTAAGACGAGCTGCAATTTGCAAGATCAAGGTTGTCTTACCGCAACCTGACGGACCACTAATATACAGACAGTCTTTAAAAGGATAGATAAGGTAGAGTAGAACTTCATTTAGAACATTAAGCTCAAAAACATAGTTCTTATCTAAGTTAGGAATATGATCAATAAGATTGCTTGGTTCTAACTCGCACTCTTCAATCACGATCTTATCGGAGTTGAATACCTTCTTTAAATTTACATTAAACATAATTTGCTTTTCCTAGTTATGCATTTAAATTATCTTTATGAGCCTAATTTGATTTCTCTAGCTAAAACTTTACTGGTTAGAGCTACTTTTCCTAGAGAATCTGTAATCCTAAAATTGCGTAATTGACCTAATACAGAAACTCTGTTTCCACATCTGACAATTTGATAAAGTCTCTTAAGCTCAGTCTCATTCTTTTGATTGAACATATACACTTCGTGGTAATCAGCATATAAAGATGAATTAGGCGAGGTCTTAGCTTCGTTTTTAGAGTTGACATCATCTTGAGATACTGAAATTTTGCCTTCAGTTTTTAGGCTAAACTTCAACTTGAAGGAGTTTCTTTGAGATCTATAGGAAACAGCACTTACGGTTCCTGTTAAATAAACTTTGTTGATATCCATAATTCACTTTTAAGTCTTAATTATTCTTTATAAGAACAAAGTCATAAGAGCTTGTTCTTAACAACTGCAATTAAGCGAAGCTTTAGGATCTGTTTTTTTAAGTTTATGCGCGCTCAAATTGCGAACAGATTGTACAAAGACAATTTTTACAACTTTAAAAATTACTGATAAAAAGTGAAATTTCTAGAAAATTTTGATGTGAATTTATTGATTTTAAAGGGAAATAAAAATAGCACTTTTATGTTTTGCAGAAGGCTTTAGAAAAACAAAAGTGCTATTGAGGATAGAATTAAGCGTCTACAGACAAACGTGAAGGACCACGTGCAGTAGCATAACCTTTTGCTGTATAGGTCATGTTGCGAGTTACCACGTCACGTACACCTAGTAGAACCGCCTGCAGCTTATTAGCTGACTGCATACACATAGTGATGAGCTTACCGTTAATTTCATTTCTGAACTGACACTTTTTCATCATGTTCTTAATGATGGTAACCTCTGGTAAAAATTCAGTATGTAGCTTTGCTACCTCAGGATGAAGTTTGATCCTCTGATCATTTGACTGTAACTTTAACATCAGATCAGATTTCATCTCTGATAAAGGTTTCAAATTCTCAAGATGTCTATCTTTTAGAGATTCATACTCAGCCTGAATTACCTTTTCAAGCTTTTCTAAAATCTCTTTTTGTCCATCCAGATAGTCTTTTAAAGGACGTACTGTGTTTTGTGGAGTAGTTTTATTAAAAACAAATCGTGAGGTGTTCATAATTCTCTCCTACATCGCACCACGCATCTGATAAAGATCGTAGATTACCCTTGTATCAAGCTCAAGTTCGGTTGCGTAGGTATCCCCTACTGCGTACTGTCTTATGACTCGTGCGCCATGAACAAAACCATCAACTTCTGACTTTACAGAATTTGAGGTTTCAATATTGCTTGAATTTAAAGTATCGGTGGCTCTGATATAAATGCCATTAACCTGTTCAGATAATTCTCTATAAGCTTCAATCTTTGATGCTCTCATTGCTTTAATCTGCTTGATGGCATCTGTTGCACCCGGCTGACGAGAAATTGACGCATAACCGGTTGCTCTTAAGACAGGATACTCTGATGGCTTGTGTACACCATCATCTGTCATGGTTAAATTCTTTACAAAAGATACAGAGGAACATGAGCACAAAGCCATTGGCAGTAGCATTGCTACTGCAAAAGTTGTAATCAATCTTCTAAGTCTCATAGCTCCTCCTAATCATTAGTACGTGAGTACTGACTTTGGTCATGCACATCTCGTACCAACTTTTCCTGATACATGTAAGTATCAGCTGGATATATAACTGTAGACTTTCCTCTATTGCCAAATCCTAAGAAAGAATGCTCTTTGTTATACATATAGTGCTCATAGTTACCTGATGAAGTTGCAGGTACCTTAGCTCCTTTTACGTAATATTTAGCATTGAACTCATCAGAGTCTGTTCTGTAATAGTTATCTTTAAACTGCTGCTCTTGTCTTTTACGACGTTCTTTATCGGTCATAGCATAGACAGGAGTATCTGTAGTTGATGCAGAAGCTCTAACAGAGGTCTTAGTTACAGTTCTTTTAACTACTGTATCAGTTACATTACCGTTACCAGTGATAGTACCTGGCTCATATAAATATGAGGTAACACCATTTATAGAACAATCTTTCTTACCGGTTCTATAGCAGTAAGGTAATCTCTCATAAGGAATAAAGCCTGTAGCAGAACCTACAACTGTCTGGGTTGACATATTTATGACACGACCAACTACAACGATTCCTGAATCATTTCTAGTTAAAGTACCTGCAAAGATATGTCTTACCATGGCCTGACGGGCAACTTTCTTCCAATCTCTTGAAAAGACAAACTCACCGTCTTTAGTAATTGAAATAGCGCCTGTAAGCTTATATTCAAAAACGCTGATACCTCGTCTGTCCAATTCATGGACAAACATCTCTGCCATGGCACGACCTAAATAGCCTGCATTTTCATAAGTATCTGTATCTACAAATGAGGTTACAGCTACCTTTGGTAAAGATGAATAAGTTACAGTCTTACCATCGCTGTCAGTTACAGTGGTTTTAGAGGACTCATCTTTTGACAGATCATTCATCATAGTCTGATACAAGATATCAGACATATTAGATACGATCTTGCTGATTTCCATGCCTTTTTGGTCATAGACACTGCTCTTTGTAGGTACAACACTAGCCTGTTGTGTCTTGCCACCTTGGGCAGGATTTGCCGAACAGCCTGCGATTACTAGGCAAACTGCAAGGCTTAGCATTTTAAGTAATTTTCTCTCCATCCTGACCTTCTTTTATTTGTATAATCAATAAACCGTGAATTATAAAACGCTAAATTTTTAACGTTTTTGTCAATCTTGGTGTGAATAATGCAAATTCAATGCCATGTGACAAAATTCAATCACAAAGGTGATTTATGAAAATAAGATTATTAATTCAAATTTTATGCTGTTTAGTGTTTTCTGTAATGAGTTCTACTGCCTTTGCTACCTGGTATACAGCAAATGGCACCGGCTCAGACAGAAACGATGCTGTAAATGATGCTATCCGTAATGTCATGTTACAGGCCGGAGCTGACGTTAAAATCGAGCAAAACTATAAAAACGGTGTTTTACAAAGCGATAACGTCAATATTATGAGCAGATCACCAATCAAAAAGCTGGTAGTGATGTCAGAACAGACAACCTTTAGTAAGGTAACTGTTACCATCAAAGCATTTATTGATGAAAGATTTGCCAAAGCAAGATGCTCAGGGGCAGCTGTACATAAAGCTGTACTGCCAGTGTCATTCAGATTTGCTGACTCTCAGGCCTATCAGGGCAGTATTGGAATTGAAGGTATCAGTAAAGAGCTAGATAAACTTGTTATGGAGAATCTTTATAACACCTCATCCTTTGTAACCAGGCCTCTGGTAAGAGCTAATCTGAACACTTCAAATTCACCTAATATGTCAAATGCCTTCCAGGTATCCAACCTTTCTAGTTTGGCAGATCGTTATGGCAGTCAGTACATTATTCTAGGCACTATAAATTCAGTAAGTACCTCTGAGGTTGGTAACAATGTACTTACCAAGCTGATGTACGTTCCTACAAGAACTATTAACTTTGATATTGATGTCTATGATGCAATCAATGAGCAAATCATTTTCCACAGAAATTACACTGCTGAAGCTGATTGGCCATTTAAACAAAGTGAGTACATCGATTTAAGATCTGACAGATTTAAGAGCTCAGAATACGGTCAGAGAGTTTACGGTCTAGCTGCAGAGGTCTCCAAAGATCTAGTTGCAGAACTTCAATGTAAACCTGCTAATGCCAAGATCATAGATCTTGATGGGGATGATGTAGTAATCAATGTTGGTAGAGAGAACGGCATCAGCCCTAATATGAAGTTCACCTTAGTTCAGGCAGCTTCTATGTCAGGACCTAATGGCGATAATTACAGTGCTTATGAGAAAAGTAACAGTGTCTATAAAGTAGTATCTGTTTACCCACATGCAGCTAAATTACATCCTGTTGATTTACAGAACAATACTTTGAATGTAAACGTCAACGATGTAGTAACTTTACAATAGAAAAAACGGTATTGTATCAGGTCAATATATTGATATAATACCGTTGGTTTTGGCCCCATAGTTAAATGGATATAACAAGCCCCTCCTAAGGGCTAGTTGCAGGTTCGATTCCTACTGGGGCTGCCACTTTTCAAAATAAACCATTAAGGTTTTGTCTTAAGATTTTTTACTACTAAAGAGCAATCTTTCTTACAGAAAGCTATACCATAAGCATAGATATCAGTAATCTTTGATTGCTTTAAAAATGGCAGTGCGTAGTTCTTCTCTTCAATCTGACTTAAAGCTTTTGCGGCTAATTCATCCATTTCTTCAGCTTTAGAGGTAGCTTTAATCTCAATGATTACAGCTTTGGTATTACGCTCAGCTTTAAAGGTAATATCAGGATATCCACTACCAGACTCATAGTTAGAATGATATTCAGAAATGATGCCTTCACAGCTTGTAAAGATGCCGTTGATAAAGCCATGATAGAAGTTCTCGTAAGGAGCTTTAGTAGCTGTATCTCTAATTGATACGTATTTTTGTAACATATCAAATAGGATATTGCTAATATCTTCTTGCTGTCCTTTAACTAAAGCCTTTATAAACTTACCAGGCAACTTCAGATTTACAAAGACGTCACTGAATCTTTTTTGAATATTTTCTCTAAAACAATCTTTAATCTCTAAGTTAGGCAGTTTTACTGCAATATCATCTGCGCTACTGTCTTCAGAATTTAAGGTATCAGTCTTATCCCAATCTACAGTTAAGTAACCTGTATGCAACAGTAATGACCAGAAATCATTTGGTATATGTTTAGATAAACAGTCATAGTTCATGGAGTCATTTAATTTAAAGCTAATTGACTTGCCATCAACTAAGTCCTGCATCTTTTGAGTATCACTGTCAGTTAAATATCCTAGGTATTCATATACAGCAG
>HF987940.1:0-6843 GCA_000431835.1 Succinatimonas sp. CAG:777
GAGTCCGCTGCTCTACCAACTGAGCTAACAACCCACTTGAATGATTTTCTACTTTGCGCATGGTGGGTTGTGAGGGGGTCGAACCCGCGACCAACGGATTAAGAGTCCGCTGCTCTACCAACTGAGCTAACAACCCAGCGCATAAGAATTCGTTTGGATGGTGGGTCGTGAGAGATTCGAACTCTCGACCAACGGATTAAAAGTCCGCTGCTCTACCGACTGAGCTAACGACCCAATCACCGAACGTTTTGTTTTGTTGATTAACTCAACGGCGACTATTTTACTAAAAATTTATGATCTTGCAAGCATTTTTTTACAAAAATTTCATATTTTTTCACGAACATGATTTTTAAGCGGTTCTTATTCCACCATTAGTTTTGAGATCTTAAAGACTTTGCCTAGTTTGTTAATAGTTAATGTAAGACATTCAAAAAAAAATGAGACAAATTGCTTATTTGCTTATAGAACAATTTGATAATTATTATTGATTTATAAAAGAAAACCATCCAAAGATTTACCTTTGAATGGTCTTAAAGCATAAAGATTTTCAATCAAATGACTGAATTATTATTTCTTTACTAGTTTAAAGAAGCCAGTTCCTTCTTTGCTAAAGCTGTTGAGCTTGAGGTAGGATAAGTTTTAATCAGAACTTCAAAGAACTTCTTAGCCTTATCTTTATCGCCTAGAGCTTTTGAGGTTACACCTAACTTATATAAAGCATCAGCTCTCTTGGTTGAACCTTTAAACTTGGCAGTATTTAAGAAACTTACTCGCGCATCCTGATATTTCTTCTGCTTATACTGAACCTGCCCTAACCAGTACCAAGCATTTGGTGTTAGAGAGTTATTAGGATATTTAGTTACATAGTTTGAAAAACCAGTAGCTGATTCTAACAATTTATTTTTAACTAAAAGGTTATAGGCACTCTGATACATCTTTACAGCCTGTGCATCAGCAACAGGTAAGGATGAGTCACTGCCTGCTGAAGGAGTTGCGGTGGCTGTGCTTTGTGTCTGTACTTTACTCTTAGATAAAGTAGCTCCTGAATTACCAATGACAGTATTGATTGGAATTGAGTTTGCGTTATTAGCATTAGTATTAGGATCAGTCTTAGCGTTCTGAGCGGTCTGTGCGTTAGCATCAGTGTTATCAGAACCATTTTGACCACTTGTGTTACCAGAATTTGCAGCTAACTTTGACTTTAAATCAGAATTTTCTTGTTGCAGTACCTGAAGATCATGATTTAAAGACTCAATTTGACCTTCTGAATCTGCTAACTTGCTTTGTAGATCCTGCACCTGATTCTGAAGCTTTAACATATTCAACTGTATTGCCTGTATCTGAGCATCATCAGCATTTGCACTAAATGAAGCTGTTATTGCTAAAGCAAGAGCTGAATATTTAAATAAATTTAAAATTCTGTTCACTTTTGTTGCTCCGAATTAATTGATCCGAAATGTTTTTTTAGATCATATACAATTCACAAGAAAATAACAAAATAGTCTGAAAATGGTCTTATTTAGACCTACGAAAAAGGGTGAACCTAAGTCCACCCTCATATTCTATTTTGCAATACTTATGCTTAAGTTATAAACGAGCTTAAATTATAAACATAAGGTTATAAAATTAGTAGTTTAATACAGCACGACGGTTCTTAGACCAAGCTGATTCATCATGACCTTCAACAGCAGGCTTCTCTTCACCATAGCTTACGATTGAAAGCTGATTTACATCAACGCCTAAGTTCTGCATGTAACGAGCAACTGAACGAGCACGTCTCTCACCTAAAGCGATGTTGTACTCAGGAGTACCACGCTCATCGGTGTGACCTTCGATAATTACACGAGCCTCAGGGTTCTTCTTTAAGTAAGCTGCGTTAGCCTGCATTACACCTAAGTACTGATCCTGAATGTTCTCTGAGTTATAAGCAAAGTAAATGGTGTGGTTGTCTGCTAATTCAGCAGGGCCATTCCAACCGTCAGCTGAACCGTTAGGTTCACCTACGGTTAAAGCACCATCAGAGTCTAAACCTAAAGATGCATCTGAACCATCTTCAACTAATGAAGACTGATCATTTTTTGATGAACATGCAGTCATAGTTACAAGAGCTAGAGAGCAAATCAAAGTTATCAAGTAGTTCTTAAACATTTTTTATTTCCTGTAAGTTATGTTTAACTATTGTTTTATCAATTTTGTAGAAGTTCTTCTAGCCTTCTACATAAATTCTGTTACTTCTGCAGTAATGGGCCCCATGAAGGAGAGCTAATCTCACCTGCACTTGATGGAAGATTTGCCTTAAATCTACCGTCAGATGATACGATAGCCAGACCTTTACGTCCTTGATATACTGTTGAATATATTACCATACTTCCGTTAGGTGCAACACTTGGTGATTCATCTAATGAAGAAGTTGTTAGCATATAAATGCTACCGTCTGGATCAACTCTTGCAACTCTAAAGCCATTAACCTGAGTAATAACGATTAAAGACTTGGTGCCAGGGATCTGCTTTGCTGATAAGTTCTTTGCTCCCTGATAGGTAACTCTCTGAGTGCTCTGAGTTGCAAAGTCGTATCTGTAGATCTGAGCTCTACCACCACGCTCTGAGGTAAAGTACAGTGACTTGCTGTCAGCAGCCCATGTAGGCTCAGTATCAATTGCCTTGTTACTGGTTACGCGAACAAAACGAGATTGAGTTAAATCAAAGTAGTAAATATCAGGCTGACCATCTTTTGATAAGGTCATAGCAATCTTAGTACCATCTGGTGACCAAGCTGGAGAGCTGTTCAATCCTGAGAATGAAGCTAACTTCTGACGCTTCTTAGAGATGATATCCTGAACAAAGATAGCAGGTGATCTCTTCTCAAAGCTTACATAAGCCAAACGTCTGCCATCAGGTGACCATGAAGGAGTCATGATAGGCTGAGTTGACTTCACAATTGGAGTCTCGTTGTAGCCATCATAATCAGCAGTCATTAACTGATATGGGAATGGGGCACCAAACTTGGTTACTACATAAGCAATACGTGTTCTAAAACAGCCTCTCTGACCTGTGAATGCTTCATAGATTCTGTCAGAAATTCTGTGAGAAGCCTGACGCATAGTAGCTAAGCTTGAATCGCCCTTATAGTGAGCTAAAACTTTGCCCTTGTTTGCGCCCTGTAGACCTACAACCTGGAACTCAACGTTGTAAACCTTATTGCCTTTATCCTGAACAACACCTGCTACAGCAACTTCAGCACCTGAGGTTGCAGCAACATCAGCATTCACCTGACCATTCTGAACACCACCCTGAGGCAGAGCTGAGGTTGCAATTGGTGAAAACTTACCAGATCTCATTAAATCAGCAGAAACTACTGATGCCACATCAAGATTTACAGCTGAAGCTTGAGAGAATGGATAAACGGCGATCTTATGACCTTCGTTAATACCACCTGTAATTTCAATCTGTAATTCAGCATTGGCTGTTGTCGCTGTAAGTAACACAGCTACGGCTGCCAGAATTCTCTTTAGCATGAATTTAACTCCCTGAAAAATTTTTAAATATTATATGCCTATCAAAGCTTAGGTGTCATAGAAATCTTTATATTAGAGCACTCTGGGCAAGTAGCAGGTGGTCTTGGGAACATACCCACCATTCTAATTGCATCCAGTGCACTCTGGCAGACCTTCTCATCCCCCTGACAGCTCTCGTCAGTTACGGTACCATCAGCTGTTACCTTAATTGATACCACAACCTTTTTGCCGTTCATTGACTGATCGACTCTCCAGTTCTGCTCAATTAAGCCACGAACCTTATCACCGTAACCGCCATCTCCGCCACCACCGCCAGAGCCTAAGCCCTGACCGTTCTTTTCATCGCCATCAGCGGTACCTAAAATGTCGCCTTCTAATGAGTCAGCTTCAGCTTTTGCTTTGGCAGCAGCTGCTGCCTTTGCCTTAGCATCTGCCTGAGCTTTTGCCTTTGCTGCAGCTTCAGCTTTCTTTTTAGCTTCAGCTTCTGCCTTTTTCTTAGCTTCAGCCTCAGCTTTCTTTTTAGCCTCTGCTTCAGCCTTCTTCTTAGCTTCAGCCTCGGCTTTCTTCTTAGCCTCTGCTACTTTCTTAGCTTCTTCCTCTGCCTTTTTCTTAGCCTCAGCTTCAGCTTTCTTCTTTTGCTCAAGCTTCTTCTGTTCTTCTAACTTTTTCTGCTCTTCAAGTTTCTTTTGCTCTTCAAGCTTTTTCTTTTCCTCAGCTTTCTTTAAAGCTAAAGCTTTTTCTTCTTCAATCTTACGAGCTTTTTCGATTTCTTGTTTCTTTTGCAGAGCAATAGCTTCCTGACGTTGCTGTTCTTGAGCTTTTTGCTCCTGAAGACGCTGTTCCATCTCCTGTTTTGCCTGTTCTACAGAGGTATCCTCTTGAACAGTTTCTTCAGGCTCTGGAGCAGGAGCAGGTGCTGGAGCTGCTTTTGCTGTTCCATTAGGATTGCCTTTAGCTGGTGGCACAAAGGTTGCGTGCATGATGTCACCTTGTCCCATATTAGGCTTTGTTGGCTTATCAAGCGAAAATCTGATAAGCAGCACTCCTAGCAGAATAGCATGCAATGCTACTGCTATGATAAAAGCTGCTTTCATGTTAATTTTCATATAAAAAAACCATTAATTAGAATTGATTGGTTCAGTAACCAGACCTACACTCTTAACACCACCGGTTTTCAAAGCATTCATCAGCTGAATAACATTGTCATATGCTACCTGAGCATCACCTTGAACAACTACTGGTCTTGAAGGATCTTTTTGTAATTGAGCTGATACATAAGCTGTAAGTTCATCTAAACTGCCCATTTTCTCAGAGGTAGTATCAATACTTACATAATACTGTCCAGCCTTATCAACTGTTGCGATAATAGGAGTCTGCTGATTTTCGTTCATAGTCTCAGATTGTGCCTGAGGTAAATCTACAGTCACCCCCTGCATCACAACAGGTGCTGTTGCAATAAAAATAACCAATAGAACCAGCATAACATCAATGTAAGGAACCACATTGATCTCTGCTTTGGCTCTTGACTTGCTACGAGTACGTGCAGTCTGCATGATTAGCGCTCCTGACCGTTACTTTGAGGTCTAGAGAAGTTTCTCATTCTGTCACCTTCAACCCCTGGGGTCTGGTAACGAACAGAACTTTGTGTATGAGCAGCTCTATTTAAACGGGCTCTGGCAAAAGCTGTCTGCTGCTCTTCCCCTCCTACTGTAGTGTGAGAGAAAGTCTTCTGAGGTTCACGAACATAGCCTGTAGTGCTCTGTGAATGATAGGTTGGAGTCTGATGCATTGAAGACTGCATTGAAGACTGCATTGAAGACTGCATAGTTGAAGCAGTGTTCTGAACATTATCCTTTTTCTGATTCATTTCAGAACGAACACGAACCAAACGTCTGTTTAGAATTGTTGCAAACTCATCCATGAAGTTGATGTATCTGTTCTCTAAGGTCTCAACTTTAGTTACGAAACGGTTATAGAACATAACAGCCGGAATTGCAGCAAACAGACCCATAGCAGTAGCAATCAAAGCTTCAGCAATAGGAGGAGCTACCATTGACAGTGTTGCATTCTTTACAGCAGCTAAAGCAATGAAAGCATGCATAATTCCCCAAACAGTACCAAACAGACCGATATAAGGGCTGATAGAACCTACGGTGGCTAAGGTTGCCAAGTGTGACTCAAGGTTTTCTAATTCTCTTGACTCAGATACTTTCATCTGACGGTAAGTACCATCCATCACAACTTCCTGATCAGCAGGTCCTGAGTTAATCAATCTTACGAACTCTTTAAAACCAGCTGTATAAATCACCTCAAGACCGATTAGTTCATTTGAACGTTTTACACAGTCCTGATACAGATTGTTAAGATCAATTCCTGACCAAAACTTCTCTTCAAATTCATCAGCCTTGACTCTAGCATTCTTATAAGCACTAGATCTTGAAACAATAATTGTCCATGAAGCTACTGATAAAGACAGTAAGAACAGCATTACCACCTGAACTAGTGTACTTGCATTTAATATTAGGTGGGTAATAGACAACTGGCCTGAAGTATCCATTTAGAACTTAACCTCTAAGTTTGTTACATCCTCTGGTATAAATTGCTTGATATAAGCTAAAGCCTCACGACTCATTGGAGTAGGCTTCATCTTTTTCATATCTAAAAATGCTATCGAGCATTCAAATTCAAACAATAATTCTGAGTGTTGATTATAAACTTGTTGAAAAATTTTTAAACTTGCAAATCGAGCTTTTGTTGGAATACAGGTAACCGTAAGCAGATCATCTAGCTTTGCTGAGCTAATATAATTACCTTTGATATTTTTTATTACAAAGCCTAGCTTTTGCTCCAACATAGAACTTTGACTCATTCCCATTCCGCGCAGCCACTCAGTTCTGGCTCTTTCGCAGAATTTTAGGTAGTTGGCATAATAGACAATTCCACCAGCATCAGTATCTTCATAATAAACACGAGACTGATTGGTAAAAACTTTTGCTGTCATTATGAATTTTCCTTTTCAATCTTTAAACCAAATTTCTTATAGGCTTTATCAGTGGCTATACGACCGGTTCTTGAGCGTTGCACGAAGCCCTGCTGAATAATATACGGCTCTACAACATTCTCGAGGGTATCTCTGTCATGACCTAATGAAGCTGCCAGACTTTCAATACCTACAGGTCCGCCTGCAAAATCATAGATAATGCTACGTAAATACTGTCTGTCAAAATCATCAAAACCGTCTTCATCAATTCTTAACATGGTAAGGGCTGACTTTGCGATATCCAGGGTGATTCTGCCATTACCTTTTACCTGTGCATAATCTCTTACA
>HF987940.1:6881-14662 GCA_000431835.1 Succinatimonas sp. CAG:777
CACGACGCAACAGTCTGTTGGCAATACGGGGTGTACCGCGTGATCTTTTAGCAATCTCATGAGCACCATCTTTATCAATTAGAACTTTTAATTTTGAAGCAGAGCAATTGACAATGATTTCAAGTTCTTCTGGTGTATAGAACTTTAACTGCAGGATAATGCCAAATCTTGCACGCAGAGGTGAGGTTAAAGTACCGGCTCTTGTTGTTGCACCAACCAGAGTAAAAGGATTTAGAGTGATCTTAATTGAACGGGCTGAAGGTCCCTCACCTGTCATAATATCTACCATGTAATCTTCCATAGCAGGATATAAGAACTCCTCGATTACAGGTGACAGTCTGTGGATCTCATCAATAAAGATAACGTTTCTAGGTTGCAGATTGGTAAGCAGAGCTGCAGCATCACCTTTCTTTTCAAGGGCAGGACCTGAGGTCTGTGAAATACCCACAGACAGTTCATTTGCAATAATGTTAGATAATGTGGTCTTACCAAGACCTGGAGGACCGAATATCAACACATGATCTAAGGCTTCTCCACGCTGTTTGGCTGCTTTTAGCGCAATCCCCAACTGCTCTTTTACCTCAGTCTGACCTATGTAGTCATCCAAAGTCTGAGGTCTTAATGCTCTATCTTCTGAGGCTTTAGTATTTTCTAAAATTTCCTCTTCAGGAGTTTTTTCAGGTCTTATATCTGAACTTACTTCTAGTGAGTCTGCAAAAATACCTAAATCTTTATCTGATGGCATAAATTAAGCACGTCCTTTGGTAATTAAAGCTAAAGCTGCAACAATGATTTCCTGAGTGGTCATATCGTGATTTTGTGCTAACACAGCTTTTACACACTTAATAGCATCACTTTCTTTATAACCTAAGGCAGTCATAGCAGCAATTGCATCATAAAAGTTCTCATTAGCCTGAGTTGCAGCACTTGCATTAGAACCTAAAGCCACATTTTCGGCTACTGAGAAGTTCTTTAATCTATCCTTTAACTCAACTACCATTCTTTGAGCAGTCTTTTTGCCCACTCCAGGGATCTGCTCTAAAGCTTTAGACTGTTCACCTAAAACAGTTTCAACAAATGAATCTACATCAAATGTAGATAACACAGCTAGAGCCATCTTAGGGCCAACACCGTTAACCTTGATTAAGGTTCTAAAAAGCTCTCTTTGCTCAACTGAGCTGAAGCCATATAGAATTTGAGCATCTTCTCTTACAACATGCTGGATAAATACAAAGGTATTCTCGCCTACCTTTAAATTTCCAAGACAGGTAACTGGCATATCAACTTCATAGCCAACTCCACCTACCTCAATAAGTGCAGTTACACCATCTATTCTTAAAACTTTTCCTTGTAAACTTCCAATCATTAAAGATTACCTATTGTGTTGATAACTGCTATCAAAAGATAAAGCATAGCTATCATTATTATTTTTCTCTTTGGAATCTGCCATGAACTGAGCCTTGTGTTGCCACACCAGCGCCCATAGCTTTTGTAACTTTACTTGTAAAGCAGTGACAAAGAGCACAAGCTAAGCCGTCAGCAGCATCAGCTTGTGGATTACCATTTAATCTTAAGATCTTTTTGACCATGAACTGAACTTGTTCTTTGTCAGCCCAACCATACCCTACTACAGATTGCTTAATTTGCATTGGAGTATACTCAAACACACTTAGACCTTGATTAGCTCCTGCTACAATCGCGCTCGCTCTGGCCTCTGACAGTTTTACAGTTGACTGAACATTTTTAGATAAGAAGGTTTCTTCAACAGCCATTGCATCAGGTTTGAACTGTTCAACTAAAGCTGTGACACCATCATAGATGATCTTAAGTTTAGAAGCTAAATCTCCATCACCAGTTTTAATACAACCAGATCCTATATACACGGGCACATTGCCATTCATTCTGACAATGCCGTAGCCTGTAAATCTTGAGCCAGGATCGATACCTATGATAATTTCTGACATCTATCTTATCTTTTGTAAAAGGACTTTTGAGGTTGTACTCTCATTAACTTTAAGCAAAAATACAGGTAAAAACACCTGTAAATTAAACCATTTGTTTAAAAGTTAATGTTTAATCTAATATCTGTAAATTATACCTTATGAATTTAAAAATTGCTTTTTATACTTACAGAAAATAAAAAAAGCAGAACCTAAAAAGATCCTGCTTTAACAATGAAAATATGAGATTTCAAATGGAGCAGATTGCGCTGTTCCTACATAAGCGAACTAGATTAGAACCAAGCCTCTGCCTGTACACCGAAGATGTACTGATTGTTATCTCCACCATTCCAATCTAGCATGTAAGAAGGTACCATTGATTCATGACCGTAATGCTTGTAAGTAGCATAGAAACGGATCTCTGGGCGTGTCCATGCATTGTAAGCATCTGGATTTACAGCATAAGCTAAAGTTAACTTACCAATGTTTTGATTGAACTTAGAACCATTAACATTTTCGCCGGTTAATGTGTAATAACCACCTTCAACCATAAATTTGGTCATCTTAGTTAATACATAAACAGGGCGTAAAACAGCTTGGAACATCTTTGACTTAGGAGCATCACGTACTGTCTTACGATCTGCATATGTACCTCTTACGTGGTATAACATGTGGAATCTGTCGGTAAAATTAACAGCACCAAAGTTCATTAAATCCCATGCATAGGCATTTGAATTTACAGTTCCATAAACAGAACTTGCTAAATCGTTACCATATGCAGCACCAGCCCAGTTTGCATTGCCACCTTTAGCATAACGTAGAACTGTATTATTCCAACCGTTTAATACAGGCATACCTAACTTAACAGCAAACAAGTTACCGTTCTCATAGTCCTTAACAGGACTTACACCACGAGATGAAGAATATCTCTGAGGCATAATACGTGTATAGCGTAGTTCTAAGTTGCCAGGACCAACAGGGAAAGCGTATGCAACATCTACCTTGTTGTCAGTAACACAGTATCTATTACCCTTCTGGAACTCTTGATCTTTAATATCATTTTTAACCCAATGTGCAGAGAATTTACCTGAACCTAATGATATGTTCTCAATACCAACACCATTACCTGATGTATTTCTCCAGTATTGGTCAACCAAGTGAGAATCCTCACGGTTATATTTCTTACCTGCCCATAATACAGCATCAGGGTCAATATCAAATAGACCTTTAACTCTTAAATAGCCTTGGGTTAAAGCTAGATCAGTAGAATTCTGATCTCGTAAATCGGTGAAGTTACCATCGACCTTAGATTTGTAAGCTACTGATGTAACGAAATCCCACTGAGTACCATCAGTCTCATTTAAAGTTACATTAGGAGCAAGCTCAATATAAGTATCAAACTGATTTCCTAAACGACCAACTAAATTTTCATCCTGACTCGAATAAGCAGACCTACTTGCAACACCGGTACGGAAGTATGAAATATCACCGTGAAGTAATGATGCACCAGTACCACTAGCATATGCAGAAGACATAGAGAAAGAAGCTGCAACAACAGCAGCTGCCAGAAGATTAACTTTTTTCATTTTTTACATCCCATAATAAAGCTCCTAAAGCGTGGAGTTTTAGTAAGTGAGGGGTTATAAAAAAGAAAAAAATTAAGTACAGAGAATGGATTTGGTGCATTTTTTGGGGAGGTAAAAAAGGAAGAACAGAGCAGAACTTTTAAGCTGCCGCATTTCTCACAGTTCGCGCCTCAATCAAGGCTAAAAGTTCATAAAAAGCTCTCAAAAGCGCCCACAGAGCAAGGGCCTGCGGTCATTTTTTGCCCCGCCCTCGTTCCCCACCTTTCTCCACACACCCCACCTTTCTCCATACCGAAGTTCCCTAAAAGAGGTATATTGAAGACATATAAAAAACGGTTAGAACGACCTTCTCAATTTGAAAAAGATCACAAAGTTTTTTGATGAGAATTATTTTTGGAAGATTTTCAGAATTAAAAAAAAAAGAAAAACTCGGAACACAATTACCTGTCCGAGCCTACTTTTAGATCTTTATTACGAATGACTTTATTAAGTTTTAAGATAATGGTGCAAAAGCACTGATTGCAAACGTTGCAATTGCGGTTAATACTGTAATAAAAATCAAAAAGGTGTTGGTCTTAGAAATCACTTCATTCCCTCCGATAAATGCTTTCATATTGTTATTTCTTATGTTTGTTATTTTTATTTGTATGTTTTATTTTTCAAGCTCACGCATTCTAAACTTTTGCAATAATAAAAAAATCGAGTAGGGGGAGTTTAGGCTCGCCCCTCTCACACCACCGGACGTGCGGGTCGGACTTCTCTCTTTACTTCGGTATAGGAGATCACTGACAGATCTTTACATTAGTCTGAATAATGTTTTTTTTCTGAACACGATAACTAATCACAATTTAATTCACTTCTTATATCTTTAACTTTTCTAGTAGAAGTTCAAATATATTTTCTTTTAATAAAACGTGTAATTTTTTAAATTTGCTTTTAATAAAACGTGATATATTTAGTTATATCTTTTTATAAAACGTGATTTATCTATGTTCAGAAAAATTGAAAATAAGCTTGTAGCTTGGAAAGAATCAACTAAGAAAAAAGCATTGCTGATTACTGGAGCAAGACAGATCGGCAAGACTTATATTATTAGAGAATTTGCAAAGAAGTACTATGAGCATTTCATTGAGATAAACTTCATTACTCAACCGTCAGCTAACGCCATTTTCGATGGAGATCTTGATGCCAAAACAGTAATGATGAATTTATCTGCATTCTTAAGAGATGAACTTGTACCTTATAAGACATTAATCTTTTTTGATGAGATTCAAGAATGCCCTAATGCTAGAACTGCAATTAAGTTTTTAGTTGCAGATGGGCAATTTGATTTTATTGAGTCTGGATCTTTACTTGGTGTAAGTTATAAAGCAGTACCCTCATATCCTGTTGGTTTTGAAGAAGCTTTTCAAATGTACCCAATGGATTTTGAGGAGTTTTGTATAGCAACTGGTGTTAAGAAAGATACTTTATCTTACCTTAAAGAGTGCTATGAAAAAGGAGTTGCACCTTCTGAGCTTATTCACAATAAAATGCAGGATCTGTTCAAATACTACATTATTGTAGGTGGTATGCCAGAAGTTGTATCAACATTTATAGAATCCCTGCGAATTCCAGCGTTCATTAAATTAAAATCCTAGATAAGGTATTTCAACGTACTTCATTAGTTGCCAGTTGAAATTAAAAGCGAGCTCACAAAATAACGTAGAACACATTTTACCTGATTCAAATCTAGTCTAAGTACATATGTTATTTGCTTTTCCGATGAACTGTGACTTGATTGTAATAAAATCATCCTACATTCTTGTTTTCACTTTGCCCTATTCAGTCATTATTTATGGCAGCAAAACAAAGCTAATGTATAATTATGATAGAAGTATTATGCAGGATAAAACATGAGCAACAAAAATTTTTTACCGCTTCCTACAGGTAACAATGACTTTACAGATATAAGAGCAAAGAACCGCTATTATGTGGACAAGAGTCCATACCTTAAAACTGTATTCTCTGAAGATGTTCCTGCTGAAGGTTCAGTTGTTGCTGATGGTTCTGCTGTGCTGCTCTTTACAAGACCAAGACGTTTTGGCAAGACTCTGCTCCTGGATATGTTTGAGAGCTTTCTTAAGATTAGTGAATCAAATCCAGGTGACACTTCTCTTCAGAAAGAACTCTTTAAAGGCTTAAAAATACTTGAAGATAAAGAGTTCTGTGAAAAGTACATGGGCAGGTTTCCTGTAATTTTTATTAGTTTAAAGGATGTTGGCGGAACAACCTTTGAAGCCACCTATAAAATGTTTGCTGATACTGTATATGAAGTGGCAAACCAATATAAATATCTGTTAAACAGTACTAAACTTGATGATGATGATAAAGCAATACTAAGACAGCTTACAGATATCAACTATCTTGAAGACGATAAAAATTCATCACGTTTAAAAAAATCATTAAAACACCTATCTGCATTTCTGTACAAAGAATACGGGATTCGCCCTATACTGCTCATAGATGAATATGATGTGCCTTTAGCCAAAGCCTCATATCACGATTCAATCAACTTTAGCGGACACATTGAAAAGGTTGATGTTAAAGACACCATCCATTATAAGATGGTAGATTTAATGTCAGGATTCTTAGGTATTCTAAAAGACAAAAGCACTCTTACTAAAACAGTTATCACAGGATGTTTAAAGGTAGCCAAAAACAGTATCTTTACGGGAGTAAACAACCTCAAAGTAAACACAATTATTTCTGAAAATGAGGAATTTACTGGAATGATTGGTTTTACTAAGGACGAAACATTAAAAGTTTTAAAAGACTATGAGATGGAAGACTACTCTACTTTAGTCAAGAACCATTATGACGGCTACAGGTTCTGCGATAAGGAAATGTTCTGTCCATGGGATGTTATAAACTTTATAGATGACAATTTTGTAAAGAATCTTAAAGTACCAAAAGGAAATATAGTGCCAGGCAACTACTGGAATAGATCATCATCCGACAGCGTCTTAAGAGAATACATAGGATATCTTACAGACACAGATACTCAGAAAATGCAGGATTTAATAGACGGTAAGTCTATTATCTTTAAACTAAATGACTCCATGAACTATGACACCTTATCCGAGCATAACTCTAATGATTTCTGGTCACTGTTACTGCATACAGGATATCTGACTGTAGACTGGAATAAGACAGATGAAATTTACAGTTCATCTGACAATGACATCTTTGCAAGAATTCCTAATAAAGAAATTAAAGAGTGCTTTACTAACAACATTCAAAAAAGATTTGAAACTAAAACCGCACCATCATCAGTTGCCAATAAGATTGCATGTGCCTTAATGGAAGGCAACAGCAGTTTTGCACAAACACAGCTAAGACAGATTTTAAGGAGTTTTATTTCCATTAGAGACAGCGCTACGAAAGCTCCTCATGAAAACTACTATCATGGTTATCTGAATGGTTTATTTACAAACTGCTCATTAGGATTTTTCGGTGAATACCATTCAAATTCTGAAACTGGAGATGGTTATGCTGATATCACCTTCTGTGATGCCTATTCAGAAAAAGCTGTAATAATTGAAATTAAATCTACAAAGTCTGTATCTGAGCTGATTGCCCTTAGTGAAGAAGCTGTTTTACAAATTGAAGAAAAGCACTACGCAGATCATTATCTGAAAAATCTAATGGTACAAAGCATCTACGCTTATGGAATTGCCTTTTCAGGAAAGAACTGCTTCATCACTTGTAAGAAGATAAAGTAAACAGTACCGTTATGTAATAACCGTGTTCTTGAGTCGTTATTTTCAGACTCAGTATCAATTCAAGCCTACAATGTTTAATCGCAACGATGCGGATTTTGTGGCACTCATTGCGCTTTACCTGATGTTTCAGAAAAAATTAAAAAGGCAGAACCGTTAGATCCTGCCTTTTAAAATTGTCTGCTGAGTTCAGCTAAATCAAAATATGATTTAGATTAGAACCATGCCTCAACCTGTGCACCGAACTGAACGTTGTTGCTGTCCTTTTCACCGTATTTACGTGTCACATTCTCGCTCTCAACCTTACCGTATATATTAGCATTGTTAGCGTGGATGTAAGATACGAAGAAACGGATTTCAGGACGTGACCAGACATTTGAAGCATCAGGAGTAATACCATAAGCCATAGTTAACTTCTGACCACGATTTACATTATTCATATAGTCGCCTTTCTTCTGGGTCTGTACATACGCACCAGCTTCCCAAATCAGACG
>HF987940.1:14695-17079 GCA_000431835.1 Succinatimonas sp. CAG:777
ACACGTGTCATCTTGGTTAACTGTAAGAATGGACGAACAACCAACTGTGCAAACTTAACCTTCTCATCATCCTGACCATCAACTTTCTTGGTACCCCATGCATACTGAGCTACGTGCTGGATCTTGACCGAATTCCCATATAAGGATAGACTGGTGCTGATAGTGTAATAGCTTTCTTACTCTTTGTAGATCTTAATGTAATGCTCCCAGTCTTTAAGTTATAAAAGACATGAACTCCATCTTTAAAGATGTCATAACTTAAATACATCTTATCTGAATCAAGATCTTTTTCATGATCATGTAAGAACAGAAGATCTGCATCTGTTTTTGTGTTCTCACAGTGTTCTTCACCATGAAAATCTAGGTAGCAATCAGAGAAATTCTCACCTGCTACAATTGGGCTACGTAGTGCTGAGTGCGCACCGATTGAGAAGTTAATCTCTCTGTCATCAAGATTATCAATATCTCCAGGTTACATTAACACTCCTACTGGTTAAGACGTATGAAACGGTTAACTCAAATTTATATGTATATACTTTTAGAGTTTCATCAGAATATCTTAGTTTGAACGATACGGTGTCTGTTGTCTTATTTGCTAATTCAAACTCGCTGATACAACCTAAACCATATTGTGGAAGTTCATATACATTACCATAAACTTTATATTTACCGTTCTTTACTTTTCCTACAATAGGGAAAAGAATAGGTGAACAGAATTCCCTCCATGACGGATCAACATTTCATAAATAATCATTACCATCTTTTATCTCTTGTAAAAAGGAGTAATTCAGCACCTTTACTTCTTACCATGCTCTTAAGATCATTATTTTCTAACTCGATATCCATTCAAACTCCAATGTTTATCGTAACGATACGAATATTATGACATAAAAAATGAAAAGTGAATGGATCTCAAAAATAGAAAAGGCAGAAGATCAATCAACCTTCTGCCTTAAATATCGTTAAGAGATTGAATCTCTTAAATCACAAGATGATTACCACCAAGCTTCTGCCATTACACCGAATAAGAAGTCGTGATTGTTGCTACCACTATATGACTTCTTGTAGCCGTTAGCAAACTCTACAGTACCACCTGTATTGCCATAGGTTGAGTAATCCTGACCATATTCATTTCCGTGAACATATGAAGCATAAATACGGAACTCAGGACGTGACCAGAAGTTTGAAGCATCAGGAGTAATAGCATATGCTAAAGTATACTTCTGACCCTGACCTGTTGTGGTATCTGAACCAGCCCATCCATCAACACCGGCTTTGGTTGATAGTCTCTTTGTGGATTCAACATAGAAACCTGCTTCAGCATACAGTCTTGTCATCTTGGTTAGCTGTAAGTATGGACGAACAACCAACTGGAATGCCTTATCAGACTGCTTGTTATAATCATGGCTACCATCCCAACCTAAATGATCATAATTATTATCAAAACCACCAGCCTTGGTTGCATAGATTACGTGGAAGAAACCAAAGGTATCAGTGATCTTGGTGTCACCGAAGTTGTATAAAGACCAGCGGTATGCTGTATTAGATGCACCAGAACGGTCTAACCACTGATCATTACCAAATACACCATAGTTAGCATTAGTGCCATGAGCATACTTAACAACAGTTTTGTTCCAGCCTGTTGATAATCCCTGATTTAAAGCTACGTAGTAGGCCTGAGCTCCCTTATAGGTGTCTTTTGCATGCTGATACTGCTTAACACCTTCATTTGTATCACGTGTTGGAACATAGAAAGTTGCTCTTAAATCAAAGCTTGCGCCATCCCATGCTGGGATAATGTAACGAACATCACCAATATTAACAGAAGCTAAGTTTGCTAAATTAGCTCCGGATGTATGAACAACGCTACTGTCCCACTTGTAATCAGCGGTATCATCACGACGGAACCATGCAACAGAAGCTTTGCCTGGACCTACCTGGAAGTTTTCAATACCAGCACCCATACCGGAAATATTGTACCAGTAAACATCGGTAATATTGATGTCTTCACGGTAGAATCTCTTACCAGCCCAGATTGTTGCATCCTTATCCCAATCTAAGAAACCTTTTACAGAAAGGAATGCTTCACGATTTGCAAAGATTGTTTGCTCAGGAGCACTTGCTGATGCTGGCTGCCAGTCACGGTTGTATGCTTCTTTCATTGTAAAGCGAGTCTGGAAAGACCAAACAGTATCATCTACTTTAGCAATATCAGTACCTAATACAACTTCACCGTAGGTATCATTTTCATAACCTAAACGACCAAATCTCTGAACCTGAGGATCATCTTTCATAGTGTGATGATTAGAAACACCAGAACGTATATAACCACCAAAGTAAGCATTTGGAGTATAGTCAGCCTGAGCAGGCATTGCGAAAGCAGC
>HF987941.1 GCA_000431835.1 Succinatimonas sp. CAG:777
ACATATACCATATTGGTACAAGTGTTTTAGAAGGAATCAATAACGAAATCAAAGTCATTAAACGTGTAGCCTTTGGATCCCGTGATTTTGACTACTTCTTCCTTAGAATTATGGATGCTTTCAGAGGCAAGCAGGCTTTTGCTTAAATTAAAAAGCACTGATGAATATTGTTATATTCTTTTCAGTGCTTTCAACAAATATGCGGAAGAACAAAAAAAAGCCCCATAGCATAACTATGAGGCACAACTATCTAAAAGAGAAACTTAAATTAAATCTTTACCTAAACTACTAACGGATGTTCATGATTGAATCCATTGCAGTGTTCTGAGTCTGCAGAGCCTGAGCATTAGCCTGATAGGTTCTCTGTGCAATAATCAGATCAACTAATTCTGATGCTAACTCAACGTTTGATAACTCTAAGTTAGCGCCTTTAATTGAACCTGCCATACCAGAATTAGCTTCGCATGCCTGAGCTTCGCCTGAGTTTACAGACTCTTTCCACTGCGTATCACCAACTTTGATTAAACCCTGAGGGTTTGTGAAGTTTGCCATTGCAACTTTACAGATCTTTGAGGTTCTGCCATTGGTGTATGAAGCGATCATGACACCGTCTTCGTTAACCTGTACGTTCTCTAGGACACCTGTTGAGTAACCATCATTTGTAATACCTCCTACAGAGAACTTTGAGCTGCCGTACTGAGTGTAGTTAAGATCTGCTACGATTGACTGAGAGTCATCAACACCACCACCCATTGCTTGAGCTAATGTATAAGCATCACGTCCTTGAGCTGGTGGATTTGCTCCACCTGCATTAGTAAATGTGATTACACCTGGAGTCTGACCGTTGTTGACAAGCTTACCGTCTGTGCCGAACTCTAACTGAATTCCCTTAAATGTTGTGTTAGCATCAACAGATGGACTGTTAGCATCAACTTTCAAATCAACACCACCAGCAACGTCCACAGGGTTGCCATCGACATAAGTGATCACATTCCAGATGGTGTGACCATCTTTCACAGGATTTTGTGGATCAAAGTCTGGGTTATTATCTGTACCATCATTTGTATGATCCTTAATGAAGTAATAGGTTAGGGTATGAGCACCACCTAAAGAATCATAAATTGTCTGTGAAGAAGCATTGGTATAGGTTGAGCTGTCTGTATGATCAAAATTCTGGTAACCGAATGCTGCATCAGTAGCCTTTGAATCGGCGCCAGCAGGTAAGTTAAAGGTGATTCCAATCTTAGATGAAGCACGAGGTGCACCAGTGTCACTAGGAATTCTAATTGCTTTTGTAGATGTAATATCAAGATTGGCAACATCACCGTCTTCATTTACAGGATATCCCTGAAGGTAATCTCCCATAGCTGTAACTACATATCCATTTGGATTTAATTCAAAGGCACCGTTTCTGGTGTAGGTTCTGTCGCCATTGTTAGCTGTTGCTGTATCATTTGCTTCATTTGCTAACACAAAGAAACCATTACCGCTAATTGCCATATCAAGGTTATTACCAGTATCACCTGATAATGAACCTTGTGCGAACTGCTGAGCTACAGTAGTAGTATTAGTACCCATACCGGTAGCTGTTTTTGAACTTGTGAAAACAGAATTGGTGTAAAGATCGGCAAATTCAGCACGTGACTTCTTAAAACCGTATGAGTTAGCGTTAGCAATGTTGTTTGAAGTGGTATCTAAGTATTTCTGTGAACCATTTATACCAGTAATTGATGTATTGAACATAGCGTTTCTCCAAATAGATAATAGATAGTTTTTTTTCTCTCAAATTTATTTTATTTTTGAGCTTTTCGCTCTTATGTTTTATATAAAGCAAATGCTGTGCCAATTATTTTATTTATTGAATTATAAAGAATTTAATTTTTTATATCGGAAATATTGAGCCCTTTTGCCTTAAACGGCAAACAAATCTTTACTAAAAACTTGCCTTTGCCGGTTACTTTTCTACTTAACCATTTGAACCATATATAGTAAAATTTACTAGATTTTTGTGAGGTAAATTATGAGTAAAGCTTTAGTCGTATTCTCAGGCGGACAGGATAGTTCTACCTGTCTTTACTATGCTTTAAAAAAGTATGACAAGGTTGCAACCATTGGTTTTAACTATGGTCAACGTCATGATGTTGAGATGAAATGCCGTTTAGAGTTTTTAGAAGCTTTAAAGGCTTTTGATAAGGAATTATATAAAAAGTATGAAGGCGACAGAGTGGTAGATATGTTGTCTTTTAAAGATCTTACAGATTCAGCTTTAACAAAAGCTCATGAAGACTATGTTATGAATGAGGAAAATCACTTACCAACCTCATTTGTACCAGGACGTAACTTAATCTTTATGTGTTATGCGGCAAGTTATGCCTATACCATTAAAGCAGATACTGTAATTACCGGCGTAGGACAGGCAGATTATTCTGGGTATCCTGATTGCCGAGACAACACCATGAAAGCTTTAGAGCGTGCTGTAAATTTAGGTATGGAATCAAATCTTAAGTTTGAAACACCTTTAATGTTCAAATCTAAAGCACAGACCTTTTACCTAGGCTATGAATTAGGTGGTATGGATTTTGTAAAACTTATCGTAGAAAAAACTCATACCTGCTATGAAGGACAACATGATAAGTTACATGCTTGGGGGTATGGATGTGGAGAGTGCCCTTCATGTAAATTAAGAAAGAAAGGTTATGAGGAATTTTTAGATAGCCTGAAAAAGTAATTAAAAAGGCGCTCAATCTTGAGCGCCTTTTTAATTGAGATTTCAACTAGTTTTGAATTGACTTAATCTTATAGCTGTTTTCAATCTTATTGCGCTTAAAGTTAGACTGGAAGTTTTTAAGTGCAATTAAGAATGCCAGAATAAAGAAACCACCAGGTGGCAAGATTGCAACCATTAAGGTGTAGTCTGATGACATTACCGTACACTCTAATGACTTACCAAACTCTCCAAAGAGATTAGATGCTCCCATAAAGAAAGTACCTGAACCTAAGATCTCACGTAAAGCACCTAGCACAAACAATACTAGAGAAAAACCAATACCACAGCCTAAAGCATCAAAGAATGAGGAAATAGGACCATTTTTGCCGGCATAAGCTTCAGCTCTACCCATAATAATACAGTTAGTTACAATCAATGATAGATAGATACCTAACTGAGAGTAAAGATCCTGAAAATAAGCCTGAGTATAGAACCTTACTACGGTAACTAAAGTTGCAATTAAGAGTACATAAATTGGAATGCGAACTTCTTTAAAAATTAGCTTTCTAATTAAAGAAATTACAAAAGAACTTACACAAAGTACCAGTAAAGTGGCAAAGGCAAGACCTGTGGCACTAGCAGCAGAGGTTGTAACAGCCAGCAGAGGGCATAACCCTAGCAACTGACAAAGACCTGGGTTATTTGACCAAATTCCTTTTAAGAAGACTTTTACAATACTCTCTTTTGGTAGTTTTGTTTCTTTTTCACTAATATCAAGTTTGCCTTCTACAGGCTTTAAGTTTTCACTCATTTAGTTCTGTGTCCTGCATTTTGAAAATCTGTTTAAATCGAGCTCGTTAAGCTCTTTTAAAGCCATAGAGGTAGCAACTACGGTAGCACGAGAGGTTACAGTAGAACCTGTAATGTAATCAAAGTCACCGCCAAGCTTCTTAACATCCCAGTTTGCATCTTCAAGAGCGTAACCTGAGAATTGATCTAGGAAATTACCATGCGCTCTATCAACTTTATCTCCTAGACCAGGAGTCTCTAATGAAAACTGAATATCAGCCTTATAAACTTTTTTATCTTTATCAAAACCTGCAATCATCACTAATGGATTTGAATAACCCATTGAGGTTTCATAGGTCATAACATAACCTGTGATTTCTGAAGCCCTGCTTGCAACAAATAGCTTTTGGTTAGAACCAATGTATTTACTCTTTTTAATTTGATAACAGGTGATATGATTTCCTTTATCTTTAGCTTCATCAGGTAATAAAGCTAAAACACGGGCATCAATACTGTTCTTTTGGTTTTCAGCAATTTGATCTTTAGTGGTGTTCTCAACATACAGAACAAGCCCTACACATAATGAACCTACAATAGCTAAAGACACTCCTGACAATAAAGAACGTAGTCCTTTATTCATGCGTTTTGTCTCTTTTTCGTTAGTACCTAAAAGAGTCTCTACGTTAGTGTTTTTCATTATTGCAGTCCTCCTTTTTTGTATCTGTAGCCAAAAGGTCTTCTGTGAGTTAAGACATCAATTAAAGGAGCAGCTGCATTTGAAAGCATTACTGCAAATGCTACAGCATCTGAGTAAGAACCAAATGCTCTTAAGAGTACGATTAAGAAAGCAACTAAAATTGAGAAGTAGATACGTCCCTTTGATGTACCTGCATTAGTTACAGGATCGGTAATAATAAAGAATGCAGCCATCATGGTACCGCCAAAGAGTAAGGTGTCTAGCGGTGGCAGAAAGTAGCCTGGGAAGATATGTGAAAGCAGTAAAGAGAAAGCAACAATGGCTACAAAGAAAACTACTACCATCTTAACTAAGATGATCTTAAAGGCAATCAGTGCAAGACCACCTAAAAGGTAGGCAATAGCTAAACAGAAATAAGCTAAATACTCAGATGACTGAAAATCTACATTTGTCTTTTTATATAAAGTACCGCTCTTTCTTGCCGACTTTATCTCTTCTAGGAAAGTAGCTCCAGTAGTAGCATCAGTATCTGTTGATGCTAATGACTTATCAACTACAACCTCATCTGTATTTGACATTGTACTTTCATCAGTATTTTTATCTAATAACGTAATGTTTAAAGCGTCAATTTCCTTCTTTAAAGCATTAGCGCTTTTCTTATCGTAAATAACTGCTGCGGTTTTCTCTAATGATGCAACAGAAAAAGCAAATGGAGCAGGGGCAACCCAAGATAAACCTACAACAGATGGGCTTGAAATTACGATAAAGACAAAACCAGCCATGGCAGGGTTAAAGATATTATTGCCAAGACCTCCGAATACAGCTTTAACCACAATAATTGCAAAGACAGTTGCAACAATTGCGTAATAGCAAGGTAGAAGAGGAGGTAAGGTCATACCTAATAAAGCTGCTGTAACCACATAAGACAGATCAGATAGTGAATGTAAAACCGATCTGTGTCTTAAGATAGCAATCACAACTTCACAGACGATGGCTGTAATCAAACAGTTTATGATCTGAAAGAAATTACCAAAGCCAAAAAAGAAGATCTGAACTAAAAATGCTGGTAATAGACATAATGAGACTATTCCCATGATCATCTTAGTGGTCAATGGTGCTTTAAGATGTGGAGCTGTTTCCATTCCTAAGTTCTGTCTTGAAACTCCATTAAAATTAGTATTCATTTTTTACCTTTTAGCTCTCAATGTCTTTTTCTTTAACGCCTGTGGCAATGTATTGTTCTCAACCTTCTGCTCCTGATGAGAAAGTAATACCTGAGCAATTACCTTCTTTTGAGCAGGGTTTTGCAGACTATCATCAGGCTCTAATCCTACTAATGGATGATTCTCATTTTCAATTACAGGCTCGTGATTAGCTTTAATATTTAAAACATTATCTCTTACACCTGCCTGAGTTCTTAATGCATATGGCAGAACATCAACAACTTCAGCTTGTGCCTTAGCAACTTTAGTTTCTACATCATCCTTTTTAGGCAGAATTGATGTTTCAATATGGCCTTGATGCTTTGCTACCATCATTGCTTTTCTTTCAACATCTTTTATTCTCTTTACAGTTAGGGCTTCTTTTGAGTCCTCTGCTGTTACATTTGGTGCTGTAGCAGTAGCATCTTTAGCTGCCATTAAAGCAGCTTTTCTCTCACGAGCCTTGGCTTTAGCTTCTTCAATTGCTTTTTGACGAGCAACAGCTAACTCTTCAGGAGACATGTTCTTTTCAGCCTCTTTTTGAGCTTTCATTCTTGCTAATGCTTCAGCTTTCTTCTTAGCACGAGCCTTTTCTTCTTCAGCTAAACGAACGTTACGATTTTCCATTCTCTGTTTAGCTCTTTCGTTTCTAATCTCTGCATCATAAATATGCTTTTCTACAGCTTTTTCATATCTAAATTGAGCAGTAAGTGGAATATATGAAGGGCAAACATAGGTACAGCAGCCACATAGTGTACAATCCTTAATCCCGCACATCTGCGCTGCAGCATGATTATGAGCCTTAGATTGGTTATACATTTGATATGGTACTAATCGACTAGGGCAAACTCTAGCGCAACGACCACAACGAATGCAGTTAGATGGCTCTTTAATTCTTGGGATCTCATTTGAGCCTGGAGCCATGATGCAGTTTACAGACTTGGTAATAGGTACATCAATTGAAGGTAGAGTAAATCCCATCATAGGTCCACCTAAGATAATTCTTTGGTGGAACTCAGGATTTAACTCATAGTTACTTAATACAAATCTTACAGATGTACCTAAGCGAACTCTTACATTTCCTTTTTTCTTTAAAGAATTACCTGTAACTGTAACAACTCTTGAGGTTAAAGGACGACCGTCTACAATGGCTTCCTTCACTGCTAAAACGGTACCTACGTTATCTACTACAATGCCACATTCTGAGGTATGAGCGTTATAAGGTACCTCGATACCGGTTAGGATCTTGATAAGATTACGGGCTGAGCCTGACGGATATACAGTAGGGATCACTCTTACTGTTGCAACTTGTGCGCAAGCCTGTTCCATAGCAGAAATTGCTTTTGGCTTGTTATTCTCAATTGCAACTAAGGTTATCTTTGGATTTAAAATCTTATTAAAGATCTTGATGCCTAATGCAATCTCACTTGCTCGCTCCTGCATGATTCTGTCATCACAGGTAATTGCAGGTTCACACTCGCAACCGTTGATTATTAGGACATTACAGCCAGAGATAGACTCATCTAATGCTGATTTTAATTTAATGTCTGTCTGGAATTGAGCTCCACCTAAACCTTCTACTCCAAAATTATGCATTCTGGCTAAAAGTTCTTTACTGTTCATGCTCTCCCAATTAGGAAGAGGTGCAAGATCGATTTCCTCATCTAGACCATCTGGTTTAATGGTAATGCAAAGACCTGTATAGCCACTAGGATGTGGTAAAAGCTCTTTTGAAATAGCGGTAATGGTTCCTGATGTAGATGCATGGCAAGGTACTAATCTGCCAGTTGTAGCTGTTAAAGGCTGTCCTTTTTTTACATGATCGCCCACGTTTACCAAGATCTCACCATCTTTACCTAGATGTTTTTCAATTGGCAAACAAATAAGTGATGGTAACTTTAACTCTTCAATTCTGCAGTTTTCGGTGTCTTTGAGCTCTTTTGGTTTAATGCCACCAAAGAACTTCCAAATTTTTGCCTGAGCAATTTTTTGTAATTGTTTAGATGACATTATTAGCTCCCACTCTTAATTTGAACAGAGTGTATATTCCAGTTGAAATGAGATAAATTGCGTTCAAGTCTTATTTTTTCAATACACTTTTCTGGACAGTTGTTAATACACTCATCACAGCCGATGCACTCTTCAGGATCGACTACATGAGGTTGTTTTAATAAACCAGAGATAGCATCGACAGGGCATTTTCTCTTACATTTACCACAACCTGTGCACTGTGATTCATGAATATAGGCAACCTGTCTTGGTGAGAAAAGCTGCTCTTCATAATCTTCAACATCACCTGAGTTAATACCTAGCATTGAAGCAATTTGTTTTGCAACATCAGCACCTGCTGGTTTACATAAATTAGCCTGGGCCTTGCCATCAGCTAGAGCTTTAGCATAAGCTTGACAGCCTGGATATCCGCACTGACCACAATTAATGCCTGGCAATAATTTTTCAATACGCTTTTCACTGCTATTGCCACTTTTTGATTCTGTAAATGAAGACAGAATAGATAATAAAATACCTACAACGGCTAAAATTAAAGCTAATCCAATAATGAATTCAAAATTTATCATGCGGCACTTCCTGCAAAACCTGCAAAGCCCATAAATGCCATTGACAGCAATCCAGCTGTAACTAAGGCAATTGCAGTATTCTTAAATGGTTCTGGTACATCTGAAATTGCAAGTCTTTCTCTTATTGCTGCAAATAGAACTAATACAAGCGTAAAACCAAAGCCAGCACCTACGGTGAATGCAATTGACTCAGCTAAGTTAAAGGACAAAGAACCTTGTAAAAGAACCAAACCTAAAACAATACAGTTAGTGGTAATTAAAGGTAAGTAGATACCTAAAGAATTGTATAAATCTACGGATACAAAACGGATCACAATTTCTGCAAGCTGTACAGTTATCGCAATAATCACAATATCGATGATTAGCTCTAACGACTCTAAAGAGTACAAAGTTAATATATAGGTATTAACTAGGTAACAGGCAATCGAGGTAATAAGCAAAACAAATGAAGTTGCAAGTCCCATTCCGGTTGCAGCCGAGATCTTATTTGATACACCAAGGAAAGGGCATAGACCTAAAAAACGGACTAATACAAAGTTATTAACGATTGCAGCGCCGAAGAATAAAAATAAATAGTGAACCATAGATATTACGTGTATCCAAAAACGTATTACATCAAAATAAACACATAAACACTACCTTGAAGGTAATGTTCAATTAAGCTAATAAAATGGATTTTTTATAGTTTGCTCTTGTAGGGCAACTGAGCAAGACATGTCACTTAAGTTAACTTGAATAAAATATCTTACACGCTGAATTTTAAATCTTTTTTTATAAAGTCTAAAGATATTGAGAAAAATTTTAAGTTTACTTAAGTATTTTACTAAAGAAAGGCTATTTTTAAAAATTTTATTTGCAAAAACTAAAGGTCAAATGCAGTTCTCATATTTTCAAACTAGGAATTACCATTTTTCATTTGTGTGTTTTGCTTGTCATAGTATGATCTTTCGATTTACAGACAGCTTACAGCATGTAAAATATCATCAATAAACGCTAGGTGTGATTCAATTTATGGCAACTAAAAACTCATTACTCAATCAAGAACAAAGAGAAAACATGTTGAACATTTTGTCAATGTGTTTTCCAAATCCTAAATCAGAGCTTAAATTTCATAATCCATTTGAGCTTTTGTGTGCTGTGGTGCTTTCAGCTCAGGCTACAGATGAGTCTGTAAATAAGATCACGCCAGAGTTATTCAAACTTGCACCTACACCTTTTAAGATGAGTGAACTACCTGAAGCTGCAGTGGGTAATGTAATAAGAACCATTGGACTTTGGAAAGCTAAAGCATCTTATCTTGTAAAGTTATCAAAGATGCTTTGCGATGAATTTAATGGAGAAGTTCCATCTACATATGATGAACTTATTAAGTTACCAGGAGTAGGCTCAAAAACATCTAAAGTAGTTTTAAATGTTGCCTTTAATCAGCCTACAGTTGCTGTTGATACACATATCTTTAGAGTCTGCAACCGAACCGGCTTTTGTTTAGGTAAAACTGTTAAAGAAGTTGAAGATAGGATTGTACCTTTAATTGACGAGAAGTATCTTCTTCAAGCTCACCATCTTTTGTTACTTCATGGAAGATATGTTTGTAAAGCCCGCGCTCCACTTTGCAATGAATGTAAAATAGCACCAATTTGTAAGAAAAGAATATAAAAGGAAAAGTCATGACGTATTTAGTCGATTCTCACTGCCATCTTTCAAGCTTATCTTTAGAAGGCAAGGCAGGTGACAAAATTGAACAGATAATTGCAAGAGCAAATCATGTCGGTGTAACACATTTTTTAAATGTATCTTGTACAACTAAAGAATTTGCTAAAAACTGCGAAATTGCAAAGAATTATGACAATATCTATTTAGCCTTAGGTATTCATCCATTAAATCTTGAGGATGATCCTGATTGGAAAGATGATGAATTAATTAAAAATCTTGAAAGCTCACCTAGGGTTATTGCTGTAGGTGAGACTGGCCTTGATTATCACTATGCACCTGAAACTAGGGAAATTCAGATCCCATCTTTTGCTAGACAAATTAACATTGCTCATACAGTTCACAAGCCTTTAGTAATTCATGCAAGAGAGGCTAAAAAGGATACACTGGACATTATGAAAGCTGAAAATGCTCGTGATGTTGGGGGCGTGATCCATTGCTTTACAGATACTATTGAGATGGCAAGAGCCTGCCTTGATATGGGCTTTTACATTTCATTTACAGGTATATCAACCTTTAAAGGTTCAGATAATGTGAGAGATGTTATTAAATATGTGCCAGTTGACAGAATGATGGTAGAAACTGACTGCCCGTATCTAGCACCAATTCCTGTAAGAGGTGTTGAGAATGAACCTGCTTTTGTAAGATATACCTTAAAGTTTATAGCTGATTTTAAAGGTATTAGTGAGGATAATTTTGCTTCAATAACATCAGCTAATTTTGAAAATCTATACGGTTTAAAGCTAGGTGAGATTAAAGAGCCAGATGTGAAATTCAGCACTTATAAGCTTGAAAAGATAATCGATAAGCCATTTGAACAGTAAGTAAATCATCTCTTTTCTTACAAGTTTCATGAGTGTGAGAAAAGAGCTTTATTGTATTACAAATTGTCAAATGGAAATTGAACTGAATATCTTGCTTACTGTCCTAATAAAACAGGATTTACAAAGGTGAAATATCCATTAGTAAAGATAATCTCCAGCATTAACAAAATTGCAGTGATAAGCTGCAAAGCACATACCATATCTGTGCTTGCCTTTATTCCTTTAACTAACATAAATTGACCTATAAGTACTCTTGAGAGTAAACAAATTCCTAACATGGTCAGAGCTATCTGCCAGTCAAGAACTACAAAAGTAATTGCCAAACAGATAACAGCATCAGAAATCAAACCTTTTAAGCCTAAGGTTCCAAATGAGCTTACAGGATCATCTGATGATCCAAAGTTTAAAGTTGTAGCTGTAAAGGAACTTATCATAAAGACGACAGCAAAACCTAAGCAGAAATAGAAATCAATTTCCATATACTTGGTGTAATACTGAATTGATCTTGCAAATAAGCTAATTACAAACAGAGTAACTAAAATTTTGCCATAGGTATCTAGCTTTCTTAAGGAAATGGCTGTACATAAATGTCCTATTCCTCTGAAAGCTCCTGAACCAGTTAAAGCAAAGAAGAACAGAGCGGCAACTGCAGCACAAAATGAACCACTCTGACAAACTGATTGCATAAACATAGCAAGTAAACAAGTAACAAAGCCAATTACAAAATAAGGTAGTGGCATAAAAGCAGGAGCTGATGGTCCTAAAATTGATAAGGATTGTTTAGGGAACAAGGCTCCTAAATTTGTAAAGTTAAAGAATGATGCTACAAGCTGTCTTATAAAGACTAGAACATAAACAAAAGCAGATATTTCATTGTTAACTTTAGTCTGATTGTCAGCAGGTACACTTTGATTTTGTACTCGCTGCTGATTTTGCATATTTGGCTGTGTTTGAACATTCTGATTAAAACCAGACTCTTGGCTTTGATCTATCTGTGGATCAAAGTTTAGGTTAGTGTTCTTTACATTGGCAAAAATGCTTGATTGTGCTGTGTTGCTATCAATATTTTGTGATTGATTATTTGCAAATGCAGCTTGCTGATTCACATTGTTATCAGCAAGATTATTTTGAGTATTAGTATTCTCAAAAGAAGGCTCAGCAAAATTCTGAGATGAAAGATTATTTTCTACAGATGTATTTGTCTCTGCTGGTGAATTTACATGAATATTATTGTTTTCATCAGCCTTATTATTTTTCACAGACACAGAGTTCTGTGAATTCTCCTGAGCATCAGCTGACATATGAGCAGATAAGTCACCTTGTACCATAGTGTTATTAGAGAACAAGTCAGTCTGAACAGGTGTTTTTTCTTCTTTTTTAACTTCCTTCTTTGTTTTTCTTGGTCTTAAAGGTTCACCTGGAGCAATGTATAAATGACCTGAGTCACGACCTTCTTCATTTAAATAAGCTTCATTAGCTTTATAGGTGTAATAATCGTGCTTTTTTAATTCTCTCTCTGATGGTCCTACCGCATAAATAGTCTCTTCGTTCTGACTTTGAGTCTTAGGTTGAGATAGACCTTGAACTTGCTTATTATCATATAAAGATGACTGTAGTTCTTGTTGAGGCTGTATATTCTGTGGAGGAACAATATTAGTAAAGCCTGGGTCTGAAAAAGCACTGGCAAATTGTTCTTGAGAATTTACGTTATGATTAGCATTTCGTTGAGCAGGATCAATTGATGAAAAATTCTGATTTACCTGGCCAAAGCTTGGTTCAGAATTGAAATCTCTATTGATTGTTTTGCCAGATGTCTGGTTAACATTAAGACGGATCTTCTTAAATAGAGATGCTACCTTACCAGAGTCATCATTTTGCTGATAATTTTTGTTTTTAGAAAAGATTCCAAAAGCCATTAGATTTCCTTCTGAACTTAATATATATAAGGCTAACTGAGCCTAAACATGAATCAGACAATTCAACTTTGTACAAGACATTATATATGTTTTTGTGATAAATCATCTAATTCATTTTTAAAGTGTTTCTGTTGTGCTTTTTACTTAAGACTTTGAAATTTTACTTTTAATAAAATATTACAAATCGTAAAGACATATACAATTATCATAGAGACGCCTGTTTTGATATTCATAAACTTGCATATGCTTTCAGTTTTGCAATATTCTAAGCAAATCATAATTTCTGTATATTCTATTTCTCTTAACTTCTTTGTCAACGAATAACAATCCTTTATCAGACAAAGAATTCAGCGCTTTACGAACTGTAATTGTTGAACCGATAGATGAGTCGAAATCTGAAACTTTGCAATAAGTTTTTTGAAAAGTGTACATCCATACTTTTTTTTCAGTGTCTAATCGACATTTTGAAAGACATTCTTTAGCTAATTGCTCAGCGTTTTTCATCTTCTCTATTAGTTTTGACGTCATACGTTCGCAACATTCAAGAAAAAATTTTATCCACAGGTACCAATCAGGATTATCTCCTCTTATTCCATTTAATAAATGCATAATACCTGGCTCTTTCTTTTGCTAATTCTTCACTAACAAGAAAAAAGGTAAAATTTACAAGATCGTAACTCATTGCCATTAATGCAATAAGGATACGTCCTAACCTTCCATTGCCATTCCCAAAAGGGTGTACTGACTCAAATTGAGCGTGCATAATAGCTATTTTTATCAATGGTTCTATTTTTTCATCAAGAACAACACCTTCAGAACCATTGTATTTTTTGAATGATGAATGAACCTCTCCATTCATGAAGTATTCTAAATTTTCCATATACTGAGGTATTTCTGCAGCAGGCACTGGAATATAAACAGCGTGTTCTATATTACTATCTGGACCAATAAAATTTTGAATTTTGCGGTATTCTCCGCCAGCTGAGCTAGTTTCTCGGGCATTCGTCATCAAAACTATATGTAATTTTTGTATCAATCTATTACTAAAAGGCATTCCTCCTCTAATTAAATCAACTCCTAGATCTAACGCTTTTTTGTAATTTAAAACTTCTTGTTGTTCCGAAATGACAGGAGGTAGTAGTTGAACACATTTTTTTAGCCATTTTTTACTCAATTTTTTTGATATAAAATAACAAAATAAAAAAATGTTATTTTATTCTACTTAAAGAATAGGATTCTATAAAAGGTTATAAATACAATGTTGCATTTTAATCATGCACAATAATATTATTAATAAAGCTAAAAATAATAAATCACTCTCTGCTCCAATGAGATATGACATATAAAGTCCATACTAGGATTAGTCAAAATGATAAAATTAGAGAATATACACAAAGTTTATCAGCTAGATAAAAATCATTGTTTGCATGCATTAAAAGGTATCAATCTGACTATTAACAAAGGTGAAATCTTTGGTGTGATTGGTCTTTCTGGTGCAGGTAAATCAACACTTATTAGAATCATCAATATGCTTGAAACTCCAACTGAGGGCAGGGTAATTATTGATGGTGAAGATATCACTGACTACAAAGAAGTTCAGTTAAGAAAAGTAAGACAATCGATTGGAATGATCTTCCAGCAATTTAACCTGTTGTCATCTATGACTGTAGCTCAAAACGTAGCTTTCCCTCTTGAGTTAAATCCACAAAACGATAAAACGACCATAAAAGCTAAGGTTAAAGAATTGCTTGAAATGGTTGGTCTTGCAGATAAAGCTGATGTTTATCCAGCTCAGCTCTCTGGAGGTCAGAAACAGAGAGTAGGTATTGCAAGAGCTTTAGCAACAAATCCAAAGATCTTGCTGTGTGATGAGGCAACTTCAGCCTTAGATCCGAAGACAACAAGCTCAATCCTGAAGTTACTTCAAGATCTTAAAAAGAAGCTCAATCTTACCATCGTAATTATTACTCATCAGTTAGAAGTAATTAAAGAGTGTTGTGACAGGGTGGCCGTTATTGATGGTGGTTTAATAAGTGAAATAGGCAAAACTATTGACGTTTTTGCAAATCCTCAAAAGGAATTAACAAAGAGATTAGTAAGTGCCGTAGTAAGAAAGGATCTGAATGACCTATTAGAATATACAAAGCTTAATAATACTTATAAAGAAGGTTCTAAAGCTTGGTTTGAAGTTTTGTTCTTAGGAGATAAAGCTGAAGATCCTGTGATCGTTGATGTTGCTGAAAAACTTGGTGTTAAGATTGGTATTATGGCAGGTCAAATCAATCATATTCAAAATGAACCTCTAGGTGTTCTAATTATTGCTATAGAAGGCAGTGAAGACATCATTGAAAAAGCAAAAGCTGAGCTGGAAAACAGGGTATATAGAGTTAAGCTTTTAGGCTATCAGCTAAAGGAGGCAAAATAAATGGTAGAGTTTTTAACTTCCCTTGGTCTTTCATCCTACGCTGCAAAGATTTCTGTACTTTTGTTTGATGGTACTATCGATACTTTCTACATGGTGTTTTTAGCAACAGCAATCTCAATCATTGTTGGTGTACCTTTAGGAGTAATTTTACTTGTAACCTCCAAAGGTTATTTCTGGTATTCACCAGTGTTTTACTCTGTGTTAGGTTCAATTGTTAATGCCCTAAGATCAATTCCATTTATTATATTAATGGTGGCAATTATTCCTATTACCAAGTTCTTTGTAGGAACAAGTATTGGTACAACTGCTGCAATTGTGCCTTTGACAATTTCGACTATTCCTTTTTTAGGAAGACTAGTTGAAACCTCATTAAGAACAGTATCTTATGGTCTTATTGAAGCTGCACAATCAATGGGAGCTAGTCCATTTAGAATCATCAGAAAAGTATTATTACCAGAGGCTCTGCCTGAGCTTATTCAGAATTTTACTTTAACTGTGATTGTAATCATTGGCTGTTCAGCAATGGCTGGCACCATCGGTGGTGGCGGTTTAGGTGACATTGCAATTCGCTACGGTTATCAAAGATTCCAAGTATCTATTATGGTTCTAACTGTTATTATCTTAATTCTGATGGTGCAGTTAACCCAGCTTGTAGGTGATTACCTAACCAAGAAAGTCGATCATAGATAGTATTTTTAATGTCAAAAATTCAGAAAGGAGAACTAGTTGTAGCTCTCCTTTTTATTGTAATTATAGCCGTTAGCTATAAGCGTTAATTCAAAAATAGTATTATTAACTTGTTGATCTTCAAAAGTAATAGGGGCATATTATTACTAACGAAACAAATTTGGTAAGAATCATTTTACGGAGAATAATATAATGAATAAGATTAAGTCACTTTTAGGTTTTGCTGCATTAACAGCAGCATCAGTATCATTCACAGCTCAGGCAAACGAAACCATTACTATTGGCGCTACTCCAGTTCCACATGTAGAGATCCTTGAAGTTGTAAAGCCAATTCTTGCAAAAGAAGGCTTTGATCTAAAAATTACAGAATTCAATGATTATGTTCAGCCAAATTTGGCAGTTGCAGATGGTCAGTTAGATTGTAATTTCTTCCAACATCTACCATACTTAGAGTCTTTCGTTAAGGAGCGTGGTTCAGACTTAGTAAACGTTGGTGGTATTCATATTGAACCAATGGGCGTTTACTCAAGAAAGATCAAAGACCTAAAGGATCTAAAAGATAAGGCAACAGTTGCAATTCCTAATGATCCAACCAATGGTGGTCGTGCTTTATTACTTTTACAGTCAGCAGGTTTAATTACTCTTGAGGATCCAAAGAGTGTAACTTCAACTCCTTTAGATATTAAAGAGAACAAGAAGAACTTAAACTTCAAAGAATTAGAAGCACCTCAGCTACCACGTTCTTTAGATGATACCGATATTTCAATCATCAATACCAACTACGCAATCGATGCCGGTTTGAATCCATTAAAAGATGCTTTATTTATTGAAAAGTCAGATTCTCCATATGTAAATATTGTAGTTGCTAATTCAAAGACTGCTAAATCAGAAGGTGTTCAGGCATTAGTAAAAGCTTTGAAGACAACTGACGTTAAGAAATTCATCCTTGACAAATACAAGGGTGCAGTTGTACCAGCATTCTAATATCAAGCAATTTTGATTGATAAATATTGAAAAGGGCAGGATCTCTTAAAAGAGGTTCTGCTTTTTTATTATTTGAAACTGCAAGAAGATAACATTAAAAAGATAATATATGATTGATCGTAGAAGTTATGAAGACGGTCAATTTGGTTATATATAACCAATTCAAACAAAGAGATAGAAATGACAGATACCCAGAAATACAAGTTGTTACCAGCAGGTGGTGATACCTATTCAGAAATCATTACCAAAAATAAATACTATGTTGATAAAACTTTATATCTGAGATCTGTTTTTGCTGAGGATGGAAGTTCGGTTCTTTTATTTACAAGACCACGCAGATTTGGCAAAACCTTACTTATGGACATGTTTGCCGATTTCTTTCGCTTAAACTATCTAAATCCTTCAGATACTACTTTTCAGCAAAAACGCTTTACAGATAAAGAAATCATGAAAGATAAAGCGTTTGTAGATAAGTACATGGGACAATTTCCCGTTATTTTTATTTCATTAAAAGACATTAAAGGTATCAATTATGATATTGCAAAAGGTGGTCTTATTAACCTTGTAAAAGAACTTGCAAGAACCTTCAGTTTTCTTCAAAAAAGCGAAGTTCTCTCAGAAGATGATAAATTAGACTTAAAAAATCTGTGTAGTGATGCCTACCTAAAAGATCCGTTTAACCAAAATAACCTTACTTCAGCATTAAGTTTTCTGAGTTCTTGTTTATATAAACATTTTAAAAGACAAGTAATTCTGTTAATAGATGAATATGATGTGCCATTAGCAAAAGCAGCTGCAGGTAAATACCATAAAGAGATGGTAGAACTTATCAGTTCTTTTTTAGGAGTACTAAAAAGCACACCTAAAAATACCAACGAAGACACAGCTCCAATTTTGAAAGTTGTAATGACAGGCTGTTTAAAAGTAGCTAAAAACTCAATTTTTACAGGTGTCAACAATGTTGTTGTAAATACAGTTCTGAATACACAGACTAAATTTACATCAATCATAGGATTCAACAAAGATGAGACAAAAAAAGTCTTAGAAGACTATAACCTAAGTGACTATGAGGGGATGGTCAAAGAAAAATATGATGGATACAGATTCTATAATGAAGAGATGTTCTGTCCATGGGATGTTATCAACTTCGTTGCAGAAAACTATGAGCATAAATTAAATGGAACAGAATCTGATATAAAGCCAGGCAACTATTGGAATGCAACGTCATCTTCTAAGATTTTACAGGAATATTTAGGTTACCTAAACAAGAGCATTAGAGAGAGTCTTCAGGATTTAGTGGATGGAAATAGTATTGAAGTAAAAATCAATGATTCTATGAATTATGACGATTTAAAGCTTCATGATCCTGACGATTTCTTCTCATTATTACTGCATACAGGATATTTAACAGCAGTAGGCAATCCTTCAAAGAATAACTATCTTGTAAAGATACCAAATAAGGAAATATTAGAGTGTTTTAACTCTAATATTACAGAATGTTTTAATGACATGGTAAAAGAAGGACCTGATTTTAAAGCAGTTAACATTGCAAAATCCTTATTAAAAGGAGATGAAAAGAAAGTTGAAGACTTGCTTTCAGAAGTTATCTTAACTTATGTATCAACAAGAGACTTTGCTACAAAATCAAATCCAGAGAACTTCTATCAGGGCTTTTTATCAGGAATATTCGTAAATTGCAAAGATGTGATTTCAGACTACAGGTCAAATGCAGAAGCAGGTTTAGGATATCTGGATTTTGCTTTTAAAGATGATCCAGGCAAAACAGCTGTAGTTATTGAAATTAAATCCTGTACTAGTACAGATGAACTACTAAACGCTCAGAAAGTAGCATTAGAACAGATTAAAGAAAAGAAATACGCTGAAAGTTATATAAAAGACAGCTCAATCGACCACGTCTATGCTTATGCAATTGCTTTTTCTAATAAATACTGCAGAGTAAAAGTAGAAGCACTTAAGTAAATTTACAGATCTTTATTTCAAAACATATTCAAGCATATTCCAATAATCATGAGTAAATACTGATGGTTATTGGTTATAATTATAGAATTTAACATAATATAAATTATGCGAAGTTACGGATAACCTTTTCTAAATTCGTAACAATCTAGAATAAAAAAATTATCAGAACTTAGAGCAACTAATGCAATTTGATTGGTTAGCTGTTCATTACTTTTTCAATAATACACTGATGTGTTTTAGTGTATTTTGATTAGTTAATACCTACTAGTAACACTTCACCTTTTTATTCTTTAAAGAAATGTAATTTCAAATAAGTCATTAGATAAATTTAAGTAATGATTCATTTTTATTCCTACTCAAAAACACGGGTTAATTATACCTTTACTTTAGTAATATTATTTTATACATTTAGCAGTGTATTACATATCCATATACATATAAATACACTGCTTCTTTCCTTTTAGTTCTCGCTTTGTGCGTGCATATCTTCCCAAACAAGACGAGCTGTAGCACCAACTGTTCTAAATGGTTCTGGAAGACAGTAACTTGGTGCATCTCACTGTTGCATGTAGCGAAGTTCTTCACTATCTCTACCATATACCCAATCTGCTAAGAAAGTTCCACACATAGACGCTCTTGTTACTCCTGCACCGTCACCTGCAGCCCCAGAGTAAACATTCTTACCTACATTGGCAAAGAAAGGTAAGGTGCTTCTTGATAATGGAATAAAGCCACCGTAAACATACTCAAAGTTAACATTTAATAGCTGAGGGAATCTGTTATTAAAGGCTCTGCGAAGCTTATAAATTGATTTATATAGACGCTCAGGAGCGATATTGATATGAGTTGCAAAGGTTATATCTGTTCTTACATATAAGCGCTTGGTTGTGGTGTAATGTAAAGTTGCTCCAGCATGATGTGCAGAACACAATCTCCAAGGTTTAGCTCCATGTAATGTAGCCTATTTCTTCATCTGTAAGCTCTCTTGTATGAGCACCAAAGCTGTGTATTCCAATTAAGTTCTCAGATCCTTTTGCTCCGAAGTACTTAATGAACGCATTTACAGTGATGATAACTTGTTTGCATGAGATGATTTTGCCATTAGTAAGTTTTACCTGTGGCACTTCACCTTCTAAAACTTCAAATACAGGACAATTCTCAAAAACATGAACGTTCTTTGGTAAAACAGTAGCTAGTCCCCTTACAGTCTCAGATGGATTGATAAGGATAGTACCAGGTGTATACAGTGCCTTGAAATAGAAGTCTGCACCTAATCTTTTAGCTACTTCATCTTTATCAAACCACTGATACTCTGCACCAATAACGTCCAGAAACTCAGCTAGCATATTTAAATACTTCAAACTGCCCTTTTCACGAGCTGTTTGGTGCATGCCTGCTTGCTTCTAGTCGATTTGAAGATTGTTCTCTTCTTTGATCATCACCATTCTATCTATAACATATCGATTTAGTCTAAATCTCCATTTCTGATCGTCTAAGGTAAAGTTAGGATCACCTACGATGCTGTGTGGTACATCAATGATAAAGCCTGCGTTTCGACCACTTGAGAAATAACCAACTTGCATAGCATCAAATAAAGCAACAGATCTCTGCCTTTGATAGATTTGAAGTTGCCTTCATGAAACGAGTAGTAACGTCACTCTTTGGATTTGAAAATAGGTTGAAGATCTCTCCTTGCCCTTTTCCATTACAGCAACCCTTGAGCACAGAGCTTTAACCACATCCATCTCGTGAGTAATTACAACGATGGTCAATTTTAGCTTTTCGTTTAGCTTCTTTAAAAGATCAATAATTTCGTAGGTGCCTCATCGCAAAGTAAAACTTTAGGAGCTAAAGCTAGAGCTCAAGCAATAGCCAAACGCTGTTTCTGACCACCAGACAACCGACTTGGATAATTATCAATTCTGCCAGAGAGATCAACTAACTTCAAAAGCTCTGTAGTCTTTTTAATCTTATCTCCTTTTTTGGTGCCTTTATATGCTAATGGATACAGAACATTCTCGAGAACAGTTCTTGATGGCATTAAATTGAAGTGCTGGAAAATCATGCCGATGTTACAACGCTGACGACGCAGTTGTTTAGAGTTCAGAGAGGTAAGTTCAACACCATCTACTGTAACCTTACCACCAGCATTTGGATACTCTAAAAGGTTGATGCAGCGAACTAATGTGGATTTACCTGCGCCTGAAAAGCCGATGATACCGAAGACTTCACATGACCTGATATCGATTGATACATCATCAACAGCTTTGATGATTTCCTTTTTTTCTTGTATATGTCTAGCTGATATGTACAAGATGAATCATTCATTCTTCCCCATAATAATATTGCAGTTAACTGCTTGTTGTTTTGCATACATTATCTATTATTATGGTAGGAATTAGGTAATACTAATTTGATATAGTAATCAATAGCTATTTCTATAGAATGATTTTCACCTTATTTTTCTAATAAAAAGTCTATAATATTTTTTTGTAAAATCCCGTTATATTGAGAATTTATGAACTTGTTGGTTGCAATAACTGTCTTTTCAAAATTGTCCTTTACATTCTCTAGAGGTGAAAACTCTCTTTTGGCATTGTCTTCTGTTAAAAGGTAACAGATTTGGTAGTAATACTTAAGATCTGCTTTTGTAGCTATAAAATCAATTTCTGTTGTGTTAAATTTTCCAATGGCAACTTTGAAGTCTCTTCTTTTAAGTTCCAAGTAAACTACATTTTCTAAAATTCCAGATATATCCTTATCTTTAAAGCCTATTATTGAATTTCGAATTCCAAGATCTGTTACATAATACTTTTCTAAAGTTTCAAGAAATTTTTTACCTTTTAGGTCATATCTAGGTACTTTTTGAATCAAAAAAGCATTTTCCAAAATTTGAAGATAATTATAAATGGTCTCAACACTTAAATTTCTACTTTGGCTTTTGAGGTAGTCGGAAACAGTTTTTGCAGAAAAAGTATTTCCAACATTATCAAAAATAAAGTTGACAATCTTTTTTAAAAGAGCAGTATTCCTAATATTGCTTCTTTCATTGACATCTTTAAGAATAACTGCGTTATAGATAGCATCCAAATATTGGTAAATTGAATCTTCTTTAAAATGTAAATTATGAATTTCAGGTAAACCTCCATATTTTAAATAATTTCGAAAATTATCTTCTAATGTCAGACTTCTTTCTTCAGTATTTAGCTTTGCAAAATCCAAATATTCTTTAAAATCTAATGGATAAACTTTTATTTCAACATATCTTCCTGCTAAATAAGTAGCTAATTCTCCTGAAAGGAGTTTTGCATTAGATCCTGTAATATAAATATCACAATCAAAGTCTACCCTTAAAGAGTTAACAAGCAGTTGCCATTTATTAACCTCTTGAATTTCATCAAAGAGAAAATAAAACTTTCCAGCTGACTTATCTATTATTTCTCGAATGTATTTGTATAAAGCTTTGTAATCTTTTAAGGATTCATATTCTAAAGATTCAAAGTTGAAATACAGAATGTTCTTTTCATCAACACTATTGCGTTTTAGTATTTCTTCATATGTAAGTTTTAGCAATGAACTTTTTCCACATCTTCTCATTCCTGTAAACACTTTAATTACAGGTTTGTCTATAAAGTTACGAATAACTGACATGTATCTTTCGCGTTTTATCATATTTTTCTCGCATGTAATTAAGCAAAACAGATTAAGAGCTTATGTTAAAAAAAATTTTATATTTACATATTATAGAAGAATTAAATTATAAAATCGCAAATAGTTTTTTTATATTAGAAAAAAAATTTGATTTTTTATATTTATTCTAATATATCCTAATAATTGTAAAATTCTATAAAAATTATTTAATTATCAACAACTAAATGTAAATTAAAAATAAAAACGAGTACATTGTTTATTAAAATTTGATTAGTTTTTTATTGAATAGTGCACCATATAGAGCTTAGCTTAATAAAATATTTAGTCAGCTTGTAACTTTTCTTTCAACCTTATTAAAGACAATGTGAAAATAATCATATTCAATTATCTTCTTAAACTAAGCCTATTTGCCCTTAACCGTTTACGGCATTTACATAATATTGTTTAATACATTCAACAGATAATAAATTAAACAATTTATAAGCGTTTTAGAGTTGATCTTGCTTACGAATGTGATTATTATAACCTTTAAAAGGCTTTTATTTTATGACATTCATAATACTAATTCTTACTAATTTTAGAATGTTTATAAAGTTGCATTTATAATAAATTGTGTGCTTTATGTTAAGCTTTCACTTATTATAACTATATAAAGATAAAGTTCTTATCTTGAAAGAATTTGATAATAAATAACAATATGACTACTAAGAAAAGCAACGATGCTACAACAGCGGATATTTTATCCGAGTCCTATCTGGATGGGGAGATTCAGTCTAGTCTAGACTTTGATAACCTGGATGATGTTGTCTATAACTCATCTAGTTCCTTTGATATCAGCGAAATCGCAGATTTACTATTAGATAACATCGATCAGTATGTTTTCATTACTGATGCTACTACTAAGAATATTGTTTATTTAAATAAACCATTAAGTGAAGCTTTAGGTGTAGAGGGATGTTTTGTTGGCACCTGCCATGAGTTGTTACGTGGATGCAAATCCCCTTGTAAAGAATGCAATTGTAACCATTCTATCGGCGACAATTTTTATGTCACCTCATTAGTTGAATCCAAATTAAAAAACGGTTACGTAATCAAATCTAAGAATATTGAGTTATATAACCGAACTTATACTATTAACGTTGCGCTAATAGATAACAAAATTCACGTTGTTCAAAATCAAATTTCAGAAAAAACTCAAGAAAAGGCTAGTTTAAACGATACCATCGCTCCTTTTACAGAGATTTATACTAAGAATATTAAAGATCCAGATGTTCAATTGTATCGTTTTATTGAGTATCTGGGTACTCAAACTAACTCAAATTTCTGTTGTATCTATGAGCAGACAAAACTCTCAATGGATCTTGAACCTGACTCAAAGTCAGCTACTTTAGCTTCAACTATTCCTACAACTCATGATACAGATGTAGAGAATTCTGTTAAGACTAAATTCCACAGATCGCATTTATGGATTTCTGATGCATTCAAACATTCTCAGGATTCTGTACAGATCCCTGATAAGTTTTTAAAGAGAGCTGAAGTAGATCAGGATTGTTTTGAATTTGAACATGAAGGATTCAAGTTCTTCTGCTTTCCTTTAATCTCAGATGAAACCTATTTAGGAGCCGTGTTCTTTAAATCTCCTGATGAAAAAGTTTTAAAGACTTTGCAACCTGCTTTAAATACTATTTCAATTCTGATGAGCAGTTCTCTTACTCACAGAATTATGCATGCCGAACTTACAAACATTACCAATATCGATCCTTTAACCAAATTAAAGAATCGTAATTCATTATTAAGCGAGGTTAATACCCTATCAGTAAACTACAACATTGGTGTTATTTACCTAAATGTTAATGGATTAAAACAGATTAACTCAAAGATGGGTGTTAAGACTGGTGACACTATCTTAGTTAAGACTGCTTCATTATTAAAACAGTTATTACATGACAGCGAATACATCTACAGAATCGGTGGTGATGAATTCGTAGGTATTTATCCTAATATTGAAGAGCATGACTTCTTAATGGTGTCAGACATGCTAAAAGCATTTATGACATCAGATAAAGGTTTCTCTGTCTCTGTTGGTACTAGTTGGGTTAAAACAGGTGTTTTGATTCAGTCTGCCATAAATCAGGCTGAGTCAGATATGTATTCTGAGAAAAAGAAATACTACAGAGTACATCCTAGTGATGAGAGTAACTCAAGATACCGTTCTCAGAATGATTCTTTGCTAACTATCATTGAGCCTGCTAAAATTCAAAAGCTGATTGCTGATGGTTGCTTTAAAGTAATGTATCAGCCTAAGTTCAGAATTCAGGGGGATATAGCAGAGATTGCTGGTGCAGAGGCTTTAGTAAGGCTTATCATCAATGATACTTTAATTCCACCTGATGACTTCATTCCTGCATTAGAATCTGCTCACTACACTCATTTGATTGATTATTATGTTTTTGAAACTATTTGCAAGAGAATGAGAGAAAGATTAGACAGTAATCAAAAGATCTTGCCTGTCTCCTGCAATTTCTCAAGACATACTATCGTACGTCCTGAGTTTAAATCAAAACTTAAAGAGATCATGAACAAATACCATTTATCTTATGACATGATCCCTCTTGAGGTTTCTGAACATACTAACACAATCCGTCACAAAGAGCTTGTTGATGTAACCGATGAACTATCAAAAGAAGGATTTAACATCTCTATTGACGACTTTGGAACCGCTCATGCAAATATCTATTCATTAGCAGATTTAGCTGTATCTGAGGTTAAGTTCGATAAAAAACTTATCGATAACATTGCTAAAAAGAATAATGAAAAGTTGACCACCATCTTAAGTGTTCTTATCACCATGTGTAAGAAACTTGGAATTAAGACCATCGCTGAAGGTGTTGAAGATAAAGAACAGAGTCAGATCCTAAAAAACTTAGGTTGTGATGAAATTCAGGGATATTATTTCAGCAGACCTATAAAGGATGAGGATTACTACAATAAGTTAAGTTAGTTATCTTCATATACAAAAAAGCCCAACGTTCTTTATGGAGAAACCGTTGGGCTTGTTTATGGGCTATCACATAATAGACCATTGATTTACTTAGCTTCTTTAGCAGCCTTTGACTCAGCAATTAAGTCCTCTAAGTGCTCTTTCTGAGCCTGTAACTCTTCTTCGCTTAGCTCTGCAGTGTTCTCTGCCTTTGAGAACTTCTTGGTTACAGAATCGAATGAGTTTAAGATCTGCTCTTTGTGATCTTGGAACATCTTGTAACCTACAGCACCAGCAACAATGCCGGCAGCTAAACCGATTAATAAATCTGTCTTATTAGTAAACATTTCTCTTCTCCATAAAAACATATTTAAACATTTAGCAACCTAAACTTTAATTAGAGAATTTGTCTAGTTTGCTGTTTGGAAAATTATTTATCCAAATCCTGATTACGTTTGATCTTTTCAAAAGTAAATTTCTTATCAAACAGAATTCTTGCTGAGTTAATAACAACACCAATAGTTGCAGCATTGTGAATAGTTGCTGCAATTAATGGATTGATCTTACCTAAAGCTCCTAGCATCATCGCAGCTGAGTTAATGGTAATAGTAGCAGCAAAGTTCTGTCTTACTAATCCCATTGTAGATTTTGACAATTCCATTACTTTAGCTAACTTTAAAGGTTCATCAGAGGTAATGGTGATATCAGCTGATTCCATAGCAATATCAGTTGATTTGCCTCCTAAAGCTACACCAATATCAGCATAAGCTAGAGCAGGAGCATCATTGATACCATCGCCTACCATCAAAACCTTTGAGTAGCTCTGTTTGCTTGCAACAAACTCTGCTTTCTCATGAGGTAGAACATCTGACTTAAAACCATCAAGATCAAGCTTAGCCGCTACATATTCAGCTGTAACCTTGTTATCACCAGTTAACATTACGATCTCATCAACACCGTTTCTTCTGATACGGTTGATAGTCTTCTTAATGTCTTTTCTAATAGGATCTGTGATTACTAAAGCACCTAATAACTTTGATGATCTTGCAACATAGATGATGTTACACTCTTTAGAATATTGTGATCTGTCAAAGCTCTTAATGCCTCTTACGCCACGCTCAGTCATAAAGACAAAGCTACCAACTAACAGTTCACCACCTTTGATACCATCAAAGTCATCAACTGATGCACTAATACCACGACCTACAACAGTTTCGATCTTGGCATTATCAGGTACGACCCACTGCTTCTCATCAGCATAGTTAATAATAGCTTCTGCTAATGGGTGAGATGATGATTTCTCTGCAGCTGCTGCTAATTGAACTAATTCTTTTTGCTCTACACCCTTGCATGCAATAGTATCAATTAAAATTGGGTGTCCATTAGTGATGGTACCGGTCTTATCTAAGATAACAGTATCAATATCAGCTAAGGTTTCAATAAAGTTTCCGCCTTTTACTAAGACACCCATCTGAGCAGCCTTACTGATAGATGCTGAAATTGCAGTTGAGGTTGATAACTTCAAGCCACAGCTAAAGTCGATAAAGAACATATTGAGTACACGCTGAATGTCTTTAGTTACAGCATATACCACAGCTGCAGATAAGAATGAAATAGGAACCAATGCATTAGCCATTCTATCTGCGAAGTTCTGAATAGGAGCTCTTCTGTTCTGAGCGTTTTCAACCATGTTGATAATACGTGCTAGATTGGTTTCATCACCAACCTTTGATACTTCAATAGTGATTTCTCCAGAACGTACAACTGTACCTGCGTATACATCTTCACCTACTGTCTTATAAGCAGGAATAGATTCACCTGTTAAAGAAGACTGGTCAATTGAAGCTCCGCCTTCAACTATCGTGCCGTCAACACAGATCTTTTCGCCTACGTAAACTACAACTCTGTCATTTAGTTTTACTGAATCGATATCAACTTTACGGATATGACCATCAAGATCTTTTAACCAAACATATTTCTCTTTCATATCTAGTAAAGTTGAAATATGCTGTCTTGCTTTTTCAGCAGCACCTATGGTTAACATTTCTGCAAAGTTTGATAAAACTAACAGAGACAAACTTGACTCAGGTTTGCCTGACAGCAATGAAGCCAATACAGCAGTTGCAGTTAGAGTATCAGCATTTGGAGCTTTATCTCGAATTAAACCTGCAAAACCTTCTTTGAAGATATCTTTTGCAATTAACATAACAAAAGCGCTTCTTGCAAAGGATAGCCTTGAAAAAGTAGTAGGTGCCATTCTCTTAGTGATTTCTAAAAGTCCAAAACCTACTAAAGATATTAAAGCCTTTAACTTATAGCTCTTAAGCTCGTCAGCTGCGTTCTTAATCTCAGTTTCCTGCTCTGATTCATTAGCTTTTATCTTATCTTTTACAGATAAAAGTTCCATCTTGTAAAGAGCATATGACAGTGTCTTTGGATCATTTGTGTACACGCTCAAAGAGTTATTTGGCAATACACAAGCTGAAACCACACCTTTTACTCTTCTTAAAGAGAACTCAAGCAAGGCAGCTTTTTTCTCGCTGTAATTTTGCTCAAGTTTGATAACTTTATGATATAGGCCAGACATTTACTTGCTTACACCCTCTAATATCTTATAGCCCCACCAAACTAACTGAGGACCATTAGGAGTTTGTTTTTGTACAAATACTTTGTATGTGCCCCAAATTAGGCAAATACCACCTAAAATGATAGAAATATCAGCAACACCTGACAGAGCAGTTCTTAGGGCAGAATTAGCATGTCCTGCATAGTGACCGATACATTTGCCAACAACTGTTTTAGCTCCAGCACTCTGTCCTAATTTTGATGCCCCTTTACCAACTGCAACAGCAGATGATGCAGCGACAGTACCGTTTACAGACTTAGTTAACAAGCTCTCATCATCCCCGAACTTATCTTCATTTACTTTTCTAGTCTGCTCGTTGATGTGATCGATTACCTCATCAACTAATTCAGCTTTGCACTCATACTCTAAAAGTACGGTACCTGTTACAGTGTTTACAGTAATTTTTTTGAAAAGATCTAATGATTCAAATTTCTCTTTTAAAGCATTAGCAAAAACAGGATCTTTTAGAAGAATACTCTTGTATCTTCTGCGGCCTTTAATTGCATGTACACATGCAAATTCAGCCTGTTTTGCAGAATCAATCATCTTCTTTTTCATTAAATTATTAACATACACACCGATTAAAGGCTGTGCTGCTGCAATACATAAAGACAGAACTGTTAAATTCATATGTGTTCCCTACTTGGATGCCTTCTTTTTTAATTCTTCTTCAATTTCACGAAGTTCAGGATTTCTTGTAATCTTTTCAGCATCGTACTCGATGAGAACTGAGCCTGTTACTTCGTTAATTTTAAAAGAATTCAGTTCATCGAATTTTGAGAAGTAGTCTTCTAAGATCAATGCATTCTCATGATTGTTCTTAATCAAAGAACTGTAGCATCTGATCCTGCCTGGAATATAGCTTGATACTTCTACAGTAGATAAGAAGTACTTCTTTTCATCAAAAAACTGACTTAAAAATTTAAACATTTATCTTTTCCGTATTACGATTTTATTTTTATTATATAAAACAAATAAATCGTAAGCATAGACAAATTTTTATTACTAAAATACAACAACAATAAGTCACTGCCAAATAATTTTAGCATAGGCTAATAAAAGTTGTTTATATGTAACTAAAAATTTTTATTATTTTTCGTGATGAAAAAAAAACGACTTTAGTAAAGATTGAGACTACTTCTCTAATTTAGATTTCATGTTCTGTAAAAGTACGCTACAGATCATTAAACCAACACCAATATAGAATGAAAAGTTAACTTCATTAGCCTCGTTAAAGAGGATCATAGCAATGATAATGGCATAGACAGGTTCTAAATTGAAAGTTAGCATTAAGGTAAAAGCTGATACCTTTGATGCCAGTTGCACAACCATTAGATACAAAAGCACAGTGAAGACAGTAGCAAGTAAGAACAGGTAGATAAGATCTTTTAAATCAAAATAGATTGATGCTGTTCCATACCCTAATAGGTAAACAGGAGACAAAGCTAAAACTAAGAGAAATCCACCTAGCATCTCATAGTTAATAAATGTATAAGGATCTTTTCCATAGGAGAATTTCTTATTACAAACTGTAAATAAAGCTGCTAAAAAAGCTGAGATGATACCTACAGAAATACCAAGTCTGAACTTAGTATCAAAATTAAAGATTAAAAAAAGACCTATAAGGTTTAAAGAGGCATAAATCAAGCTCGTCTTATCAAACCTTTTATTAAGTAATTTTGGCTCTAACAATGAGGTAAAGAAACTAGATGAAGCTAAAGTTACCGTACCAATAGAGACATTAGACAGTTTAATTGACAGATAGAAAAAGATTAAATGAAATGCAAGAAGAGCACCTACAAACAAGCCCTGCAATCTGCTTCTAAATGAAATAGCTTTGATTTTTCTAAAAGCTTTTAATATGACATAAGCACTTAATGCGGCTATAGAAAATCTTATAAAGACCAAAACAAAAGCGTCATAGGAAATTAGTCTTCCAAAGACTCCTGTAAAACCTGCAATTAAAACTGCTAAATGTAATTTTAAGAATACTTTCCACATTAAGAATTATTCCTGTGGATTTAGTACTTTAAGCCGAGCTGAGGCTCCTTTTCTTGATAAAGCTTTATAAAGTTCATCTACTACTGGAGACAGCATCTCATCAATACCGTAAGGATAATTTAAGATGAGCATTCCAGAGCCACACATACCAAAAACTTCTTCCTGTTCTTCAATACAAAGCTCAACCTGAAGCATAGGTATATTTAAACGTCTTATATCATTGGTTAAATTCTTTGAATGATCACGAAGCTTTCCTAAAACAGGATACCAGATGGCAAAAACACCTGTATTCCATTTATGAAGTCCTGTTTTTACAGCTTTAACTAACTCTACGTATTCGTTTTTCTCTTCATAAGCAGGATCAATCACAACCAAACCGCGTCTTGGTGTAGGTGGTAAAAGCGCATTTAAAGCCTCAAGACCATCTCGATGCTGAATATTACAACGTCTGTCACGTTTAAAGTTATTTCTTAAATTCTCAAATTCACTAGGATGTAAATCAATGAAGGTAAGTTTATCTACATCTCTTGACAATGAAGCTTCAAATAATGGAGAGCCAGGATAAGTATTCTTTAATTCAGCATTTAGATCGTCATAAACTTTGTAAAACTCAGGTACTAATTCACGGAGCTTTGCGTTGTCTTTTATCTTTTCGATGCCTGTTTTGAACTCTTGATTCTTTTGAGCCATAAAGCCGTCTAATCTATAAACACCAGAACCAGAATGAGTATCGATAACAGTATAAGGTTTTTCTTTCTTATTTAAGCACCTAAGCAAAAGGCAGATGGACATATGTTTGATGATATCTGCATGATTACCACTGTGAAAACCGTGTTTATAACTTAGCATAGGAGCTTCCTGTATTCTTAAAACCAATAAATCTGACGTTAGTTAGACCTGATTCTACATTTTACTATAAATATAGCTCAAATAAAGTTCAAACTTGCTATACTTAAGGCATATAAAAGATCGAGGCTATTTTATGAAAAAATTATTATTGTTGCCTTTAGTTATTTTCGCCTTTACTGCTGATGCATACATCATCGACTATAACGCAATTAATGATGACGACAAAGCTATCAATTTTGGAACTAACAGTGTTAACTATTCTATTGATGGTTACAAAAAGGATGATCAGAACGTAACTAGCGTTAAGCATGATCCTCGTCGAGGTGTTTATGACGACAGTGAAGATGATTCAGGACTTAAGCTCAAAGGTGTAAATAAAGAAGATCTTGAAAGCTTAAGTTATGGGAATTCTCTGTATGAAGATTAGAAAAGTTTTAGAACACTACGCTAACTTCTAAAAGATTAAAATTTAGTAGCGTTTTTGATTCATCATGGTGACAAATGATGAAGTCCAGGTAATAGCGTTTTCGTAAGAGAACAGAATGTCATGACGGCCAAAAACATCAGCCATCATAACTCCGTCAATATATTCTAAATCAAGACTATCTAAAGATTTGGCAATCTTGCATGCTGTATCAATGACTGGTTGCTCATCAAATAGAACCATTAGTCTTGCTTCAATTTGAGTTAAAAGTTCATCAATGATGTTATTGGTATAAGCATAAAGACTAGATATAGCTGTACTCAGACCTACAGTAAATCCCCATGAAACATCAACCTCACCTGACTTATAAGTTAAAAGCTCTTCAACACACTTTGCTCTGATAAGGATTTGTTTTACAGGCTCAAAACGCATGTAATGTACTTTTTCAGCATCAGGCATATAGAATTCTTCTAACAACATCAGACAGATAATACAGATTAACTTATGCAAGGTTTCTGTATCAATATCATATAAAGAAGATTCAATATCAGTGTAGATGTAATCAGGAGTAATATCTGACTGTAAGAAATCTAATAAGAATGGGATTTTAACTTTAATATCATTTCTCATTGAAATTAGATCTAAGAACAGATCATAATTAGGTCTGTCCTCTAACAATTCCAAAATGACCGCTAAGATCTTGTCATAGCCTAAACGGTTAGCCTTAAAGTGATAAGGATTAAAATTCTTTTTAATGATGTCTTTTGAGAAAGTTGGACAGCATACATAATCAGCACCAGCTTCAAAAGCAATTGAGGCTAAATTCTGGTTATCACATCTGTCGCAAATAATCTTAATCCATGGAGCTTTTTTAACAATATTTTTAGCTAAGATGAATTGCTCTTCAACGTCCTTGGTCATGTCGATTACAGCATAACTAATAGAACGTAATTCTCTAAACCAGTTAGTGTAAACAATTGTATAAGCATCTGCAGCAATCGTCATGTTATCGCGTTTTAGCTTATTAACCTGATGCTGATATGAAGCAGATGAGTCTTGCCTGTCCTGTAAATGCAGAATAAATCTGTTAGCAGGAATTGGTTTTGAGAACTTTGTTATCTCAGGGCTTAATGGCAACTCTGTCATTGCCAAAGCATTGTCCTGAGTAAACTGCTCGATATGACGGCGAATGTAAAAGCCAATTAAAACATGTTTTACGTGTTTTCTCTGTAGTTCATCTGGTCTGAAACTGCCTTCACCTGCTGTATATCTGAAGTTATAGGCCAAAAGATTTCCCTTCGCATCATAGATAGGAGTTCTAACAATAATATGACACCTATCTTTTGAACGAATAAACTTTGGAGCCTTGTCAGTAGGAATATTACTTAGCCTACTGATTGGAGAGGCGACTGTCAAACTATTTGGATTATTCCCAACCATGTTTTTATTATGTATATTTATTGCATCACGACACTTTTAGTCGACGATAATGCATATATTACTACATAACGACTGAAAAAAGATAGTTATAGCTGACAAATAGAGAATTCTGTTATCAATTAACTCAGGTATTTAGTCGCGTATCATGAAGAAGACCTTGAGAATAGACAAACATAAAGCATCTAATAATGAATAACACAGTGTGTAATAAGAACAATATTCGTGAGTTATATGTGAATTTATGGTTGAAACTATGATTCATTATGCTCCCACAAAATGATGCCGATCGTTATCACAAAAATTATTAGCAATCATATACTGTAGTTAATCTGTAACGTTAATTTACAAGTTTATATTAACTTGTTTGGCTTCAATTGAACCCAAAAAATTATGTGTTGTTGATCGGTTCGATTAGTTTGCAGTAGAACATCTTTATTAAGAGCAGACGACTACTTTGAAAAGTGCAATGGCAAACTCTCAAAGATCTTATATTGTGCAAATACCAACTTACTCCAGTTCGTCCATCTGATGATATATAATCGATGTACTTAAGGGATAAGGCTTATAACAAAATGTTTGAATTAAGACAGTATCTATTACTTTTTATAACAGCTACTATTTGGGGCTCAGGTTTTGTAGGACAGAAGCTTGGTATCAGCCACATATCTCCTTTTGCTTTTACCTTTTATAGAACCTTAATTGGTGGTTTATTTTTAATACCGGTAATTTACTCTTTAAATAAGATTAACTTAAAGTTAGGTAAAGGAACTAAAAAGAACTCACCTAAGATGCTCCTATTAGGTTCAATCTGTTGTGGTTTCTTCTTAATTTTATCAGAATCATTCCAGCAGTTTGGACTAGTCTATACAGATGTAAATAAGGCAAGTTTCATTACCTCTTTATATATGGTATTTGTTCCTATTATTGGTATCTTCGCTGGACACAAATTAACTGTAAAAATTGCCTTATCGGTAATTGTTTCATGTGTTGGTCTGTACTTACTTTGTATGCATGGAAGTTTCAGTTTGCAATTAGGCGATACCCTAGTTATTCTTTGCGCTGTGGGTTTTGCTTTCCATATTCTGGTAATTTCATACTTTGTAAATTATGTCGATGGTGTGATGTTATCCTGTGGTCAGTTCTTTGCAGCTTCTTTCATGGGACTAATCATGATGCTAATTACAGGTGTACCTAGTCTTGATAACCTGTATTTAGCTCTGCCTGCTCTTCTTTATGTAGGTATCATGTCAAATGGTGTTGCCTACACTCTTCAGGTTGTAGGACAAAGAGGTATCAATCCTTCTATTGCGTCTTTAATCATGTCATTAGAATCAGTAATGGGTGCAGTCTTTGGGGTACTGTTCTTAAAAGAGGTTATGACTCAAAGAGAAGTTACAGGCGCAGTTTTAATGTTTATTGCTGTGCTTTTAACACAGATAAGCATTAAGAAACACCGTAAATAATTTAATTTTGACTTTAAATAGCAATCTCTTTTAAAACAAAAGATAGAGCAATACTATTTTTAGTTTTACGACCTTAACTTTTGCGCAATAAAGCTCTAAATATAGTAAAATATTGCGCATTGATTTTTTAGTAAGTCTCTAATTAAATCTTTCTTAAAAGAATTTAAATTAGAACGCGATAATTGGCAAATAGATTTAAGACTAAATCTAAAGATCCATTAATAGGCCTTAGCAGTCGATTTTTGTCACATATATATTTAAATATCAATTAGTTATTTCAAAGTTGCACACAAAGTTACTGCATATATTCAATTCATAGTTTTAATTTCAGAGGGTAAAATGACAAAGAACAAGACCCTGTTAGTTACTAACGCACTACCATATGCAAATGGTCCTATTCATTTAGGTCATATGTTAGAGCACATCCAATCAGATATTTTTGTTCGCTTTAACAGAGCAATTGGTAACAAAGTATTCTATGTTTGTGGTGATGACTGCCACGGTACACCTGTAATGATTAAAGCAGGTCAGATGGGTATTACCCCTGAGCAGATGATTGAAATCACCTCAAAGGACCATGCTGAGGATCTAAAAGGATTCTTAGTTAATTACGATAACTACTATAGAACACATTCAAAAGAGAATCATGAGATCTCTTCATATATGTATGAAAAGGCTAAAGAGAATGGTTATATTAAGACCGAAACCATCTCTCAGCTTTACGATCCTGAAAAGAATATGTTCTTGCCAGACAGATTTGTAAAAGGCACCTGTCCTAAGTGTGGCGCTAAAGATCAGTATGGTGATAACTGCGAAGTTTGTGGTGCTACTTACTCTCCTACAGAATTAAAAGATGCTTACTCAGTAGTATCAGGAGCAAAGCCTGTATTAAAAGAGTCTTTACACTATTTCTTTGATCTTCCAAAGGCAAAAGACTTTTTACATGATTACATTAAGAATTCAGGTGTAATTCAGACCGAGATGGCAAATAAGCTCGAAGAGTGGTTCACACAGGGCTTAAAGCCATGGGATATTTCTCGTGATTCTCCTTACTTTGGATTTAAGATCCCTGGTACTGAGGATAAATACTTCTATGTTTGGATGGATGCTCCTATGGGCTATCTAGCTTCATTGAAGAATCTTTGTGAAAAGACTGGTGACAATTACGATGATTTCGTAAAAGAAGGTTCGGAAATTGAGATGGATCACTTCATCGGTAAAGATATTCTTTACTTCCACTCTCTGTTCTGGCCTGCTACTTTAAAAGCTGCTCAAATGCGTCTACCTTCACATATCTACGTTCATGGATATGTAACTGTAAATGGCGCTAAGATGTCTAAGTCAAAGGGAACCTTTATTAAAGCTAAGACCTTCTTGAAATTCTTAAAACCTGAAACATTACGTTACTACTTTGCTTCAAAGATGAACTCATCTGCAGTTGATATTGATCTTTCATTAGATGATTTTATGGCCAAGGTAAACTCAGATATCGTAGGTAAGGTTGTAAATCTTGCATCACGTACCGCAGGCTTTATTGCTAAGCGTTTTGACGGTAAGTTATCTTCAGCTCCATATAATGCTGAGATCTTAAAGAAAGCAGCATCAATCCGTGAAGATGTAATCAAAGGTTATGAGAGTCGCAACTATGCTGAAGCTATCAGAACCATCATGGCTTTAGCAGATGAAGCTAACCGCTACATCGATGCTGAGGCTCCATGGGTTATTGCAAAGCAGGAAGGTCAGGAAGACAAGTTACAGAAAGTATGCTCAGATGGTATCAACCTCTTTAGAGCTTTAATTACCTACTTACAGCCTGTTCTCCCAGAAGTTGCTGCCCATGCTGAAGAGTTCTTAAATACTAAACTTGATTTCTTTACTCTTGATAATCCTTTAGTAGATCATCAGATCAACAAGTTTAAGCCTTTATTCAATCGTATTGAGAAGACTCAGATTGATGCAATGATTGAGACTTCAAAAGAGGATTTAAAGCAGGCTCAGGCACAGACTAAAAAGACTGATGAGAAGAAAGCTGACGATAGAATCGAACCTTTAGCTCCTGAAATCACTATTGACGATTTTGCTAAGATCGACCTTCGTGTAGGTACTATTGTTGAAGCTGAAGAAGTTAAAGAAGCAAGAAAGCTTCTAAAGCTAAAAGTAGATATCGGCTTTGAAACAAGACAGGTATTTGCTGGTATAAAGCAGGCTTACCCTGATGCTAAGTCTTTAATTGGTAGAAAGGTAGTTTTAGTTGCCAACTTAAAGCCTCGTCAGATGAAGTTTGGTTTATCTGAAGGTATGGTTACAGCAGCAGGTCCTGGTGCTACTGAGGTATTCTTGCTTAGCGTAGATTCAGGCGCTCAAAACGGTGACCGAATTCATTAACTTTTAATAAGATTAAGAAAGCCGGTCATACTGTTATGACCGGCTTTATTTTTGGAAAGTAAAATGTCAATAGTCAAATTTTTACAGTCAGCGGGTTATAAAAAAGAATTACGCAGTCAGCTAAGACTGTTTATTCCATTTTTGTTAGGACAGCTGTGCGCATCCGGTATGGGTACAGTAGATACTGTAATGGCAGGACTTGCAGGTACTACAGAAATATCAGGAGTAGCCATAGGATGTTCATTCTACTGGCCTGCATACTTATTTCTGTCTGGAATGGCTTATGCTGTAACACCTACTGTTTCCCATATTCTGCCAAGTAAAAATTTTACACTGATGGAAAAAAGTCTTTTCAATGCTTTTTTATTCTGTACCGTTGCAGGTATCCTGCTGGCGATATTACTGGCATTATCACATCTAATCTTCGCTTTTGTACCATCAGATCCAGAAATGATTAAGGTAGCTACAGGCTATTTATACTTTGTTGCCCCGTCACTGCCTGCAACAGTAATTTACAATGTGTTGCGATCATACACAGAAGGACTTGGATATACCAGACCTACAATGTACTTTGGTATCATAATGCTGGTTCTGGACATTCCTTTAAATTACATTTTCATCTTTGGCAAATTTGGTATGCCTCAGATGGGTGGTGTGGGTTGTGGCGCAACAAGCAGTTTTATTAACATACTGTGCGCAATTCTGTTTTATATCTACATAAAAAAGGGAAAATTTTTCAGACAGTTTCAGCCACAAGGAAACTTAAACAGGAGATATGACTACAAACTGATAAAACAGTATGCAAAACTGTCTTTTCCTATAGGTATTTCAAGAACTATTGAAGTTGCATGTTTCTCTGTTGCTGCAGTTATATTAAGTCCGTTCGGTCCTACAGCTGTTGCAGCCCATTCTATTACTCTGAATGTAGCAGGTCTTATTTACATGATCCCTATGTGTTTAGGAATGACTATTACTATAAGATCTGCTTTCTGCATGGGAACAAAAAACTGGGCCAAAGCATATATATCAATTAAGACAACACTGACACTAAATATGTCATTATTTGTACTCTATGCTACGTGCGTATTTATATTCAGAAAAGATATAGCATCCTTATACACAAATGACCCTTTAGTGCTGGCTCTGGTCTCAAATTTAATGATCTTAAATTGCATCTATATGCTGCCAGATTCAATACAGTGCTTCTTTTTAGGGGTTCTGCAGGGGTTTAAGGATTCAAAGACAATATTTATAGGACCAGTGATCTCCTACTGGGCTGTAGGAATTCCAGTTGGTTTTGCTCTTGCCTGGGGTATGTTTACCCCAAAAATTGAGGCCTACGGGATCTGGATAGGATTTATCTTTGCACTAGTATGTGCGTGTCTCATATACTCTTTAAGAGTTCGATTTCTGTTCAAAAACAAAATTTTTCCAAAGCTTCTGGCTCAAAGTTATATACAGTAAAAAGATGTTACTGACATTATTTTTTATTATCAAAAATTCGTTTTAAGATCCAGTGTAAAAAAAAATCACCATGATCGTTTCCAACCATGGTGATTACTTTTGAGAGCTACTTAAATAGCTTCTTCATTTTCCTCAGATGTACGAATTCTGATTACTCTCTCAACATCTGATACGAAGATCTTACCATCACCAATCTTGCCAGTATGAGCTGCATTGATGATTGCCTGAATACACTTATCAGCCTCATCGTCTGCAACAACTACTTCAAGTTTGCACTTAGGTAGAAAATCAACTACATACTCAGCACCGCGATATAACTCAGTGTGACCTTTCTGTCTGCCGAAGCCTTTTACATCTGATACTGTCATACCTGAAATACCGATGGTAGCTAAAGCTTCACGGACATCATCTAATTTAAATGGTTTGATAATTGCAACAATACGTTTCATAGTAATTTATCCTTTGATTATAAGTTGTAACCACGCTCGCCGTGTGATGCCAAATCAAGACCCTCGGCTTCCTCATCAGCGGTAACTCTTAATCCAACTAGTAGACCTGCAATCTTGAAAGCAATTACTGATACTACAAGTGACCATACGATTGCTACAACTAGTGACATGGTTTGACCATAAACCTGACCTGCAATTGAATCCCAACCATCTTTGAAGCCTGTACCACCTAAAGATGGAGCACAGAATACGCCTGTTAAGATACCACCTACGATAGCACCAATACCATGAACACCAAATACATCTAATGAATCATCAACCTTAGTGAACTTCTTGAAGCCATGAACACCCCATAAGCAAGCCAAACCAGAAGCAATACCAATCACAATTGCCCCCATAGGACCTACGAAGGCGCATGCTGGAGTAATTGCAACTAGACCTGCTAGAACACCTGATGCTGTACCTAATGTTGATGGTTTCTTGAAGATGATCCACTCTGCTACCATCCATGTCATTGCAGCAGTTGCTGGGCAAAGAACAGTGTTGATAAATGCTAGAGATGAAATACCATCAGCTACTAACTCAGAACCTGCGTTAAAACCTAACCAACCGATCCACAGTAAACAAGCACCAATGTAGGTAATACCTAAGTTATGTGGAGCCATTGCAACTCTGCCTAAGTCATGACGGCGACCTAAGATGAATGCACCTGTTAAACCGCATACAGCAGCGTTAACATGAACAACAGTGCCACCAGCAAAGTCATATGACTTGAATACAGAATCGATGAAACCGCCACCCCATACTTGATGAGCTAAAGGTGCATAAGATAGAACGATCCAAATACCAACTGCAATTAAGATTGCAGAGAATTTAACACGTTCAACTGTTGCACCAACGATCAAGCAAGCTGAGATTGCGCAGAAAGCACCTTGGAAGATAACCCATGTATACTCAGCTAATGTTCCTGATAATGAATTGAAATCAATACCAGCTAAGAACATGGTACCAAAGCCACCGAAGAAGTCGCCTAAGACACCTTCAACAGGACCGAAAGCAAAGCTGTAACCTATAATAACCCATAAGATAATAGCCATACAGAAAACGGCTAAGCACTGCTCCATGGTAGATAGAACGTTCTTAGAACGAGTTAAACCACCATAGAATAGACCAATACCAGGAATAGACATTAACAGTACTAACATTGCAGACATTAAGATAAAGCCGTTGTCAGCTCTATCTAAAGCTGCAGTTTCATCAGCAAAAACACTAGGAGCAAAGGCTAGTGCAGATGCTAATAATGCACTTTTTGTAACTCTCATAAAAAATTCTCCTTGAACTCAAGCCATCATTGACTTTGTTACAAGATACGATTTCAAATTTTGAGTATCAACAAAGAAAAGCTATTTGCCCAAGAATAATGCGTAATTTTGGTGCATGCACATAATTAGAACGTAAAATCACAAAAATAATGCGTCAAAATAAAGCAATAAAAGTATTGTAGGGAAAAGAAAAGATCTGAGAAAATTCAGATCTTTCATATAAAGAGAGGATAGTGAGAATTACTGAACAAATTTATATTGGGTAAATGCTCTTACTTTAGGATCTGCATTGAAGACAGCTGCAATTCTTAACAACTCATTCTTTTTAGGCACAATATTGCCATAGTCTCGTGTTTTAATCTGCTCTACAGCTTCACTAAGCTTTGCCTTAGCTTCTGTCTCATCTTTTGCATACTTAAATTCAATGACGATTCTGCGTTTATTGGTTTCAATCATTAAATCAGCTCTGCCTTTAGCCTGATGAACTTCTGATGATACGTTCTGTTTAGCTCCTAGTAGATAGGCTTTAACATAATTCTGTACTGATGATTCTGAATTTAATGGATAGGCATCATATGTTACTGTGTTGACCATAGTATTAAGTAAACTAATAACGTCTTCAACTGTTCCTACATTTAGGATATTCTCACCATTTGCATTTGAAACACTGATATTACCTTTGAAGAATTTTGTAGCTAAAAGCTTGTTTAACGCCTTATAAAGTTCACCATTGGGAATACCCAAGAACACATCTGATGATTCAGTAAGTGAAGAGCGCAGAGTTAAATAGCCGGTCTGACACATCAGTACGTTCTGATTGATAGTGGTTAAGGAGGTTGGATTTTTAAAATCCTCATCAGTAACTTTTAAACTCTTATTTTTATCTAAGTAATCAAAGATATTCAGTTCATGAGTTTTTAAATAATTAACAAGAATAGATGGTAATCCACCATTGTCGTACCAGTACTCTCCAAAGTATACAAATTTATTAGATACCACACTTTGGAAAAATTTATTTACAGACCAGGTACTGAATACTTTCTTTTTATAGAATTCATCAAAGCAGTAACCATCATAGTTCTTGGCAAGTCTATCTAACAAAGATTCAATCTGAGCTTCGGTTACGTTATCTACAGTGCAGTTATTCTCATAGGATGCTGCCAACTTTAAATAATCAATGTAGTACTTTTTAATCTCGTCGCGGGTAAAACCTATCATCTGAGAATAGGCACTGTCATTAGTGATATCGTTGATATCAGAGCCAACTGAAAATATCGCTACATCTTTTAATCTGGTGACACCTGTTATTCCTAAGAACTTAATTGCAAACTTATCTTTGATGTTGGCATAAATTCTTTT
>HF987942.1:0-1003 GCA_000431835.1 Succinatimonas sp. CAG:777
GATAGCTAAAACTGATAACCGGCTATTAACAATTACCTTCATATAGCACCAAATCGGGGATTTTCCTTTCAATCCAATCTTTTCTTGAATTTTAAATTAAAGCGTATGTATAATCAATTTGCGTATTTTGATTAAGGCGTAACACATTTTTAAGGCTATTTTAGGAATAGTTTGTACCTCATATGTTAGATAACACAGTAGTTGTAAAGTTAAGTGGCAAAGCATTAGGCGGTATTGAAGAGCTGTCTAAACTTTTCACTGCCTGCCGTGGACAGAAATTAGTAGTTGTTCATGGAGGTGGCGTTGAGGTTGATGCTTTGTTTAAAGCTTTAAATCTTGAGGTTAAAAAGAAGAACGGTTTAAGAGTAAGTCCTCGTGAACAGATGCCATACATAAGCGCAGCATTAGCTGGTATGTGCAACAAAGGTTTACAGGCATTAGCTATTAAAAACGGTCTGAATGCTTTAGGTATGTTAGCAAGTGATGGTAAGACCATCACTGTAAGACAGTTATCAAAGGATTTAGGCATGGTAGGCGCCGTTGAACCAAATGATAAGAAGTACCTTACTTTACTTCTTGAAAACGGATATACACCAATCATTGCATCACTTGCACATGATGATAACGGTGATCTGTACAATGTAAATGCAGATGATGCAGCACTTGCTATTGCAAGAGTATTAAATGCTCCACTGTATTACATTTCAGATGTACCAGGTGTACTTGATAAAGAAGGCAAGCTCATTGATGAGCTTGATGAGAATAAAGTTAATGCTTTAATTGCTGATGGCACTATCTCAGGTGGCATGACAGTTAAAGTAAAGAGTGCAATTGATGCAACCAAGCTTATCAAAAAGCCTGTATACATTGCCTCATTTAAAGATCCAAATCTTGCAAAAAATCTAATCTCCCGGTCTCGGCTTGGCACAGTATTCAATGTCTAATAGCTTTTGCAGTACATAAAAGACAATGTATTAGAAAAGAATTTTTATAAATAATCTTT
>HF987942.1:1063-6277 GCA_000431835.1 Succinatimonas sp. CAG:777
AAACAAACATTGTCAGATTTAAAAATATGAAATCTTAATATGTACTGCGGGCTTTAAAGCATAGTAAAACTATTAACAGGCATTTATATATTTTTTAGGCAAAGTCGATATACATAAAATCGTGGAGACACATCTATATGCCACCTATAAATCAGAATTCATCATCATTTGTATTATTAGATGAAATCAAACAGAACACATTAGAAGAACTTTATGACAAGGTTGTTGATCTTTATGACAAGAAGTTAATGTCAAAAGAGGATCTGACTAAGGTTAATGAAGCATTAGTTACTGTAAATCAGGTGTTCTTAAAACAGGAAAAAGCAAACTTCACCGTAAGACAGGCAACCTTAGCTGATGTTGACTCTCTTATGGATATGATTGAGTACTGGGCAAAGCAGGGACAGAATCTTCCTCGTAAGAGAAATGACATCATCCGTGGTATTCAGACCTTTGCTGTCTGTGTCAAAAATGACAAGGTAGTAGGCTGTGCCTGTTTATATGTTTATGACTCAGGTTTAGCTGAAATACGCTCATTAGGTGTATCACCTGTAATTCAGCGACAGGGACAGGGCAGGGCGATTGTAAACTACCTCTTAAAGAGAGCATCAAAGATGTTCATCCAAAGAGTATTTGTGCTCACAAGAAGTCCTGAATTCTTCTCAAAAGTAGGCTTCCAGAAAACAGTTATTGAAGCTCTGCCTGAGAAGATTTTAAAAGACTGCGAAAACTGTCCAAAGCGTGAAAAGTGCGATGAAGTGGCATATATCTACAATGTAAAGGATCACAACTAATATGAAAATCACCAGAAAAACTTTTGATGAGGTAATGTTCCCTTGTTACACCCCAATGAACATGGTTATTAAGAAGGCTCATGGTTCATATGTTTTTGATAATGAAGGTAACAAGTACGTTGATTTAACCTCAGGTATTGCAGTTAACTGTTTAGGTCATACTCCAGATGGAGTTCAGAAGGTAATTAAAAAGACCTGCAAGAACTTAATTCATGTAAGTAATATCTTCTGCAACGAGTACACACTGTCATTAGCTAAGAAGTTAACCTCACTAACAGGTTATGACAAGGTCTTCTTTGTAAACTCAGGTGCTGAAGCTAATGAGACAGCTTTAAAATTAGCTCGTCGTGTAGCATTTGATGACTATGGCGCAGAGAAGAATGAGATTATCTCATTTGTAAACAGCTTCCATGGCAGAACCTTCTTCTCTGTAACCGTAGGCGGTCAGGAGAGTTATTCAGATGGTTTTGGACCAAAGCCTGCTGCTATTACCCATATTCCTTACAATGATATTGCAACCTTTGAAAAGACCATTTCAGACAAGACCTGTGCTGTAATTTTAGAGCCTATCCAGGGTGAGGGCGGTATTATTAAAGCAGATGATGCTTTCTTAGTAAAAGTACGTGAACTGTGCGATAAGTTCCATGCTGCTTTAATCTTTGATGAGGTTCAAACCGGTGTCGCAAGATCAGGTACTCTGTACGCTTATGAGCAAACACCTGTTAAACCTGACATCTTAACCTCAGCTAAAGGTTTAGCTTCAGGTCTTCCTATTGGTGCTGTTTTAACCTATGACAACTTTGCAAAACATTTTGTCCCTGGTACCCATGGTTCAACCTTTGGTGGTAATGCTTTAGCCTGCTCTGTAGGTTGCTATGTACTTGATAAAGTAAGTGATAAGAAGTTCTTAGAGAATGTAAAAGCAACCTCTGAGTACATTAAAGCTGCTATCAGGAAACTTGATGAAAAGCATCATGTCTTTGATGATGTAAGAGGTGAAGGTTTACTCATGGGCCTTGTTTTAAATAAGAAATACTCTGGTAAGTCAGGAGCTTTGCAAAAAGAATGTTTTAAGCACAAGTTACTGACACTAACCGCTCATGGCGATGTCTTAAGACTGGCTCCTGCTTTAAACATTAAAAAGTCTGTTGTAGATGAAGCTATGAAGCTTTTAGATAAAGCTTTAACAGACTTTGTAAAAGACAATGCTTAATAAAAGGGGATTTTAGAAGATAAGAGCTTAAAAGTTTAAAAGTGAATCTTTTAAACAGAATTTAATGAATCTATAAAATCTAAGTACGGCACTGTGTGAAATTATCAGATACATACAGTGCCTTAATTGTCTTAGTGATAATAGCTGAAATCTACCTCAAGATCATTTCAAAGCAAACTCAAGATCTCTGTAAAACGCAATCAGGATCTCTGCAAAACTCATTCAAGATCGGTGCAACTAAAATTAAAGATCGTTGCCTACCTCTTTTAAGATCACAGCAACAAAAGTTCAAGATCATTGCAAATCAATATTAAGATCTGTGCAAACTTATTACAAGATCATCTGAAACTTTGTAGTACTTACAATAAATGCCAGTAATTACAATTCCCCAAATTTTTATTGTGTATAATTGATAAATATGAAGTAAAACAGGAACACAATAATGAACAATAATGAATTTTTACCACTACCAGATAATCCTGGCTGTTATGAAGAGCTAAAAGACGGTAATTGTTACTTTGTAGATAAGACAGAGTTTATAAAGACTGTTTTTACAAGTTCTACAAAAGTTCTGTTGTTTACAAGACCAAGACGTTTTGGTAAGACTTTGCTCATGACCATGTTTGAGTCTTTCTTAAAGATAAATCCTGATAAGCCTTTTAATACCTCTTTACAGCAAAAATACTTTCAAGGCACCAGGATACTTGAGGACAAAGAGTTCTGTTCTAAGTTCATGGGACAGTATCCTGTTATTGATATTTCTTTAAAAGATGTAACAGGTAAGACCTTTGAAATAGCATATAAAAATTTTGCTAAGGAAGTAAGTGATCTTGCAGAAAAGTATAGATATCTTTTAAACAGCCAAAAACTAGATGAAGAAGATAAAGATAAATTAAGCAAACTTCTTAAGGTAGAGTTTTTAAGAGAATTTGAGAATTCAGATTATCTGACAGGTTCATTAAGTACCATAGCTACAGCTCTTTATAAAGAGTATGGCAAGTATCCAATACTGCTTATAGATGAGTACGATGTACCTCTAGCTAATGCTTCATATCATGACATACAGAATACAAAACTGTATTGTGATGAGAAAGACTTTAAGGCTGACTTTCATTACAACATGGTAGATTTGATGAAAAGTTTTCTTGGTATTTTAAAAGATCAAAAGACTCTCACCAAAGTCATTATCACTGGTTGTTTAAAGGTAGCTAAGAACAGTCTCTTTACAGGTGTTAATAACCTTAAGGTAAATACAGTCCTCTCTGAAAACGAAGACTATACAGGAATCATTGGTTTTACCAAAGAAGAAACCTATAAGTTCTTAAAAGATTATAAAATGGACAACTTTGCTCAAAAAGTAAAAGAGCATTATGACGGATACAAGTTCTATGACAAAGAGATTTTCTGTCCATGGGATATAGTAAGTTTCATTAGTGATTATTACAAAAAGAATCTAAAGGGAACCTTAAAGTTAAACAGGTTAGAAAACTACTGGGAAGGCACTACCTCTGATAAATCCTTATCAGGTTACCTTGGTTATTTAACTGATAATGACAACCAAAAGATGCAGAACTTGGTTGATGGTAAGTCAATTAGCTTCAAACTAAATGAATCCATGAACTATGACACACTGTCAGAACATAACTCTGATGATTTCTGGTCACTACTCTTACATACAGGTTATCTGACTGTAGATTGGGAAAAGACAGATGAAGCAGAGTTGTCTAAAGACAGTAAAACCAATAAAGAAGTTTTTGCAAGAATTCCGAATTTAGAAATACTTGAATGTTTTGAACATAACATTCAAAACAGATTTAATACAGAGATTGTACCTAACACTGTTGCAGATGAAATAGCTAACGCTCTTTTAAATGGTGATAGTACTTTTGCTCAATTAAAGCTTCGCACTATCTTAATGAACTTTATCTCGTTAAGAGATAATGCCACAAAAGCACCTCATGAGAACTACTATCATGGTTATCTAAATGGTCTTTTCACTAACTGCTCTGAAAATTTCTTCTCTGAATATCATTCAAATTTTGAAGCTGGCGATGGTTATGCAGATATTGCCTTTACAGATACATTTTCAGAAAAGGCAGCAATAATTGAAATAAAAACAACAACTGTTGTTTCAGATTTAATTGATCTTAGCCAAGAGGCTGTCGAGCAAATCGAAGAAAAGCATTACGCAGATCCTTTTAAAGCTAACAAAATGGTTCAAAGTATCTATGCTTACGGAATTGCCTTTGCAGGTAAAAACTGTTTTATAACCTGCAAAAAGCTTAAGTAGATTCTCTCTTTCTCTTAGGCGCTACGGACGTTGTTTTAAAAGATCTTGCAACGCTATAGATTTATCTTTTTAGACTGTCATACTCATTACATTGATCTTGAATATAAATGCTCTGATCTTAAATCGAAGATATCTCGGCATAAAGTCTTTTAATCAGGATCTATAAAAGATAGAACTTATCATGTTTTACTTACAATAAATACCAGTAACTACAATTACTCAAAATTTTATTGTGTATAATTGATAAATAACAAGTAAGACAGGACACCATAATGAGCGACAAACAATTCTTAGAATTACCTTACGGCAAGGATGACTTCCCTCTATTAAGAGAAGGAAACTGTTACTTTGTAGATAAGACTCCTTATCTTAAGACAGTATTTACAGATCAATCTGCTGTATTGTTATTTACCCGTCCAAGACGTTTTGGTAAGACTCTGCTCATAAGCATGTTTGACTCATTTTTGAAAATCAATCCTGAAAAACCATTTGATAACTCAAAACAGCTAGAGCTTTTTAAAGGTACTAAGATATTAGAAGACAAAGAATTCTGTGATAAGTTCATGGGACAGTGTCCTGTTATTGCCATTACTTTAAAAAAAGTTGAAGGTACAAATTTTAATGAATTATATGAGAGTTTTGCCTCAGCTGTATATGATGTTGCTTTAAGATACAGCTATCTAAAGAATAGTAATAAATTAGATAAATCTGATAAAGACGAGTTAGAAAACTTAACTACAAAAAGTTACTTACTTAAAATCGAAAATCAGCAAACCGTCAAAGATGCTTTAAAGACCTTATCAAGACTCTTATATAAAGAGTATGGAAGACGAGCCATTCTTTTAATTGATGAGTACGATGTACCATTGGCAACAGCTTCATACCGAGATAGAGTAAACAAAGTTCTATATAAGAAC
>HF987943.1 GCA_000431835.1 Succinatimonas sp. CAG:777
TTATCAACACTTGTTGGTAATGGTAAGAATTGTTTGTTGCTCATGATGAGGATCCTAGTTCTTATACTTTTGACTCTTGCTACTACTTAAGTTTTTTACAAACTACAAGGCAATCTTTTTTACAGAATACCAAGCCATAAGCATAGATATCTGTAATTTTAGATTGCTTTAAAAATGGTAAAGCGTAGTTCTTCTCTTCAATCTGAGATAAAGCTTTTGTTGCAAGCTCATCCATATCCTCATCATTAGAGGTAGCTTTAATCTCAATGATTACAGCTTTGGTATTACGCTCTGCTTTAAAGGTAATATCAGGATAACCATTACCTGTCTCATAATTAGAATGGTATTCTGATATGAGTTTCTCGCAACTTGTGAAGATACCATTTATAAAGCCATGATAGTAGTTCTCTAAAGGAGCTTTAGTTGCTGTATCTCTAATTGAGACATATTTTTGTAGCATGTCAAAGAAGATGTCATAAGTTTCTTTTTGATTGCCGCAAGACAAAGCATCAACTAACTTATTATGTAGGTTATGCTTTATAAACACAGAACTAAATCTCTTTTGAATATCATTTTTAAAGCATTTTCTGATTTCTAAATTAGGTATTC
>HF987944.1:0-29765 GCA_000431835.1 Succinatimonas sp. CAG:777
TGTTAGCTAACGTACATGCCGTGCACACATAAAAAGCCTCGATAAAAATCGAGGCTTAATATTTTAGTAAGAGAAGGTAGTATTAAATATCTAAATTAGCTTTAGAAGCATTCTCAGCAATAAAGATCTTTCTATCTTCAACATCTTCACCCATAAGTTCATTGAATAATCTATCTGCTTCCATAGCATCAGTAATATGAACTTTTAGTAAGGATCTTGTATCAGGATTCATAGTGGTTTCTGATAACTGTTCAGCCGACATTTCCCCTAAACCTTTGTAACGCTGAATCTTAACACCAGAAAAACCTTCTTTCATCAGAACTTCATATGCCTGATGGAAGTTATCGACAGGTATCTGTTTTGCCCCCACCTGAACAAAACCGTCTTTCTCAATTAGTCCATTAACCTTTGAATTCATGTTTTTTAACATAGAATAATCAATTGACTTATAGAAAGCATCATCCAATAAGTACTTATGATCAATTCCATGAACATGCTGAATAATCAACGGATAGTAAAGATTTGTAACTGGATCATGCTTTACCTCAGCCTTGAAGAAAACTCCTTCAGAAGCATTAGATGGTAACTGTTTTATAAAGCCTTCAGCCCATACTTTTACATCTGATTCAGAGGACATCAGATCTTCAGATAATAAGTTGTAGTACATAATGTTTAGAACAATGTCTTTTTGAATTTTCTGAGTCAATTTTGGCATTCTTGACATTACTTTATTATAATCATTAAACAGGCTTTCTAAAGGCATACCAGATAGAGGAGCAGCCTCTTTATTAACAAATATGGAACCAGAGTTAATAGCCATATTTGTCTTATACTGCAAAGCTTCTTTATCAGAAAGAACGTAACTTACTTGCTTACCTTTTTCATATTTATATAAAGGAGGCTGAGCAACGTATACATAACCTCTTTCAATGAGCTCTGGCATGTGACGGTAAAAGAATGTTAATAACAGGATACGAATGTGAGCACCGTCCACATCAGCATCAGTCATGATAATTACATTATGATATCTAAACTTTTCAGGATTATAGTCATCTTTACCGATACCGCACTCAAAAGCGCTTACTAGAGTACCAATCTGCTGTGAGTCAATAACTCTATCAAAACGAGCCTTTTGAACGTTTAAGATCTTACCTCTTAAAGGAAGAATAGCTTGGAACTTAGAGTTTCTACCATTCTTTGCAGTACCACCCGCTGAGTCACCCTCAACCAGGAAGATTTCAGCTAAAGCAGGATCTTTTTCACGGCACTTAACTAACTTATCAGGTGCAATATTTAAATCTAAACCACCTTTTTTACGTGATAAGTCACGAGCCTTTCTCATTGCTTCACGTACACGAGCTGTTTCAATAATTTTTGAACAGATAAATTCAGCATCCTTAGGATTTTCCTGTAAGAAATAACCTAAGTTTTCACTTACTGAAGAAGCTACAGCTTGAGCAGCTTCCGAAGATACTAATTTATCCTTAGTCTGTGATGAAAACTTAGGATCAGGCATCTTAACAGAGATAACAGCTGTTAAACCTTCACGTGCATCATCACCACTTGTAGATACTTTAGACTTCTTGTTATATCCCTGTTTGTCTAGGTAATTAGTAAAGGTAGAAGTAATAGCTCTCTTAAAACCAGCTAAGTGAGTACCGCCATCTTTTTGAGGAACATTATTGGTAAAGCAATATACATTTTCTGTATAAGCATCCGTCCATTGCATACCAACTTCAACAGTAATATTTCCTTCACATTTCTTAGTAAAATGAATTACCTTCTGGTTTAATGGAGTCTTATTTTTATTTAAAAAAGCAATGAACTCACCAATACCACCTTCATGATGGAATACTTCCTGCTTAGGAGGTGTCTCTCTTAAATCTGTTAAAGTGATCTTAATACCAGAGTTTAAAAACGAAAGCTCTCTTAAACGTTTAGCTAAAACGTTGTAATCAAAGATTGTCTTAGTAAAGATTGAAGGAGAAGGCCAAAATCTAACTCTTGTTCCACTCTCATCAGAATCACCGATCTGATGTAGAGGAGCTTCAGGTTTACCACCATCTAAGTAAATTTGCTGCCAAATGTGACCTTCTCTTCTAATTGTTAGTTCTAACTTATCAGATAGAGCATTAACAACAGAAATACCAACACCGTGCAGACCACCTGATACTTTATAAGAATTTGAATCGAATTTTCCACCAGCATGTAACACTGTCATAACAACTTCAGCTGCAGATACATGCTCTTCAGGATGAATAGCAACAGGGATACCACGACCATTATCGGTACATGATACGGATTCATCTTCATGAATAGTTACTTCAATATGGTTACAGAATCCAGCTAGAGCCTCGTCAATAGAGTTATCAACTGCCTCAAATACCATATGATGTAAACCTGAACCATCGTCAGTGTCACCGATATACATACCAGGACGTTTACGCACTGCCTCTAAGCCGTGTAAAACTTTAATACTGGAAGTACCATAATCATTGTTATTTTCTGCTGACATTTGTTCCTCTGTATGTAATTAAGGCTCTATAGATTCTTCAATGTTGATAAAAGAATTTTCAGAACAACTTGGAATTTCTAAATTCTTTGTAATATTTGTCAAAAAAACTTGGCTATCACATTCTTTTAGTTCATTAAGCAATAACATTCTAGAATTAGCATCAAGTTCAGAACTTAAGTCATCAATTAGAAATATGCAATTTTTTCCTACTTGGTGTTTTAAAAGGTACCCCTGAGAAAGTCTCATTGCACAAACTAATAATTTTAATTGTCCTCTAGACAGGGTTTCACTAGCAGAAAAATTATTACATTTAATTCGTAATTCTGCCCTGTGACAACCGTAAAAAGTATACCCTAAAACTCTATCTTTTTCAATATTTAAGTTAAGCACAGACCGCAACTGTAAGCCATTTTCCCAACCTTTAGAGAATAAAATTTCGAATTCAAATTGAGGCAAAAATGAACTTAATTTTTGTAAAAGAATTGTCTTAAAAAGATCTATATATTGTTCTCTAAAAGTTGTAATTTCTTCACTTACTTTTGATAGTTCTTCATCCCAAAACAGGATATTCTCAGCAGGTTCTCTTCTCTTTAACATAAAATTACGTTGAGATAAGAGCTTTTTATATCTATACCAACAATTCTTAAAATTAGGAAATGAGTAATAAGCTCCCCAATCTATGAAATTACGTCTATATTCAGGTCCACCTAAAATTAGATCAATTCCTTGAGGATGAATAACTTGTATTGAAATCTTATCTACCAAATCAACTAATCTATTACTTGTATTTGAGTTTATAGATATCTCAAGAGATTGATTGCGATTTCTATATCTACATACACCAATTCTGTCTGATAGGTCAGTGCTATCTCTTATAACATCAGCTGATATTGCAAAGTATGATTGACCTTCTCTTATTAAAGATTGATATCGTGAATCTCGAAAAGATCTTCCATAACCTAAATAAGAAATGGCTTCAAGCAAAGAAGTCTTACCAGAACCATTTTTTCCATAAATAACATTAAATAGAGTTGATGGTTCTATGTCTAATGAAGAGATATTACGGTAGTTTAATATTCTGAGGTGAGATATTTTCATGAAGGTAAAAAAGGTAGCTTTAAGAATAAAGCTACCTTATGATAAAAGTTAAACCACAACTTTACTGATAATATAGCTTGCCTTTACGCCTAGATCATTAACTTCTGTTTCTGGTTTAATTAAAACATGAATCATAGGCTGGCTAAAACAGAAAAGAACATTATCAGTTTTGATAACGCCTAAAACCTCTCTTACATACTGTGCATTTAAAGAAATCTCAATATTAGATTGAGCATCAGGTAAAGCTAAAGAAGCAGTGGCGACCTCGTGTTCAGAGTTCTCAGATCTTAAGGTAACCTGACCACCACCAAAAGTAAATGTAACACCATTAACTCTCTTTGATGAAAGGACAGAAACCTGTTTAATTAGATTAGTGAAAGTATCCTTTGGAATAGAAATAATTGAATCAATAGTCTTTGGAATAACAGTTCTTACATTAGGGTAGCCGCAGTTAATCAATTTAGAGTTCATCTTGTAGTTATTGCAAGATGTCTGAACAGCATTCTTAGTGAATGATAAGATAACATCAGAATCAGCTTCCTCATTTACAATCTTAGCTAATTGAGAAGCACATCTCTTAGTTAGGATAACACCAAAAGGTTCAGCATCTGTAGAAGGATTATCTAACTGAGTTTCAAGGATAGCCATTCTATGACCATCTGAAGTAAAGATCTCTAATTTTGAGCCATTAACTTCAAAACGAACACCACGTAAATAGTCTCTGAAATCTTCATTTGAAACACACAATAAACATGAATCAATGATTGATTTTAACTGTTTCTGCTTTAAGACAATGGTGTGTTCAATTTCTTCCATCTCAAAAGAAGGAAAATCAATAGAAGATCTAGTACGAATTTCAAAATTTGTACTGCCATTTGAAAGTACTAATAAGTTATTCTGCTCATCATAGTTAAAATTAACTAAATTATTTTGATCAAGATTAGACAGAGTCTCTTTTAACTTATTCGCATTGACTGTAATCTCGCCTTCTGATTCAACATCTGTCAAAGGGATCTCAGTCTGAAGCTCAATATTGTAATTTGTAGCTTTTAAAACAAGAATTGAATCAGCAACTTTAATAAGGATATTTTGTGTAATGTCATCTTTATTAGTTGAAGAACCAGCAATACTTGCAATTTCTGACAACTGTTTGCTGATAGTAGACAGCAATACGCTAAACTTCATAATTAAATCTCCTGATTTTTAATTCTTTTTAAGAGAAAGTACTAACTTCTGATAAAGAACATTCATATCTTTATCTTTTACCTTCCATTCTTCAACTCTTGCAATAGCAGCTAAAACAGATGAATGATCTTTATTAAAAGATCTACCAATATCACTACTTGATAGTGTAGGTATAAGTTCATGAGTTAAAGCAATAGCAAATGAACGAGCCTGAGATATATTCTTCTTTCTTGAAGCAGATTCTAAAGATTCAACTGTAACTTCAAATTCTTTTGCAACTCTGTCTTTAATACTATCAACTGTAGTGTTATTACTTGTTTTATTAACAGAGCTAGACAGAATTTTTACAGCTTCATCATAAGTTACTGTTCCACCATTAACCTGAACTAGATTCTTTAAAGTTTTAATTGCTCCCTCAATTTCACGTACGCTTGATCTAATATTTGTAGCGATATAATCAACGACAGAATTTGGCAATTCAAAGTTTAATTCTTTGCATTTTCTTAAAATGATAGCTGTTCTTGTTTCGGAGCTTGGAGGATAAATTTCACTGCAAATGCCTGAACCGAATCTAGTAACAAGTCTATCATTGAAATTCTTTAAATTACCTGGAGCAACATCAGAAGCTAAGATTAACTGTTTACCTTTGATATCTAAGAAATTTGCAATAATATCAAAGAAAGTATCTCTAGCTTTATCACCTTTGGTAAGACTCTGAATATCATCCATAATGAACACATCGTACTGAGTAAACATGTCTTGAAAGTGGACCTGCTGCGGAGCAAAAGATGATTTTTGAGACATAGAGTCAACATATCTTCTAATAAAATCTTCAGCTCTAATATAGATCACAGACACATTAGGCTTAGTTTCTCTAATCTTATTGGCAATAGCCCATAAGATATGAGTTTTTCCTAAGCCAGAACCACCATAGATATAAAACGGATTAAAGTTATCAGAACCTGGAGTTTCAGCAATTCTCATAGCCGCCGCTATAGGCAGTTTATTTTCTGGATCAGTAATATAATTATCAAATGTCTTTTTGGGATCAATATTGTCAGTGATTCTAGCCCTAGGAACTATATTTGGATTTTGCTGTCCCATGAAAGATTTAGAACCAACATTATGCTGTGCATTAAACGATGGTTGAGAATTTACAGACTGTTGATTAGCACTTGAATATGAGTATTGAGAATTCATACCAGATACAGGTATACCAGCATTGGACGAACTCTGATAATTATCATTAGTGTATTGATTCTGCTGCTGTGTATAACGAGTATTACCCAATAATGTTGAACCAACAGACTGAGATTGTCCAGAAACAGGTACACCTGCATTAGATGAATTCTGATAATTATCGTTTATGTATTGATTCTGTTGCTGTGGATAATGAGAATTACCAAATGGTGTTGAACCAACAGACTGAGATTGAGACTGATTTGGTCTACTACCAGCCATCACCATCTGTAATCCATAGTTAGATACCCCCATAAGATTTGTGATTTCAATGAACAGCTGAGAAACGTACATTGGTAACATTTTTGAAGCCATGTCGTTATTGCAAATAAAAACAATGTTATTACCACTTACTTCAAAAGAACACATAGTTTCTATACATTTGACTACGCTCATATCTTTTAAATCAGTGAACTTGCTAATAACATTAGCAATAGCATCTTTCCAGACTTGATCCAAATCCATAAAAAGGGCCTTTTTTATAGTTATATTAATAGAGTATTAACCAATATTAATGGTTTAAATTTAGTAACATAATATTTTAGCACAAAAACAGTGTTGACCTTAATAGCATTTACAATGTAAAATACCGTACTTTGAATTAATAGTGAAATTTCACTATTAATATATTCACCGTGTAATTAGGCGGTAGTACCGTCGTTGGAGTTTCAAATGAAGCGTACTTTCCAGCCAAACGTAACTAAGCGTAAGCGCACCCACGGTTTCCGTGTACGTATGCGTACTGCTGACGGTCGTAAAGTTCTTTCCCGTCGCCGTGCCAAGGGTCGTAAGCGTTTAACAACCGTTAATGGCTAATAATACCTTTCCTCGGTCTGTCAGAATACTGTCAACCGAGGAATACGATAAGGTATTCGCAAATCCTGTCCGTGCCAGCGCTACTGGGGTGCTTGTTCTTGCTCGCAAAAACAACGAATCTCAGTGTTCTAGGCTCGGCTTGGTTATACCTAAAAAAATTTTAAAAAGAGCTGTTTGGCGAAATCGTGTCAAGCGTATTGCCAGAGAGACTTTCAGATTAAATCAACATTCTCTTCAAAATATTGATCTTGTAGTTATTGCAAGACCAAAGATAGAAGATATCAGCAATTCTGAACTAAGTGCTATATTTAAACGATTATGGCAACAAATATCTCACCGTTTGGAAAAATAGCGATCTTGATGATCCGCTTCTATCAAACCTTCATTAGTCCTATTCTAGGACAGCATTGCCGTTTTTACCCTAGCTGTTCACAATACACTCTTGAAGCTATTAGAGAATGGGGCTTAATCAAAGGAATCTATCTTGGTTTAAAAAGGATCTGTCGCTGTCATCCTTTGAACCCTGGTGGGTATGATCCTGTACCTAAAAAAATTAAGTAATCGCCTTTAAGGTTATCCAAATGGAACAACAAAGAAATCTTATATTTATTCTGTTACTGTGCGCAGCTATGTTTCTATTCTGGGATTGGAATTCAGACAAAGCTAATGATCAAAAAGCATTAGAGCAGGCAGCAGTTCAACAGTCACAAGAAATCAATTCCAATACAGCAGTTGGCAAGGTTATAAAATTAATAAGTGATAATCTTGAGCTCTCCATCAATCTGCAAGGTGGTGACGTTGTCGATGCAAAATTACTTAAGGTTAAACAAGAACAGGATAAGAACGATCCTTTCCATCTGTTAATGACAACTCCTCAGTTTATCTACCAAGCTCAGAGTGGTTTAGCAGGTAAAGATGGAATTGATAACCTTTCAAGACCTGAATATGTATCTGATAAGACTGAATATGCTATCAAAGACGGCGAGAATAGCGTGGAAGCAGTTTTAAAATATGAAAAAGACAATGTTACATACGTAAAGACCTTCTCTGTTAACAGAGATTCATATGTTGTTAATGTTAAATATGACATCTTAAACAACAGCGACAAAGACTTGAACCTTTGCATGTATGGTCAGTTAAAACAGTCTGAAGATGACTCATACTTAAAGAGCAACTCAAGCTTTGGTATGGTAGCAAGTGCTTATAGAGGTACAGCATATTCATCTGACAACAGCAGATATGAAAAGGCTACTTTAGATAAAATTATTGACGATACAAAATACAATGTATCAACAAAATCAGGCTGGGTTGCTATGATTCAGCACTATTTCGTATCAGCATGGGTAAACGGTGACAATGACTCATCTAATGTTATCTACTCTGGATCTGCTGAAAAGAATACTGCTGCTATCATTGGTATTAGAACTCAGAACACTGTAGTAAAAGCTGACAGCGAGAAAACATTATCAGCAAAACTATGGGTTGGTCCTAAAAACCAAGATGCAATGGCAGCTGTTGCAAACAACTTAGATTTAACCGTAGATTACGGTTGGTTATGGTTCATCTCAATTCCATTATTCAAGATCTTAAATTTCATCCACTCAATAATCGGTAACTGGGGTTTCTCAATTATTGTATTAACTCTTATTGTTAGAAGTGTGATGTTCCCTCTTACAAAGGCACAATACACCTCAATGGCGAAAATGAGATTACTCCAGCCTAAGTTAATGGAGATTAAAGAGCGTTATAAGGACGACAGACAGAAGATTGGTGCTGAAACCATGAAACTGTACAAAGCTGAAAAGGTAAATCCTTTAGGTGGCTGTCTACCACTTTTAATTCAGATGCCTATCTTCATCGCTTTATATTGGACCTTAATGGAATCAACAGAATTAAGACAGTCAAGCTTCATTTTATGGATCACTGACTTATCTGTAAAAGATCCTTACTTCGTATTACCAATTCTGTACGGTATTTCAATGTTCTTATTACAGAAGATGTCACCTACACCTATTACTGATCCAATTCAGAAGAAAGTGTTTATGGCAATGCCTTTTGTATTTACATTTATGTTCTGTACATTCCCTGCAGGTTTGACATTGTATTGGTTAGTTTCAAACAGCTTTACAATTTTCCAGCAGTTCATTATTTTTAGATCTTTAGAAAAGCGTGGATTAAGCTTGAAAAAAGCTCCAGTCGCAAAGAAATAATTCATGTCTACAATCGAAGATACTATTGCAGCAATTGCTACCCCTCATGGCAGGGGTGGCATTGCCATTGTAAGAGTTTCTGGTCCTCAGGCTTTAACAGTGGCAAAGACACTAACAAATATCACTCCTAAAACACGACAAGCTTACTTCAAACAATTTAAACTGAATAATGAAGTAATCGATGAAGGTGTACTTTTGTATTTTGCTTCACCTAATTCTTACACCGGTGAAGATGTTATCGAATTACAAGGTCATGGCGGAAACATTGCTCCGCAAAGAGTATTAAACGCAGTACTAAGTATTGATGGTGTAAGACAAGCAGAACCAGGAGAATTCACCAAAAGAGCTTTTTTAAATAATAAGATGGATTTAACAGCTGCAGAAGCTGTAGAAGATCTTATTTCAGCTGGCTCTCAAAGTGCAGCAAAAGCAGCTTTAGCCTCATTAGAAGGTGCTTTTTCTGATAATTTAAATTCTCTGTCAGAACAAATTACAAACTTTAGAGTAAGACTTGAAGCGTGCTTAGATTTTCCTGAAGAGCATGAAGACTTTTTTGAATCAGGAAAGACAGATCTTGCTTTAAATGATATCGAACAATTAGCATCTAAAACCTTAAAAATAGCTAACCAAGGTGTGAAGCTAAATGAAGGTGCAAGAATAGTATTAGCAGGCGCTCCAAATGCAGGAAAATCAAGTCTGCTTAATGCATTAGCTGGCTCTGATAAAGCTATCGTTACCAACATTCCTGGTACCACAAGAGATGTGCTTACAGCTCAAATCGAAATTGAAGGTGTTCCTGTTGTGATTACAGATACAGCAGGTATTAGAGATACTCCTTCAGATGAAATTGAGGCAATCGGTATCAAAAAAGCTATCGAAGAGTTAAAGAAAGCAGATCTTGTGATCTTTATGTTAGATGGTTCAACAGTTCCTACAGATGCTTTAGAAACTTTAAAAAAGGTTAAAGAGTTTGAAACCAACGAAAATAGAATTTTAGTTGTTGTTTCTAAATCAGATAAGGGCACCTGTGATGAAGTAAAAGAACTCTTATCAAAAGAGCCTTTTAAATCATTTAATCAGATAACCTCATCAACTAAGAATGAAGACGGTTTAGATGAGCTTAAAAAGAAACTAGCTAATCTGTTACAGATTATGCCTGTTGAAGGTATGTTCATAGCTAGAAGAAGACATCTAACCGAGCTTGAAAATTCTTATAAACACATAAAAAATGCTATTGAAATCATCAAAACAGGTGATTTAGTACTATGTGCTCAAGAGATTAAAGAAGCTCAAGACCATTTAGGAGAGATCACTGGAAAAGTAACCTCAGATGACATCTTAGGAAAGATTTTCAGTACTTTCTGTATTGGTAAATAATAAATTTTAGGTAGTCATAGCACTTATGACTACCTTATATTCCTTACTTAATCATAGACAAATCATTGGCAATTTCTTCACTCAACGATTCAAATCCACTTTTTAGAGTATCAACTAAAGCTTGATATCCATCTTTATTCTGTAGTCTGTTAAAGCTGTAATTTTTTGTATAGAGAGCTTTCCCTTTCTTGAAGGAATCAACAGTCATGTCTATAATGCAATGACCGTCAGTGGTGCCATAAAACTTGCTTACATATATATTTAAAGAAAGGTCTTCTCTTACATTAGCTTTATTTAGAGCATCATTTAAAATCACTCTTAACTGTTCTTTTAAAGAAGAAGCCCAACGATGGTTATTTGCTGACAGCAAACTTACATTCGAAGTTTTTAGAACAATACCACCATCATTTAAAACCTCATTTAACTCAACATTAAGATCTCTTTTTACAATAAATGATGATGAACTTATATTCTCAGTTAAAGAGTACCTCTCATAACTTATCTGTGAACTTGTACATGAACATAGCATAAAAAAACACAGTGTGGAGGTAATAACTAACAGACGACTTATTTTCATTTTTTATCTCTTTGAAACCTTAGGTTCTATATCTTTATATTCAGATGAGAAAACCAATGAATTACTTTTTTGACCTACTTTCTTAATAGTTGGGTTTAACTCATTTAAAGACTGATTTAACTTATTTGAAATATCTAATAAGGATTTATACAGCTCAGAATTTTGGTTATAGCTGTTCAAAACTTTATTAAGGTTCTCTAAAGTATGATTCTTGTTAACAGAATCAGTTACCCCTTTAACTGACTTTAGAGTGTTGTTTAAACTTACAAGTGATGAATTCAAATTATTAGAAACAGCATTCAAATCAAGAGAATTCAACTTTTTTGCAAATAACTGTAACTCATTTACCATATCAGTCTTTTTAACTAAAGGAATTACAGCAATATCTCTATATATGCTCTTATCTGTGCGACATTTATTATGAGGATCAATAGTTAATTTAATGACACTACCAGGAGCAATAAGACTAGCATTATCAATCTGAGCACACAAAGTTTCGTTTTCTAAGTTCTTTGAAAAGACTCTTTTTGCCTTTAAAGAGCTTTCTTTATCTGTATCTAAAACAATTAAAGCTGGAATTTTATTTTTATAATCAAATACCTCAGAATCATTCTCATACCAAGGCATCTTTATTACCTGACCAATATCTAAGCCTCTAAAATTAACCTTGCTACCTATTTTTATATTCTTAATATCATTATCAATTAAAACCACAAACTTAGGATTATCTTTTAAATTCTCGTATTTAGCTGTAACTTTATCTTTATAAACATCAAATGATTCATTTGGTTTCATAGGTTCACCTTTCTCACTGGTAAACTGATTTACATTGATACTACCTGAAATAATATTTTCTAAATTAGGAATACTAAAATTAACACCAGATGGAGTAAGGCTAAAATCAACTCCTGAATCAACCCAAAAAACTGAATTTGAATTTACTAGTTGTGAATATGATTTCTTAATTAAAGCATTGTATACAATGCCGTCTTTGGCTATATCATAAGTAGAACTTACCACTATACCAATGTTAAAACCTTTGTAGTTGATCTGTGTACCGTTAGGAATAACACCTGTAGTATGACCAAATAGTTTGATTGGTATACCATGTTCATCTAATCCTAAAGGAATATCTTTTAAACATACAAATTCTGTTGAATTTTTATCAGATTTTCCTTTATAAATCTGAATATATGAACCAGATAAGATAGTTTCTAAACCTGTAATACTATGAGATTGAATTCTTGGTTTTACAATCCAAAATAACGAGTCTTCATTTAAGAGTTCATCAGTGTCACTGTACATCCTAATTTTAGCTACAGCACCAGAAAAGTCCTTTGATAAAGAAACCGACTCAACCACCCCCACATCTACAGATCTGAATTTAACAACAGTTTTACCTGCTTCAATACCAGATGCATCCTCCATGTGAAGTGAAACTAAAGGACCTTTATTAAAAGAATTTTCCCAAATTAAGATAACAGTAGTGATTAAAGCTACAATAGGAACTAGCCAATATAGCGAGATTTTGTGTTTTCTTAATTTAGCATTTTTAATCTCATCCATAATTATCCCTTATTCCATATAAGTCTTTCATCAAATGCTTCAGCCGAAAAAACAGTAATAATAACCACACTACAGAAACAAATGATTGCAAAGCCAGGTTCAATATTTAAAATATTACCTATTTTTACTATAGAAGACATTATGATAACCACATAAACATCAATCAAAGACCATCTTCCAATAAATAGGACAAACCGGTATAACCTACTTACTCTCTTATTTACAACAATCTTTGAATATTTAGTTGCATATAAGATAAACAACATTGAAATAATCTTAAAAGCAGGTATGAAAATTGATGCTAATAAAATTACAAATGAAACAAAATATGAATTCATTTGCCACATTTCAATTACGCCTTCAATGATATTTGAACCTGTATTTGATCCTATAAATTCAGTATACATAACAGGATATAAATTTGAAGGTAAGTAGAGAATTAGAGCTGATAACAATAAAGCTAAGCTTTTAGAAATACAGTTTTTTCGTCTATAAGTAACCTTACTTTTACATCTTGGACACAGATCGATATCATCGTTTGCTTTAAAGACATATCCACATTCTTGGCAAACTTTATAAGATTGACTCATAGCAGATTTACCAGCTATAAGTTTCAATTCAGATTGCTTTTTTATTTTTTCCCAAAGAATTGAAGGGTTAAACTTAAGACAACACCAAATCATTAAAACTGAAAAGATGAATGTTGTGTAAAAACCAACATAAAAAGTCACATCAGCTAAGGCTGTAAGCTTAATTAAGCTCACTACAATACCCAATACGAAGACATCTACCATGCACATGCCATGGTTAAATTGATAGAACTTTGCTAAAAATATATTAGGTTTAAGTCTAAAACCACCAATAAAAACAATTAAAGCTAAGACAGAAACAGGTGCAAAAAATGTAAAAAATAGAAAAACGTAAAGTAACAAGCCCCATTGTTTATTCAAAATTGAAACAATGGAATTTAACGACATAGCAGCACCTGTTCCCATAGCAGAAATTGACATAAAAGGTTCAATGATGCTGATAAAAAGAAATATTAAGGCAGCAAAAGCTACAATAGCAACGTCGCCTTCTTTTACTAGATTATTAGACAATAACTTTCGACCACATCTAGGACAGATGCAATCGTAATGCTTCTTAATTTGAGTGATAGATACCGTTAAATCACAGGATCTACACACAACATTCTTTTGCAATTTAAGTTATTTATATCCTTCCATTAAAACAACTTTATGCTGTTTTAATGATTCTTGAACATTGATAATTCTTTGATTTGAAGATCCTCTAAAATCAAGCTCTAATGATTTTTTAGCCATAACAAAAGGACCATCAACTACTACATCGACAAGTTCAAGTAACTGTCTTCTGATAGGGTCACTTTCTAGTTTATCAAAAGTAAAACCAGAATAAGCCCAAATTGAGTAATTTTTCTTTTTTAAGACATTGGCAAGTACTGCCAAAGATTTGGATTGAATGAAAGGCTCACCACCTGAAAAAGTCACACCTGTAACTAGAGGATTAGAGCAAAACTCTTCATAAAGAACTCTCAAAGAAACATCCATTCCACCATTTAAAGGCTGAGCCTGTTCATTATGACAACCTTTACAATGAAATGGACATCCCTGAGTAAAAATAACATACCTTATACCAGGCCCGTCAACGATAGACTCTTTGACGGCACCTGCGATTCTTAAGGCTGTATTATCTAATACAGATAAATCTATATCGTCCATCTTAACTTATACAGACATATGCTTAACACGATCTCTTTCTTCGGCTCTCTTGCCATCATTAAAGCGATCTAAGGTACCTACAAGATAACCAGTTACTCTTCTGATCCTCTCGAACTTAACACCTTCACCTATAACACCATTCTTTGCGTGTAGTCTTGTTTGCATACTAACCATTCTCCTAAAGTATAAAATTATAAGTTGTTGTGAAATTGTGATTATAGAAAACATTCATGACAGGAAATTAGTCATGAAGGCTTTGTAAAAAAAATAACTGCTAACCAGTACAGATACAGCCAACACCAAGCTTTCTTAAACGCTCAATGCTTACTCCTTCTCCATCTTTACGTCCGCATCTTGGACAAACATCTCCGATGATACCTACGTAGTTACATACAGGACAACGATCTACAGGGTGATTAATTGAACCGTAACCTACGCCACACTCCTTCATGTATAAGATTACATTCTTGAATGCTTCAACATTCTTTGTTAAGTCACCATCCATTTCTATGTAAGAGATAGAACCTGCATTACATAATGCATGGAAAGGACCTTCAATCTTAATCTTATCAGCAGCAGAGATTTCATAATAAACAGGAACGTGGAAGCTGTTTGTGTAGTATTCACGATCAGTTACACCTGGAATAGAACCATATAATCTCTTATCAATCTTAACGAATCTACCTGATAGACCTTCTGCTGGAGTTGAGAATAATGAAAAATTCAAACCTGTATCAACTGTGTGTTTATCAGTTAAATCTCTCATGTGTTTAATGATCTTATAACCTAAGTCATAAGCTTCTTTGCTTTCGCCGTGGTGTTTGCCAATTAAAGCAACTAAGCACTCAGCTAAACCGATAAAGCCAACTGACATAGTACCGTTCTTGATAACATCTTCAATAGTATCTTCTGGATTTAATCTATCAGAATCAACCCAAACACCCTGCCCCATTAAGAATGGATAATTTAAAACCTGCTTCTTAGCAATGATTTCAAATCGATCCATTAGCTGATCAAATACCATATAAATCATCTTATCTAATGATTCAAAGAACTTACTGATAGAGCCATGAGCTTCAATTGCAAGTCTTGGTAAGTTGATAGTTGTGAAAGATAGGTTTCCACGACCAGGAATAATTTCCTTGGTCTTATCATAATAGTTTGAAACAACTCTGGTACGGCATCCCATTAATGCAACTTCTGTCTCTGGGTGACCAGGCTTATAGTATTGAGCATTATAAGGAGCATCTAAGAATGAGAAGTTAGGGAACAATCTCTTAGCTGATACTTTACATGCTAATTCAAACAGATCGTAGTTAGGATCACCTTTCTTAGTATTGATTCCATCTTTAACTTTGAAGATCTGTACAGGGAAGATAGGAGTTTCTCCACCACCTAAACCAGCATCAGTAGCAAGTAATACATTCTTCATAATCATTCTGTGTTCAGGTTGAGTACCTGTACCATAGTTAATTGATGAGAATGGAACCTGAGCACCAGCTCTTGATTGCATAGAGTTTAAATTGTGTATTAAAGCTTCCATAGCCTGATAAGTTTCACGCTCAGTTAGTTTTATTGCTTCTGACATGATGTAATCAACATTCTTGGTTACATCTAACTCATCAGTATCATATTTCTTTAAAACTTCTAAAACTTTAGCTTTAATTAGAGACTGAACTTCATCAGATAGACAAGTATCATACTTGTCATATAGTTCTTTGCAGTATTCTTTAACTTCTGATACATCAGCTTCGTCATTTCTTAAGCAAATGCAGATTACTTTACATAAGTGCTTTGAATAAGAAATAGCAACATATGGAGCTAAATCGTACTCGAATAAAGGAATTGACTGACCGCCATGCATATCATTCTGATTAGATTGAATAGCAATACAGCATAAAGCAGCTGCGGACTGAATTGACTGAGGCTCACGCAAGAACCCATGACCAGTGCTAAAACCACGCTTAAATAGATCTTTTAAACCGATCTGACAGCAGTTAATGGTCAGCATATAGAAATCTAAATCATGAATATGAATGTCACCACGTGAATGAGCAATAGAGTGCTCTGGCCTTAAAACGTATCTTCTAACGTAGTCTTTTGAACCTTCAGAACCGAAACGCAACATTAAGCCCATAGGAGCATTGGCATCTATATTAGCGTTTTCACGCTTTAAATCCATATCTGCAGTGCTCTTTGAGGTTAAGTCACGATAGATCTTAGTTAAATCAGTATTATAATTTCTTACATTAGTTCTGTTCTGACGGTAAAGAATGAAATTCTTAGCCTCTGAAGCCATACCTTCCTGAATTAAAACTTTCTCAATAATATCCTGAGTATTTTCTACAGAAGGCTCTTCTAAATTCTGTTTTTCAATGTCTGAAACGACACGTCTAGTTAACTTCTCGACTAAATCTTCTTCATATTGAGAAGTGGATTTATCATCAGGGTGTGCTGAAATAAGAGCTTTTCTTATTGCATTAGATATTTTGTCCTCATTAAAGGACACTTTTCGACCGTCTCTCTTAACAATAAATCTAATCATTTTTAGTCCAGAATTTTTTTATTTAATATTATATAGTTATATTTTTTTCTATATAAATCAGATGGTTAAATTGATATGTAACTGCGTTATATTATGTACAATAGAGTAATCTAATTCAACATTAAAATTTTTTATATTTTCTCAAATTAGCTTGACAGCTCATTTTGTAAAACTAATAAAACAATTCAATAAAATTAGTATTGACATCAAAATAAACCGATAAAAATAAATAGGTTATATAAGATAAAAAATGATTAATATTTTCTGCGATGTAATAGATAATTTTGGAGATGCAGGCGTCTGTTTGCGATTAGGTAGAGATCTGTGCAATAAAAAAGAACAAGTTAATCTCTTTTGTAACGATCTCAGTGCAATAAAAAAAATTATCAACAAAGATGATCTATCAAGTAGTGATCTAAAAATATCTCTTTGGCCTACAAAGGAAGATCAAATTGATCTAAAAGATACTGTTATACAAGCCTTTTCAGTAAGACTCCCTGAATTTATTTATTCAAATATAAAAAAGAACAAATCTCTTGTAATTAACCTTGAATATCTGACAGCAGAACCTTTTGCTGATGAATGCCATAAATTACCTTCATTTTCTGATGGTATAGAAAGTTTCTTTTTCTTTCCAGGTTTTACCAACAAAACAGGAGGACTGGTAATTGAAGATACATTTTTAAAGAAGTTAAAAAATAAAAATGATCTATTAAAATATCAGTTTGAAAATAAATTCAATAATAAAGATAGTTACATAACTCTCTTTAGCTATGAAAATTCTAATGTTAATTACATATTAAAGAATCTTTCTGAGTTTGCAGAAGAAAAAAACAAATCTTTAACTATTATTGTGTTTGAAGGGAAGCCTCTAAATAACTTAAACAAACACTTAAATCTAAATTTAAGTGTTGGTGATACCTATAAATTAGATAATCTTTTCATAAAAGTATCTCCAATGGTAGATCAGGATGAGTATGACTCTCTTCTAATAGGTTCATACATAAATCTAGTAAGAGGTGAAGATTCAATTGTAAGAGCAATGCTTACAGGTAATCCTTTCTTATGGCATATCTACCCTCAAGAAGAAAATGCCCATTTTGATAAGATCAATGCCCTTTTTGACAGAATGGACGAATTTTGTTCCGATAAAGAATCAGTAGAAATTCTAAGACAACTTACCTTAAGTTATAACGGAAACTCAGATTTCATTCATGATTTTGATTTCTCATCATTTATAGAAAAGTGGAAAAAACTATCTGAAGAATGGAGAGATTATTTGTTATCTTTAGGCTCTTTAACCGATAATCTTTTAGCATTTATAAGAGAAAAAAATCAATTTTCTTGATTAATAAATCCATAGATCTGTTAAAATGGTACGTTAAATTTACCTTTTTAGGTAAATAGAGATGTTCTTTTCAGATAAGACTGTGCTTATCATACTATACAGTTTTATACAGGCAGTTTTATATAGGCAATGGTCAGATAAGGCATCCTAACAATACACATGTGTATTGTTTTGAATGGCTAAGACATAGATCTTGCCTAAATTTCTTTTTATAACGTTAAAGGTTTTTACAATGAAGTTAGCTCAAGAAATCCGTACTGGCAACGTAATTATGTTAAACGGCAACCCAATGGTTGTTCAGAAGGCTGAGTACAGCAAATCAGGTCGTAACGCAGCTGTTGTTAAGATGAAGTTAAAAAATCTTCTTTCAAACGGCGGTACTGAGACTGTATTCCGTGCAGATGATCGTTTAGATGACGTTATCTTAGAGCACAAGGATTGCACATACTCATACTATGGTGATCCTCTATACGTATTCATGGACGAAGAGTTCAACCAGTACGAAATCGAAAAAGACAACATGGGTGACGTTTTAAATTACTTAATCGACGGTATGGAAGACGTTTGCCAGGTTACTTTCTACAACGGTAAGGCAATCTCTGTTGAGTTACCTATCACCATCGTTCGTGAAGTAGAGTACACCGAGCCTGCAGTTAAGGGTGATACCTCAGGTAAAGTTGTAAAACCTGCACGTTTAGCTGGTACCGGTTATGTAATTTCAGTACCTGATTTCGTAAACATTGGTGACAAGATCGAAATCGATACTCGTACCAACGAATTCAAGAAGCGTGTTTAATTAAACACCTACCATAAAAAACGGCTTTATGCCGTTTTTTTTTGATCTTTTTATAATCAAAAAATAAAGGAAGCCATCAAGACTTCCTTTTCTTTTATCTATTAAGACAGATTAGAAGGTGTAACGAGCACCAACATTGAACTCTGTACCACGAGCGGTACCAGTGTAATTGTCATCTGAATTTGCATCAAACTCAGCTTCAGCCCATACCTTGAAGTTAGGGTTGTAAGTATACTTAACCTGAACAGGTACTCTTCTTAAATCGTAGTTATCCTTTTCAGTATAGCCATAGTACTTTTTCTTTAACTGCTGTGTCTGGTAACCAGTGTAAACACCAATTCCATTGTCAAAGCCGTAACCTGCAGTAAACTCGTAACCTTTTCTGTCGAAGTTGTCGTATAAACCTTTCTTGTTAGCATCACCATGATTATGATCAATAGCAAAATCTATTTTCTGAGAATAGTATAAAGCTGCTAAATATAAACCTTCACTTGATGAGCCCCAAGAGATAGAAGTTGCAAAATTCTTAGCGTTATTTAACTTGCCAAGTGATTTAACGTTATTGTAAACAGCTCCGTCAAATTCATCATTTTGACCATCGATGAAGTTGAAACCTGCTTTAATAGCTAAAGGTCCAAATACAACATTATCAAAGGTATAGCCTAAAGCTACAGCATAACCATTCTGTACATCAAACTTCTGACCAAAAATAGTTTGATTATCTGAAGCTGTCTCATAAGTTACAGATGCGAATAAACCGTTATTGTTATAGTCATAACGGAATAAACCATTACGTCTATCAGCATTGATACCAGTATCGTTCTGAACATCAACGTACTCAAAAATATCGGTAGTAGCCATTACCTGTCTTGTTGAATCAAGAGTCTTACCAGCAATTAACTTACCGAAAGAACCAAAATCAGCACCTACATACTGCTCTCTTGATTTTAGATTATCACCAGTTTGTTTGTTACCATCAGCCATATCCCACTCAGAGAATGCTAATACTGATAAGTAATCATTAACTTTGGTGTTACCTGCAACGCTAAAACGTGATGAATTAACTAATGAAGCATCTTTGTAGCCAGCTTTTTTATAGAATCCATTGTAAAAAACTGACTGAACACGACCACCTACTGTTAAGGTAGTACCATCTTTATCATATACAGTAGCTGCTGAAGCAGTTGCTGAAGTAGCTGCTAATACAACAGCTAATGCTAATAATGACTTTTTCATAAATATAATTCCTAAAAAAATAATATATATGTTTGTATTTATAGTTATGTTCTTTAAGAACATGGCTTATTTTCAAATAAATCACGTCTAATTACAAATACAATTTTTTTATATGAAGTTATAGGAATTGCTTATATCAAGTTATTTCTTTTATTTTCAATATAATTATTTAAAATTTTATAAAAAATGTGATCAAATTTGAACATTAATTATTTTTTTTATAAGCAATAATTAGATAAAAATTAAGAAACAATATTTAGATTTAGATGTCTGTATTTTGTAAAATATGAAACTGTTAAAAAGCTGTTGAAAAAATAGGTAAAAGTTGTTGAAAACCTATTGATAACTTTTAAGTGTAAACGGTATAATTTTTAGACTGTTGATAACTAGCCACTTTTCAACAAATTTTCCATACTTATTAACAACCTTTTTAAGAGATTTATTTATTAGTAATAAATTGAAATAAAACAAAAAATTTAGTTTTTAACAAAATTTTCGTTACTAATAATAAAAATAATAAGATATATATATTAATAAATTAATATTTACTTATTATTTATTATTGACAGCCAATTTTTGTGGAAAACCTCTCATTCAGATCTTGTATAGTTAAGAGCAAAATTTGATCTTCAAGATCTATAGATGGATTTAAAAAAAATGAATAGCTTTAGAAATTTTGATGTTATTGTTATTGGTGCTGGACACGCAGGTATTGAAGCAGCAGCTGCAAGTGCAAGAATGAAATGTAAGACTCTGCTTTTAACCCATAATCTAGAAACTGTGGGAGAAATGTCCTGTAACCCCGCTTTCGGTGGCATCGGTAAAGGTCATCTGATTAAAGAAATAGATGCTATGGGTGGTGTATGCCCAGGAGCAATTGATAAAGCTGGTATTCAGTTTAGAACCTTAAATTCATCTAAAGGTCCTGCAGTAAGAGCAACAAGAGCTCAGACTGATCGTCATTTATATAAAGAGGTAATGAGAAAGACTCTTTGGAATTACGATCATTTAACTATATTTCAGCAACCAGCTACAGAGATCATCTATAAAGACAATACTGTTTGCGGTGTAAAAACCGCTGCAGGAATTGAATTCTATTCTAAAGCTGTTGTAATTTGTGCAGGTACCTTCTTAAATGGTTTAATTCATATAGGTTTAGAGCATTATTCTGGAGGTAGAGCTGGTGATCCTGCTTCTATTGGTTTGGCTGAAAATCTAAAGAATTTAGGTTTAAAGGTTGGAAGACTAAAGACCGGTACTCCTGCTCGTATTGTTGCAAGTTCTATTGATTATTCAAAGATGACTAAACAAGAGCCTGAGTATCCACAACCAGCTTTTTCATATTTAAATGAAGATAAGGTTCATCCTACTCAAGTACCTTGCTATATAACAAAAACAAATGAAAAAACTCATGAAATCATTAGAGGAGGACTAGATAGAAGTCCCTTATATTCAGGTGTAATTCATTCTGTAGGTCCTCGTTACTGTCCTTCTATTGAAGATAAGATCGTAAGATATCCTGACAGAACATCTCATCAGGTATTCATTGAGCCTGAAGGATTAACATCTCCTTTAGTCTATCCAAATGGTATTTCTACTTCTTTACCATTTGATGTTCAAGAAAACTTCATTCACTCAATTGAAGGTTTAGAAAATGCAATTATTGCAAGACCTGGTTATGCAATTGAGTATGATTTCTATGATCCTAGAGAATTATCAGTATCAATGCAGTCAAAGAAGGTACCTGGTCTATTCTTAGCAGGTCAAATTAACGGAACAACTGGTTATGAAGAGGCTGCTGCTCAAGGTTTATTAGCTGGTATTAATGCTGGCTTATACGTAAAAGGTCAGAAATCTTGGTTTCCAAGGAGAAATGAAGCTTACGTTGGTGTTCTGATGGATGACTTATGTACATTAGGTACAAAAGAACCATACAGAATGTTTACTTCAAGAGCTGAATATAGACTAATTTTACGTGAAGATAATGCTGATATCAGATTAACTCCTAAGGCAAGAGAATTAGGAATTATATCTGATGAGAGATGGAAGCAGTTCGAAGATAAACAAAATCAGATTGAAAAAGAAAAAGCTCGTTTAAGAGAAACTTCTGTAAAACCATCTTCAGATATGGGTAAAAACATCAGTGAGATCTTAAATACACCTCTTTCTCAAGAACAAACTTTAGAAGAGATCTTAAGAAGACCTGAAGTTAAACTAAATGGTTTAATTGAAGCATCTAAACTGGAACCTATTGCTACTAAAGAACAGTCTGTTGAACAGGTTGAAATTCAAGTAAAATACCAAGGTTATCTGCAAAGAGAACTTGATGATATTAAGAAGAAAGTTGTAAATGAGTTGACTCTACTTCCTATGAATTTTGATTACAAACAGATCAAATCTTTATCAAATGAAGTTGCTCAAAAATTAAATGAGTACAAACCAGAAACTATTGGTATGGCATCTCGCATTTCAGGTATTACTCCTGCTGCTATATCAATTCTGTTAGTTCACTTAAAAAAAATGAACTTGCTTGGCAAAAAATAAGGTAAAAAATGAGAAATAAACCATCTGTTGTAGATAAGTCTGAAATTTTACATAAGATCGAATATCTGATCTCTCAGACAGACATATCATGTAGCCAAGATCAACTTGATAAAATGGCAACTTTAGTTGTTTTGTTAGAAAAATGGAATAAAGCCTTAAATCTAACAGCAATTAGGGATCCTATGCAGATGGTTGTATTGCATATTTTGGATAGCGCTGTTGTTTCTCCTTTGATTAAGGATAAAGGAGATAACATTGCTGATGTGGGAACAGGAGCAGGTTTTCCTGGTTTGGTTCTTGCTATACTTAACCCTGATAAACATTTTACTTTGATTGATTCTATTGCTAAGAAGTTGTCTTTTGTAAGAACAGCAATGGTTTCATTAAATTTAAATAATATTTCCATTATCAACGATCGTTGCGAAAATATAAAACTAGACAAGAAGTTTGATTGTATTTTAAGTAGAGCTTTTGCACCTTTATGCAAGATAATAGAGTGGTGTAAAGATTTAATTTCTGATGAAGGTGTTTTCTTGGCAATGAAAGCTAATTTGGAACACGATGAATTAGATCAAATTGATAAAAACACCACTATTGAAGAGATAATAGAATTAAAAGTTCCTTCCTTAGATGCTAAAAGACAAGCTGTGGTAATGAGAATAAAAAATTAGAAAGGAATAGAAATTGACTAAAGTAATTGCTATCGCAAATCAAAAAGGTGGTGTAGGAAAAACTACCACCTGTGTTAACTTAGCAGCATCTCTTGCTGCTATGCAAAAAAAAATTCTAGTAGTAGATTGTGATCCTCAGGGAAATGCTACTATGGCATCAGGAGTACTAAAATTTGGTCTAGAAAAGTCTATTACCAATGTTTTAGTAGATGGTCTTGATATCAAAGAAGCTGTAGTAACAACAACAGAAGGTGGATTTCATTTAATTCCTTCAAATGAAGATTTAACAGCTGCTGAAGTAAGTTTATTAGATAAATTTGGTAGAGAATCTTTTCTTAAAAAATCATTAGATAAAATCAAAGATAACTATGATTTTGTGTTAATTGATTGTCCTCCTTCTTTAAATATTCTAACTGTAAATGCTCTTTGTGCAGCAGATTCAATCTTAGTTCCTTTGCAGTGTGAATATTTTGCTCTAGAAGGATTAACTTTATTGATTGAGACTGTAGATCAGTTAGCTAGTGCAGTAAATTCAAAATTAAAGATTGAAGGTATTTTGCGCACCATGTTCGATAACAGAAATCGTCTATCTACAGATGTTTCTGATGAATTAAAGAAGAATTTTGGTGATCTTGTATACGAGACAATTATTCCTAGAAATGTAAGATTAGCTGAAGCTCCAAGTTACGGTAAGCCTGCAATGTATTATGATAAGTCATCTGTAGGATCAAAAGCTTACCTTTCTTTAGCAGCTGAAATTATATCTAAGGCAAATAAATAATAGGTACGAAAATGGCTGGATTAAATAGAAGTAGAGGCCTAGATTTTCTTTTAAGCGGAAATAAGATTAAAGAACAAGCTGAAACTGAAGTAAAAGCAGCAACAACGGTTCAAGAATCTAATACAACAATTTTGCCTGTAAATGATAATTCTGTTGTTTTACTTCCAATAGAAAAGTTAAAAGCATCTGTTTATCAGCCTCGTAAAGAATTTAATGAAGAATCTTTAAATGAGTTAGCTTCTTCTATTAAAGAGCACGGTCTGTTAGAACCACTTCTAGTTAAAAAGTCTCAAGATGAGATGTATGAAATTATTTGTGGTGAAAGAAGATTTAGAGCATGCAAAATTGCTCAGTTAGCTTCAGTTCCATGCCTAATAAGAGATGATCTTGAATTAAATGGCTATGCGGTTGCTCTTATTGAAAATATTCAGCGTGAAGATTTAAATCCAGTTGAAATGGCTAACGCTTTTTCATTGATGTTGAATGAATGCAATTTAACTCAGGAAGAATTGGCTAAAACCCTAGGTAAATCAAGAAGTTCTGTAACTAATATTTTAAGAATTAACAATTTGCATGATGAAATAAAAAATATGATTGTTGAAGGTCTTATAGATCTTGGTCATGCAAAAGTAATTCTTTCTTTAGAAGATAAAGAATTACAGTTAAAGGCTGCTCAATATGTAGTAAAAAACAGCCTTACTGTAAGACAGACTGAAAAATTAGTTAGTGACATTAAAGAAAACGGCTTAGAAGATAACACTACTAAATCAAAAAAGAGTTATAAAAATCCTAGTTTTAATGAATGGGAAAAGAACATTGGTAATGTTCTGTCAGGAGTTAAAGTTAAATTTAATGCTTCAAATGAAGATAAAGGTAAGATCACTTTATCTTACACATCAAAAGATCAATTAGAGCACTTCTTAGCACTATTCTCATTAAAAGAGTAATTTAAATGCAAATGGACTTGAAGCTTCTAAAAACTTACTTTTTACTAGTTAGTCTATTTGCTTTTATATGTTTCTTGTTTTCATATTTTACAGATCAAAATTACGCGATAAACTTCCTGTCTTTTGCTCAAGGAAGCTTTATATTTTTACTTATAAATATTCTATATTATCTGTTACAAAGAAGATATCGTAGTTCAAAACTTACACCAAGCTTTGTCTTATATGAGGTTATATATGCCTTTGTATTAAAGATAAGTCTTTTGATTTTTTTATTATTGTTTACATTTAAGATACTGAATTTGAACAATAAAATTGTAGTGTTTGTATTCAGCATACTAGTGTTGTCAAGATTAATTGTTAATTTTATTGAACAAATTAATGGTAAAAATTTTCACAAAAAGTGACATTTTTAGACATTTTGTTTTTGACTTTGAATGTTAATAGTCGTATTTTCTTACATGTTAGTTTTGGGTTAAGCGTTTACAAACAAAATTGAATGCTTAAATTTACAAAATAGGGTGTGATTCTATGTCAGAGAGTAATTCTCAAGAATACATTTCTCATCACTTACACTTTTTGCAGTTAGATCTTAGAGATTTTTCTATTGTAGATAGTGTTAAACCAGCTTATAAAACTGAGTTTGCACAATGCCTTTCAGAAGAAGGTGCTACTCAAGAACAATGTCTTAAGACTGTAGCTGTTCAAAAATGTAAGTTATCAGATCTTGGCAGTGGCTCATGCTATGCTGTTCTTCCTGAACAGAGTGAATCAAAAATAGTTAATCCTTATACCGTGAACCTAGATTCTTTAGGTTTAACTGTTATTTTAGGTTTTCTATTTTTAATTCTGTTCAAGTATGCATCTAAGAAAACTACCAGTGGTGTTCCTTCAAAACTTCAATGCTTCTTAGAAATGATCTTTGAGTTTGTTCAGAATACCGTTGTAAGTATTTTTAAGCGTAAGAGCAAGTTAATAGCCCCACTTTCTTTAACAGTTTTCATGTGGATTTTCTTCATGAATTTAATGGATCTGCTACCAATTGACTTGATCCCAGAATTTGCAAAACGTATTGGAGTTCCATACTTCAGAGTTGTTCCTTCAGCTGATGTGAACATTACACTTTCAATGGCTGTATGTGTATTCCTACTTATTTTTGCATTCTCATTCAAAAATATTGGTGTGCTCGGATTCTTTAAGAGCCTAACACTTCATCCTTTCAATCATTGGGCATTTATCCCAGTTAACTTCTTGTTAGAAGGTGTTTCCTTACTTTCAAAGCCTATCTCATTAGGTCTTCGTCTTTTTGGAAATATGTATGCTGGTGAGATGATCTTTATTCTGATCGCTCTTTTGCCATTATGGTGGATCCAGTGGGTTCTAAATGTTCCTTGGGCTTTATTCCACATTTTAATTGTTACATTGCAGGCATTTATTTTCATGGTACTAACTATTGTTTACTTATCAATGGCTAGTGAAGAAGACTAAACACGATTTTATTTATATAAAAACAGGAGATATAAAATGGAATTAATATACCTTGCTGCAGGTCTTATGATGGGCTTAGCTGCCATTGGTGCTGCTATCGGTATTGGTATTTTAGGTGGTAAGTTCTTAGAGGGTTCTGCAAGACAGCCTGATTTATTACCATTACTTCGTACACAGTTCTTCATTGTTATGGGTCTAGTTGATGCTATTCCTATGATCGGTGTAGGTCTTGGTATGTACTTAATGTTTGCTGTTGCTGGTTAATAGACAGCAAAACCAAATTTAGAGGTATCTAGATTGGAAATTAACGCAACATTTGTTGGTCAGGCAGTAGCGTTTCTTATCTTTGCTGTGCTATGCATGAAGTTTGTATGGCCTCCTCTGATAACTGCTCTTGAAAAGAGACAGAAAGAAATCGCTGATGGTTTGACTGCTGCCGAAAAGGCTAAAAAGAGTCTTGAACTTGCAAACGAAAACGCTAAAGACACAATTCGTTCAGCAAAAGTAGAAGCTCAGAAAATTATTGATGAAGCAAACAAAACCAGATCTCAAATTATTGATAAAGCTTCAGAAGAAGCTCAGCTAGAAAGAAAGAAGATCCTTGATTTAGCCAAGAGTGAAATTGAAGCTGAGAAGAACAAAGCTCGCGAAGATTTAAGATCTGAAGTTGTTTCTCTAGCAGTTGCAGGCGCTGAAAAGATCATTAACGAAAAGATCGATTCTAAAGCTGATGAAACTCTGCTTAAGAAAATTGCTGATTCACTTTAATTAAGAGGTGTGTAATGGCTGAAAATTTGACTGTTGCAAGACCTTATGCTCAGGCTACATTTGAGATAGCATTAGAAGAAAATAACTTAAGCGGTTGGCAGACCATGCTAGAAGCTATGGCTGTTGCTTGTAAAGATCAATACTTTATGGACAGTTTAAAGTTAGCTCCTAATCCTTCAGTCGCAGCTGACAGTCTAATTTCGTTGTTAAAGGACATTCTTAGTGAAAGTGGAAAGAATTTCGTAAAGGTTATTGGTGAAAATAACCGTTTTGAAGTTATTCCTGAAATTTTCGAAGAATTTGTAAGATTAAGAGAAAAACACGAAAAGCGTTTAGAGTGTGATCTCTTATCTGCAAGAGCTTTTTCTGATAGCGAAATTGAATCTCTTAAGGATAAGCTAGCTAAAAAGTTTGATTGTAAAGTTATCTTAAATCAGAAAATCGACAAAACCTTAATTGGTGGTGCTGTTTTGAAGATTGGTGACAAAGTAATTGATGCTAGCGTAAAGACAAGTTTACAAAACTTGACTTCAACCCTCAGATAAATAGAGGACATATATGCAACTAAATTCAACTGAAATTGCTGATTTAATTAAGCAAAGAATTCAGCAATTTAAGGTTGTGACAGAAGCTCGTGATGAAGGTACTATCGTTTCTGTAAACGACGGTATTGTTAGAATTCACGGTCTGTCCAACGTTATGCAGGGTGAAATGCTTGAGTTTGGTAATGACCTATATGGTCTAGCTTTAAACTTAGAGCGTGACTCTGTTGGTGCTATTGTGTTAGGACCTTATGACAAACTGTCAGAAGGTATGAAAGTTCACAGCACTGGTCGTATTCTAGAAGTTCCAGTAGGTACTGGTCTTTTAGGTAGAGTTGTTAGTGCCTTAGGTGAACCTATTGACGGTAATGGTCCTGTTAAATCAGAGCAGTTCTATCCTGTAGAAAAGATTGCTCCAGGTGTTATTGCTCGTCAGAGTGTTTCTCAGCCTATCCAGACAGGTTATAAAGCTGTTGACTCTATGGTGCCTATTGGACGTGGTCAGCGTGAGTTAATCATTGGTGACCGTCAGACAGGTAAAACAGCTTTAGCTATTGATACCATCATCAATCAGGTTAAGTATGGCGTACGTTGTATTTACGTTGCTATTGGACAGAAGGCTTCAACAATTGCTTCTGTTGTAAGAAAACTTGATGAAGAAGGTGCTCTATCAAATACTATCATTGTAGTAGCTTCTGCATCTGATACAGCAGCTTTACAGTACATTGCTCCATATGCTGGTTGTGCAATGGGTGAGTACTTCATGGATCAAGGTGAAGATGCCTTAATCATCTATGATGATCTATCAAAGCATGCTGTTGCTTATCGTCAGATTTCTCTATTACTTCGCCGTCCACCAGGGCGTGAAGCTTACCCAGGTGATGTTTTCTACCTGCACTCACGTCTATTAGAGCGTGCTTCAAGAGTTAATGCAAAGTATCTTGAAGAAAAGAGTGGTGGAAAGGTAGTTGGAAAGACTGGTTCTTTGACTGCATTGCCAATCATTGAAACCCAGGCTGGTGACGTTTCTGCATTTATTCCTACTAACGTTATTTCTATTACCGACGGTCAGATTTTCTTAACAACAAGTTTATTTAACTCTGGTGTAAGACCTGCTGTTGATCCTGGTATTTCAGTATCACGTGTTGGTGGTGCAGCTCAGACTAAACTTATGAAGAAATTGTCTGGTGGTATTCGTACTGCGTTAGCTCAGTATCGTGAATTAGCAGCATTTGCTCAGTTTTCTTCAGATTTGGATGAAGCTACAAGAAAGCAGCTTGATCACGGTCAGAAAGTAACTGAACTTATGAAACAGAACCAGTATTCTCCTCTATCTGTAGCAGAACAGGCATTAACTATTTTCGCTGCTGAAAGAGGTTACCTTGAGGATGTTGAATTAAATAAAGTTCTTCCATTCGAGAAAGCTTTACTAGCATTCGCTCACTCAAAATACGATTCTCTGCTTAAGGATATTGATGCAAAGCCTGACTACTCAGATGAAGTTGTAGCTAAACTTACTGAAGTTGTTAAGGACTTTAAATCAACTCAGACTTACTAGGAGCGCTTAAATGGCAGGTGCAAAGGAAATACGTACTAAGATAGCTTCTGTGCAGAATACACAGAAGATTACTAGTGCTATGCAAATGGTAGCCGCCTCTAAGATGCGTAGGGCTCAGGAAAAAATGAGCCAGTCTCGTCCTTATTCAAAAGGTTTACACGACATTATTAATCATATTGCTTCAAGTCATAGTGAATTCCATCATCCTTTTATGGAAGAGCT
>HF987944.1:29809-57326 GCA_000431835.1 Succinatimonas sp. CAG:777
AGCGTGAAGTAAAGAATGTAGGCTTCATTGTAGTTTCTACAGATAGAGGCTTATGTGGTGGTTTAAATATCAATCTGTTCCGCAAAATTGCTTTAAAAATGCAGGAATTTAGCAAACAGAATGTTGGTATTAAAGTTGTGCTTTTAGGTACAAAAGCATCTGGATACTTTAACCACAGCAATATTGATGTGATGGCTCAGCAAGCTGGCTTTGGAGATGATCCAAAACCTGAAAAGCTTGTTGGAGCAATCAAAGTTATGACTGATGCCTTTTTGAAAGGTGAAGTTGATGCTATTTATTTGGCATGCAACTCTTTCAAAAATACTATGGTTCAGATCCCAACTGTATCTCAGTTGTTACCACTTGTTCGCAGCGATGATGAAACAAGTAAACATCACTGGGATTACTTGTATGAGCCTGAACCAGAATCAATCTTAAAAGTTGTGTTAGACCGTTATGTTGTACAGATGGTTTATCAAGCTGTATTAGAGAATCTAGCTTCTGAGCAGGCAGCTCGTATGGTTGCTATGAAAGCCGCAACTGATAATGCTGAATCATTAGTTAGTGATTTACAGCTTGAATACAACAAGGCAAGACAAGCAGGCATTACGATGGAATTAAACGACATCGTATCTGGTGCATCAGCGGTTTAATTGATGAGAGGATTTTAAAATGGCTGAAACTTCAAATAGAGCTGGTGAGAAAGGTACAATCGTACAGATCATCGGCGCTGTTGTTGATGTTGAGTTCCCTGAGGGCCATATTCCAGAGCTATATGATGCTCTAGATGTGAAGGGTGATGGTAAGAATCGTCCTGATTTGGTTCTTGAGGTTCAGCAGCAAATTGGTGGTGGTGTAGTTCGTTGCATTGCAATGGGTTCATCAGACGGTTTAAGCAGAGGCTTAGAGGTTGTTAATACGGGGGCTGGTGTTAAAGTTCCTGTAGGTAGAGAGACCTTAGGACGTATTATGAACGTTTTAGGTCAGCCTGTTGATGAAAGAGGTCCTATTGGTGAGAAGGAAAAGTGGGTTATCCACCGTGCTGCACCAACATACTCAGAGCAGTCATCAACAACTGAGATCCTTGAAACCGGTATTAAGGTTATGGATCTTATCTGCCCATTCGCAAAAGGCGGTAAGGTAGGCTTATTCGGTGGTGCAGGTGTTGGTAAGACAGTTAACATGATGGAGCTTATTAACAACATCGCTAAAGCTCACTCAGGTTTGTCTGTATTCACCGGTGTTGGTGAGCGTACTCGTGAGGGTAACGACTTCTATCATGAAATGCAGGAATCAAAGGTTATTGATAAAGTATCAATGATTTATGGTCAGATGAACGAACCACCAGGAAACCGTCTACGTGTTGCTTTAACAGGTTTGACTGTTGCAGAGAAGTTCCGTGACGAAGGCTTGGATGTGCTTCTGTTCATTGATAACATCTATCGTTATACCTTAGCTGGTACTGAGGTATCTGCACTGTTAGGAAGAATGCCTTCAGCTGTAGGTTACCAGCCAACTCTAGCTGAGGAAATGGGTGTTTTACAGGAGCGTATTGCTTCAACTAAGAAAGGTTCTATTACATCTGTTCAGGCTGTTTATGTTCCTGCTGATGACTTGACCGATCCTAGCCCTGCAACAACATTCGCTCACTTGGATGCAACCATCGTTCTATCAAGACAGATTGCTTCTTTAGGCATTTACCCAGCTGTTGATCCTTTAGCTTCAACATCACGTCAGTTAGATCCTTATGTTGTTGGTAAAGAGCACTATGAAGTAGCTCGTGGTGTTCAGACTGTTCTACAGCGTTACAAAGAATTGAAAGATATTATTGCAATTCTTGGTATGGATGAGTTATCTGAAGAAGACAAGCTTGTTGTAGCAAGAGCTCGTAAGGTTGAGAGATTCTTATCTCAGCCATTCAGTGTTGCTGAAGTATTCACCGGTTCTCCTGGTAAGTACGTACCACTAAAAGAAACTATCCGCGGATTCAAGGGTATTATCGACGGTGAGTATGATAATCTTCCAGAGCAGGCATTCTACATGGTTGGTACTATCGACGAAGCTGTAGAAAAAGCTAAGAACTTATAATTAAAGGGGTGAAAAATGGATTCTATATCATTCCATTTGGACGTAATTAGTGGTGTCGGAAGCCTATATTCTGGTTCTGTAAAGTCTGTAAGAGTTACAGGTTCAGAAGGTGAAATGGGCATCAGATACGGTCATACTCCTTTGTTAACAACAATCAAAACTGGTATGGTATCTCTGATCGACTCTCAGGATAAAGAAGATCAGATTTACTTAGCTGGCGGTGTGTTGGAAGTTCAACCTGATTCTGTAACCATCTTGGCTGATACCGCTTTAAGAGCAGATGACATCGATGAAGCAAAGGCTCAAGAAGCAATTAAGGTTGCCAAAGAATCAATCGCAAATCATGGTACAGGCGATGCAGATTATGCTCATGCATTATCTCGTTTGGCTGATGCTATGGCTCGATTGAAGGTTGTTGAAACAGCAAGAAATAGAAGACGATAATTCAGGTCTTTTATTGAAGAACGGCCCTTAAAGGGCCGTTTGTTTAGGTAAATCGGTAATTAGAATAAAAGCTTACTTTTTGTCCATAAAGAGTATTTTGACTGACCAGCATTCTCCTCGCGAATAATTTCATAACCTGGAACAATCTTATTAGAGCCGTTTCTCATTTCAACATAGATTAAAGAATCGTCATCGATTAAATTTTTATCTAACAGTTTTTCAAGTACTTTCTCATAACTGTCTAATTTATAAGGAGGATCAATAAATACAATATTAAAGGTTGAGCTTACATTGTCTAAAAAGTGAAGAGCATCATCATTGATTACATGAATTTCATCATAACTCATGCTTTTTGCAATTTCTTTTAAATTAGAACTGTTATCTTTGTCTAATTCAACTAAAGTTACGTCTTTAGCTCCTCTTGAATAGGCTTCTAAACCTAAAGCGCCAGAACCAGCAAACAAATCTAAGACTTTTGCATTACCTAAAGAATCTTTTATCCAAGAAAAAATAGTTTCTCTTACTCTTGAAGGTGTAGGTCTTAAACCTTCGACGTCTAGCACTGGTAATAGTTTTCCTTTAAATTTACCACCAAGAATTCGCACATCATTTTCGTAAGTATTGTTCTTCATATGTAAACCACGATAGCTTGTATTAAAAAGGCTTAAATTCTCAAAATGAAATGAATTTGGAATTAGTCTATAATGCATGAGAATATCACATTGTAATAAATAAATTTGGGTAAAAATATGGGTATTTTTTCTATTTTTTCAAAAAAAAATAAAGATGAATCATCAGAAATTAAGAAAAATGAAGAATCTGTAAAAGTACAAACTAATGATGATGTTTTATCAGAAAATAAAGAGAAAATAGTATCTGATTACGAGGCTACATCATCAGACTCTGAAAACAATAAAGAATCCAATGAAACTAATATAGTTGAAGATTCCTTAATCAATAGCAACAAAGATGAAAAGTTAGATAAACAAGAAGAAAAGTTGGTAGATGTTAAAGAATGTGTAAGTACTGAGAATGATAATAAAGAGCCTGACGAGCCTAAAAAAGAAAAAGTATCCTTCTTTGAAAGATTAAAGAGAACTAGAGAAAATTTAGCTTTTGGTATTGGTGCTTTAGTAACCGGTAAAAAGATTAATGAAGAGTTGTATGAAGACTTAGAAACATCTCTTTTAACAGCAGATTTAGGTGTAGATACCACCAATAATATTATTGAAAGACTAAGAGAAGAGTCAAAAATTAAAGAATTAAGAGATGCTGGTGCTTTAAAGAATAATTTAAAGAACATCCTAAAGGACATCTTAGCTCCTTGTAGCGAGCATCTTAAAGTCGAAAAACAAGGTGATCTTCCTTTTGTAATCTTAATGGTAGGTGTAAATGGAGCTGGTAAGACCACTACCATAGGAAAACTTGCTTTGAAATACAAAGCTCAAGGTAAAAAAGTTATGCTCGCAGCTGGTGATACTTTCAGAGCTGCAGCTGTAGAACAGTTAAAGGAATGGGGAAACAGAACAGACACACCTGTTATCTCACAGCCAACTGGTTCAGACAGTGCATCTGTTATTTTTGATGCTTTAACTTCAGCAAAAGCTCATAACGCTGACGTTTTAATTTGTGATACTGCAGGAAGACTTCAAAATAAAGACAATTTAATGGAAGAATTAAAGAAAATTGTCCGTGTGATGAAGAAAATTGATGAAAATGTACCAAATGAAGTGATGTTGGTACTGGATGCTACTACAGGACAGAATGCTGTATCTCAAATGAAGATCTTTGGTCAAGCCGTTAATGTAACAGGGCTTTGCTTAACTAAGTTAGATGGAACTGCAAAAGGCGGTGTGGTCTTTGCTTTAGCAGATAAGTTTAAAGTTCCTTTAAGATATGTCGGTATTGGTGAAAAATCAGAAGATCTAAGAGAATTTGATATTGACTCTTTTGTGGACGCTTTATTCGACTAAAAATCGATAGATTTTATTGCATAATAAAAAGTTACTGGTACTTGCCCATATAATGTTAACTACAAAGCAAGTGAAGTAGTAAATGAAAGATCAGAATAAACAAGAAACAGTGGGAATGTTAGCTCCCGTTGGAAATATAGACAGCTATGTAAAGGCCATAAATCAGGTTCCTATGTTGGAGCCTGAGGATGAGCGTACCTTGGCTAAAAGGTTACGTGATTATGGTGATATTGAAGCTGCTAGAAAATTGATCTTGTCCCACTTACGTTTGGTAGTAAGTATTGCTCGCAGTTATTCTGGATACGGTTTACCTGTAGCTGATTTAATTCAGGAAGGTAATATTGGTCTAATGAAAGCAGTAAAACACTTTGATCCAGATGCTGGTGCAAGATTGGCTGCTTTCGCTGTACCTTGGATAAAATCTGAAATCCACGATTATGTAATTAAAAACTGGAGAGTAGTAAAAGTTGCTACTACCAAGGCTCAAAGAAAGCTGTTCTTTAAGTTGAGACAGAATAAAAAGCGTTTGGGCTGGTTTACAGAAAAAGAACGTGAAAATGTAGCTGATGATTTAGGTGTTTCACCTAATGATGTAGCTGAAATGGAGACTCGTTTATCAGGTCAAGATATTGGCTTTGATATGTCAGCTGACGATGATAGTGACAATTCACAGTTACCTTTATTAGCTCCTGCCTCATATCTTGAAGATGAAAATTCAAATTTTGCCAAGAATTTTGAAAATCGAGATTACCAAACATACGAGCTTGAGAGATTGTCTAAGGCTTTGCAGTCTCTAGATGAAAGATCTCGTTATATTATTAAAAGGAGATGGCTTGATGATAATAAAGCAACTTTACAGGAACTATCTGATGAATTAAAGGTCTCTGTAGAGCGAGTAAGACAAATTGAAAACGCATCCTTAAAGAAAATCAAATCTCAGATATTAACAAGCAACAGTGATTGCTTGGCTCTAGAAATCAAGAACACTGATGTGACAGTAGACAAAGAAACAAATATCAAAAAAGAGAAAAAGTCTCTAAAAATAAAGAATAGCTAAATTAGCTTTCGTTTTGTCTAGCTGTTGTCAAAAATCAAATCTAACGATCATCATTAAAATTTCTGTTAACAATAAATGGCACATTTGTTGCTATAATAGGTTAAAAGAGATTTTTAGGGTCTATATATGCTTAAAGTAAATACTTGTTACGGAAGAGTAGATTCAGAATTACTATCAAGATTGTCATCAATAAAGCTGTTAGCTTTTGATGTTGATGGCACCATTACTGATGGTGGTATCTACTATGATAATAAAGATATTGAACTTAAAAAATTCAATGTAAAAGATGGATTTGGCATAGTAGCTTTACACAAAGAAGGCATTGAGTGTGCTGTAATTACAGGAAGAAGTGCTCCTTTAACTGAACGCCGTATGGCAGATTTACATGTAAGTCATGTAATTCAAGGAGAAATGAACAAAGGCATTGCTCTTACAAAATTATGTGAGAAATTGAATATTGGCACTGATGAAGTAGTATGTATCGGTGATGATTTGAATGATATGCCAATGTTCAGATTAGCAGGTGTAGTAGTTTGTCCTAAAGATGCTCACCCATTTATTAAAAAAATTGCAGATTACATTACTGTAACTGAAGGCGGAAAAGGTGCTGTTAGAGAATTATGTGACCTTATTCTGATCTCTAAAGGTGTTTTAAACGCAGATGGCGGTTTTGCTGATGAGCGTTACTAAAAGATCAATTATTCTAGCTTTATTATTTTTAATATTAGCTGTCGGTATTTATGTTTACTCTACTATGGTAGGTAAGAAAGAGGTGTCTGATGTAAGCCAGTTGCCAACTTTTATTGCAACAGATACTGAAGGTGCAGTTTATGACAAAAATGGTAGGGTAATTAGAACATTGGTTTCAACTAAGACCACATATTTTGATAATAAAACACTTTATCTTTTTGAAAATCCACTGATTAGTTCATATTCTTATAAGAATAACAAGATAGAACTGTGGCACATGAAAGGAAAAAAAGGACACATGATTACAGATAAATCAGCTTTCATAAGCGATAATGTCCTAATTTATCCTGGCTTTGAAGATTCAGCTATTAAAAGAGCTACAGCTGATTACCTAAATTATGACTTTGGTCTAAATATGGTTACTTCTGAAGATCTAGTAAATATTTACGGAAACGATTTTTTTACAACTGGCAAAAAGTTTAGTTTTGACTTAAATTCAAATGTTCTCAAATATAAAGGAAACCCAAATGCTACATATTATCCGCAGAGTAGGTAGTTTTCACTTAAGTGTACTCTTACTTTCATTGTTATCATGTCAAGCAATTGCTCTTGATAATGATACAGAGCAACCTTTAAATATTGTGTCAAAAGAGCAGATTGCAGACTTTAACAGTAATAAGGCTATCTTCCTTGAGAACGTTGTAGCAACACAGGGAACTATTGAAGTTCATGCTGATAAAGCTGAAATTACAAGAGATTCTAATGATCAACTAGAAGAGATCGTTGCTTACGGAAAGCCTGCAACTTACAAACAGTTACAGGAGAATGGAAAGATCATTCATTCTCAGTCATCAATTATTCACTACCTTCCTAAGAAAAATTTACTGATCCTTATTGGTAGAGCAACCATTTGGCAAGAGAATTCTCACGTCGATGGTGAGCGAATTGAATATAACACTGTTACAAAACAACTTAAGGCTACTAATGAAAATAGCCAGGATGGAAGAGTACAGAGTACCTTTATTCCTCAAGAGTTAAAGAGTGACGGTAACAAAGATAAGAATCAAAAGTAAATAGGTTGATATGAGCGTTTTAAAAGCATTACATCTTAAAAAGACATATAAGAAAAGAACTGTTGTATCTGATGTAAGTTTAAGTGTTAGCAGTGGTTCTGTTGTTGGTTTATTAGGCCCAAATGGAGCTGGTAAAACTACATCTTTTTATATGATCGTAGGTATTATTTCTTCAGAAGAAGGCCAAGTCATTCTTGACGATCATGACTTAACTTCACTGCCAATGCATGCTAGAGCAAGAGCAGGTTTAGGTTATTTACCTCAAGAAAACTCTATTTTTAGAAAATTAACCGTTTATCAAAATTTAATGGGTGTGGTAGAACTTCTTCCAGGCCTAACAAAATCAGAAAAAGAAGACAGAGTTAATAAGCTCTTAGAAGAGTTCAGTGTTTCAAAATTAAGAAACAACGTAGGTATGTCCTTATCAGGTGGAGAGAGAAGACGTGTAGAAATTGCAAGAGCTCTTGCTGCTAATCCTAAATTTATTCTTCTCGATGAGCCTTTTGCTGGTGTTGATCCTATTTCTGTTGGTGAAATTAAAGAGATCATTCTGCATCTGCGTGACAGAGGAATTGGTGTTTTAATTACCGATCACAATGTTAGAGAGACCTTAGACGTTTGTGAAAAGTCCTATATTGTTAATGCAGGTCAAATTATTGCAAAAGGAACAGCTCAAGAAGTTCTAAGTAATGATAAGGTTAAGTCTGTTTATTTAGGTAAGGATTTCTCTTTATAGTTTTAGGGGAATTGGTTATGGCTGGATTAAGAAATACGCTGCAGATACGTGCTACACAGACACAATCTCAGATTCTGACTCCTCAAATGCAACAAGCTATCAGATTGTTGCAGTTATCTACTATTGAGTTACAACAGCAGATTCGCCAAACCGTAGATTCTAACCCAATGCTTGAGTTAGATGATTCTGATATGTCTTCAATGGAAGAGTCATATGAAGATATATTAGATAGTGAAAACCAAAATGATTCTGATTACGATCCTTTCTCTGATGATTCCTCTGTAAATAATGCTTCAATTGACGATGAAAAAAGCCTTTTAGATATCTTAGGTGATGGTAGTATCAATCTTGATACTAAGAAAAATCACGAAGATGAGGTTTATGATTCAGAGCATGAACATGATTCTGATAATTATTCAGAACAGAATTTAGCAGAAAATAATCAGTATTCTGACAAAGATAGTTCTTTACAAAGTAATTCTCAAACAGAAGAAAATCAGTATTCAGCAGAAGTAAAAGGTAGCAAAGGTTTGGCTATCGAAAATGATGATATCTATGAAGGTGAAACTACAGAAACTCTTCATGATCATCTAATATTTCAGTTAGAAATGTCACCTCTTGATGGAATAGATAAGAAAATTGCTGAAGCTATTATTGATGGTATTGATGATTCTGGTTACCTAAAAGAGTCTTTAGAGGATATTTTAGATTGCATAAAAACTCAGGATCCTACAGTTACTATTGAAGACGTAAATGCTGTTTTAAAACTAGTTCAGCATTATGATCCTTTGGGTGTGGGAGCTAGAAGTGTACAGGAATGCATTTTAATTCAATTAAAAGCTTTGCCTGATGATACTGAGTACAAAAAGTTAGCAATTAACCTGATCACCAATTACATAGATTTACTTTCAAATCGTAATTATGTTGCTTTATGCCAAAGACTTTCGATCAAAGAAGATGTCTTAAAGAAAGTTAATGATCTAATTACATCATTAGAACCACGTCCTGGCAATAACATTGTCCATTCAAAAAAACAAAATGATTTTGTAATTCCTGATTTAATTGTGGTTAAAGATAAAAATGGAGACTATAGTGCAGAGTTAAATCCTGCAGCTAACCTAAAAGTTAGAATCAATGAAGATTACGCAAAATTAGCTAACAAAGCGCGTAACGAAGCTGAAAAAATCTTTTTCAAAGATCATTTAAAAGAAGCTAAGTGGTTCAAACAAAGCATAGATAATAGAAATGACACTTTATTAAAAGTTGGTCGTTGCATAGTTTCTCATCAGAAAGATTTTATGGAAAAAGGTGAGTCTGCGATGCATCCAATGGTATTAAATGATGTTGCAGTAGAAATTTCTATGCATGAATCTACTATTTCTAGAATCACTACAGAAAAGTATATTCATACACCAAAAGGTACTTTTGAATTAAAGTATTTCTTCTCATCAAGTGTAAACACAGAAAGCGGTGGTTCAGCTTCATCAACTGCTATTAAGGCAGTAATTAAAGAGATTATTTCTAAAGAGCCACCAAGAAAACCACTTTCTGATAGTAAGATTTCTGATATTCTCAATGAAAAAGGCTTAAATGTCGCAAGACGAACTGTAACTAAGTACAGAGAATCTTTAGGTATTCCATCAACATCACAACGCAAACAATTAATTTAATTTTTTACAGAAAATTGAATTAGTTCACGAATTGATATTGATTGCTAAAAAATATTAAGAAAATTGTGAAGTTACACCTTTAATTATTAGATTTTTCAACCTATTATTAAAGTGTAGTTACAATTTAGTACTCGCTTAACATTACCTGGCACTAAGATCAGGTTAAGGAAGTAAATATGCAAATCAATATTCATGGCGTAGGTGTAAAGTTAACCGATTCTTTAAAAGATTACGTCAATGACAAGTTTAAGCGTCTTGAGCGTAAAGGTGATATTATTACCTCTATCTCAGTAACTCTAACAGTTGAGAAATTGAACCAGATTGCTAAAGCTGATTTAGCTGTAGCAGGTGGTAATCTTCATGCTGAGCATCAGGCAGAGAGTATGTATCCAGCAATTGATGGTCTAATCGATAAGGTTGACGGTCAGTTAGTTAAGTATAAAGAGAAGTTAAAGTCATAATTCTTAACTTCAACAACGAGGAGCCCTGCCATTGTGCAGGGCATTTTTTTTGGGAAAAGAGGAAATAGATCTTGATAGTACTGCCTAAAACACAAATACTGTCTCCGTTATTCTGCTTTAGTAAAAAAAGATTATTTGAAGAAATAGCTGAATGTGCCGCTTTCATTACTAAAAAGACTTCCAAAGAAATTATCGTTGCTTTAAATGAAAGAGAAAAGTTAGGTACAACAGTTTTTTTTCAAGGCGTTGCTATTCCTCATGCCGTAATACAAAGCTCAACACCTACATTTGCAGTATTAAGCATTTTAGATAAACCTATTACATTTAATTCAATTGATGCTGATGAACAATTAGTGGATATCGCTTTTAGTCTCTTTATTTCACCAAAAGACGATGTAGAAAAAGTTGAGTCACTTTTAAAAAGTCTTACAATAGTCTTATCTAATGTCGATTTGTTAAATGCTATGCGACTATCTAAAAATGAAAAGCATAAAGTCGAAACAATCCTTAATCAGATTGATCTGTTATTGGATCATGTACAAGAAGGATTAGTAGATTCTTCTGAAATAGATAATCCTCATTTTCAATAGGAAATCTTCATGACAAATAAAGTTGAGCTTGTAGTTATATCAGGTCGCTCTGGTTCAGGAAAAACCGTAGCCTTACATGCACTAGAAGATTTAGGTTTTTACTGTATTGATAATTTACCTATTGTATTTTTAAAAGAATTAATAGATTTAGCTAAGAAAAGCTATCCCAAAATAGCTGTATCTTTAGATGTAAGAAATATTCCTATCAGTGATGATTATTCTGAATTAAATGACATTTACACTAAAGCTACTCATGATCAAGACATTAACGGTACGGTTATTTTTATTGATGCAGATGATCAGGTTTTGATTAAAAGATACTCTGAGACAAGACGTCTTCATCCATTATCTCTGCATAATCTTTCTTTAAATGAAGCTCTACAAAAAGAAACAGAGATCTTAAAGATCATCTCATCCGTTGCTGATTTACGTATCGATTCAACTAATTTATCTGTTCATGAGTTATGTCAGCAGGTAGTTACAACTATCCAAGGCAAACCATATAAGCAGATTGTCATCATCTTTGAGTCTTTTGGATATAAAGACGGTGTAACTAAAGATGCTGATTTTGTATTTGATTCTAGATTCTTACCAAATCCTTATTGGGAAAAAGAACTAAGAGAATATTGCGGTCTTGAGCAACCTGTAAAAGATTTCTTTGCAAAGTACCCTGAAGTAGAAGCCTATATTGATAAGATTGATGACTTACTTTTTGGTATTTTAAAGCCTATAGAACAAAGTGATAGAAGTTATCTTACTGTAGCAATAGGCTGTACTGGTGGTTTTCACCGATCTGTCTATATTGCGCAAAGTTTGGCCGACAGATTTAAAGAGCGCGGTATATCTGTAAAAGTTCGTCACAGAACTTTATTGCGCAAGAAAAAAGAACTTGTTGCTAAATAATAAAATCAATGAGCACATACATTTTATGTGCTCATTGATTTTGAGAAAGACCTTAAAATCTATATAATCCAACTCGAAAATTCTCTTCAATACACTGCGTTATGTTTGCCTTATAGTTTGGTAAAATATGCGCATATAGACTTCTTTTGTGGAATTGAACATGAGTGATAATGCACTGATCAAAGTAAGGAATGTATCGTTTTCTTATCAGAGTAAACAGATTTATAAAAATCTGACACTCGACATTCCAAAAGGAAAAATTACCGCAATTTTAGGTCCTTCTGGTACTGGAAAGACTACCATTCTAAGACTTATTGGCGCACAGTTAACCCCTAATGAAGGAACCATCGAGTTTGATGGAACTAATATCCATTCTTTAAATAGAACTGATTTATATAAGTTAAGACAAAGAATGAGTATGTTATTCCAAAGTGGTGCTTTGTTTTCAGATATGAATGTTTTTGAAAATGTTGCATTTCCTATTAGAGAGCATACAAATTTACCTGAAGAACTTGTTTATGACGTAGTCATGATGAATCTAGAAGCTGTAGGTATGCGTGCAGCTGCTAATTTATTTCCTGCTGAGTTGTCAGGTGGTATGGCAAGAAGAGCTGCCCTTGCTCGTGCTATTGCACTTGATCCTGATTTAGTTATGTATGATGAGCCCTTTGTAGGTCAAGATCCTATTACTAAAGGTGTATTAGTAAAGCTAATTTCTGATATTAACAAATCATTAGGTAAGACCTCTGTTGTCGTAACTCATGATGTTAAAGAAATTTTAGAGATTGCTCATTATGTATACATCTTAGCTGAAGGTTCAGTATTAGGTTGTGGTACTCCTGAAGAAATTAAGAACAGCAAAGATCCTCGAGTAATGCAGTTTATTCAAGGAGACTTTGATGGTCCTTATGCCTTTAAACTAAAAGGCTCAGATAACTATATTGAGGAGCTGTAATGTTAGCTTTCTTTGGATCTTTAGGAAGATACTTTTTAAAGAAAATAGCCTCATTAGGAAGATCTACAATAATCTTCTTTCACTCTATTTTCGCTTTACCAAACTTTAAAAAGACATTTCCATTACTTGTAAGTCAGATATATTTTATTGGCGTTCAGTCAATTATTATCATCATCGTATCTGGTTTATTTATAGGCATGGTTTTAGGTTTACAAGGATTTAATATTCTTAAAGATTTTATGGCAACAGGATCTTTAGGAAGCTTAGTATCTTTAGCTATTATTAGAGAGTTAGGTCCTGTAGTTACTGCCTTACTGTATGCTGGAAGAGCAGGTTCAGCTCTTACAGCTGAAATTGGTCAGTTAAAAGCATCTGAACAGTTATCAGCTTTAGAGATGATGGCTGTTGATCCTCTAAAGAGAGTGATTGCTCCAAGATTCTGGGCAGGAATGATCAGTATGCCTATCTTATCTTTACTCTTCTGCCTTGTAGGTATCTATGGAGGTAAGCTAGTAGGTGTTGATTGGTTAGGTCTAGATGATGGTATTTACTGGTCAAGCATGCAGGCTAGTGTGGATGCATTAAAAGATCTTGTTCCTATGATGATTAAAGCAGTAGCCTTTGGCTTTGTATGTACATGGATAGCTCTATTTAATGGTTATGATTGTAAGCCAACTTCAGAAGGTATAAGTAGGGCTACAACTGCCACAGTAGTTCAGTCATCATTAGCAGTTTTAGGGTTTGATTTCGTGTTAACAGCATTAATGTTCTAATTGGGTATTATTTATGAAGTATTTAAAAGCTGAAATTATGGTTGGCATATTTATGCTGTTAGGAATAATAGCAGCTGTAATCTTAGCCTTAAAAGTTGCAGGTTTAGTTTTAAACAGCAACAACCAAACTTATAAAGTTTATGCAAATTTTGAGAATGTAGGTTCTTTAAGAATTAGAGCTCCAATTAGAATTGGAGGTGTTCTAATCGGAAGAGTAGGTGCTATCTCTTTAGATCCAAAGACCTTATCACCAGTTGTAGAGCTTGATATTGAAAAGCAGTATGACAAGTTATCTAGTGAGTCAAAAGCATCAATTCAAACAGCAGGTATTATTGGAGAACAATACATTAGTATTACTCCAGGCTTCTATGATGAGGATATGGGATCAACATATTTAAAGGATGGAGATGTAATCCACGATACAGGTTCAGCTTTAGTACTTGAGGACTTAATCTCTAAGTTTGTATTCAATTCAAGTGCTGATAAGAAAGACTCTCAGGATAAAGAGCAAGCTACAAAAGACGAAGTTGCTCAATAGTAGGTGAAATTATGAAGAAAATTTTTAGTTATTTTTTAGCTTTAGGTATCGCTCTATGTGGCTTTTCATCAGTACAAGCTGCTGATAATAATCCTTATGAGTTAGCAAATGAAGTTGCAACCACAACCATTAACGATATCAAAGCTAATAAGGATAAATTGTCAAACAGGGCTGTAGCTGAAGGTATTATCGAAAAGGATCTTATTCCTTACGTTGATATCAAATACGCAGCCTATAAAGTTATTGGAACCTCTTTAAAGAGTACCTCTGCTGAAGAAAGACAGCGTTTTACAGATGAATTTGCTGTATACATGAAGAACAGCCTAGTTGATGTATTAAGCAAATATACCAATCAGGACATTGTTCCTGCTAAAGTTGAGACTGTTGATCCATCAGTAAGTCTTGTTTCTGTAAAACTTTTAATTAGAGAAGCAGGTAAAAAAGATTTAGAGCTTGTTTTAAAGTTAAGAAAGAACAATAAGACTGGTCAATGGAAAGCATTTGATCTTATCGGTGAAAACATCTCAATGTTAGATGCAAAGATTTCAGAGTTATCTCCTATTATTAAGAATAGTGGAGTAGATGCTGCAATTGCTAAGTTGAAATCAGGCGATAAAAAGTAATTTACATTATGAATAAGATAGACAAATTAAATTTTGATTCTGTGCCTAGCCTGTGGGTCAAGAGAGAGAGTTTATTCAAAGAGAATACAGTTGATCTAAAGGATATTAGTTCAATAGATGTTTCAGGAATGGCTATTCTAGTTAAATGGGCAAAGGCTCAAAAAGATCAAAAGTTACATCTTATCAATGTACCTGTAAGTGCAATGAACCTAATCAATACATACAGATTAGGTCAGTTGTTTGTATTAGACTAAACTCTAAGTTAAATTTGTAGAAAAGAAAATATATGGCAGAACAACAACATTTTGAAGGCTTTGATGCTGAGCCAGAAGAGGAAAGCAGAAGCTCTCATAAGAGGCAAGCTCAAGCAATCAGAAAACTTGTAGAAAAGATTGCTAATCTTGGCGAACAAAGTTTTAAATCATTAGTAATCCCTCAAGAAGTTAAGGAGGCTTTGTTAGTTGCTCGTAAACTTAAGCCAAAATCAGATGAAAGACGTCGTCAGTTACAGTATGTAGCAAAGCTACAAAGAAATTATGATGACTCTGATTTAGAAAATCAGGTTAACATGTTAGGAGCTTCTTCAAAAGAAGATCCAAATACAATGAAACTAGAAAAATTGAGAGAAAACATGCTCAACGGTGGAGTTGAAGTGTTAAATGGTTTTTGCTCTTTGATTCTAGATACTGATAGGAACAAGTTAAGAACATTAATTAAAAAAGCCAAGTCTGAACTTGCTGCAGATGCTGAGTCAAGCAAGCCTAATTCAAGGGCTTTATTTAAGTATCTAAAAAGTGAGATTGCGAGAGCTGGTGTTGAGATCCCTCATGAGCTTATAAAGTAGGAATAACTGCTTTTATACCTAGCTTTTACAGCTCATCAATTAAGTCAGACAATGTATAAAAAAGTCTGACTTTTTGTTTTAAGCTTTAGTACCGCCAACAGTAATAGAATCAATTTTTACTGTTGGTTGTCCTATACCAACAGGAACTGACTGACCTGCCTTGCCACAGACACCAATACCAGCATCAAACTCGAGATCATTTCCTACCATTGAAACTTGCTGCATGGTTTTAGGTCCATTTCCAATTAAGGTAGCTCCTTTAATAGGAGTTGAAATTTTACCGTCTTTGATTAGATAAGCTTCTGATGTTGAGAATACAAATTGACCAGAGGTGATATCTACCTGACCACCTTTAAAGTTAACAGCATAAATACCATCCTTTACTGAAGATAAGATTTCATCTTTAGTAAAATCACCTTTCTGCATAAAGGTATTGGTCATTCTTGGCATTGGAAGACAGTTATAGCTTTCTCTTCTACCATTACCTGTAGGCTTCATATTCATCAACATAGCATTTTGTCTATCTTGCATATAGCCTTTTAGAATGCCTTTTTCGATAAGTACATTTGAAGCTGTATCAGTACCTTCATCATCAAAGCTCATGGAGCCTCTTCGGTTGGGAATAGTACCGTCATCGATAATGGTACAAGCTTCGGATGCAACCTTTTGACCAATCTTACCTGTAAAAGCTGACGATCCTGTTCTGTTAAAATCACCTTCTAGTCCATGACCTACAGCCTCATGAACTAAAACACCTGGCCATCCTGCTCCTAAAACAACTGTCATTGTTCCTGCTGGAGCTGGTATTGCCTCCATGTTAACTGAAGCTATTCTTACAGCTTCTTTAGCTAAATCTTTTAAGGAATTATTTTTTAATAATTCATCTAAAAGAATAGCTCCTCCAGCACTTGCATAACCTACTTCTCTTCTACCATCTTTTTCCATAACCACAGAAACAGATAGATGAACCATAGGTTTGATATCATATCTTGAAGGATTGTCTGTAGGCATTACTAAAGTTGTTCTGTGAGTACAAGATAGCCCAGCCATGACCTGAACAACTCTTGGATCGAGAGCTCTAGCTTCAGCATTTAAAATCTCTAAAATTTTTGCTTTTTGAGATCTGTTCATAGAAAAGATAGGATCATCACTTACATATAAAGCATTGGTCTTTTTAACACCTTTATTGATGTTAATACCGTTACAGTTGTGTCCTTTGCTAATGGAGTGAGCTGCTGAACAGGCTTCATAAAGAGATTTGTTATCTAAAACATCAGAATAAGCAAAACCAGATTTTGTTCCATCTATAGCTCGCACACCAACACCTTGACTGATATTAAATGAGCCACCTTTTACAATACTTTCTTCTAAAGAAAAGCTTTCTGAAACTACTCTTTCAAAAAAGAGATCACCAAAGTCTATTTTTCTTTCACATAGTAATTGAAGAGCTTTGTTGGCGCTCTCTTGAGTGATGTCGCTATTACCCCAAAGGATAGATTTTGTCTTCTCGTAATTATCCATTTTTAGAACTCTTTTTAAGAACTGTATTCGGAACTATTTCTTAGCATTTACCACTTTAGGAACAATTCCAAATTCTTTTAAACACTCTCTAACTTCGCATATAGGTAAGCCAATTACTGTGCTTACTGAGCCCTTTACTTTTTCAATGAGCATTGAAGCTATTCCCTGTAAGGCATAAGCTCCAGCCTTGTCATCACCTTCACCAGAGTTTACGTATGTCCAAATAAGCTCATCATCTAGTTGAGAAAAAGTTACTTCTGTAGCACAAACGAAATTTCTAAATATATCGTTTTGCTGAATGGTGGTTCCTGTGTAAACAGTATGAGTTTTGCCTTGTAACTTTTTTATCATTAAAAAAGCTTCATCTCTGTTCTTTGGTTTCCCTAAGATCTCTGAATTTAAAGATACAACTGTATCTGCAGCAATGACTGTAGCATCAGGGTATTCTTTTGCAACGATGGAAGCTTTGAGTTTTGAAAGTCTTTTTACAAGCTCGGATGGGATTTCATCTTTTATAACAGATTCATCTGCATGAGGGATCACAACTGAAAATGGTATCCCTAAATAAGATAGAAATTCTTTTCTTCGAGGAGAGCCTGAAGCTAGAATTAGTTTGTTCATATCAGTCTATCTTTTCGTTATCTTCTGTATCAATAGAGAAAGTTGAACAGAGAATGTAGCTAATTACATATACTATTGGCCAAAATACCGCAGTAATTAAGGTTGGTAATATGAAGTTAACTTCATAGTAGCTTTGACCAATAATGTGCTCGATCCAGTAACCTAACACATTAACAATCAGGTTAATGACACCAATAATGATGGCCTGTTGCCACAGTGAATATTTTGGAAAGTTCTTGAATTGAGTATTAATTAGATAGATTTGTGTACTAATAACAAAAGCATTGATTCCTAAAGGAGCGCCTGTTACTAAATCTAAGATAATTCCAATCAGCCAAGCTGTCTCAAGCTTTAAGGTAAAATGACTGTTCATTGAAAAGAAGATTAGTACTAGCACCAATATATCTGGTCTATAATCAGAAATCGATGCTGGCAAGTGCACAATCTGTAGTATCAAAGAGATAAAGATCATTGGTACAAGAACAAACAGAAAAGATGATTTTTTCTCTTTATTAATCATTTGATCCCTCTGTGTTCTTATTGTCTACAGTCTTGTTATCTGACTTTTTATTTTCTTCTTGGCTATCAGTTTTCTTTACCTTAACTGATAGGGTTTCAATAAGAGTCTTAACCTTTTCTTGATGTAAGATGACTTTATTATCAGTAAGCTGTTTTGCTTTAGTCTCTATATCATCATCTTCAAAGGTTTCATCATTCGACCAGAACATTAGCACATAACGCATTTTATCTATATCTACTAATGGCTTGGCTCTAATAGCAGCAAAAGGCTGAGAATCAGAAATACCAACAGAGGTAACCTCTGCTACAGGATAACCTTTAGGATAAACACCACCGATGCCTGAGGTTAAAAGTAAATCTCCTACTTTTACATCAGCAGAACGAGGTACGTTATTGATATTAATTTCACCGTGAGCACTAGTACCTGCTGAAATAGCTCTTACAAATGATCTGCTATCAATAACAGGAATAGAACAGCTAGGATCTGTAAGTAACAGTACTCTTGAATAAGAGTAGTTTACATTCATAACTTGACCTACAAGTCCCTTATCTGTAATAACAGGCATACCCTCATAAACACTTTCTTTTGAGCCACGATTTACAATAACTCTATGAAGATATGGATCGGGATCTACATTGATAACTTCAGCAAATAATCTCTTGGTATTTGCTCTTACAGGTGAGTTTAGTAACTGTCTTAGAGCCTGATTTTCATTTTCAAGATCTTTTAGTTTTAAAACGTCTGCTCTCTGCATGAAGTTTTCTGTAGATAGTTTTTCGTTTTCTTTGATAAGTTCGCTATGACTTTTAAACTGTGAAGACATCAGTTTACTCATGGCATGAGGAGAATCAGCAAATACCAACACAGGATACAGTGCAGACTCTACATAAAATCTGAAATCAGTGAGAATTTTAGAACGAACGTCTAAAGCCATTACCGCCAATGACATGACAAGTACAATGGCAAATCTGAAATGGGTTAATGAATTATTCTGATCTGAATTTTTCAAATCACATCCTAGGAAAACTAAAGGATCTCCAAAGAGGAGATCCTAATTTAAATTAACTAATCGAAGATTTCGTTATCTTGAGTGTCATACATCTCAAGAGCTTTACCGCCACCGCGTGCAACGCAGGTTAGAGGATCATCTGCAATTGTTACCGGAATACCAGTTTCTTCTCTTAGCAACTTATCTAAGTTGTGGAGTAATGCACCACCACCAGATAACATCATACCGTGCTCTGCAATATCAGCTGCTAACTCTGGAGGTGATTTCTCTAGAGCTGTACGAACTGCAGCAACGATGCCTTTAATAGGATCTGAAAGAGCTTCTAGGATTTCGTTTGAATTTAAAGTGAATGAACGAGGTACACCTTCAACAACTGATCTACCACGAACTTCCTTCTCATGCATTTCTTGTTCAGCGTATGCTGAACCGATTTCAATCTTAACCTGCTCAGCTGTTGATTCACCGATTTCATAACGCTTGGTGTTACGAACATAATCGATGATAGCCTGATCGAAACGGTTACCACCGATTCTTACAGAGCTTGAATAAACAATACCGTTTAAAGAAATGATTGCAACTTCAGTAGTACCACCACCAATATCAACAATCATTGAGCCTTTTGCTTCTGAAACAGGAAGACCAGCACCAATAGCAGCTGCCATAGGTTCTGTAATTAAGAAAACTTCACTTGCACCAGCGCCTTCTACAGACTCTCTAATAGCTCTACGCTCAACTTGAGTAGCGCCACATGGAACGCATACTAATACGCGAGGACTTGGTTTGAATGGTACAAAATGAGAACCTTGCAGAACCTTAGAAATAAAGTACTGCAACATCTTCTCTGTGTATTGGAAATCTGCAATAACACCATCCTTCATAGGTCTGATAACTTCTAGATTATCAGGGCTACGACCTAACATGGTCTTAGCTGCTCTACCTACAGCGTCTACTTTTCGCTGTGCACCACCGTTTCTGTCTAAACGGACTGCAACTACAGATGGCTCATTAAGGACGATGCCCTTATTTTTTACGTAAACTAGAGTATTAGCTGTTCCTAAATCGATTGACAGGTCATTAGAGAACATGCTTCTTAATTTTTTAAACATTTATTGGATCCGATGCCGAAGTTTAATATGGCCAAATATTAACAATCTGCTTAAGATTATTTTGTGCAAAAGTATATCACAGACAGCCTGTCTTTCGTTGACTGAATGCTAGTTTGACTAAAAAAGTCTTATCTTTATCACATCTTTTATAAGCAATCTTTAGCGTGCAAAATTCTAGCACTTAAGAGATAGCACAAAATTATATAAAAAAGAAGCAGGCACGTGCCTGCTTGCTATTTTAGAATGGAAGATCGTCGTCTGCTCCATCGACAGTGCTTGAAGGTGCTCCATACATATTAGGCTCTTTAGGCTGTTGAGGCTCTGTAGCCTGTGGTGCAGCCTGACTGAATCCAGAACCACCTTGATACCCATTCTGAGAGAATGAATTTTGCTGACTATAAACTGATTGCTGATTTTGAACAGGCTGTGCCTGAGATGTTCCATATGGACTTGCGTTTTGCATTGGACTGTTACCATAAGGACTTTGTTGAGCAGGAGCACTTTGTGTGTTGTAATCAGATCTGAATTGCTGACCGCCCTGGTAAGGCTGTGCAGACTGGTAAGAAGGGGCTGAAGAAGCTTGTTGACCATCATTTTGGAAAGAATTATTCTTACCACCTAACATTTGCATTTCATCAGCAACGATTTCAGTAATGGTCCTCTTAACGTTCTGCTTGTCTGTATATGATCTAGTGCGTAATTTACCTTCTACATAGATCTGTGAACCTTTGTGTAACCACTGATGTGCAATTTCAGCTAATTTTCCCCACATTACAACGCGATGCCATTCAGCAAATTCAGTTACCTGCTGTGTGTCCATGCTACGTCTCATCTCGTTGGTTACCATTGAGATGTTTACAACAGCAGTGCCTGAGCTAGTCTGTCTGTAAGAAGGTTCATCTCCAAGATTACCAATAAGTATTACTTTGTTAACTCCACGAGCCATATACTTTCCTTTAAGTTTTGTATAAATAAAATCAGTTTGATGAGTATTGTAAGTGAATTTTTTTAGAGCACGCAATATTTAGTGGCAAAATATGAAAAAGATCAGCACAAAATGAAGAATGTTCGATAAAATCCCTTAAATATCATACGTTAATTTTGATAAAAAAAATTTGTCCAATCTATACAAATTAGAAAAATAATCCACTCAGAATTGATACAATCACTCTCAAGTTTATTGAGAGTTTTTGTATATGGATAAAATATCAATTCGCGGTGCCAGAACTCATAATCTTCGAAATTTAAGTCTGACAATTCCAAGAAACAAATTAGTAGTAATTACAGGTCGTTCAGGTTCAGGAAAATCCTCTTTAGCATTTGATACTTTGTATGCTGAAGGACAAAGAAGATATGTAGAGTCATTATCTTCATACGCAAGACAATTCCTGTCTTTAATGGATAAACCAGATGTAGATTCAATAGAAGGTTTATCTCCTGCTATTTCCATCGAACAAAAGGCAGCCTCTCACAATCCAAGATCTACAGTAGGTACTGTAACTGAAATTCACGATTACCTGCGTTTGATGTGGGCTCGCATCGGTTTGGCAAAATGTCCTGAGCATGGAACCGTGTTAGAGGCTCAAACTGTTTCTCAAATGGTAGATGCTGTTTTGCAAAAGCCAGAAGGTTCTAAGATTATGATCCTCTCTCCTATTGTTAGAGGTCGTAAAGGTGAGTATAAACAGCTATTCTCAGACTTAGTTAAAGATGGTTTTATCAGAGCCAGAATCGATGGTGAGATCTGTGATTTGTCAGATCCTCCTGATCTTGCTTTAAGAGAAAAACACAATATTGATCTTATAGTAGACAGAATTAAGGTAAGACAGGATCTAAAACAAAGACTTGCTGATTCTTTTGAAACTGCATTGAAATATTCTGAAGGTCTAGCTGTAGCCTGTCCTATGGATGAGCACAAAAAAGAAGATGAGATCTTGTTTTCATCTCACTACTCATGTCCTATCTGCGGTTATTCAATTCCAGAGTTAGAGCCAAGAGATTTTTCTTTTAACAACCCCCATGGATCATGTCCTAAGTGTGAAGGCTTAGGTGTCATGATGATTTTAGATGAAGATAAGATTGTTCCTGATAAGAATAAGTCTGTATTTGAAGGAGCAATATCTGGTTGGGATAGACAGAATCCTTTCTTCTTCAGACAATTAGAAGCTGTAGCCTCATACTTTGATATAGATTTAAGAAAACCTTATAAAGCTTTGACTGATAAAGAGCGTAAATACCTGTTGTATGGAACAGGTAAGACTGCAATCCCAATGGAGATTGTGTACTCTGGTGGTAAGAAGTCGCGCTCAAGTGTTGAACCTTTTGAAGGTGTGATCCCAAACTTTGAAAGACGACTTCATGAAACTGAGTCTGAATACGTAAGATATTACATCTCAAAGTTAATGAGACCTCTTCCATGTTCTGAATGCCATGGAACAAGACTTAAAAAAGAGTATTGCAATGTATTTGTAAATGGTAAGAGCTTACCTGAAATTAATGATTTCTCAATTAAAGAGAGTTATGACTTTTTTGATAATTTAAAGTTATCAGAACAAGAAACAAGTATTGCCGCTCGTATCTTAAAAGAAATTAAAAACCGTTTAGGTTTTTTAATAAATGTTGGCTTAGGTTATCTAACTCTATCACGATCAGCTGAAACTCTTTCTGGTGGTGAATCTCAAAGAATTAGACTTGCAAGTCAAATCGGTGCTGGTCTTACTGGTGTAATGTATGTTTTAGATGAGCCAAGTATTGGTCTTCATCAAAGAGACAATTCAAAGCTACTTATGACTTTGAAAAACTTAAGAAACATCGGTAATACTGTTATTGTAGTAGAACACGACGAAGATACTATGAGAGCTGCTGATCATATTATTGATATAGGTCCTGGTGCTGGTATCAATGGAGGCAAGGTAGTAGCTGAAGGTACCGTTGAAGATATTGAAAACACCAAGGATTCTCTTACAGGTGATTATCTAGCAGGTAGAAAAAAGATAGAAATACCTAAGAAGAGAGAAAAAGCTCAAAAGAGCAAAATGTTAACATTAAAAGGATGTAGAGGTAACAATCTAAAAAATGTTACAGCATCATTCCCTGTAGGTTGTTTTGTAGTAGTAACAGGTGTATCCGGTTCTGGTAAATCTACTTTAGTAAATGATACTTTAGTAAGGGTAGCTGAAAGAGAATTAAATGGAGTAACAGCAAATGATGATCCTGCTCCATATGATTCAGTAAGTGGCCTTGAACATTTTGATAAGATTATTTGTATAGATCAAAGTCCTATTGGTAGAACACCTCGCTCAAATCCAGCAACTTATGTTGGTCTGTTCTCAGATATTAGAGACTTGTTTGCTAAAACACCTGAAGCTAGAGCTAGGGGTTATACTTCAGGTCGCTTTTCCTTTAATGTAAAAGGAGGCCGTTGCGAGGCTTGTCAGGGTGATGGCACCATTAGAGTTTCAATGAACTTTTTACCTGATGTATATGTTAAATGCGAACAGTGTGACGGTAAACGTTATAACCGTGAAACCTTGGAAGTTCTTTATAAAGGAAAGACTATCTCTGATGTACTAGATATGAACGTAGAGCAGGCTTTGGAGTTCTTTGAAGCAGTACCTTCTATTGCTAATAAGCTTAAAACTTTAATGCAGGTAGGACTTTCATATATAACCTTAGGTCAGGCTGCAACAACATTTTCTGGTGGTGAAGCTCAGAGAATCAAGTTATCTAAAGAGTTATCAAAGAGAGCTACAGGAAAGACTCTTTATGTTTTAGATGAGCCTACTACCGGTCTTCATTTTGAAGATGTAAAGTTGTTGCTTGAAGTGTTATTAAAACTAAGAGATCAGGGGAATACTGTAGTAGTAATTGAGCACAATCTTGATGTGATAAAGACAGCAGATTATTTAATTGACTTAGGTCCAGAAGGTGGCAGTGGCGGTGGAGAGATCATTGCTTGTGGTACACCAGAGGAAATTAGTAAATGTGAAAAATCATTTACTGGACATTTTTTAAAACCAATCTTAGAGCGCGGATATTAAAGGAGCTTTAAATGTCAGAGTTAACCGATAAAGAGTTAGAAGCAATAAAATCTTTAAATGCTGAATACAGACAGGCTATGTTCAAAAGAGTAGCTTCAGAGCAGGATGGTTTATATGTACTTGTAGACAATGACGGCCCTCTGATCTTAGAAGATACTGAAGAAGATGAGAATAACAATCTTTTCAGTGTCCTACCGGTTTGGTCTCACGAGAGACTGGCTAATGAGTATGCTAAGGAGAATAAATTAGAGTCAATGAAGGCTCAGTTTATTACTAAAAAAGCATGGAATGAGAGCTGGGTTCCTATGTTCAAAGAGCAGAAAAACGTTCTTGTAGGTTTTATGCCTGTAGGAGATGGTGATTTCTCTGTTGATGATCCAGTTGAAATCTAGGCGTAATTTTAGAAATCGTCACATAAATATGACACAAAGAAAACTTTTGACAAAAATCAGTAGCTTTCGCAAATTGTCTATTGAGTTTTCTTTTGTGTTTATAAGAAGATCATCTAAACTAAAATTAGATGATATTAAATAAAATATACAAATATATAAGGTATGCAAATATAAGAACATACCTAAAAATAACTTACTGATAAGCCAACTTATCTTAAATCCAATTTGTCTATAAAAGTTAGTTTGAAACATCTTTCTATAAGCAAGATTGTTTAAGGTAGAAAGTAAGAAAAAGTCTGTTTGTAGCAGATACTAGGAAAAAGATGCAATGCCTGTCAAAGTTATTTATGAGCACACTTTGCATGTATTAAAGTTGACTGCCGAACCTACGTTAAATAAACAAGGCGTATTGGCTATTTTCTGGATAACGCATTTTGCCTATGCAGTCTTTACAAAATTTTTTAGACAAGTTAGATGTCTATAGAGAAATCTTCACCGAAGTAAGATTGATTGATCTTTCTCAGATTATTCAAACTTGTGAAAATATATATATATCTTGTGCATGCAGAGATATTGATGGTATTTGCCGTACCTGTAAGAACTGCATCGCTGTTAAAGCTATTTCAGATAACAGCACAAAGATTAAATGGGAATATATAAATTCTGAAATTCATCAGATTACAGTATCTCCTACCGTCATCGAAGGCAAAAAGTACGTAATTGAGTTTATTCAAAAGCTTGATGCCGACTCTCAGATTGATTCTAAAAGTAGTGAAGTTTTAGTAGATAAGCTTACTGTTTATAAAGATAAGCTTTATAAAGATGCCATTACAGGTATCTATAACCGTCATTATTATGAAGATAGATTAAAAGACGTTACATCTATAGCTGGTGTGGCTTTAATCGATGTTAATGACTTTAGACTTTATAATGAGGCCTTTGGTCATCATGTAGGCGACATCATTTTAAACACCGTTGCACAGGTTATTTCTCGTTCTTTAAACAAAAATGATGTCTTGGTTCGCTATGGTGGTGATGAGTTTTTAGTAATCTTCAACGACATAGAAAAAGAAGAGTTCTACCATAAATTATCTCAATTATCAGAACTTGTAAGCAGAGCAGCTGTACCAGGTTATTCTCAAATTCAATTATCTGTTTGCATTGGCGGTATCTATGCTAATTCTATTTTATTGTCAGATGCTGTAACAAAAGCTGATACTGTAATGTTGCAGGGTAAAGCCAATGGAAAGAATGTTGTAACTGACAATCTGGATCTTGATAGTGAAAACAGTCATGAAAAACAAAAGATCCTATTAGTTGATGATTCAAGAATGAATCGTCATCTTTTAATGAATATCCTTTCTGAGAGCTATGAAATTATTGAAGCTACTGACGGTAAACAGGCTTTAGACATCTTAGATAAGAAAAAAAGTGATATTGCTTTAATACTTCTTGATATTGTAATGCCTGTGATGGATGGTTTTGAGGTCTTATCTTGGATGTCTTCAAATAACTTAATTGAAGATATACCTGTCATTATGATCTCCTCAGAGGATGCTAGTGATACTGTAAGAAAAGCTTTCTCTTATGGTGTTTCTGATTATATTAGCAGACCTTATGATGCAAAGGTTGTTTATAAACGTGTTTATAACACTATTAAACTCTATACCAAACAAAGACGACTAGTAGGCCTTATCTCTAAGCAAATAAAGGACAAAGAGAAGAGCAACAATATGATGATCGCTATTTTGAGTCATATTGTTGAATTTAGAAATGGAGAGAGTGGAGCTCATGTTGTCCACATCAGGTTGTTAACAGAAAAACTGTTAGAGTGCTTAGTTAAAAAGTCTGACAAATATAAATTAACAGCAACTGATAGAGAGCTTATAACTACAGCATCAGCTTTACATGACATTGGAAAGATTGCGATTGATTCGAAGATCTTAAATAAGCCTGGCAAGTTTACTGATGAAGAGTATGAAATTATGAAAACTCATACAGTAATCGGTGCTCAAATCCTAGATAAATTAGAGATGTACCGTAACGAACCACTTGTAAAAATAGCTTGTCAAATCTGCCGTCATCATCATGAACGCTATGATGGAAAAGGCTATCCTGACGGTCTTAAAGGTGATGATATTCCTATTGCAGCCCAAGTCGTTTCTGTAGCAGATGTTTATGATGCCTTAGTAAGTAAGAGAGTATATAAAAAATCTTTCTCTTCAGAAAAAGCTATAGAAATGATTTTTAACGGGGAGTGTGGATCGTTCAACCCTATTTTGTTAGACTGCTTGAAAGAAATTTCAAAAGATGTGTCATATAACAAATAGACTCTAAGAATATAAGAGGAACACTTTGAATTTTTTCACCTTTACAAAGAAGGCTACCACTAGAGTAGCAATGTTTCTTCTTTCCGTTTCTTTAATTACAGGATGTTTCTGTCAGCGACAAGATCCAAATAAAACTGTAACTGAAGATTCAATACCAACTATAGTAGTTGGTATTGATAACTATGAGCCATTCTCTTTTAAAGACGAGGAAGGAAATATCACCGGTATCGATGTAGAGCTAGCAAAAGAAGTTTTTCATCGTCTTAATTACAGTCCTGAATTTAAGTTCATAGATTGGTCAAAAAAGAAAGAACTCTTAGATAGCAAAAAGATAGATTGTATTTGGAGCTCTTTTACTATGACTGGCCGTGAATCTCAATTCCTATGGGCAGGTCCTTATCTATACAGCCAACAGGTAGTTATGGTTCCAAAGAACAGTCCTATTTATTCAATTAAAGATTTAAATGGAAAAGTTGTAGGTGTTCAAAGTACTACTAAACCAGTAGATCTCTTATTGAGTGGCGGTAAAAACATCCCAAAGATAAAAGAAATGATCGTTT
>HF987944.1:57382-78012 GCA_000431835.1 Succinatimonas sp. CAG:777
CAAAAAGTGAAACTGTTGCTGCTTTAAGAGAAGGTGGCGTAGATGCCGTTGCAGGTCATATTACAGCTTTATATCGCTATACAGTTCAAGAGCATTTTAGATTTCTATCTGATGCTCTAGAAGAGGTAAGGCTGGGAGTGGCTTTTCCTAAATCAGGGGATCAAAAGCTAATTGATGCATTAACTAATACCTTAGAAGATATGAAAAATGAAGGTTTAGTTGATGAAATTATCCAAAAATATGGATTGGATCCAAAGCCTCTAGTTTGGGGAAAGTAAACTTTGAGTTGCTAAAAATTTGAGTTTTCTAAAAAGAAGTATATGAACTTTATAAAGACAAAATTCTTTTTCTCTTTTGTGTTTTTAGTATCTGCACTGTTAGCTTTAGGTGCTGTATATTGGGTTGGAACACAAAATGATTTAAAAGCTATTCAAATTCTGTCATATAGAAAAATCTCTTTCTTACAATCTAGTTGTTCTAGATATGAGCATTTTGTTTTGGGTAGTGACACTAAAGATTTACTCTCTTTAAGAGAAAAAGCTTTAGTCTTAAGAAAATACTGTGATAGAGTCCAAGGTAATTTTGATAGATCTTTATTTGAGGATTTTTCATCAGAGCAAAGTGTTGATGGTATTTTGGTTGTGGATGAAAAACTTCGTCAAGAAATCAAAATCGGCTCTTATACAGGTCAACTATGGAATGATGCCATTCCAAGTGAGCAAAAAATAAAACTTTTACAGTACCCTCAGAAAACTTATCTTGATCATATAACCTACAAAGGCAGAAATTATGATGTTGCTATTATTTCGCGCACAGATAAAAAAGGCTTAATTTTGTGCTATGTAGTCCGCTCAAAAAATGCTCTTTTAAGTAGCAGAATCACTGTACAAGATATGTTAGGTGCCTTGTACTTAGAAAAGGGTGCTGTAGCCTTTATTTCAAACGAAACAGGTAAGATCCTTTATACCAATAATGCAGAAATACTTTCACATCTTTACAATAAAGATAACCAAAAATTAGAAGGTACTAATCTTTATCTAACTCAAAGTGATGACGAGCTATGGTATGGACGTCTAGCTTATTACAAGAACTACAAAATAGGAGTCTTCTTCCCAAAGTCCTACATCTTTAAACACAGAAATTACATGATCAGTTGCTTTTTCTTGTTTATTTTCTTGTTTATTTTTGTCATTATCTTTATTAAATATGTAACTACCACTATTAGTATTTCTCAACTTAAGAGAACATCTAAAGCTTTAAGATGTATCGGCGAATTCTATGAAACAGTAGTTTCTTTAAGTTTGTACAAAAATAAAATTGATGTCATCAAGGCTCCAAAAGAACTAAATTCAAAGATGAATAATAGATCTTATAAGGATGCATTACAGTCTTTTATAAACTACTATGCAACAGAAGAACAGAATAATGCTTTGACTTTGATGCTTGATAAGAAAGAATTAGTATCCTATTTTGAGAGCGAAAATTATTTAGAGATCTCTGTTGAAGAAAATGGCAAATATAGACACAGCATTGAGATAGTTCCTCAGAGTAAGACTGAGCAAGATAAGATTGAATCTGTTTTAATCTTTGTAAAAGTAAGTGCAACTTCTATCTTATTGAAAAATTAAATTCACCTTATTTCTAAAACACAGTGAATAACAAGAAAGATCTGTTTATCTTAAGACAAACGGATCTTTTAAAGAGAAAAACTGTAGATTTATCTTCAAATGTTCTGTCTATTCCTGATAAGGCTCAACTCCCATCTGCTTCCACTTAACTAATGATCTTTCTCTGTACCACATCTGCCAAGCATTCATGGAGTTTTGCCACAGAATGTAGGTCCCAGGAATAATAGCTACAGTTGGATTTAAGTAGGTTAGTGCAACCCAAATACCAAACAGCATATTCTTTTGACCTAATCCTTGACCAGCACTAATTCTTTGTTTACCAATATGTCCTACAATCTTTCCAAAAGAAAATTGGAAAATAGTACATAAAAGACCGGTTACAGCAAAGATAATGATCTGTATTGATGAGCTTTGTGAAGCAAAGATATTAGCAAAGGTTTTTGCTGATAATACGAAGATAATACAAGCCCATAAGTAGAAACCTAACTCCTTAGTATGAGCTACTAAGAATTTATGCAGTCTATTGAAAAAGAGTTTGATGATGATTGCTGCTATGAGTGGTAACACAATCATTGGGAATACTTTATTTAAGATTGCTACAAATTCTGTAAAGAAAGGAATGTCTGTTGTTGTACTAATCAATGGGAAAATTAAAGGAATACCAATGGCGGCTGCTAGATTACTTAGAATGATATAAGTTGTTAAAGCAGATTCATTGCCTCCTAATTTACCGGTAATCACTGAAGCTGAGGCTGCTGTTGGGGTAATTATGCAGACTACTAAACCTAAAAGAATAGTCTGAGCAAAAACAGATAAATCATTTAAATGAACATAGAGAGACAAAAATAAACTTGCTAATACCTGAAATGCAATAAGTACATAATGCCAAACATGAGGTTTCATCTGCTTATATTCGATTTTAATAAAAGCACAGAATAGAATAACAAACAAAACTCCAGGTAGGCAGTCTGATACAACGTAAGCTACTGGTTTTAATGGAGATAAGGCTTTAATGTAATGAAACATTAAAAAAACAATAAAGCCAGATACAATGGCAATTAACAGGGTAAAAGGTCTTAATTTTATTAACAGATTTTTGATATTCATTTTTAATTTTGTTCTTAATAAAAGTCTGTATTAAGTTCTTAAAAGTATGCATAGGTTAGCGCAATTTATGTGATCTAGAGTAACTTTTTTTTAACTTAAAAAAAATTACTAGAATAAATGCAAAAATGTCATAAAAAGTGGCAGAAATAAATAGTAGCTGATATAAGATAGTATCAGTAAAAATTGATAAAACAGGAAGTTACATGTCATCATTTTTCGAAGATTTAAAAAAGAATGAGGAGCGTCTTCAGGAGATTGCTTCATCAGTTGTTAAATATGCAAAAGAGAATGGCGCTGATGAATGTGAAGTTAGTGTTGGTGGTGTAAAAGGTTTATCTGTATCCAGTAGAGATATGGAAGTGGAGAACATCGAATATAACAAAGACAATGGATTAGATGTTACTGTATATCTCAACAAGAAAAGGGGAAATGCCTCAACTACTGACCTTTCTGCTGATGCACTTCACGACTGTGTAAAGTCAGCTATTAGTATTGCTGGTTATTCAAATGAAGATCCTTGTGCAGGTGTTGCTGATAAAGATCTTATCTGTACAGAGTTTAAAGAGCTAGATTTGGTTTTTGAGAATGATGTTGATGCAGATTTTGCGACAGATTTTGCTATATCTTTAGAAAAAGGAGCAAAAGCAAAGAAAGCAAATGGTATTAAGAAATCTGACGGAGCAAGTTTTGATAGCACTCTCTATACAGGTGTAATTGCAAATTCAAATGGTTTTTGCCATGCAAGATCTCAAAGTTCTGTTTCCTCTTCTATTGTGCTCTTAGGGGAATCAGACAACAAGATGCAAAGAGGTTCAGGTTATACCATTGCAAGAGAATTAAAAGATCTTTATTCAAAAGATCAGATTGTAGATGAAGCAATTAGAAAGACTTTATCAAAGCTAAACGCAACGAGTGTTCCTACAGGAAAATATAATGTGATTTTCTCTGAGGGCGCAGCCGTTTCTTTATGGCAGATCTTCGCCGGAGCCATTTCAGGAGGTGCTTTATACAGAAGAAGTTCCTTTTTATGTGACAAGCTAAACGAACAGATTTTCCCCGAATATGTAACTATCCACGAAGATCCTTTTATTAAAAAGTCAATTGGAGCAAGATGTTACGATGCAGATGGAGTAAGAGTAAGTGCTGCTGACATTATCAAAAAAGGTGTATTGCAGGAGTATTTATTAGGTACCTATTCAGCAAGAAAATTAAATTTAAAATCAAATGGACACGCTAGCGGTATTCATAACTGGTTTATCTCCTTTGGAGCTGATAGAGAATATGACTTTGATGCTTTATTGAATAAAGCAGGGGAAGGAGTTGTAATTACTGATCTTATGGGGCAAGGTGTGGATATGGTCAGTGGTAATTACTCAAGAGGTGCAGCAGGATACTATTTTAAAGACGGTAAATTTGTCCACGCTGTAGATGAAATTACTATTGCAGGTAATTTAAAAGACATGTTTATGAACATGGATGCAATTGGTAAAGACATTGATGAGAGATACAAGATTAAGACTGGTTCTATCCTAATTCCTAATATGACAGTATCCGGTCAGTAATTCTTCTATATTCTCTTATCTAAAAAGAAACTCGAGATTTTACTCTCGAGTTTGTAGTTACAAAATTACTTCTTTGTTCTCTTTTGAGAATGTAATCTATTATCTGCTACTGATACATATAACTTAAAAACAGCAGATCCATGATTATAGGTTTTCCAAACTTCTCTTTCATGATAGAGATAATTTTTTCTCTGCATTCAATTCTGATTTTTTCACGTGCTTCGTTAGTTGCCACCTGACCAAATTCTTTGGTACCTAAAATGGTAACAATTGCATCACGAATAACAGGTTCAACATCTGCTATGATTGAACTGTCTCTGCTATCTTCTAACATTAAGCTCATCTTAATTCTTACATAGTGTAACTTGTCAGTTGGGCTTAGTGTAGCTACGTTAGTTACAATGTCTGGATTTAGGTTGTAATAGCCAATCTCAGGCTCTACTACTTGATCTTCAGCAGGAGCTTCTTCTCCATGACCAGAGGCAATTGCCATAGGTGAGAATATAAGAGCAAGTGCTGTTAGAGAGCATAAATAAAAATTTTTTATCATTGTAAATCCTTAGCTGTTAACAGAACCTTCAAGGTGGTGTTCATCATATTTTCTAGTAAGGACTCTTCCGTTTAAGATCCTTACGTCTCTTGCTCCAAGAAGAGGAGAGGCTGCTCTATTCAATTTTTGAACCTTTTCCTCATTAACGTAAATATTACCGTCTTCTTTAACTTCAAAGTACTTATGTCTAATAAATGTATCACACATAATCTTAAATAGAATTGGATCAGCAAATTCTGGAGAATTATTTGTGACTTCTATAGGTAAACGGCGTGAATAGGTGAGGCATTTTTGAACAAAAGTCTGTACGTTAATTGTGCCGTCTTTAGTATTCTTCAAAGCTGTTACTGCAACAAGATATCTTACAAGGTTGTGGTAGATACAACGAGATAAGATATAGAACTCTTCATAGCCATCGCCCGATACAAATAACATATCAGCATCTCTTGTGATGTATCCTTCCACTAAGAATGTATCTAGATACTTATCAATAAGATTGTCTAAATCGCATTCATCTACCGGAGCGAATAATTCGTGTCTTAAGAAATAGAATAATGAGCGCGCATGTGATCTTACATCTTCTCTTAAGATATGGCCGTTTCTAATAATAATGTTAGCCAACAGTGCTGGTAGAGCAAAAAGGTGAACAATATTATTTTGGAAATAAGTCAGCTGCAGTGACTGACCATGACTAGGACGGACGAATTTCATATCATCGCCAATGTCATAGACATGGAATTTTTTAAGATCAATCGCCTGTTTAATCAGCGTACTTGTGGTAGCTGTAGGAATAGAAGGTCTGCGTTTAGGATCGACATGTAGCAGTTTTAAGTACATATCAATACATTTTTGAAGCTGTCTCATACTCATAGCATGATCAGCAACATTCATAATTGCTAAAGCACACAGGTTAATACCATTGATGGTAGCAGAATCATTTAAGTTGATAATGATTCTATGAGCCATCTGATTTACAGTGTCATTAAGCCATGCAGGTCTTGCAGTTCCTGTAGAATCGATACTGTCTTTCCAATTTGGTATATGTTCATTTAAATACTTAGGAACAATTACAGGCTTACCGAAGGTTACATAGCCTCGACCATAATTTCTAAAGCGTTTAAAAATACCTAGTAAAGAAGCTGCACTTTCTTTCTTTTTGCTCTCACCGTTAAGTTCTCGCATATAGTTACCAACTTCTGAAACGTGCTCGTAGCCTAAATAAGTTGGAATAAAAGCGATTGGTCTTTTAATTCCTCTTAACTGTGATTGAACAGTCATGGCAACCATACCTGTTCTTGGAGGCAGAGTTCTTCCTGTTCTAGAACGACCACCTTCAATGAAGAATTCTGTAGCAAATCCATGTTCAAATAATAGATTTAGGTATTCTCTGAAAATGGTGATATAGAATTCGTCACCTTTCATTTTTCTTCTAATAAAGTAAGAGCCACAACGTCTTATAAGTGGTCCCACAGGGAAGAAGTTTAAGTTATCACCTGATGCGATCTGAGGTAAAGGCAAACCTTCATGGAAGAGCACGAAAGTTAAAAGAATATAGTCCATGTGTGAACGGTGACATGGAATATAAATGATCTCATGCCCTGTTTGGACTAGCTGTCTTACGGTATCAGCACCGATAACAGTTTGCCCCTGGTAAATTCTTTTCCAAATGTTAGAAATGATGCCGTTTAAAAATCTAATTAGAGGATATCTTGTATCTGCAACCATAACCTCAAGAATGTTTCTTGCTCTTAACAGATTTTCCTCAAAGGATTTTCCGTTTTCTTTGCAAGCTACATCAATAGCATCTTGAACAGCAGGTTTGCTTAGGATATCTTCAATAACCATCTTTCTATTAGGTAAAGGTTTACCAATAATAGATCGCGCCTTTTTCATAAAGATAAGCCTGAAGGTTCTGTTTAGATCTTTAGAGAAGTTAGAACCATCAAAACGATCTTTTGCTTCACTGATGTTAAAAGAACCACAGAAGATGGTGCAGTTGTCTCTTCCTGCAAAAATCATATTAAAGAATTTTCTAATTGAAGGAGTTGCTGCATTAAATCCGTTTAAAGCTAACTTGTCATAACCAGGGTTTCTTGACCACAAAACACTGATAGGAAGAACCTGCACTTCTCTACCTGTTGATTTATAGCAGTTGTACCATTTTTCAAAGGTTTCACTAAGATCATAGTACTTAGTACCTTTTGCTGTAAAAAATCCAGGTGATCTTAAGTAGCAAATACGTGGCATGGTAGTGCCAAAAATCTTTATATCACTAAAAGGCGAAGGTAATCCCATTCTTTTAGCTGCTCTTTCAATGCACATTAAATTGCCCAAAGAAGAGGATACAGTTACATAAACAATGATTTTATTTTTATCAATGTTTAACTGCTTTAATGGCTCATAAGGAATAGTGTCGCATCTGGTGGTAATTCTAAATGGCCAGTAGAAAAAATAACGCAGGATCTTATTTAGTAACATAGTTATCTTCCAGAAAAGGTGATTTTTCTAAATACACAATTTCAAAGCTTGTATTTAACTTAATTTTTCTAAATGTATTAGAGCATTGCTTATTTTTTATACATTTGTGTTTAAGGTACTAAATTTTTTTACAGTACATTACTAGTTTAGTTTAACCGAAATATAAAACAATAAAATTTTTTTAGTTTTGCTGTCTTAATCGTCTGATTTAACTAATTTTGTAAGCAATATTTTTGCTAGAATTGAGTTGTACTTGAGGAGATATAAGATGCAGGAACAAGAATGCAATTTAAAAAGTTACAAAAAACTAGTTATTCTAGCTGGTGTTGCATCAGTTTGTACTTCAATTTTATTTATTTTAATTAAGCTTGCGGTTTGGTTAGTAAGCTCTTCAACTGTTATCTTCGCTTCTTTAACAGATTCTATGTTTGATTTACTAGCTTCTTTGGTAAATCTTTTAGCCTTAAGATTCTCTTTAACACCTCCTGACAAAGAACATCGCTTTGGTCACCACAAATCTCAATCATTAGCATCTTTAGCCCAATCAGCCTTCATTGGAGGTTCTGCGGTTTTACTAGTGGTTCATGGCGTTGAAAGATTTATCAATCCTCAAGAAGTTCTCCATTTGAATTTGGCTATTATGGTTTCTGTAATCAGTATTGTGATTACAATTTTCTTAGTAGCATTTCAAACTTATGTATATAAGAGAACTAAGAGTGAAGCAATTTGCGCAGACAGATTGCATTATCTTTCTGATGTAACTTTAAACTCAGGTGTAATTTTAGCCTTGTTCTTAAGCTACTACGGCTATAAGTGGGCTGATGGTTTGTTTGCAGCCTTAATTGGTCTGTTTATTTTTAAAGGTGCTTATACAATTGGTATAGGTGCAGTTCAAACTTTATTAGATAAAACTTTAGATGTTAAATCTTTAACTAAGATCATCAAATGTGTTGCTCAAGAAAAGGGAGTAAAGTCTTTCCATGATTTAAAAGCACATAGCGCAGGTCCTATGGTATATATCCAAGGACATCTTGTTATGGATGGCTCTTTATCATTAGAAAAAGCTCATGATATTGCTGACAAAGTTGAGCAAAATATGAGAAAAGATTTCCCTGATGCTGAAATTATCCTACACATGGAACCAGATGAAAAATCTACCTATGACAATGTTCAGTTTGAGGATAGTGAACATACTTTAGCCGATGGCGAGGTTGTGGTTAAAACTGAGCAGTTAAAGCAGTAAAACTGTCTAATGTCAAAACTTTGCAAAAACTGTATAATTTACTGAAATTTTGTATTGCATATGTATAGGTCATAAAGATTGTAGCAATGACCTATATTATCAATAAAGTAACTCTTGCCACGACTAGGAAAAGAAATGTTTAACTCTGATTCAGAAGTACAAGTCTTTTGGAATGATCTTGTAGCTGAAGCTAAAACAATCGTAAAAAAAGAGCCTGTTCTTGAGGATATTATGAACAAGCAGGTTATTAACTGTTCTAGCCTTGATCAGTGTTTAGCAAGAATTATCAGTTCTAAACTTGCAACTCGCGAAGTAGATAGACAACAACTATTTCAAGTTTGCATGCAAGCATATGCTGATGATCCATTGTTACTATCCTATGCTGTAGCCGATGTCATGGCTGTAGCAAATCGTGATCCTGCTTCTAAATCAGTGGTTAGAATTCTGCTTTTTTTAAAAGGACCTCATGTTCTTGAGTCTTGGAGAATTTCTCACTGGCTATGGTGTAAGGGCAGATGTGATTTAGCTTGTTACATTCAAAGCAGAATTTCAGATGTTTTTTCTGTAGATATTCATCCTGCAGCAAAAATTGGTAAGGGGTTAATGTTAGACCATGCCACAAACATAGTTATCGGTGAGACTGCTGTAATTTCAGATACTGTATCTATGCTTCATGATGTAACCTTAGGCGGAACTGGTAAAGAACAAGGAGATCGTCATCCTAAAGTAGGAAAAGGTGTCATGATAGGTGCGGGGGCTAAAGTTTTAGGAAATATTCATATTGGTGAAGGTGCAATTGTGGGAGCAGGTTCTGTGGTATTAAGAGATGTTCCTGCTCATACAACTGTAGTAGGTGTTCCTGCTAGAGTGGTCGGTAGACCTCAAATGGATATGCCTTCTCTTGATATGGATCAGATGTTGTCTGGTTGTAAGGCGGATGATGCTCAAGAGCAATGTCCTGCAATTGCAGTAAAACAAATTTAGAGTATGAATTAGGCATATACATGCCATTTACTGCTAATATTTAACTAAAGTTAGTAAACTAAAAACAAAATATATAACAAGAATATATAAGTCAAAGCAAACAGTAGCACCATGCAATACAAGATATGAGCTACACAAGGAACATATATGCATATTTGTGATCTTTTAGATCCTAGGGCAATTAGACTTAATGTCAAAGTAAAGACAAAAGAACAGGCAATCAACTATTTAGTTGATTTGATGTCTAATACAGACTGTCTGAGTGATCCTGATAGATTTAGAGCTGCTGTTTTTGACAGAGAATCCAAAGTTTCAACTGGTTTAGGTGAAGGTGTTGCTATTCCTCATGCTAAAAGTGCTGGTGTAGAAAAACCAGGCTTAGCAGCAATGGTAGTACCTGATGGTGTTGATTTTGATAGCCTTGATGGTAAACCTACCAATCTCTTTTTCTTAATTGCTTCTCCTCATCAGGCTTCAGATGCCCACCTTGATGTTCTAGCTCGTTTATCTACTCTTTTAGTTTCAGATGATTTTAGAAAGAATTTGGCTGAATGTAAGAGTGTTGATGAATTTTTAAATATCATCAACGATGCCGAAAAGAAAGAAATTAAAAAAGAAGAAGAGCGCATTAAGAGTAAAGAACAACATCAATCTGAATCAAACTCAGATAAAAAGGAATCTGACTCTTCATATGACATCGTAGCCGTTACAGCCTGTCCTGCTGGTTTATCTCATACCTATATGGCAGCAGAGGCTTTAGAGAATAAAGCTAAAGAATTAGGCATCAGCATAAAAATTGAAACTGATGGTGCTGCTGGCAATAGAAACCGTCTGCTTCCTGAGGATATAGCTAAAGCAAAAGCTGTCATTGTAGCTGCTGACAGAATTGTGGAGATGGACCGTTTTATTGGAAAACCATTAATTCGTGTTGGTGTTGTTGATGGCATTAGAAAACCTCAAGAGTTAATTGAGGAAGCTCTTGATCCAAAGTGTCCTCTCTATCAGACTGGTGTTTTAAATAACTCAACCTCAATCTTCATGAGGTTGTATCGCCATTTAATGAGTGGAATGACCTATATTATGCCTATTGCAGCAACAGCTGGCATCTTATCAGCTCTTGCAAGACTTGAGTTCATACAAGGTACTCAATTAGGCTTCTTCCTAGATAGAATTGGTTATAGTATAGGTACCCTGTTATTCCCAATTTTAAGTGCATTTATTGCATTCTCAATTCGAGGAAGAACTGCTCTTGTTGCAGGATTTACAGGCGGTGTCATGGCTGATCTTGGCTCGTCTGGTGTTATAGGAGCAGTTATAAATGGCTTCGTAGGAGGAGCTGTAGCTTTAATTGCTACCACGTTCTGTACAAGGTTCTTTAAAGGTCATGATGCCATTGTGGCCTTAATTTTGTACCCATTAATCGGTGCCTTAGGAACGTCTTGTATTGCTCTTTTCTTTACAAATATTCCATCTCAGATCTTGAATGAGTATGTACAGTCCTTTATTTCAGAGGCATCAACACCGATGTTAGTTTTAGTGGGAGCTGTCCTTTCTGGAATGATGTCTGCTGACATGGGTGGACCTTTGAATAAAACTGCTTATGCAATTGGCGTTTTGCTATTAGCGGACTGTTTGCCTGAAACAGGACCTGGAACCTTGATTATGGCTTCAATTATGGCAGGTGGTATGGTACCTCCTCTAGCTGCAGGCGTTTCATCAATACTAGTACCACAAGTATATTCAGATAAGGAACGTAAGAATTCGTTTATCGCTTTAGGCAAGGGCTTAGTTTTCATCACTGAAGGTGTGATCCCTTATCTTGCTTATAATCCTGTAAAAATGAAGTTTGCATGTATTGTAAGTTCTGCTGTGGCAGGTGGAATTTCAATGTATTTTAGATGCGCAAACTACGCTCCTCATGGAGGAATTTTTGTAATACCTCTGTCAGAGCATTTATCAGGTTATTTAATTGCACTTGCTGCAGGAATTATTACAGGAGCTTTCCTGTTTGCAATTATCAGGTTGTCTCCTGCAAAGAAAGTAGCTTAACTAATTTAGATCGTTAAGCTGACTAAGGGTAGATTCAAGACGTTGCCTCCAAGTTTGAAGAACTTCTTTTTGATGTTGGTTTTCTTCTTGGAGTTTCACCATGTCTCTTCGTAATGAGGTAAGTTCTTTATCTTTAGCAGACAAAGTTTGTTCTAGAAGGATCATCTTTTGAGATGTTCTTTCACAAAGAGAAGACAACTCCTGTAGTTGCTGCAGGAGTAATTGCTCTTTTGGTGATAAATTGCTGTTAGACACTAGAGAATATACCTACTGATATCTTCGTTCTGAACAAGATCTTCTAAGTGTTCATCTACATACTTGTCATCGATGACTATAGTAGAACCTGATTTATCAGGAGCTGTAAATGAAATCTCTTCTAAGATCTTTTCCATTAGAGTATGCAATCTTCTAGCACCGATATTTTCTGTTTTTTCATTAACTTTGAAAGCATCTTCAGCAATCTTTGAAATTGCACTGTCTTCAAATTTAATTGTAACATTCTCGGTTTTCATCAGCATTTCATACTGTTTAGTCAAGCTGTTATGAGGCTCTTTTAGAATTCTCTCAAAATCACCTGCAGTTAAAGCTTTTAATTCAACTCTGATAGGAAGTCTACCTTGTAACTCAGGAATTAAGTCTGAAGGTTTTGACATCTGGAATGCGCCTGAGGCTATAAATAAAACATGATCAGTTTTTAACATGCCATATTTAGTATTTACTGAAGAACCTTCAATCAAAGGCAGAAGATCTCTTTGCACACCCTGTCTAGACACAGCGCCTCTATCTTGGCTTTCCTGACAGATCTTGTCGATCTCATCGATGAAGACAATACCGTTATTTTCAGCAAGCTCAATAGCTTTGGTTTTTAGATCGTCGTTTTGAGTTAACTTAGAAGCTTCTTCCTCAGTTAAGATCTTGAAAGCTTCTTTGATCTTCATCTTCTTAGCAGATTTCTTGTTTGAACTCATTGAATCAAAAATTGACTGTAACTGATCGTTAAGATCATCCATACCAGGAGCACCACCGATTACATTTACAGTAGGACTTCTGTCTACAATCTCAATTTCAATTTCTTTGTCATCAAGCTCATGTTCTCTTAGTTTCTTTCTGAACATTTGTCTTGCAGATGAATGCTGTTTTTCTTCATCTGTAGCACTAGGAGCTGGTAAGAGAACATCTAGAATTCTTTCTTCAGCAGCATCTTCAGCTTTTGTCTTGTTATGCTTGAAAGCTTCTTCTTTAACCATCTTCATAGAAACTTCAGCAAGTTCACGGATGATTGATTCAACGTCTTTACCTACATAACCTACTTCAGTGTATTTAGTAGCTTCAACTTTTACAAAAGGAGCATTAGCAAGTTTTGCTAATCTTCTAGCAATCTCTGTTTTACCAACACCGGTAGGACCAATCATTAAGATATTCTTAGGAACAATCTCTGTTCTAAGATCTTTTGATACCTGCATTCTGCGCCATCTGTTTCTTAAAGCGATAGCAACAGCTTTTTTAGCCTCTTTCTGGCCAATAATATATTTATCTAATTCGCTAACAATTTCACGAGGTGTCAATTCAGACATAGTATTTCTCTGCTATTTTAACTGTTTTGGTTAGAATCGATGGTTTCGATAGTATGGAATGAATCAGTAAATACGCAAATGTTGCACGCAATATCTAATGATTTTTTCACAATATCCACAGCTGATAGATCTGTATTTTGGACAAGAGCTCTAGCAGCAGCTAGTGCATAGTTTCCTCCAGATCCTGTAGCTAGAATGTCATCATCCATTCTGACAACATCGCCAGTACCGGTAATCATCAGAGAATCACTCTTGTCAGCAACAATTAGGATTGCCTCAAGCTTTCTTAAAGCTCTGTCAGAACGCCATAGTTTTGCAAGCGAAATACTTGCTCTTTCTAAAACACCTTGGTGTTCTTCTAACTTTTTTTCAAAAAGATCTAAAAGAGTAAATGCATCTGCTGTGGATCCAGCAAAACCTGCGATTACTTTGTTATGAAAAATTTTACGTACTTTGATGGCATTTCCTTTTAGGATGGTGCTCTGTCCCATGGTAACCTGACCGTCACCACCTAAAGCAACAATGCCATTTCTTCTAACAGATACAATGGTTGTCATACGTTAAATTCCTAGTTTTGTTCTTCAAGGTCGCACTCGTCAATAAGTTTTAGCGAGTCGAGTTTATTAAAGGTATTTACAGCTTCGTCTCTAGTATTAAAAGGTCCTAGTAGCACTGAATAAATAGAGTTTTTAGAAATAATCTTTGAGCTAAGTCCTGTAGAAATAGCAATATTAGCTTTTGTCTCTTCAGCGCTCTTACTTGAGGAAAACTTTCCACAATACATTACATATGAGGATGAATTTGAAGGAATACTAGTCTCAGTATCAGATTGTGTTTCTATTTTTTTCTCGTTTTCAGTAGGAACCTCATTGTCGGTTGTAGCGTTTTCATAAGAAACACTATTTTCTGAATTCTCAGATGAGATTGATAAAGCTTTACTATCCTCAGTGCTATTCAAGTCTGAGTTTGAATCTACATTATCTTCTAAGACAATACTGCTATTATCAGTATTATTTATGGAAACTCCATTTGAAGAAGAGCATTTGGTGACAATTACTGAAACGACAATGATAAAAGCCAATATAGCCACAACTAAAGATAAAAGATTTTTTCCTTTTAACTTATTTTTAGTTAGATTAGAACCAAACTGTTTGAATAATGGAACAATAGTTCTAAGTTTATTTACAAAAACACTATTTGGCTTTTTGTCATCCATAATTGTTACATCTGCTCCATAACATTAATGCCTAACAGTGAAAGACCTTGTTTTAGAACTTTTGCGGTTAAGTCGCATAGAGCTAAACGGCTCTTTCTTACATCCTCCGGTACATCATCCTTAAGAATAGGGCAAGCTTCATAGAAATGCATGAACAGATTTGATAACTCAAAAATGTAGTTACACAGTAAGTTAGGTAAAGTCTTATCACCAACGCTCTGAACAGCTTCAGCAAAAGCTAATAACTTGTTTGCTAAATCTTCTTCAGCATCACAAGTGATCTTTATATCACCTAGTGAAGGATCTTTAGCCTTTCTAAAGATAGCTCTGATTCTGCTGTATGCATACTGTAAGTATGGAGCTGTGTTACCTTCAAATGACAGCATCTGATCCCAATCGAATACGTAGTCTGTTGTTCTGTTCTTGCATAGATCTGCGTACTTAACGGCACCTATGGCGATATTGTGGATAACCTGTTTTTTCTCTTCATCTGACAGAGTTGAATTACGCTCTTTTAGAAGATTAGTTACACGTGCTTCTGCTTCATCTAAAACATCGCGTAGTTTTACAGTACCACCTGATCTGGTCTTAAATGGCTTACCATCCTTACCTAACATCATACCGAATGGACAGTGTTCCATTGATACATTGTCACCTACGTAACCTGCTTTCTTACAGATAGCCCAAACAGTCTCTAAATGTTGCTGTTGTCTTGAGTCTGTAAAGTAAAGAATTCTGTCTGCTTTTAGAGTTTGAGCACGGTACTTAGCACAAGCAATATCAGTTGTGGTGTATAAATAACCACCATCATTCTTTCTAATGATGTTTCCTAAAGGTTTACCTTCTTTATTCTTAAACTGTGGTAAGTAAACAACAACGGCCCCTTGATCTTCTACTGCGATACCACGCTTCATCAGATCTTCAACAACTTCAGGTAACATATCGTTGTATAAGCTCTCACCCATGATGTCTTTATCAGATAGTGTAACGTCTAGTCTGTCATATAACTTCTGGTTCTGAACCATAGTCATATTAACTAGCTTTTTCCACATCTTACGGCAGTATTCATCGCCACCTTGTAAAAGCACAACATAATGACGTGCTTTAACTGCAAATTCCTCATCAGTGTCATAGCACTCTTTAGCTTCACGATAGAATGCTTCAAAGTCGCTAAGATCCATACCTTGACCTGATTCATTTTCTTTTTTCTCAAGGTAAGCGATAAGCATACCGAACTGGGTTCCCCAGTCACCGATGTGGTTAGCTCTAATTACATTGTTACCTAAAAACTCTAAAACTCTTACTACAGCATCACCGATAACAGTTGATCTGATATGGTGAACAGCCATTTCTTTAGCAACGTTAGGAGCTGAGTAATCAACAACGATGGTCTTAGGTGTTATTACCTTAGGAATACCTAATCTTGGATCAGCACTCATATCCTTCAGTGCTTTAGAAATAGCATCCTTGTTAACAAAGAAGTTAATGAAACCAGGACCTGCAATTTCAACCTTGCTTATATGATCATCTTTAGGAAGAGAATCAATAATATCTTCAGCGATTTGACGAGGATTTTTCTTTAAAGGTTTTGCCAAAATCATTGCAATGTTAGTTGCAAAATCACCGTGAGCTCTGTCTTTTGTTCGATCTACACGAATGTTAGCAACTAAATTTGGATTTACACTTCCGTCTTTATCAAGAGAAGAAATACTGTTTTTAATAAGATTTTCAATAAGTTGTTTCATAACCACACCTAGGGTATGTAATTTTCAGTTATAGATGAATTTGATGTCAAAGAATAACACAAAAGCCATTTTATACATAATCTAATACATCGTTATCGGATCGACTTCGATAGCAAAACGTACGTCATTTGGAAGAGACTCTTCAGAAACGAGTTTTCTAACATTAGTTAGAAATAAATTAAGTGCTTTTCTATTGATGCTAGTTACTAATATATGAAAATGGTATCTGTTTTGAACTTTCTCCATTTTATCAGACAGAACGTGAGTAAGCGCTAAATTTGGGTAATCATCTTTGAGGTTATTAAGTTTTCTGTATACATCTGATAAAAAGTTAAATGCTTTAGTTCGATTTTGACTATTGCAAAGAATAAAAGCCTGACTTGAAAATGGAGGTAACATCATTGATTTTCTAGTTTCTAAAAGATCATCTGCTATAGTCATATAGTTACAGTTAGGATCAATTAGTTGATTTATTAGCAAGTTGTCAGGGTGGTGGGTTTGAATTACTACCTTGCCTTGCTTTTTACCTCTACCAGAACGTCCTGATACCTGAGTTAACAGCTGAGCTGTATTTTCTAAAGAGCGAAAATCGTCTGAAAATAATGATGAATCAACATCTAAGATACCTACTAAAGTTACATCTGGAAAATCGTGTCCTTTTGCTAGCATTTGAGTCCCTAGCATAATTTTTGATGTTCCTTGTCTGATTCTATTTAACTTAGTTTCAAGTTGTTTCTTAGTGGTGACAGAATCTCTATCGATCCTTTCAACACCAATGTCAGGATAGCGATGTTCTAAAAATTCACTTACTTGTTCAGTACCAAAACCTTGTTCTACGAGTTCATCATTTCCGCATACATAGCAGGTCTTGGGAATTTCATAAAAGTTCTCGCATACATGGCATTGCAGTCTGTTAGCTTTTTTATGCACAGTAAGTAAGTTATCGCAATTAGGACAGACAAAAACATGACCACACTGATGACAAACCAAATGATGGGCATAACCACGTCGGTTCAAAAAAAGTAAGACCTGATTTCCTTTAGCTGTTTCTTCACCAATTTCATCTTCAAGAGTCTGACAGATTCCGGTCTTAAGACCGTCTGTTAAAGGCTCGTTTCTCAAATCTATAAGCTCAAAATTAGGAACAGTAGCTCCGCCTGCTCTTATAGTAAGGTCAATCTTTTGATAAACACCTTTTTGAACATTGTAGATAGTCTCCAAGCTTGGAGTAGCCGAACCTAGCACTATAGGGCAATTATTTAATTTTGCCCTCATAATAGCTAAGTTTCTTGCATGATATCTAAATGAATCATTCTGCTTAAAAGAACTATCATGTTCCTCATCAATCACGATTAATCCAAGATTAGGGATAGGTGTAAATAAAGCAGTTCTAGTTCCTATTAAAATGCCTGACTTAGACGTTGCCATATCTATATAAGCATCAAGTCTTTCTCTATCTGATAAGGCTGAATGCATAGAAGACACAGGAACGTTAAAACGTCTATAGAATCTATCAAAGGTTTGTGGTGTAAGTGCTATTTCAGGAACTAAAATTAAAACAGCCTTACCTTCTTTTAAAACATTCTCAATTACTCGAAGATAAACTTCTGTCTTGCCTGATCCTGTAATGCCGTTTAGTAAAAATGTATTAAAACCATGACAATTAGAAATGGTCAAGATAGCGTTTTGCTGCTCTAAATTAGGCTTTGGGGGAGTTTCTTTTAAAATCTCATTTGCATTTTCATAGAACTTATTAGACTCTATGTTTTCATTAAATAACTTTATAAGACCTTTTTTGATAAGGGCGTTTTCTGATGTACTAGAAAAACCTCTTTCTCTTAATTCCTTGCGTCTTGCAGAGCCTTGCCTTAAAACTTCTATAATTTCGATTTGTTCTTTTGACTTTAGTTTAGATATCTTTTTCTCATCTAAATTGTCTTCAAGTCTTAGTGCAGGGATTTGCTCATAAGAAAAAGGAGCTCCATCTCTTAAAAGTTTGGGCAGAGCTACATTAAAGCATTGTCCTAATGGGTATTGGTAATAGTTGCTTCCAAATTGTAGTACATCAATAACATCTTTGGGAATGATGGCTTTTTTGTCTAAAAGTTTAGCTTCTTTTAGTTTTGATTTATCAAAATCTATATCAGGGTTAATCTTTGTGATAACGCCAACTTGAGAGAGTCCTGAAAAATTAATGAGCACTCTTGACCCAATACACTCTTCACCTATAAGACCATTAACCTTATAAGCGAAATCTCTAAAGAGCGGTCTGTTAACCGCAACATTAACGATGGTGTAGGAAATAGTAGTGTCGGTGTTATTCATGACAGGCATTATAGAGGAACGAACATAAAAAAGGGCTTTTTAGACGAAAATTAATGGCTTTTTATGTTGCATATTTAGGATTAATCAACTATCATAAGCCACCGTTTCTATTTAGGCGTGTGGTATTCGGCGCAAAATGTGGCTGAAAGCGCGACACGCAATGAGGTTCAAATGAAAGAGAATATTCATCCAGAGTACAAGGAAGTTAATGTGCGTTGCTCATGCGGTAACACATTCAAGATCCGTACTACTGCAGGTCACGATTTAAGCTTAGATGTTTGCTCTAAGTGCCATCCATTCTTCACCGGTAAGCAGAAGATTGTTGATACTGGTGGACGTGTTGAGGCATTTAAGAAGCGTTTCGGTGGTATTTCAGCTTTTGCTGTTAAGCACTAATCTTAAAGCTTTAATCGCAAAAAAAAGGCAGATCGTATGATCTGCTTTTTTTTATAAGCTCAATTTCACTAAAAAACAGTCAATAATTTATCCTCTTCAAGTATCAATCTTCCATTCTTCAAAAAATCAAAACTCTTTTTGATAAATTTCTCAATTTGTAACTTTTTATCAACTTTTTACAGAAATTCAAATTCTGAAATGTTAGACTACTATTTGAAATGACACGAAAAATAGTTTTCTACATCACAATTTTGAGTTTTTTTCAGAATTTTAACCTAGGAATATTATCTGTCAGGGAAGCTATCAACTATTCTTAAGAATAAAGAAAAAGAAATAGCTAATTTTAGGTACGAAACAACGAGGTGTTATTGTGTCACACGATGCTAAATTATTACACGACAGAGCTTTGGCATATCACGAGAATCCTGTGCCAGGAAAGATTAAAATAGAGATCACTAAGCCTGCTGAGACAGCTGACGATTTGACTCTTGCATACAGCCCTGGTGTAGCAGAGCCAGTTCGAGAGATTGCAAAAGATCCAGAGAACGCATATCGCTATACAGGTAAGGGCAATTCAGTAGCAATTATCTCAAACGGTACAGCGATTTTAGGTTTAGGCAATTTAGGTCCTTTAGCATCTAAGCCTGTAATGGAAGGTAAGGCATTACTTTTCAAGCGTTTTGCTGATATTAATGCAATTGATATCGAAGTTGATAACAAGAGTGTTGAAGACTTTATTACAACTGTCGAATGTATTGCCAATACCTTTGGTGGCGTTAACTTAGAGGATATTAAAGCTCCTGAGTGCTTTGAAATTGAGCGCGAGTTAATTAAGCGTTGTAAAGTACCTATTTTCCACGATGACCAACACGGTACAGCAATTGTAACAACCGCTGGTATTTTAAATGCAGTAGAGTTACAGGGTAAAAAGATTGAGGATTGTAAGGTTGTTTGCGTAGGCGCAGGTGCTGCAGGTATCGCTTGCTCAGACTTCTTAATTAAGTGTGGCGCAAAGAAAGAAAACTTCTTCATGGTAGACCGCCATGGTGTTATCAGATCAGATCGTCCTCAGTACAACAATGGTGAAAAGCCAAGATTTATCAATGATGCAGGTCCTAAGACCTTAAAAGAGGCTATGGAAAATGCTGATGTGCTTTTAGGTGTTTCAGGTCCAGGTTTAATAGATGATCAGGAAGTTATTCACATGGCAAAGAATGCTGTAATCTTTGCTTGTTCAAACCCAGATCCTGAGGTTGATCCTGAGGTTGTATCAAAGTTACGTCCTGATATCATTATGGGTACAGGTCGTTCTGACTATCCAAATCAGATCAACAACGTGTTATGCTTCCCATATTTGTTCCGCGGTGCTTTAGATGTAAGAGCAACCTGCATCAATACAGAAATGATGAAAGCAGCTATGAACGCTCTACGTAATCTAGCTAAAGAGCCTGTTCCTGCTGAAGTTGTTAAGGCTGCACAGGTTGATCACTTAGAGTACGGTAGAGATTACTTAATACCAAAGCCAATGGATGCAAGATTAAAGGAGAAGTTATCATCTGCAGTAGCAAAAGCTGCTGTTGATTCTGGTGTAGCTCAGATCCCTCTACCAGATTGTTATAAGTAATTTAGATATTCAGTAAACGTTCGATATCTAAAAATGGAAAAGGTGCCTTTTGGCACCTTTTCTTTAGGACAGTCAAAGTCAAATAAGACTTGTCATTTAAAATAATACCAATAATCTAAATCGTAAGTTAAATCTTTTCTAAGAGCACA
>HF987944.1:78048-80093 GCA_000431835.1 Succinatimonas sp. CAG:777
AAGAGCACACCTGTTTCTAAATGATTTGTATATGGGAACTGATCAAAGAAAGCTATTTTAGTGATCTTATGTGTTTTAGTTAGATAAGTAAGATCTTTTACTAATGACTCTGGTCCACAAGAAATGTAGATAACTCTGTCAAATCTTGCGGTGAAATCTAAAGCTTCTTTGTATTCAAGACCAGATCTTGGAGGATCGATTAAAAGAGTGTTGAAGTTGTACTCTTTAATATCGATATTTGCAAAACGAAGACGATTAAATTCACGAACACCTTCTAGAGCCTGTGCTACTTCTACAGCGCTTAATCTTGCAATCTTGGTATTAGTAATATTGTTTTTTTCGATATTTTTTAATGCTGTTGCAGTAGGTACTCTAGATACTTCTGTTGACATAACTTTTCTAAAGAGATCTGCTAAACAAACTGTAAAAGTACCACTTCCACAGTAAAGTTCGATTAAGTCAACATCAGAACAGTTTGTGCAACAATCACGAGCAAACTGAACCATATTCTGACAGGCATAAATATTTGGTTGTGAGAAATTGCCTTCTACCTGGTAGAGGTAGAAATCTTTGTCTCGTGTATGAATGGTTTCAAGGATTGTATCAGTATCTACAAGAATTGATTGTTTTTTAGCTCTTCCAATAAAATTAACGGATAAACCTTCTTTTAAGAAGTCGGCTTTTAATTTTGAAGCTTCTAGTTTGAACTTATCCTCATCGATCTTTTTATGGAAATTTAGAGCAATAACAAGTTCATCTTTCTGATTAGAAAGAAAATCTGTTTCAAATAATTTGAAGCTTAACTCATGGTACTGCATTAGGTATTTTTTTAGCAGCTCCATACCTTTGTTAATTGCTTTTGAACCTACGGGGAATGAAGCTAATTCAATTCTTTTCTTAGGCTTGGTCTTAGGTTCAAACATGCAGAAGGTAAAATCGGTGTAATCATTAGTAAAATAAATCGAAAACTCGGTTCTCATTCTGTAGTATTCACTAGGAGAAGCGAAAACCTGATGGGAAGGAATTTGCAAATTATTTTTTTTAAATAGACTTACCACATTATCGATTTTTTCATTAAGATATTGTGAATAATTTTGAGGATCGGTTGTTCCTATTAAAGTTTTTAGCATATCTTTCGGTCCTATATTTAATATTACTTGAGATCTTAAAGTGTCAGAGCCTAAAGTCAAAGCAAAAAGAGTTCTTTTTTTTGATTCAGGAGTTGGAGGTTTGTCTGTTTATAAAGCAGTTAAAGCTCTAAATCCTGATGTTGAAGCTTATTATCTATTTGATAATGAATGTTTTCCTTATGGAAATAAAGGAGATCATTTTTTAATCAAAAGAATTGAAGCTCTTTTAGAAAAAGCTAGCAAGATATTTGATCTGAGTGCCATTGTAGTTGCCTGTAATACAGCAAGTACAGTTGCACTTCCTGAATTGCGACTAAACATAAAATTACCAATTGTAGGTGTGGTGCCAGCAGTAAAGCCTGCTGCCAAATTATCAAAAAACAAGATCATAGGAGTGCTTGCAACTCCAGGATGTTTATCAAGGGAATATACCAACAATCTGATTAAGAATTTTGCAAGTGACTGTAAAGTAATCAAAGTTGGAGATGCTCATTTAGCAGAAATAGCAGAAGACAGATTATCAACAGGTGTAGTAGATAAAGCAGGAATAGAAAAGATCATAAAACCTTTTACAAGTTTATCTAAAGATGAGCGACCAGATACAATAGTTTTAGGTTGCACTCACTATCCATTTGTAAAAGATGTCTTAGAAGAGTTATTACCTGAAGTGAGATATGTAGATTCAGGTGAAGCAATTGGACGCAGAGTGAAAGACGTAGTTAAGGAAGCTAAGTATATAGAAACAGAAAGAATTCAGAACAAAGCTTTCTATACGGGGGTTCTTAAGAACTATACGGATCGTGAGAAAATGGTGAAAGAATTCGGATTTGTTTCACTTGAAAAGTTTGAACTATAATGCTGACAAAGAGTTCAGATGAAAAAAGTTAAAAAAAATGTTTGACATATGTTTAAAAA
>HF987945.1:0-7565 GCA_000431835.1 Succinatimonas sp. CAG:777
TAACTCAGGCTAACAGCCGTCCACAGATTGCTTTAAGTCTGTTAGGTTAATTAAAGCATCTAGTCCCAATCCCATCTCCTCCTGCAGGGGTTGGGATTAGTATCAAAGCCTCAGCTGTATCTACATCTGAGGTTTTCTTTTCTCTTTATTTTTCAAAATATTACTTAAAGATTTTCTAATTTTGCCGATAAGAATATGTAAGGTAATTAGGAGATCATTTCATGCTCACTCATGAGATCAGAAATCAACTTTTAGTAGATGAACTACAGCTTGGTAATCGTCTGAATCAGGATATTCAGACCTCTGATCATGCTGATTTTGCTCTGCTATTAGCTATGTTGTCTCATGACGTGACTGACAATCCAGAGTTCTCATCTTCTGAATCTAAGTTAAAAGAAGAGGATTTAAGAAGAAAATTCAACCTTCTGCCAGAGCAAAAAAAATATGCTGAAACTTCAGACTTTGACAGAGCTCAGGCAATTACTGAACAATTTGCAAATTATGGTATGACTCAAGTATTTTTGTCTGAGTGCTTACGTGCAGAACCATTAGTTCCTTTTGAAAGAACTTATTCACCTGAAGTTTTTTCTGAATTAACTCCATTAAAGCAGGAGAAACTTCGTCGTCAAATGAAAGGTGAGGCTTTAACCTATGAAAAAATCCATGAGACAGGTGATGGATTTGATATTTTAGATGAGATTAACAGCAGCAGATTACAAAGTAAGATTTCTGCTACTGTCTAATTGAGAAAATCAGTTTGCGATGCCTTCCTTAACTAAAATCTCTAACCTAAAGCCTTCTTAAATCTCTTTAAAGCCTCTTCTAAATAAGCTCTAGGACAACCTAGATTTATTCTTAAGAAACTTGGATATGGTGACATATACATCTCACCATCATTTACATAGAGTTTTCCTTTCTTTAAAAGAGTGCTCTTAATCTCTGTGCCACTCATATTAAAGCATGAGCAATCAACCCAAGCTAAATAGGTACTCTCTAAACTTGCGACATGAACTTCAGGGTAATTCTCTTTAAAGAACTTTACTAATAACTTGTAGTTATCCTGAATATAGTCATTAAGTTCTGCAATCCAGTCATCACATTCATTGTAGGCTGCAACAGTAGCTGTAATACCAAATGGAGACAGATCATTGATTTCATTGATATTAAACTGTCTGTCGATGCGATTTAAAAAACCTTTGTTCTGAGTAAAGACATAGGCATTTTTAAGACCTGCAATATTAAAGGTCTTACTGCCAGATCTCATGGTAATGATCCTGTCGTTAAAGCTTTCATCTAAGGTAGTAAGCGCATGGAAAACAGAACCATTAGGTCTGATGTCACAGTGAATTTCATCTGAAATTACAATAAGATTATGCTTTTTAGCAATAGCGATAATCTTGAGCAACTCTTCTTTTGTCCACAATCTGCCTGATGGATTATGTGGATTACATAAGAGTAAGAATCTTGCTTTTTCATGACTTGCAAGCTCTTCTAAGTTATCAATATCTATTGAGAACTTATTATCTTTATAGATAAGTTTATTTTCTGCTAAAACACAGCCAGTATTTTTAATACAACCAAAGAAACAGTTATAAGCAGGTGTTTGTAAAATTACCTCATCACCTGGCAAAGATAGAGACTGTAAAATCGCTGTAAGTGCTGGTACTACTGCTGTAGAGCATAAGATCCAGTCTTTTTCTACATGCTGACCATAATGTCTTTTATGGAAATTGCTAATGGCATCATAGTATTCTTTAGTAGCAACACCATAGCCGTAACAGCCTTGCTGTGCAAGTTTGTTTACAGCTTCATAGATAGCTGGAGCTGCTTTAAAATCCATATCAGCTACCCATAAAGGTAAGACCTCAGGATCTTTCATAAGATCCCACTTGTAGCTGTAGGTGTTTTTTCTGTCTATGATTTCATCAAAATTGTATTTATGCTCAGCCATTGTAACCTTCTTCTATAACACAATTATCAGGCGCTTTGGTATTCTCATCACGAATGATAGCTCCTACTGATTGTACTTTAATTATGCCAGAAGTAGGATTTTTTATACTGGTAACATGGCCTTTGATAGTTGCATCAATTGCTGTTGAATATTCAAAGGCAAGATCACAATCTTTATCAAAGGTGCAGTTAACTAAAGTTAAGTTTTCAGCATAACACAATGGTTGTGTGCCACTTATCTTACAGTTAATAAGTTTTAAGTTCTTTGAATGCCAACCTAAATATTCACCATTTAATACTGAGTTTTCAACAACTACGTTATGAGCCTCCCAAAAGGCATCTTTTGAATCTAAGACAGAATCTTTAATGGTAATGTTTTCACAATTCTGGAATGAATAGTTGCCTTGCAGGTTAAAGTTCTCAACAGCGATATTAGAACTGTTCATAAATATGTAATCGCCGTTTACGGCTTTTACATCTTTTAAGGCAATATTCTCACAATCCCATAAGGTCTCTTGCGCATCTATAAATTCAACTTTAAAAAGGGCTATACCCTTCATGCGTCTGAACATCTTAGGCGCAATGATTTTGCAATTGGACATTTTTAAATTGTTTGAATACCAGATGGCTGCACGAGCACCGGTATCAAAAGTGCAGTTTTCAATTTCAAAATCGTTGATATGCCAGAAAGGGTATTTACCGTTGAAATAAGAATTAACAGCAACAATATTGTGTCCTTCTTTAATTGCAGATTCGCCGTTTAAGATCTTAATGTTTTCAAGTCTTAAGTCTTGTTGAAAGAAAAGAGGTCTTTCGCCTTGAAATTCTTTATCTTTGATAATATTCATAGAACTTAAAAAAATAGTTTGGTAGTAGGACGATCCTACTACCAAAAGTTAAGGTTAGTACCTTTGGATAATTATTTTCAGGTCAATATTTTCCTGAAATTTCTATCTAAGGTTATTTAGCAAGATTTAAGATCTCAATGATGTCTTTTTTAGTTAGAGCAGGACGTGCTGGCAGATTGCCATTCTCATCATGAATTACTTTTAAAGTAATATCAGCGTAGTCTTCAAACTTGCTATCGTCGATGCCTAAATCTTTAAAGCGGTTAGGGCAACCAATCTTCCTTAAGAAGTCTTCGTATTTAGCTACGCCTTCAAGTGCAGTCTTTTCATCATCTCCAGTATCTTTTACATTAAATACGAAGGTTGCAAAATCAACAAACTTCTTAACATTGCCACCATGCTTAATGGTAAATTTCATCCAAGCAGGATTGATGATAGCTAAACCTGCGCCATGAGTAATGTCATGGATACCAGATACTGTGTGCTCAATCATATGAACAGGAAAAGCACCATGTGTACCACAGCTGATAAATCCGTTCAGAGCAACAATGGAATCCCATTGTACCTGCTCACGAGATTCAAGATCATGGCCATTTTCATAAGCCTTCAATCCATAAAAAATACAGTTTTTAATGGTGGATAAAGAGAATGCATCCTGCAGAGGGGTGCCATCTACTCCGTTAAAGTAGCTTTCTGTAATATGAACAATGATGTCACAGATTCCGTAGCCTGTTTGGTTTTGTGGAACTGTTAAAGTAAGTTCAGGATCAACTAATGCAACTTTTGGGTAAAGGACTTCGCTGTGAACAAAAGATTTTTCTTTTGTGTCCTCATTTGAGATTACACCGTCAGGATTCATCTCAGATCCTGTTGCTGCCAGAGTAGGTACTGTAATTACCGGAAGGGCTTCTTTGGGGATATAAACATTTTCCTGTCCATGATAAATCATATCCCAGGGATCACCATCATACATTGCACCTGCCGCAATTGCTTTTGAGCAGTCCATGGTACTACCACCACCTAAAGCTACAATCACATCACAGTTATGCTCTTTAACTAACTTTACGCCTTTTCTAACTGATGAAATCTTTGGATTAGGTTCAATTCCGTCACACTCTACTATTTCTACATTAGCTTTCTTTAATGAAGCTATAGCTTTATCAAAAGTACCGTTTCTCTTTACAGAACCGCCGCCTGTAACTAACAATGCTTTGTGTCCGTATTCCTTTACAACTTCGCCTAGTTTCTCAAGATTGCCTTTTCCAAATAAAACCTTAGTTGGATTATAAAATTCAAAATTCACAACAACTCCTTTTACAAGTGTTTTGCATAAACAGTTTTGATAAATTAGCTTGTACTTTTCTAGTACGACTTACTTTTACTGTCTTTAATTTAGTGCATTTAGATATAACTTTATATACACAATATTTTCAAAATATTGCCTAATCCTACCAAAATCAGAGCATATTAGTGAAAACACAGTTGAAATCATGCATAATTCTATAAAAGAGAGGTGTGCTTTGGAAGAATTTACAAAAGCTTTAGAGTACTTTCCTAATATGGATGAAGGTACTAAAGATGCTCCTTTAGATAATGTTTTCTATTTTAAACGCTACCACTATAAAAGTGCTGAGCCTACTGTCTACAGAACCGGACTTTGTATTCTGCTATCAGGAAAAAAGCGCATGACTTTTGAAGAACACTCTTATGAGTATTCAGCTTTAGACTACATTGTCTGTTCAATGATGATCCATGCTCAGTGTGAGACTTTTGCAAGTTTTGATGACCCTGTAAGAGGCATCTTTATTGGGTTTTCAGTTGAAGAAATTCGTGAACTAGTTGAAATCATGAATTTACGTGGCAGAATAAAGACTTTTGATTCAAAGCACATTCCATCTCCAATCGGACCCTCTACTATGGATGGGGATTTTCAGGATTCTTTAGTAAGATTTTTAAAATGCCTGTCTGATGAGAATGAAGCTAAAGTTTTGGGAAAAGCTTTAAAACGTGAAGTTTTATATAGAGCTTTATGTGGTGAGCAGGCAGAGCTGTTATTAAAACTCTCTTTACAGGCAGGACCTTTAGTACAGATCAACAAAGTTATTGATGTTTTAGAGCAAAACTATAATCAAGAAATTGATGTGGATAATCTTGCTAAAGAAGTAAATCTAAGTGTGTCATCATTCTACCGCCTCTTTAAAGATGTTACCTCAGATACTCCTGTACAGTATCTTAAAAAGATCAGATTAAATAAAGCTAAAGAGATGATCATTACTCAAAATGCGAAAGCTTATGTGGCAGCATTAGAAGTCGGCTATCAGAGTGTTTCTCAGTTCAGCCGAGAGTTCAAACGCTACTTTGGCGTGACACCAGCTGCTCTAAAGGTAAGTTAGATCTGAGACTTGCTTTAATTAGACTATTTGACCTAAAAGGTAAGCTCAAATTTGCTTACCTTTTTTGATAGATTTCGCGGTTAACAATAGATGCCTTATCGCCTTTCTTTAGGATAATGCACAAGGCTCCGGTTCCACCTTTCCAAACAGGTGCTGAATGGAAAGCTAAAACATCAGGGATCTGCTTTAACCAGTGGGCTACATGACTTTTCATCAAGGCCTTAGGATTTGATCTCTCGCCTTTACCGTGAATGATAAGAATGCATCTGAATTCATGCTTTTTAGCAAAAGCTAAAAATTGCATTACCTGTTCATAAGCCTGTTCAATGGTCTTGCCATGCAGATCGATAAAGTCAGCTTCAGGGTATTCTCCTTTACGCAGCTTCTGTACTACATAAGGCTGTACGCCAGGACGACGGAACTCTAAGACATCATTAGGTTGAACCATATGGACAAAGCCTGAGGAGGCTGAATCGGTTACATCCTCAGATTTTCTGACAGCAGCTTCCTGTCTTGCTTTGGCAAGTTTTTTGTCAATAAGGGAAGAGCTCTTTTCTACTTTATCCTGAACAAGAGTTTTGATCTCTCCAATTGAGTCTCCAATTAAAGAGGAGAACTCAGGATCTTGAGATTCCTGCTCCTGTTCTTTTAATAACTGTAAAAAATCTTGGCTGTTATCTTTATCTGACATAACTATCTTTATCTTGGGTAAATTTTTTAACTTGTTATCGCAATAACTTATTTCGTTAATAGCTTTGGTAATAACGAATAAAATTAAGCAGCTGAATATAAAAAGATCCTGACTACAACACAGAAACAAACGAAGAGAATACCAGAGAATCTTAGTTTGTTATAGATTTTTAATGGAGAGTATAAGTCAGGTTCATTCTCACCACCAATTCTTGCAAGCCTTACAAGTTTACCTTCGTAGTAACGAGGTCCACCTAAAGACACATTAGCATATGATCCAAGAGTTTCAATTACAAGTGAGGTGACAGGATTTGGCAAGAATTTTAAATGATTGATAAAGTTTTTGTAGATCCTGACAATATGAACTGAAAAGATCATGGTGAGCAGGTAGACAATCAAACTAGGGACTAAAAGAGCCTGTTCAAATTTATAAATAAAGATGCCAAAAGTTTCGGTTCTCTTTTCTTTAAAGCTAAATGATCTGTTCATCACTGCAACCATCTGCATGATAAGAGCTCCTTCTATACCTAAGAGCATATACCAGACCATCACCGAGAACCAGTTTGCAAAAAGACCTACGGCTACAGCTTCGCTGTTAGCTTTGCATACTCCCATAAAAGAGAGTTTAGAACAGTCTCGAAGCATAATCTTTTGCAAATACTTTTTAGCTAATTCTTTATCATCATGCTCAAGTGATCTTTTTACTTGAAGTGTTGTTTTAAGTACTGGTTTTGATTCAAGTAAAAAAGGCAGTATCAGAAGTGACACAATAGTGTCATGGTTTATACAAAATCTTAAAAGCAGGATGGTAAAGATAGCAATGCATAAAAGGAAAAAAGGCAAGAACACACTTGAAAAGATAGTTTGACCTAGTGAGTTTTCCTGTCTATTTACCTTTTTAGCAAGCTTTGAGAAGAGAGGCGCCAAATTAGATAAGCGCCATGATGCGTTTATAGGCAGAATAATCTCAAGTAACATTGCTGTAAGCAAGGTCACAGCAGGATACTGCAAAATTGAGAAAAATGTGGCAAAAAAGTCAGATATGGAAACTTCTTTTGCTGCATTTAAGATCTGCTCTACAGGCATACTCTCTCCTAGAGCATCTTGATCATAGCTAAAACTAATTTAGCACTGTTCTCTGATGCTACTTTAACATTAAAATCATAAGTCTTAGTTTCATTTTCATCAGCGCAGTCTGATACAGATCTGATGATAATGAATGGAACATTAAAATCGTGAGCGATCTGTGCAATAGGAGCACCTTCGCACTCAGTTACCATGGCCTGAGGAAAATTTTTAGCAATGGTTGCTTTACCTTCAGGGGTGTTAATGAATTGATCTCCAGATACTACAAGACCTTTTTTTACATGATCTTTTAATTCAGGAATAGTAGATGCTGCAATTTCAGCTTTGGCAATTAACTCTGAGTTTGCGTTAAATACCTCAGGTTCTCCTGGCATTTGACCTTTAGCATAATTAAATGGGGTAAAGTCAGCATCATGGTAAGTAGCATCTGTTGAGAATACGATATCAGCGATATGTAGAGTAGGGGAGATGGAGCCTGCAATACCAGAATTGATAATGTAGCTTACATTGTATAAAACAATTAAAAGACCGGTTACAGTAGCAGCTTTAGCCTTACCAATACCAGATCTTGAGATAACAAGTTCTTTACCTTCAGCAG
>HF987945.1:7640-7877 GCA_000431835.1 Succinatimonas sp. CAG:777
ACATTTTTAGTTTCATAGCTTTCTAATTTAGACAGAAAGTATTCTGTCTCTTCATCCATGGCGCAGATAATACCAATTTTCATATAAAATCCTCGATTAAAATTCTGCATGGATTTTATCAGTAAAGACTGATGTTTTCATAATTTAGGTTCAAAGAAATAAAAAATCCCCGAAAATTTAAATGATTTCCGGGGATCTTAGAGTTATTTAATTAACCTAACAGACTTAAAGCAATCT
>HF987946.1 GCA_000431835.1 Succinatimonas sp. CAG:777
GTCTTATCTACGTAGTAACGGTTCTTTTCTCTAACCTCAGCAAAGGTATCTCCTGTTACTGGTAAGGCTAAGAATTGTTTGTTGCTCATTATTCTGTTCCTGTTATTATTTTGACTTACTTTGCTACTTGAGCTTCTTTACAGAAATAAAACAGTTTTTACCGGAAAAGGCAATTCCGTAGGCATCGATGCTTTGAATCATTCTGTTACTCATAAAAGGTTCAGAGTAATTTTTCTCTTCTATTTGAGACAGTGCTGTTTCACTTAAGGTTACTAAATCTGAACCTACAGAAGCTGATTTAATCTCAATGATTGCTACCTTTCTACAGTCAATGTCTTTAAAGAGAATATCTGGATATCCATCACCAGATTCATAGTTAGAGTGGTATTCACCTAGATTATCTTTACAGTTAGTAAAAATACCGTTTAAGAAACCGTGGTAGTAATTCTCGTGAGGAGCTTTAGTTGCAGTATCTCTTACTGATACAAATGAACGTAATAATGGTCCTAACTTATCCTGTACATAATCAACTTTACCTTCTAATAAGGCATTAGCTATGTTTAAAGCTAGATTATCTTTACTTAATATTTTCCCAAATCTATCTAATATATTGTTTTCAAAACACTCAAGTATCTCTAGGTTAGGTATTCTTACAAAGATATCTTTATTATTTTCTTTTGCTAATTCTTCTTTTTGGGTCTGTACCCAATCTACTGTCAGATAACCTGTATGTAAGAGTAATGACCAGAAGTCATCTGATTTATGCTCTGACAAAGTGTCATAGTTCATGGAATCGTTTAATTGAAAACTAATAGATTTACCATTAACTAAGTTCTGCATCTTTTGGTTGTCATTGTTTGTAAGATAACCTAGATACTCTCCTAAGGCACTGTCAGATGAGCTTTTATCCCAGTAGTTTCCAGGCTTAATATTGTCTAAATTACCTGTTTGTTTAAAGTTAAAGTTCTTTCTTATAAAACTAATCACATCCCATGGACAGAACATCTCTTTGTCATAGAACTTGTAACCATCGTAGTAATTTTTTACTGCTTGAGAAAAGTCATCTAACTCATAGTCTTTTAATATTTTTTGAGTTTCATCTTTGGTAAAACCAATGATACCTGTATATTCTGTTTCTTGATCTGCTACTGTGTTTACGTATAGGTTATTTACACCGGTAAAGATACTGTTCTTAGCTACTTTTAAACAGCCTGTGAGTACTACTTTACTTATAATTGAGGTCTTCTTTAGAGGATCCTTTTGAGGATCTTTTAAGAATCCTAGAAAAGATGACATCAAGTTAACCATTTTTTCATGAAAACCTTTTGCGTGTGCTTTAGCTAAAGGTACATCATACTCATCAATTAAGATATAAACCTGCTTATTAAAGTGCTTATAGAGCATTAGAGATAAAGATGCAATGGCTTTGGTTATGTAATATCTAGTTTGAGCTGAGTTTTTTATCAAAAAGTCTTTGTTAGATAACTTTGAGAATGTATCTTTGTCATCATCATTTAAAACGGGACTGTCTTTCAAGAATCCGTATTCATTAACTTTATCCGCTACAATTCCTGCCAATTGGAAATAAGCGTCTTCATAGCTGTCTCCTAAAACATCTTTCAAGGTAATGGAGATAACAGGAAATTGCCCCATATACTTTTTACAGAACTTTTGATCTTCTAATATCTTTGTTCCTTTAAAGAACTTGTCTTGAATTGAGGTATCACCAGGCTTTTCGTAATTGATATTTAGGAAAGACTCAAACATATTCATGAGCATGGTCTTACCAAATCGTCTAGGTCTTGTTAAGAGCAAAACAGTAGTACCATCGATTAAAGAATTCTCATCTACAGCTTCATCCTCTGAGAATACCTGTTTCAAGTAAGGTGTCTTATCTACGTAGTAACGGTTCTTTTCTCTAACCTCAGCAAA
>HF987947.1:0-69491 GCA_000431835.1 Succinatimonas sp. CAG:777
TCGCTATCTAAAGTTAAATCTGTAAGATGATTAAATGCAGAGAATATTGAGGTATGTGAGTAATAAGTTACACCTGTGATAAAGATAAAACGGAATTTTACTTGAAATGATTTAACTGTCATATAGAAGTTAAATAAGATCTTACGTCTATCTTCAAACTCACTGCTATCATTTAAGACAGCTGTTAAGGGTGCATCATATTCATCTACTAGCAGTACAACAGCTCTCTCATCTTCATTTTCAATAGACTTCTCAAGTAGTTTGGCTGGAAAGTCTACTTTTTCTTTTGTAGGTTCAATTCCTGCTCTTTGTAAAGAAAACCTCAAGCTGTCCATAAAATCTTTATTAAATGAACCATTAGAAGGTGTTTCTTTAAATAAGGAGAAATCTAAATGAAGTACTTTATAAGTTTTGTCTTTCCATAAAGGTTCAATAACTAAACCTTTAAATTTCTCTATACCATGAGCAAAGAGCTCATGTAAGGTATTGATAAGAGTTGACTTACCAAAGCGTCTTGGGCGAGAAATGAAAAATGGACCTTTTTTAGATGCAAACTGATTGATAATTGCTGTTTTATCAACATAAATACAATTATTGTCAATTAACTCTCCAAAATCTGTGGTATCTGGAAGTTGCTTTGTAAATTCCATTTTGTTGTCCTAAAAAAGCTCTTTCTTAGTATAAGTATATCATCAGTGATAGTTTAATTTTTTAACGGAATAACTAAGGATTGAAGATAAGTAAGTTATTGGATGGAAATTAAGCTCAGGAAAGAACTCCTGAGCTTGAAATGAAGAGTTTAAAAGATTAGTTTCTCTTTAAAACTTTTACGCCTTCTTCAGTTGCGTAAAGAACGATATCTGCACCTTTAGAAGCAAATAAACCTACGGTTACAACACCTGGGATCTGGTTAATTTTCTGCTCTAGAGCTACTGGATCAGTAATATGCAGACCATGAACATCTAAGATCTCACAACCATTATCGGTAATGCAGTCTTTACGTAATACAGGATCACCACCAAAGGTACGTAAGGTACGAGCTACCTGCTCTCGAGCCATTGGGATCACTTCAACTGGTAATGGGAATTTACCTAAGCACTCAACTAGCTTTGATTTATCTACGATACAGATAAACTTTGATGCCATTGAAGTTAAGATCTTCTCACGGGTTAAACAAGCGCCACCACCTTTAATCATATTAAAGTTAGGATCAACTTCATCAGCGCCGTCGATATAAACCTCATAAGGCTCTGTCTTATTAGGATCAACAACTTTAACACCGATCTTGGTTAATGCTTCTGTGGTCTTGTTTGAAGAGCTTACAGCGGCTGCAACAGGAACTTTATTAAGACCAATCTGCTCAATAAACTTCATTACAGTAGAACCACTGCCTACACCTAAAACAGCATTCTTTGGAATATATTCTAAAGCTGCCTTAGCAACCATTACCTTTAATTCATCCTGTGTCATTTGCATACCTCGATTAAGCAACAGTAACCTTTGCAAAGCGACGCTTACCTACCTGCCAAATAGCAGTTCCCTTCTCTACAGGAGCGCCCTTGTCGGTAATCACCTTACCATCACACTTAACAGCAGACTGCTTAATCATTCTCATAGCATCTGATGTTGAAGCGCATAAACCTGCGTCCTTTAATAGATTTGGAATTGTAGTTGAAGTTACAGTAACCTCAGGGATGTCATCAGGTAATGCACCTTTAGCAAACTGAGACTTAAAGCCTTCAACAGCAGCATTAGCTGCATCTTCACCATGGTAGCGAGCTACAATTTCACGACCTAATTCAATCTTAGCATCACGTGGATTCATTTCACCACTGTTGCATTTGTCGTGAACAGCCTTGATTTCATCAATATTCTTGAATGACAGAAGATCATAGTATGACCACATCAGATCATCTGAAATAGACATAATCTTACCGAACATCTCTTTAGGTGCTTCGGTTACACCGATATAGTTGTGCTTAGACTTTGACATCTTAACTACGCCATCTAAACCAACTAACAGAGGCATCATCAGTACACACTGTGGCTCCATGCCGGCATCTTTTTGCAACTCACGGCCCATCAATAAGTTAAACTTCTGATCGGTACCACCTAACTCAACATCTGCTTTAATAGCTACAGAGTCATAGCCCTGGAATAATGGATATAAAAACTCATGAATAGCAATAGGCTGCTTTGAAGCAAAACGCTTTGAGAAATCATCTCGCTCTAACATACGAGCTACGGTTAGTTTTGAAGCTAACTTAATGGTACCTGCAGCACCTAATTTCTCACACCACTCGCTGTTGTAGCGGATCTCTGTTAAATCTTTATCTAAGATCTTAAAAGCCTGTTCAGCATAGGTCTTAGCATTTTCAATGATCTGCTCACGAGGTAACTCAGGACGGGTTGAGTTCTTTCCAGAAGGATCACCAATTGATGCTGTAAAGTCACCAATGATTAAAACGATCTTGTGACCTAACTTTTGGAAGGTTCTGAGCTTATTTAAGATCACAGTGTGACCTAAATGGATGTCAGGAGCGGTAGGATCCATACCCAGTTTAATAGTTAACTGACGACCTGATTCAAGTTTTTTCTTTAATTCGTCTAATGGAATAATTTCTTCTGCACCACGAGCAATTTCACGTAATGCGTTCTCGATATCTGACATCTGACTAATATCCTAAATTTATGAATTTCAAAAACAGACAATTATTCCTTTATTTTATATTAAAATGACTTCTAACTCCATTTAATCTTGTTTTCAGTTAAAAAAGGACCTTTATGTCAGAGTACTATATAGGACTGATGTCAGGCACCAGTGTCGACGGCATCGATGCTGTTTTAGTTGATTTTGGAAAAGAAGAATCCTCTGCCTCACTAAATGAGCAGAAATCTTCAAACTCTCAATACAACGTTAAAAGTAGGATTGTAGACTCTATAAGTATAGATTTTGATGAAGAGCTAAAACAGTTGCTGCACAGTCTCTGCACAGGTACAGACAATGAAATTGAAAAAGCGGGAGTTGCAAGAGTAAAGCTTGCTGAATATGAAGCAAAAGCTGTTAATGAGCTTATAAAGAAAGCCGGTATTAAAAAGGATGATGTAGTAGCTGTAGGCTGTCACGGTCAGACTGTAAGACACCGTCCAGAAAAAGGATTTTCAATTCAGTTAGATGACGGACCTAGAGTTGCTGCTCTCACAGGAATTGATGTTATCAATAACTTTAGAGCTGCCGATATTGCTAACGGTGGTAATGGAGCTCCGCTTACCCAGGCTTTCCACAGAATTCAGTTTTCATCAGCGGACAAAGTATCCATGGTGCTAAATTTAGGCGGGATTGCGAATCTTACTGTTATTGATAAAGATGCAGAGCACTCTATCCTAGATGCATTTGATACGGGACCTGCTAATACCCTTATTGACTCAGCCACAAGATTATTATTAAAAATGCCTTTTGATAAGGATGGAGAAATTGCAAGATCTGGTAAAGTCATCCCTGCTTTACTTGCTAAATATCTATCTGAACCATATTTACAGTTGCCACCTCCAAAATCAACTGGTCGAGAAACTTTTAATCCTGAGTTCATCGCCGAAGAATTACTGCTTGCAACACAAGATAAGTCTTTTATTCCTGATTTAATTGCAACCTTGACGGAATTTACTGTGGTAGCCTCTGTAAATGCGATAAGACAGAGCCTATTTAAATACAAAATTGATTCTGCTCGCCTGATCTTATGTGGCGGTGGCGCTTATAACTCTCTAATTGTGCAGAGATTTACAAAGTTACTGGAAAGACAACATGTAGAGGTCGTTTGTGCTGACAAGCTAGGGGTAAACTCAAAACTTATTGAAGCACATGCCTTTGCTTTCTTTGCTTATATGTTCTGTCATAGAAAACCTTTAGAGTTAGGTAAGAGCACTGGAGCTTTAAGACCATCTATTCTTGGATGTCTTAATCCTAGTGCTTAAAGAATTGGCATACATCTGACACGATTAGGTATGTTTTGATAATTAAATCTAGGTAACATAAGCTAGGCTTTTGTTTCCTAGTTAAAGATATTTTGGTAACGTTGTTGATGACGTTTTAACTATTAATACTGATTTAATTATGTTAGCTTTTTTAATTTATCCTTTTGTTCAAGCATTTTTAATTATTCTGTTCTTTGTCTTACCTTTAAAGAAACTGTCAAAGACTGTAAGAATTATTCTGGCACTGCTCTTTGGTATTGGTTCACTTAAGATCTATTTCTACCTATTTACAGGTGGAACTTTTATGGATCCTAAACTTACAAGATATCCTGCAATCATCTCTGACAGCATCTATTTTTCAGCAATCTTTTTATGTATTCTAACCTTACTTAGAATGATGCTAAACGGTATCTTTAAGCTTGTTCGTTTGAACATTCATCGTTACTTAATTCCAGCTTTTTCTACAAGGTATGCTGTAGTTATGCTGGTTATTGCCTGTTTTTTAGGAATTACAGGTGTCATAAATGGCTTTGCTCCACCTGAGGATATTACATACAATATCAAAATCAACAATCTGCCAAAAGAAGCTCAAGGATTTAAGCTTATTCATTTGGCTGATTTACACATCAGTGCTCCTACAACAGAATCTGAGATTGAGGATATTGTCAAAAGAACTAATGCTGAAGATCCTGATTTAATCGTAATCACCGGTGATTTTATTGATGGTGATATTGCCTATCTTGACCATATGACCAAGATCTTATTTAAGCTTAAAGCTAAATATGGGATCTATGCTGTCTCTGGCAACCATGAGTTCTATTCAGGCTATACCGAGTGGTTAAATTACTTTTCACGTGGTGGCATCAAGTTTTTAGAAAATGATGGAACCGTAATTACTGATGACAATGGAGCCCCACTTTTAAATCTCTGCGGTCTTATTGATCTGTCAGCCCCCGCTATGGTTTTGCCTCACCTGATATCAAAAAAGTTATAGAGGACATAAATTCTTCTGTTCCTACAGTATTTCTAATTCATCAGCCTAAAATTGCTCTAAAGTTAAAAGAGAGATCAGCACTTACCCTTGCAGGTCACACCCATGGAGGTTTAATGCCTGGCTTAAAACAGATTGTAGCAGCAGCTAACGGCGGTCTTGTCAGTGGCTATTACAGGCTTGATAACGAGCAGGTTATCGTAACTAACGGTACTCGTATTTGGGCAGGTGTTCCTTTAAGATTAAATACACCATCACAGCTGATTAAAATTGTCCTGAATTAAGAATTTTCTAAAGGCACAAACGTAAATGATGTACACATCTCACTACTTATCACCTGTTGGCGATTTAACTATGACAGGAACTGAGAGTAACTTGACTGCCCTTTATTTTTCATCTCAAAAACACATTCCTGTTGTACTTGATGATCTCATCGAACGTGAAACAGAAGTATTTACAAAGACTAAACTGTATCTAGATAGTTACTTTGAAGGGAAAAGGCCGTCACTGTTACCTAAGATAGAAATTCATACCACACCTTTTAGACATAATGTTTATGAGATCCTGTCTACTATAGGTTACGGTAAGACATTAACCTATGGAGATATTGCGAAAAATCTTATAAATAAGTACAAATTAAAAGCCATGTCAGCTCAAGCTGTGGGTAATGCTGTAGGCCATAATCCTATATGTATCATTATCCCCTGTCATAGAGTACTAGGTAAAGACGGTGCGCTTACTGGCTTTGCAGGAGGTCTTGAAGCTAAGAAAAAATTACTGTCTTTAGAAGGAATTGTCTTTAAAGAGTAATTTTTCTTTATGGTAGATCTATCTTTTACTGATAGATAAAATTGTCTCTTTGCATTTAAAAACTTGCAGATACTTGTTAATATTTAATGTAATATGTCTGATGTCATTCTTCACTTGGTATGACTTTTTATACAGGTAATTATCTAGGATCATTGATGCAAACTACACCTCATATCGGACTTGAAACCGAGTCTATTGTTATCTTTTCTCTTCTTGCTATTGCAGGTCTTTTAATCGACTTATTTGCTCACCGTGCAGACAAACCTATCTCGGTTAAAGCTGCAGCCATGTGGTCAATATTTTGGATTGCTGTAGGAAGTTTATTTGGAGCTTTCTTGTGGTATCACTTTTCAAAAGAAGTGGCTTCTTTGTATTTTGCTGGCTACGCTTTTGAAATGGCAATTTCTGTAGATAACCTTTTTGCCATCATGGCCGTATTCTCATGGTTTGGAATTTCATCAGGTTATACCCACAGAGTTTTATACTGGGGAGTTTTAGGCGCTGTTGTTTTCAGACTCATCTTTGTTTTAATTGGAACAGAGCTCTTCTCATTAGGAGCTTATGTGGAGATTATCTTCGCAATTATGGTTGCTTTATCTGCAATCTTAATGATGAAGAAAAAAGAGAACACTGGCATTTCTGACTTTTCAAATCACCCTGCCTATAAGTTCGTTAAGTTCTTTGTTCCTCTATACCCAAAGTTAGTCGGTCATAATTTCTTTGTTTCAAACTCTCATGTTCAGGAAGAGCTCAAAAAAGATGAGAATAAGCATATTGTGTTAAAGAGAAAGGGGCTTGTTTATGCAACGCCTTTGTTCTTATGCTTAGCTATTGTTGAGACCTCTGATGTGATGTTTGCTTTTGACTCAGTACCTGCTGTGATTGCTGTATCTAAAGATCCATTCATTGTGTATTCTTGTATGATTTTTGCTATCTTAGGATTACGTTCAATGTACTTTATCCTAGATGCTTTAAAGAATGCCTTAGCATATCTAGAAAAAGCTGTAATTGTGCTACTGTTCTTTGTAGCTTTCAAACTGGCAGCAGCTGCTTCTTTACACTTAACTGGTTACGGTCTTGATATAGATGTATATACGTCTCTGATTGTGATTGTTGTTACACTTTCTGTAGGTATTGTTGCCAGTCTCCTGTTTGCTCCTAAAAAAGACAAATAATCATATAGCTCGGTCGATGCAGACCGAGCCTGTATTACAGACACTTTCTTTTAAACTATTTATTTTATTAAACAAACTATATTCAGATCATTGTCATTTTTTCAAAATTTACCTACCTATCGTTTTTACATACTGTTACAATCGTTCTATGGTAGAGACTATTTTGTTAGCTCTGTTGACTTTTACTAATAAGATTAAGCCTATAGGCTTTGCCCATATATATTCATCACAAATAAGGATTTTCATAATGTCTGATAACTATCTTTTGAAGATCTTAAAAGATTCATCAAACAACTGTAGTTTTTCAATTATCAATAAAGGTAAAAATGAGTATCTTATAAGAAAACTTGTAACCACCTATGACTTTACAGGCAGTCTTCACCTGTTCTCAGGAAAGGTAGCAGACCCTGAAGACAAACTTTATGCTGAAGGTTTCCAGATGCTCTCTCAGACTGGAGGTACTTTTAAAAATATAGAAAACATCGGTCGTTGCCCAGACGATGAACCTCCTTACAGTCATAAAAATAGAAATCCAGAATACAAAGAAGCTTATAACTTTATAATCTTCAAGCACGATGGTTTATGGCATCTATTAGGCTTTACCTCCTGTGAACATTACACTGGTCTTTTTAAGATCTTCAGAGATGGAAGCTTACAGATAGATCTTTTAACTGAAGGTAAAGAGTTTAAATGTGGTGATGTAATTGAATCTGAGTACTTCACCATTTTAGAAGGAACGAATAAGGCTCAAGTCTTAAAAGAATTTGCATCTCTTATCAATACTCACCACACACCATTAAAGTTTGACCATACTCCTACAGGCTGGTGCTCATGGTACTGCTATTATGCAAATTTAACCGAGCATGCTGTTTATACCAATCTTGATGAGATGAAAGAGCATGATAATCTTGAGTATGTGCAGTTAGATGATGGCTATCAGACACATATGGGTGACTGGCTTAACTTTACTGATAAATTCCCATCAGGATTTGAAAGAGTTGTATCTGATATTTTAAAAGCAGGTAAGAAGCCTGCCTTGTGGTTAGCTCCATTTATTGCAAGCGAGAATTCAGAACTGTTTAAACAGCACCCTGACTGGTTTGCTACAGCACTAGATGGAAATTTGGTATCAGCAGATAAGATAACCTACGGAGGCTGGAGAGATTTAAACTGGTATCCACTGGACTTTTCTAAAGCAGAGGCTGTTGCCTATATTCAGAATGTCTTTAGCTATTTCCATGACAAACTCAATATAAAATACTTCAAATTAGATGCCTGTTACTGGGGCGCTATCAATGGCTACAAGTTTGCATCAGGAAACTCAAGGATAGACAATTACCGCGAAGGCTTAAAAGCAATTCTATCTGTTGTAGGAAAAGACAGCTTTGTACTAGGTTGCAATGCCCCTATCTGGCCTAGCTTAGGTTTAGTTCATGCAATGCGAGTAAGTGATGATATCCAAAGAACAAGATTCTGGATTGAGCATGATGCCAAAGAGACCTTCTCAAGACAATGGATGAACAGAGAGTTATGGATTAACGATCCTGATTGCCTGTGTCTTAGAAACTTTGAAAATCAGATTGCAGCTGAAGAGGACTTTAACTTCCACTTATGCGCAATTTTAGTTTCAGGTGGCGTACTGATGTTAGGAGACTCTTTAAAAGAGCTTGAACCAAAAGATTTTAACCGAATTGATAAAATCATCGAAGTTCAAAAATGGGATAAGAGCATCACTTATGATGATGACTTTACTCATTTTGTAATTAAGGACAACAACTCTTCACGTAAAATAGATGTTTTCTTTAACTGGATCAATCAACCAATTTCGGTTAAAGCAAACGGTAATGATCTGTTTACAGACTTACCTCTTGATGAGAAAGAAATTACCATAGCACCATTTAGCGCTAAAGCAGTACTTTCTGAATAACTTACACTTTTGAGTGTATCAGAGCCTAAACACCTTCTTTAGTGTTCCAGGCTCTGATATGTATCCTGTCTGTATAGAAAAACCCCTGTTCAATACACTTTTCTACCACAAATTGAGTATTATTCTGCAGACTTTTAAAATCTCCACCTAAAGGCATTAAATAAACAGGGATTGATCTACCTGTGTTATCTAAGATTTCAAAGATCTCTTCTTTATCATGCTCCCAAGTATCTTTTGAAACAACAAACTTAAAGTATGACTGCTCTGTATTATCGACTATTGCTCTTATAGTGCTGTAGTTTATTCTTTTGTCACGACTCTCACCTGAGTTTGACAATTTTACACTCATTGAAAAACGAGCCTTAGTTAAGACTGTTTTATCGAAAGCAATAGGAAGAGCGGCATTAGTTTCTACTGTAAGAGTATGACCTAATCTGTAAAAGTGCTCTAGTGATTCAATTAAAACAGGATTATTAAAATGCAATAATGGCTCGCCACCAGTTAAAACAAGATCTTGCTTAAAATTTGAATGAGGATAAGTTTTTACATGCTTTTCTAACGCTTTTATAAGACTTAGGCTGTCCTCATAATAAGTCCAGCTTTCTTTAAATTTAGGTGATACTGCTCTTATGGTGTCACATCCTGTAACTGTAGAACCGTCAGGAGCCATAAGAGAACAGTTAAAGCCTTTACACTTAAAACAACATAAAGCAGTTCTTAAAAAGATGGCAGGATGTAAAAATGGACCTTCACCTTGCAATGAGTCGAAGATCTCTACTACAGGTAATTTTGCTGACATGATGAAAATTACTGTTTTTAACTACTCTTCATAAGAGCAGTGTGATTTAGGAGTTTCCTGAAACTCTACTTTTGATACATAGACATTAAGAGCATCTAACATCTCATTGGCAATATCATAGAGCCATTTGCAGATATTCTCTGAGGTAGGAATGAAATCTACAATCACAAAGCTGTCATACTTTTCTACAACTGACAGCTTTATCTCATCTGGAAGTGTTTCTGGGATAGAAAGTGTTGATAAGTCAACAGTTCTGTAAAAGCCATGATCAATATAATCATTGATGATGGCTGAATCTAATAAGAACAAAGGATCTTTTTCGTCAATGATAAAACGATGATCCAATACATCATCTAAAAACTGTTTGAAACAGTTTAAATGCTTGAAGTCAGTGACCATGCCATCTGTTAGTTCTTTTGCTGCAAGATGCAGTTTCACAATTGCATGGTGACCATGCAGATGGCGACAAATACATCTGTTATCAAGGCTGAATCTTTCATCAAGAGTCTGTGTCCACACTCTATGACCATATTCAAACTCAAACTGTTTATCGATGGTGTACATATCTTTGCCTATAGATCTGAAAAATTAAGAGTTTTACCTTGAGTGAGGGCAGCAAGACCTTCTAAAGCTCTTAACACCGTCTTGAGTCTTACCTCTTCTCTGTCACCTGTAAAATGGAAACAGTGAGCTATCGGTTCTTCCCCCTTTCTCATAAGTCCCATCCAGACAGTACCAACAGGTTTTGCCTCAGAACCTCCGTCAGGACCTGCTATACCACTTACAGAAACACCTACAGTTGCCAGTGATGAATGCAATAAAGCACCTCTTACCATTTGCTTTACGGTGTCTTCACTTACTGCTCCAACTGTCTTTAAAGTCTCATCTTTAACATCTAAAAGTTCCATCTTAGCTTCATTTGAGTAAGTAATAAAACCTCTGTCAAACCAAGCTGAACTTCCTGGAATTTCGACAATTGAAGCTCCAATAAAACCTGCAGTTAATGATTCTGCGGTTACATAAATATCATGGTATTTTGCATAAAGTGATTTGAACTCTAATGCTCGATTAGAGATCTCTTTTAATAGCTTATCTTTCATTTTATTCTTATCTTGGACGACGTAAAGCTGAACGAGTTCCAATACCATAAGCATCACGCGCTTTCATACTTGCTACATGATGAGTTGATCTTGGATTTGTTCCCTGTTCGTTTAAAGCTGTATTAATCGCTTGTTGAGCAAACTTGGCTCTTTGCGCATTAACCTCATCTTCAATTGAACGAGGTATATCAGCTGATTGAACAGGAGCTGTGTTTAGACCTGATGCTACTACAGAAGGAGGTGGAGACTGGAAGTTATGAACCTTAGCTAACATCTCTACTTCATAGCTTGGTAATGAAGTTCTAGCTATAACCTCATTAATGCTCATACCTTGAGCTAGAAGTCTTTTAGCCAGAATGATCGGTTGATTTTCAACAGAATTGTTTTCAAACTCTTTTTTCTGCTGTTCTAACTTTACATTGAGATTGTCAAAACGAGTGTTAATGTCATTTTGCTTATCGGTAATGTCTTGAAGTTTTCCTGTTAAATACTGAATAGAACTTTCAGATACTTTAGCCTTTCTTTCAAAAGCCTGTATCTGTTCTTCATGTTTATCTGTAAGCTCTTTTAAGGCTTTTAATGCCTCTTCAGTAGTTGCTTTTAATTTAGCATTCTCTTTTTCAAGAACTGAACAGCGATGAGAGGTTAAGATAAAAGAGACAAGAATAAACAGTAGCAGCACCACTGCTGTACTGATTACGATCATCATGGACATGTCTAAGTATGAATGCATAAAGCTCTCTTCTATCTGATTTACAATCAAATATATCACTACTTTTAAATCTTCGCAAAAAATCTTATGCCCTACGCATAAAAGCATTGATATAGATCAAAAATCAATTGTTGTAAAATTAACACATTTAGCGATTATAATAAATCCTACTAAAGTGATTAGTTTTATATAATTTAATAAATTTTACAAATTTGAGTAGCACATATGAAATCAAAACTTCTTATCAATAATAACTCAAAAGAGCTGATTATCTTTATGTCAGGATGGGGCTGTGACGACAAACAGTTTGCAGGTATAACCACATCAAAAGATCTGGTGATCTTTTATGACTATGATGATTTAAAGATTGATTTTGATTTTTCTAGATACCAAAATTTCTATCTTATTGCCTATTCAGCAGGTGTCTTTGTAACCACTCTTATAATCGACAAATTGCCAAAGGTTGAGCTTAAGGTTGCTATTAACGGTAATATCAATCTTTTTGATGAGAACTTAGGCTTAGATGATAATATTCTTAAAGTCTTCAGAAGCATTGATGTAACTAACTTTTTGGAATTTCGCGAAAAGTATTTATGTAAAACTCTTGAGGAGCTAGAGATCTTTAATGAACACTCTTGCATGCGTTCAGCCAAGTCTTGTAATCAGGAATTGGATGCACTACAAAGCTATTACAATGCCTTAGATAAGGACGATAACTTTAAGTCTCGCTTTATCTATGACAGAATGCTACTCTCTGATTCAGATACGATCTTCAAATTCAAATTCCAAAAAGAGTATTACTCTTCTTTAAATAAAACTAAGCTCTACCTAATCAAAAACGCTAATCACAATGTTTTCTCTATGCATATTACAGACTTTGATAAAGTTATTGACTGTAATTCTGAACTGTATACATATAGATTGAATTAGATCCTTTTAGTTTTAGGAATTTATAAATAAAAATGCAGTCAGGACTTAAGACCTAGCTGCATTTTTCTTAGGAGGTAACTTATTATGATATAAATTTGAAAGGATTTATCTACTAACCTAAGTTAGTTACTTCTTTCCACTCAGTTTCAGTAAATAGCTTGGTTAAATCGATTAAGATTAACAGATCATCCTTTCTATTGCATACGCCACTGATGAACTGAGCATTCTCCTCAGTACCAACATTAGGAGTATCATCGATATCTGCTGTATTAAGATCTGCAACTTCTGCAACAGAGTCAACCAAAATACCAATAACATGCTTCTCTGACTCGATGATCATGATTCTGGTGTTATCGGTTACCTCAGCTGGAGGAATACCAAAACGAGCTCTAGTATCAATAACAGTAACAACGTTACCACGTAAATTGATAATACCTAAAACGTAAGATGGAGCGCCTGGAACAGGAGCAATATCCGTATAACGCAAAACCTCACGGACTTGCATTACATTAACGCCGTAGATTTCATTTCCCAGTTTGAAAGTAACCCAACGTAACAGCTCACCGTTCTTCTTGTTAACTGCGCTAGTTTCTTCTTTTTTCTGCTCTTTATCTGACATCTAAAAAATCCTCATCATTGAATACGTTTTGTAACGAATTGCACCTTACAGATCGCTACATAACATTACGTTCCAATCTAATTACCAATTTTAATAGAGTTTAAAAAATTTTTAATGTGCTGATACTAAATATTTGATCAGTCACTCACTTGTTGATCAAGATCTTTGAGATTTACACCATTTTCAAACATCTTGATTAAAGCATCTACATGTAACAGCGCACACATTTCCTTTTTAACAATACCAGCAAGCCATGGTCTGTTACCTGCTGTCTGTCTCCAGGTCACACTGTCTTTGCTTAAAATACGATTTCCTTCTAATTCATCACAGCCAATTGACCACAATGTCTTATCTAGAACAATCATATATTCATATTTATCGGACGCAGGTGCGTCAGACTTTACCCATTTTAATGTATCCACGACATTCATTTTCTTACCGCGGATATCAGCAATACCCATAAACCACTTTGGTTTTCCAAATAATGGTGTGATCTTCTCACACTGAAAAATACCGCCTAAGTTTACTAAAGGGACTGCAAAACGAATTCCTTTGACTAAGAAGAACAGAGCCTGGAATTCTGATGGCATCTCAATATTTTCCCATTCATATGGATTCTCATGAGGTGTTTCATCAATTTTATCTTTCACTACAGCAGGAGTTTCATCCTTAACATCTGCTACAGTTTGCTCTACTTTAGTCTTCTCTTCAGTTACAGGCTCAGCAACTTCAGTCTTAACCTCTGTTACAGGTTCTGCAATTTCTGTTTCTGTCTTAGTTTCTGTCTCAGTCTTAGTAGAAACATCATTTACATTCTCAAGCAAAGACTGTAAAGACCTGTGCTCAGCAAATGGTAAAGAGCTGGCTTCTTCTTGAGCTACACTCTGAGTCTGAAGTTCAGGTACGTAAACTTCTGGTTGTTCTGCAACTGGAGGCTCATAGTCATCTGCAGCGTAATCAATATCCTCACTTGCAGATAAACTTTGAGTCTCTGAATTTTCATCATTTTCAATTGGTGTAACTTCCTGTTGTAGCGCAGAGAGTTCTTTCTCAGTCTCGGTCAAGCCCTCTTTTGAAGACTCATCTGTCTGAGCAGTCTCTTCATCAAGCATCTGCTTGAAGTAAGCTACCAAAGTGTCATCAATCTCATTAAATGACATAGATTATCCTTTTAATATTCTTTTACGGTTTAACCAAGCATAGAGCCCATATCATCAGCAACAATCTCTAGTTCACTGTCTTTCTTCTTTTTCTTTTCAGACTCTAAAGTCACTAAAGCTGCTGCATTAGGAGATATTCTATCTGGGTTTACAGATAACTCTTTTACAAGCTGATCAGTTAATAGCTTTCTGTAAGCTACAGCACCACGGCATTTTTCATCTAACATGGTAATAGGCATTCCCTTTTGAGATGATTCTCTAAATAGAGTATCCACAGGGATCTGACCATCCCAAAGATTATCTGTATAGTGTGCTTTTAAAAATTCTAAAGAGGTTCTGCTAGCCTTAGTACGTTTATCAAACATAGTAGGCACCACAGTGAAATTGATATTAAACTGCCCGTCAGCTTTCTTCATGATACTGAAAGTACGAACCATACCTTCAAGACCTTTTAAAGATAAGAATTCAGTTTGAGTAGGAACTAATACAGAAGTGCTTGCAACTAAAGCATTAACCATCAGCGCACCTAAAACAGGAGGACAATCAATTAAAGCTACATCATACTCATCATCAATTAAAGCCAGAGCTTTAGTTAGAATTCTACCTACACCTACTCTACCAGATAACTTTCTGTCGATCGTAGCAAGTGTCATGCTTGAAGCAATAATATCAAGATTTGGGAAATTGGTATGAGTAATACACTGCTCTACACCTTCTTTGGAGAGTTCTTTTGCAGTGTACAGATCATAGAGACTATTTGCTACATTGTTGTAGTCAAAACCTAAATAACTTGTAAGAGAGGCATGAGGATCTGTATCAATCATGAGTACTCGCAGATTCTCTTTTTGAAACCAACCTGCTAATGAAGCGACAGTTGTTGTTTTACCAACACCACCTTTCTGACTTGCAATTGACCAGACTAACACTTGTGCTCCCCTACTCTTTAATTATCTCTTCTAAATAAGTCTTCAAATACTATTCAATTATTTCTGATTGAAATTCAATTCAATTGAGTTGCCTTCACCGCGAACCACTTCAATATCTGAAGATCCTGCCTTACCACTTACTTCACCTGTCTGAGCTGAATTATTCTGTGGCATGCTTGTAACCTCCTGCTCAGGCTTTCTTTCCATTGCGTATCTTGAGATTGCAATTACCACCTTGCGGTTTAGTGCACGACCTGCAGCAGTCTTATTTGAGTATTTATTTGAAAACTGACCGAAAGCTTCCACTGCCATTCTCTCAGGTTCAATACCTGCCTTTTCAAGTTCTTCTAAAACTGATACAGAACGGTTAGCTGAAAGATCCCAACTGTTTCTAAAGATACCGTTAGGAATAAAGGTATTATCGGTATAGCCTCTAACTCTGATGTAGTTGTTAATATTTGACAAAGCTACAGCAATTCTTGCAATTACCGGACGCGACGCTGCCAAAACAGAAGCACTGTCTTTAGCAAAGAGCATACCTGAGTTGATATTGATTGATAACCAGTGAGGGTCTTCTTCAATATCAATATACTTTTCCATACCTGATTCTGAAATAGCTTCTGATATAGAACGTCTTACGGCATCAAAATGAGTTCCAACCTTACCTTCAGCCTGAGTGTCAGCATCCACATCAGTTCTACCGCCGTTTTCAAATTTATCAGCACTCCCACCTGCCTGGAAACCACCATCACCGGTTTGAGCACCACCATCAGGATTATTAGATTTTGGATTTTGATTATTAGATACAGTGTTCTCAGAGATCACCAACTCGCCTGCTGATGTTGCAGAATCAGAGTTATTCTGACCATCTCTTTCATCATCAGAGCCAGAGGTCGTATCATCACGATTTTCATTTGATACAGTTGAAGTGGTCTGGAAATTCATCATCACTCCACCATCTTCAATGATCTGCTTACCAGTATCACCCTGATTAGCATCAAGTTGAGCCTTTACAGCTTCTTGAACGTCCTCAGAGAGCTTTGAAGCCATTGAACCAGGAACTAAAAGAGCGCCACCTGGAGAATTGACAACTGAAGCTTCTGTGAAAGCTTGAGCAATACTCTCAGCAATTGACTTGGCATCAGATTGTTTTGCCATAGCGAATGCATACAGAACTACGAACAAAGCGAACAACAGTGTCATAAAGTCAGCATATGACACCATCCATCGCTCAAGGTTTTCATGCTCAGGAGGTTTCTTTTTCATTTCTATCCATTAGCCCTTAAGCATTCTCGTTCTTCTCACCAGCATAGACGGCTAATCTACGCTTCAACATCATGGTATTTTCACCAGAGGCGATTGAAACCAATCCCTCAAGAGTCATATATTTATATAGTGTTTGATTTGCAACAATACCTTTTATAAGGTTTGAAGCAGGAAGACAGATTAGGTTTGCTAAAACCAGACCATAAATGGTTGCAACGAATGCAACCGCAATCGCAGGTCCTAACTCATCAGGTCTATCAAGAAGTGACATCGCGTGAATAAGACCTAGCACCGCACCGATAATACCCATGGTTGGAGAATAACCGCCCATAGCTTCTAGCATCTTTGCATAAGGCTCGTATTTAGCTTCTTCAACAGCAATTCCCTGCTCTAAGATCTCTTTTAAAGCATCCTTATCCACACCGTCAACGATCATCTGAATACCGTCACGAGTAAAATCATCCGATGCTGATGCAATTGAGTTTTCCAGTGCTAACAGACCTTGCTGACGAGCTGTAGTTGAAAGACCAACTAATAGCTCTACCTGAGCATCCATATTATTGCGTGGAGGTGCAATAGTCCAAATAAAACACTTTAAAGCACCAATGATAGTGGCTAGTGGGAACTGTACAACACAGGCAAAGAATGATGCTCCGAACACAACTAGGAAGGCAGGCAAAACCAGCATCATGGTAGGATTGGTACCTTCCATCATCATAGCCGTAACAATACAGCCGATAGCTAAGAAAATGCCTAAAAAGTTCATATGTCCGCCTTACTTAGTGTCTTAATCCTAGAATTAGCCAGGATTTGCATTATGTTTTAGTCAAGCTCTTTTACGATGCAGCTTGCAATTTCATTTAAAGGCAGAACCAAATCAGCAACGTTTGCGTTTACAACAGCCTGAGGCATACCGTAAACCACACATGATTCTTCGTTCTGAGCCCAAATTACAGAGCCTTTCTTCTTTAACAGAGAGCAACCTTCACAACCATCAGATCCCATACCAGTTAGGATCATAGCTAGTACCTTGCCACCATAGATTTGACATAATGAAGCAAATGAAACGTCAACGCAAGGATTGTATGAAACTCGACCTGTATCAGAGATGATGCGAACACGTGTCTTTACACCAACTCTTTCAAAGATCATCTGTTTACCTCCTGGTGCAATATAGCAGGTACCAGGCTCTAAGATGTCACCATCTTTTGCTTCAACAACATGCAACTGTGACATTGCATCAAGACGAGCCGCAAAAGTAGTTGTAAATGATGCAGGCATATGCTGAACAATTACAACAGGAACAGATAGTTTTGGTAACTTAGGAATGATCTGCTGCAGAGCAATAGGACCACCGGTTGAGCTACCGATTGCTACAAGTGAATGTAACTTACCTGATTTCTTAAATGCGGTTGTTTCTGACTTATGATCACCAAAAGTGAACTTTCTGGCAGCAGCTGGCACTCCCTGCTCTGAAGACAACATCTCATTGATCTTTTTGTACTGCCCCATAGCAGCACCAGCAGTAGCTGCTGGAGTGGTGGTAGTTCTTGAAGATAAAGTTGAGCTACCTAAAGTTGAGGTAGTACGAGATGTCAGAGTAGAAGCTGGTCTTGTTGTACCTAAAGTTGAAGTTCTTGTGGTACTGGTTGATAGACCTGAAGATAATGTTGAAGTACGACGCAGTGTTGAGGTAGCACTAGATGTACCTGTAGTTGCACTTGAAGCTGAACGGGCAAGAGTAGAACTTGCAGCTCTAAAACCACGTACACGACTGCGTGAAACTGCCTTAATAGAACCAATTAAAGTTTTGATAGCCTCTTCACGACGGTGAGCTATGTCATCGAAGTTCTTAGGCATAAAATCAATAGCACCAGCTTCTAGTGCTTTAAAAGTTGAATTTGCGCCTTCGAATGTCAAAGATGAGAACATCAAAATAGGTGTTGGACACTTTGACATGATCTCTTTAACAGCAGTAATACCATCCATCACAGGCATTTCAACATCCATAGTAATTACATCAGGATGAAGTTTCTGTGTTAAATCAACACCTTCTTTTCCATCTTTAGCTTCTCCTACAACCTGCATTGTAGGATCTGACTCAACAATCTCTTTCAGACGCTTCCTAAAGAAGGTCGAATCGTCCACAATCAAAACCTTGGTGGCCATATAGATAGTTCCTTAATAATTCTTATAATTATAATTTAATTTATTTTTCTTCTTTTAGCTCTGGTAATGGCTGTACTCTCTCAGCATTCTTATGAGCATAAGCTCTCATTAAACCAGGAATATCAAGAATTAAAGCAATACCACCATCTGATGTTACGGTAGCGCCTGCCATACCCGGAGTATGACGGAGAACGTCATCTAATGGTTTAATCACAACTTCTTCCTGACCTAGAAGCTCATCAACAACGAAACCAACTAGCTGTGCTGCTGATACCTGAACTAAAACAATATGAGCTTTATGCTTCATATATTCCTGGATTGATACATTCTCAAACCACTGTTTCAAGAAGAATAAAGGAATTGCTTTATCACGAATTACGATAGTATTTAAACCATCAACGTTTCTCATTGAATCTAGCTCTAAGTAGAAGATTTCAGATACTGAAGTCAATGGCAGAGCGAAGGTTCTGTGAGATACAGAAATCATCAATGTAGGTAGAATTGCTAAGGTTAATGGAACCTTAATCTCAATAGTTGTGCCCTTACCGTATGTTGATACAACATGCACAATACCATTTAACTTAGAGATGTTGGTCTTAACCACATCCATACCCACGCCACGACCTGAAATATCAGTTACAACCTTGTTGGTTGAAAAACCAGGAGCAAAGATTAAGTTTAAAGCATCTGCATCAGATAATCTGTCAGCTGCGCTCTCGTCCATAAGACCTTTCTTAACAGCTACAGCTCTTAACTGATCAGGATCCATACCCTGACCGTCATCAGAAATCTTCAACAAGATGTGATCACCTTGCTGAAATGCTGACAGTAAAACTACACCAGTCTCTGGTTTGCCTGCCTTAATACGATCTGCAGGAGACTCAATACCATGGTCACAGCAGTTACGAACCATATGGATCATAGGATCTGCTAGGGCATCAACTAGGTTCTTATCTAGCTCAGTATCCTCACCTTCCATACGCAATTCGATCTTCTTGCCAAGTTTTCTTGCAAGGTCACGAACCACACGAGGGAATCTACCGAATACTTTCTTAACAGGTTGCATTCTGGTCTTCATTACAGAATTCTGTAAGTCACCAGTTACAACATCAAGGTTAGAAATAGCTTTTGACATTTCCTGATCAGAACGACGTGATGCCATATTAACAAGACGGTTTCTGACTAGAACTAACTCACCTACTAAGTTCATGATGTCATCTAAGATCTTAGTATCAACACGAACAGTAGTATCAGCTTCAATAGCTGACTTTCCTTCATTTGCCTTAGCAACAGGTTTCTTTAAATCTGATGAAGGAGCAGGTGCAGCAGCCTTTGGAGCTTCAGCGGCAGCTTTAGCAGCTTCATTTGCCTTATTGTAATCTTCGCCTGATGCTACTTTTAACTCTGACTTATCATCTTTATTCTCTGCCTCATGAGCCTTTTCAACTTCCTCATGAGCATTAGCAATCATCTTGTCAAAGTCTGCATCAGTTGCATCACGTGCAGCATCATCGTCAGCACCAGGAGCATGACCTTTACCATGTAACTGATCAAGTAAAGCTTCGAACTCTTCTTCTGTAATATCATCAATTGAAGAATCACCTGAAGCTTCTTCCTTAGCAGGTTCTGCTTTTGGTTCTTCTTTTACAGGCTCTGGTTCTGGAGCAGGTGCTGGTTCTGGAGCAGGTGCTGCTGCAGGAGCTGCAACGGACTTACCGGCTGCTAGTGCATGTAATCTATCAATCAGATCAGCTGGCGCATCTTCTGGAGTATCACCATTCTTAACAGCATCAAACATGGTGGTTATTTCATCATAAGCCTGAAGCACTGCGTCCATTAAATCTGGAGACATGCTGATTCTGCCGTTTCTTAATTCATCAAATAAGCTTTCAGCAGCATGACAAACTTCAACGAGACTGCTTAGCTGTAAGAAACCTGCGCCTCCCTTAACAGTATGGAATCCTCTGAAGATAGCATTCAAAAGATCCTTATCGTCAGGGGTCTTCTCAATCTGGACTAGCTGTTCATTAAGATTTTCAATAATCTCACCAGCTTCTACTATAAAGTCTTGTAGAATCTCGTCATCCATTTTCAGTCTCCGTTATTATTAGAATCCTAAACTTGCTAACAGGTCATCAACATCGTCCTGACTTGTAGCTACATTGTCTGATTGTTCTTTTACGCTCTCCAATGCAGGACCTTGAGGGTTAATACCTGAAGTTGCATCATCTAGCAGTGACAATCTGTCTTCATCAGAAAAGTTCATCAAGAACTTAAGCAACTTATCTTCTACCTCAGATACCAAGGCGATGACTTTCTGAATCATCTGTCCTGTTAGATCCTGATAATCTTGAGCCATCAGAATTGCATTTAACTGTTCACATACCTTTTCGGCATTTGTTTTAGTATCATGAATGAGTCCATCAACATTTCTGCACAAGGTCACAAAATTATCTCTATCAATGCGACCGTGCATCAATGAGCTCCATGCAGGCAGTAATTTTTCTACTGCAGTCTGTAGACTCTTCACCATAGGTTCACACGCATCAACAGCATCTAAGGTTCTTGATGCTGCAGAATCTGTCATTTTGATAATAGATGACAGTCTTTCGGAAGCTCTTGGCATATCAACATTTGCAATTACTCTTAATCTTTCATCTTCGGCAAAAGATTTAATTGCATTATGAAGATCACGTGTAAGAGTACCTACTTCAGCAAAGATTTCATCCTCTTTAGGAGTTGAAAATACTCTTGAAAGAGCCAACAACTTAGACTGGGCTTCTTCTTGCATTCCTGCTTCAACTAGAGCCTTGATATCGTCTAAATCTTCGACAGTCAGTTCTTTCGCTACTACGTCAGCCATTACATCAACCTTATTCAAAACGCTCAAAGATCTTATCTAACTTAGCTTTTAAGGTGGCAGCGGTAAATGGTTTAACAATATAACCATTAACACCAGCCTTAGCTGCTTCAATGATCTGCTCGCGCTTTGCTTCAGCAGTAACCATGAGAACTGGTAGAGCCTTTAATTTAGGGCTCTTACGGATAGCCTTAAGAAGGTCAATTCCCTGCATAATAGGCATATTCCAATCGGTTACAACAAAATCAAAATCTCCTGACTCTAACATTGGTAGAGCAGTAGCGCCATCGTCAGCTTCATGAGTATTGTTAAATCCTAGATCACGAAGCAGATTTTTAATAATACGTCTCATTGTTGAGAAGTCATCAACAATCAGAATCTTGATATTCTTGTCCAAGATTTTCTCCTTTACACAGATTGAGGGTCATGTTGATCCGTCTATCTTTATACTTATAGGCAGTTTAATTTTAAATTACCACCTAATTCAAAAAAAAATGTTAACTGTCACTACTTAGAACACCAATCTTTGAGCATAGATCTCAATCTTGCCATAGACTGGGAAATTAGCTGACTAATTCTTGACTCACTCAAATCAAGAACTTTACCTATTTCTTTTAAGTTCAATTCTTCATCATAATACAAAGAAAGAACCTGTTGTTCTCGCTCTGGAAGCTTTTTAATAGCTTCTACAAGCGATACCTTAAACTTTGATGTTGCTAGAGTATCAAATAATTTATCTTTGGTGTTATCACCACCCTCTGCAATAACATCGGCACTTACGCCAAGATCTTCAATACCAATCATCTGACTTGATGAAGAATCATTAAGCATCTGATGATATTTATCGATATCAACTCCAAGTTCGTTTGCAATTTCAAAATCTCTAGGCTCTCTACCTAATTTGTTAGACAGTCTTGAGATTGCATCTGAAATGCTTCTTGTATTCTGATGGACTGAACGAGGTGCCCAATCTGACTGACGTAACTCATCAATCATAGCACCACGAATTCTGATGGAAGCATATGTTTCAAACACAGCTCCATGCCCATCCTCATAATGTGAAGCCGCGTCCATAAGTCCAATCATGCCAGATTGGATCAGATCATCAACTTCAACGCATGCAGGTAGTCTTGCCTTCAAATGAAGAGCAATTCTTTTTACCAATGGCGCATAAGACTCTACAAGTCTGTTCATATCCAGACGCTGTTGAGCCTGATAAGCTTTTGCTCCGTTTAACATACCTGACATATACTATTCTTTCTTTTGTAAACGCTATCTTCTTTTATAATAAGCGTTTTTGTTCTTATTACTTATTGTTTTTGATCAAATTTTCAACAAAAAATTCCAAATGACCGCCAGCTACTTCTGGAATTGGCCAAGTAGTAATTCTATTTGCTAGAGTTCTAAATGCTCTTGCAGCAGGTGAAGTTGGGAACACCTCAACTACACATGAACGCTGACGAATAGCTTTTCTCATATTCATATCTACAGGAATACAAGCTACTAACTCTAGTGTTGCATCAATAAAGCGCTCGGTTACGGTAACGAGTTTCTGGTACATCAGCTTACCCTCATCTAATGAATGTAACTGATTACCAATAATCTTGAATTTCTTGACACCATAATCACGGGATAAAACTTTCATCTGAGCATAAGCATCCGCTACAGAGGTTGGCTCGTTGCATACAACCATCAGAACATCTTGAGCTGCACGGCAGAAGGATAGAACCATGTCAGAGATGCCAGCTGCGGTATCAACAATGAAATAATCAATATCTTCTTTTAAGGTTGAGAAAGCTCTGATTAAACCTGCATGCTGCTCTACAGTTAATTCAACCATTTGCTTTAAACCTGACGAAGCAGGAACAATTCTCAAGCCATGAGGTCCAGTCTGCAGGATATCTTGCAGTTCACACTCACCGTTTAACACATGACCTAAGTTCTTATCTACTTTAAGACCTAACATAACATCGATGTTAGCAAGTCCTAAGTCAGCATCAAACAGCATAACTTTTTTGCCCATTTGGCATAATGCTACAGCAAGATTCAGTGAAACACTAGACTTGCCCACACCACCTTTACCACCGGTTACAGTGATTACTTTTACTTTGCGTCTGCCGTTTGCTAGTTCTGCCATTTTTTATCCTTCTTATAATAAAATCTGTTAGGCTTCTTTATCTAAAGCTATCTTTGCAACGTCATTTTCAACAGCACTTAAAGCCTTGACAGCTAAAGTTCTTGAAACTGGAACAGACAGATCCTCTGGAACTCTTTGTCCATCTGTTATATATGAAAGTGTCAAATTTTGCTTTATGCATAAAGATAAAGCATCTGCTAAAGATTCACTTTCATCTACCTTAGTCAAGATCAATCCTTTAAGGCCTATTGAGTTAAAGTGCTCATAAGCCTGTTCTAGTACCCTGCGTTGAGCAGTTGCAGGCAATACTAAATAGTGCTTGAGTTTTAACTTTGACTGCTGTTTTAACTGTGCAATTTGTGTGCCAAATCTTTCATCATGTAGACCGACACCCACAGTATCAACTAGAACTAAACTTTTATCTCTTAGTGTATATAACATCTCAGGGAGCTCATCTAGCGATTTTATCGCAAAAGTTGAACATCCCATGATCCTTCCGTAAGTCTTTACCTGCTCTACAGCACCAATTCTATAATGATCAGCTGTAATTAAAGCAACTCTGTCAGGTCCATATCTCATTACAAATCTAGCAGCTAATTTCGCCAGAGTTGTTGTTTTACCGACACCTGCTGGACCTATAAGTGTCACTATTCCGCCTTCATTGACAATTTCATCCTGTCCTACAGTAAGTCTCTTCTCAACAATAGAGGCTAACTGTCTCCAAGCAAAATTAAATGAAGCATCAGCATCAATATTTTCAGATAGTTCTTGTGAAAGGCGTTTTTCAAAACCTGAACTTAATAGCAGTTCGTAAATCATGGCTCTTACAGGCTCTTCCCTTTTCTTACTATCTGACATGAGGCCTGCAAGCTCAAATTGCAAGAGACGACGAATAGAATCTACTTCCTGACGCATCTTAGAGAGCTCATTTTTCTCATTTAGAGACTCTTTAGATTCGTAAGATGAAATTCCGTGTGTTGTTTCTACCTTTTTGGCTAAATCTCTGTCTTTTTCTTTAACAAAAAGATCTTTTAGACCTGATTGCTCTGAAAGAGGTGCAGGTGGAACTTTATTTGTATAAGAGGTATTTGCAACCTTTTTAGCTTCTTGAGCCTTATTCTGCTCTTGCTTTTGACGCTCTAAGATCTCTAACAGGCTTCTGGCAAAGCCTTCAGCTTTTGAACCGCCAACGATATTTTTGTTGGCAGAAGTTTCTTTTGAAGGTTGGGCTTTAGCTACTATTTTAGATGAGGTTAAAGTAACTTCATCATCTTTGATTATTCTAGATAGAGGAGAATCCTCTTTGAGGACTTTACTGGTGATACTGTCGTTATCAGCTGTAGTAGACAGCTCTTCTACACTTACTGTCTTAGTTTCAACGCCAGCAATGATTTCAACACCATTTGCAACACGCTTGTTAGACATAATAACAGCCTCTGCACCTAGCTCTTCTTTTATTTTTGCAAGAGCTGAGCGCATATCTGCAGCAACAAAGCGTTTTAATTTCATTTAGAACTCGTTCTTTTTATAATTTAGTGACACTTCTGAAAATCTGTACAATTTTCTGTAAAAGTGCGATTTAAGTCAATGACTAAACGTATAATAAATTCAATATTGTTAAGTAGATTGTGCTATTTTAGATAAAAAAATTTCAATCTTCACGATTTTTTCTAGCGCATACCAAGATTCTGCTGATTATTCTGATTTCCAACCACACTGACAATCTTAATCTGTTTGTCATCAGGTACCTCCTGATAAGAAAGTACTCTCAATCCTGGAATTGTATTCTTAACAAATCTTGATAAGGTTGATCTTAGGATACCTGATGTCAATAAGATAGCAGGCTCGCCTTCCATTTCCTGATTTGAGGTAGCATCCATAAGTGAGCGCTGTAATCTGTCAGCCATACCAGGCTCAATACCAATACCTTCGGCGCCACCTGTTTCTAAGGACTTATGTAAAACTTTCTCTAAATCTGGAGCTAAGGTAATTACAGGAATAGTATTTTCTGAACCTACTATATCCTGAATAATCAGACGGCGTAAACCGATGCGACAAGCTGCGGTTAACACCTCAGGATCCTGACTCTTAGGACCGTACTCAACTAAGGTTTCAAGTACAGTTCTCATATCACGAATAGGCACACCTTCGTTCAGAAGGTTCTGCAGAATATGAGTTAAAAGGCCTAAATTGATAACTGATGGAACCAAACCATTTACAAGTTTTGGCTGAGACTTTGCCACAATATCGAGAATATTTTGAACTTCTTCTTGGCCTAACAAAGAAGCACAGTTATTTACTAAAATCTGAGATAAATGAGTTGCAATTACAGTTGAACAATCAACAACGGTATAACCTAAACCTAAAGCCTTGTCATTATCGTTTTTGCTGATCCAAACTGCATCAAGACCAAAGGCAGGATCTTTTGCCTTAAGACCAGGTATGTCACCGAATACCTGACCTGGATTAATTGCCATGTCGCGCTCTGGCTGAATTTCAGCTTCACCGAAGGTTACGCCCATGATGGTAATTCTGTAGAAGTTTGGTCCTAAATCAAGATTATCTCTGATATGTACAGGTGGAATTAAAAAGCCTAAATCCTGAGATAACTTCTTTCTTACACCTTTTACACGATTTAAAAGTTCACCATTTTGATTTTTATCCACCATAGGAATAAGTCTGTAACCTACTTCAAGGCCGATAACATCAACTTCAGATACATCATCCCATGACAGTTCTTTTTGCTCAGCATTAGGAGCACCAGCTTTAGCTCCACCCTTTTGTACTTCTGTTTTAGACTTAAGTTCTAATGCTTCTTTATGTTTCTTAATAATTACACCGATAATGGCGCAAATTGAAGCTAACATTAGGAAAGCTACATGAGGCATACCAGGTACTACACCCATCACTGCTAAAACAGATGCTACGATATACATAGTCTTAGGTTTTGAGAACAGATCGGTAACAACCTGCTGTCCCATTTCCTGTTTAGAGCTACTCTGACGGGTCACAATAATAGCTGATGCTACAGATAAGAGTAGGGAAGGTATCTGTGCTACCAGACCATCACCGATGGTTAGGATAGCAAAGATTGAGGCTGCTTCTCCTACAGATAGACCGTGATTGAAAGTACCGATGATAATACCGCCTACAAGGTTGATTAACATAATCAAAAGACCTGCAACAGCATCACCTTTTACGAATTTTGAAGCACCGTCCATGGAACCATAGAAGTCAGCTTCTCTTGTAACATCTATACGTCTTTGTCTTGCTGTATCCTGATCGATAATACCAGCATTCAAGTCAGCATCAATAGACATCTGCTTGCCAGGCATAGCATCCAAGGTAAATCTTGCAGATACTTCAGCGATACGACCTGCACCTTTGGTTACAACCTGGAAGTTAATGATGATCAAGATAGCAAATACGATGATACCTACTGTGTAGTTACCACCCATAACCACATTACCGAAAGCTTCAATAACTTTACCTGCAGCTGAGGTACCATCCTGTCCATGCAACAGGATCACACGAGTTGAAGCTACATTTAAGGACAATCTTAAGATAGTGGTTAACAGTAGAACTGAAGGAAAAGAGCCAAAGTCTAATGGTTTTTGTGAATAAATTGCAACCAATAATACAATCATGGATAAAGCGATGTTCAAAGAGAACAGCATATCCAAAAGAAATGGAGGCATTGGCAAAGTGATCATGGACAGACAAGCTAGCACCAGGATAGGAGTACCTATCTTGAACATAGAGATCTTCTTATAGGCGGTATTGCCTATAGCAAGACCTTTTGCTACTTTCTCGTTACGCTTTGCTGCTCCAATAAAATTGGTAATAGCAGCAGGAACCTTTATCTTATCTAGAACTGCCACGTGTCAAAATTCCGTAAATTAGTATTTATTGGCTGTAATAAGCATTTTATGTGCCTTACAGTTCAAAAATCTTATCAAACTCTATCAAGGTTTTTATAAGATCTTTATATTCTTGCCACCTGCCTCTATATATTTCTTGGGCATATGTGTGAATGAGCACTTTTTGAGGTAGCGGATTATCTGAATTTACAATTTCCATCATTCTTGGAAACAGCACAAATTCTAACCATTGATGAAATTCCATGGTATCCATGAAAAAAGGAGTGTTGGTATTAAAGGCACTGTCATCTGGTCGGTTCATTCCATTTGACCACAGACCTAATTTATCAAGTTCAGTCTTGATATTAGATAAAGACAAAACTACTTGTTCTTTTTTATTAAGTTTACTCATTTTCTGAAAAATACTGCTCAAGAATAGCTACAGCTGACAAACAATCAATGGAACCTTTATCTTTAGCTAAAGCTTTAAAACCACCTTTTGAGAAGATCTCTTCTTTTGCCTGAGCAGAGGTCAATCTTTCATCCACAAAAGAAACCTTAATTTTAAAGTTCTGAGACAGTCTATTTCCAAATTTTCTGGCTCTTTTGGTCATCAACTGCTCAGTACCATCCATATTCAAGGGAAGTCCTACCACAAACAGAGATGGACGCCAGTCAGAAACTAGTTTTTTTAGCTGGGTCTCATTAGGGATACCATCTTTAGCAATAATTGCTTTTTGAGGAGTGCAGGTTTTAGTAACAGTGTTTCCTGTAGCTATGCCTATATGTGAGGTTCCAAAGTCAAAACAGATAATGGTACTCAATTTAATCTCGCTCCACCAAAGAGAATAGGTTGTCTTCTACTTGTACCAAATAAAGCTGCAGTTAATACAGAATAATCCTTTAAAGACTCAAAACACTCATCACCTAAATGATTGTGCATCATAGTAGGATGCAGTGGAGTAGTAATTACCATAGGCAGGTTATTAGCTCTTCTTACTCTTAAAAGCTCAGGTAAAACCTGTCTGTCATAAGCTGTTAAAGCCTCATTGTTCTTGCAAAGACCATCTAGGATTAAAAGATCAACTGAAATAAAACGCTGCCATGATTTATTCTTAGCTTCAATGTCATAGCTTGTATCAGCCTGACTTGGAACTCTAGCTTTCTTGATTTGACTGTAATCACAGATTTCAACATCTTTGAATTTTTTATTTAAGACTTCGTTTGCAATGCAATTACAAATATAGGTTTTGCCGGTTCCAGCAGGCCCCTGCAATAAAAATAAAGGAGGGGCTGCTGAAAATTGTCCTGATAAAAAAGCCATATAACAAAAAGACTTGGCAGCTGCGATAGCATCTTTGTTCATCTCATCTTGTATAGCTTTTTCAAAATTATTGTCAGGTAATACCTTTTTGCTTTCGTAGATGCTATTTACAAAAGATTTGTGATTTTCAAGACGTTCTTTAGCAAGTTCTATACTTGCCCTTTTTGCGTCCATTGCTCGCAATGTTGCTACATCATCTTTCTTATTCAAAGAAGAAAGATCAACTTTATTTCCAGCAAGCTCTTCAATAGCTTTGACTAAAGTTTCAAAGCCATTGTGCATTCCATTTTTGTTAATATCTTCTGCCATACCATCCTCAAAAAATCTTGGCTTAATTCTACCAAATTAAAGAGGATTAAACTCTATTATTCATAGATATTATTTAAAGGAATGAGTTTTGGGAAATATAAAAATACCTATGTAAACTGGCTTACTACATACATCCACTTTACAGAAGTTTTAAGTTAAGTAAACGTGTTTAGTCCAAATATTAAAACTACAAAGATGTGAGTTTGAAACTTACAGGCACATCGACATTAAGCTCTCTATCTACAATCTTAATGTCAAAGCCAACAGCCTTTTTTGGGTATTCATTTTTTTTCTTTTCTCATTTAATGTGAATAGACTTTTAAACAGGAGCTTTTAATCTTTGTTGTTCAAGATAAAAGACATGAATTGCTCTATTTCACTTTCATCATGCTGATGGTTTTAGCGACCTAAATACAGTGAAAAGATTGAATTACCATCTTTTCCTAAGAAGACTACCTGGTAGGAGGTAAGATGCATAAAAGGAAGCTTTAAAAAAGCTATGTGTGAGACAGAGTCTTTGACTAAATGACCATTTAGACAACCTTTTTCAAAGAGATTGAAATAGCCCATTCCCTCTTTACCAGGACCTATCCTTGTATCGATTTCAAAGATATTGCCTGCTTTTTCTAAAAATAAAGTTAACTTTTTAAAGGTGGTTAAAACTCCCAAACCTTATCAAAAGAAGCATTACCTAAAATCAAGGTCTCCTTTTCATCAAGATTTTGTAATATTTCAAGTTCACTTGTCTTTAAAGTGTTCTTTAGCATCATAAGTTCCATGCATTTGCCTGAGGATACAATCTCCTCAATTTTTGTTTTTAATTCATTCATGATTTATCTCACTTATCGTTTTATTTCTGATTCTTAATTTCGTTAGCATCGATGTAGTCTTCATCTATTAACTCAAGATCATGAGTAATCACCACTACACAGTGCCCTTTTTTATAATAATCAAGCAGGATCTGCTTGATTTTGCGCATATTCAGTCCATCAAGACCTGAGGCAGGTTCATCGAGAATAAGGATCTTAGGATTTTTGCACAAAGCACAACCTATGACTAAGCGCTGCTTTTGACCGCCTGATAAAGATTGAGGATGGCAATATTCAAAGTTCTCTAAAGAAAGCTCTTTTAAGAGCTCTTTTATGCGTTCTTTACTGTATTTTTGACCTGACAGTTCAAAACATGATTTAAGCTCATTGTGAACAGAACTCATGTTTAACTGGTAATCTGTATTCTGCAGCACAATTGAGCCATAACTTAAAGGATGTTTTACCTTGTCATCTTTAAAGATAACCTTGCCAGATGATGGCTTTTCAAGTCCAAAGACAAGTCTTGATAATGTAGTTTTTCCAATACCGTTACGACCTAATAGCACATGAAAACCAAGAGGGAAAGACAGATTCAGATCATGAAAAATCTCTTTGCCATTTTTGTACTTAAATGAAAGATTTTGACAATAGGCAATGCAATCATTAGTTGTCTGAAGTCTATTTAAGCTTTGCCGTCTGTCTGTAACTGAGGTCTTTCTTAATCCATACTTTTTAATAACTTCGTTTGAGATAACATTAAAGCAGCCCTCTTCAACGACACTGCCCTGCTCTAGGATATATACCTTGTCGGCATAATCTTTTAAGTAATAAAGGCGATGATCTACTACCATAATGCAGTAGTTCTCTTTTTTCAGTCTTTGAAGAATTTTAGCTAACTCCTCAGTTGACTCAGGATCAAGATTGGCTGTAGGTTCATCTAAAATGATGTTTTTTATCTGCATTGCAACTACTGTAGCTAATCCTACCTTTTGCTTTTGTCCTTCAGATAAAGAATCGATGGCCTGATTTCTAATCTCCCCAAGAGAGAACATCTCGATTACGTCATTAACTCTTTGTATTATTTCTGCTTTATTAAGACCTTTCCATTCAAGTGCGAAAGCAATTTCATCTTCAACATTTAAAGCAAAAAACTGCCTTTCAAGATCCTGAAATAAAGTACCGACAAGAGAGCTTACATAAGCTAACTCCTCTTATACAACGTTAATTCCATCAATTAAAATTTCACCTTCTAATGAGCCCCCATAGTAGTTAGGACAAAGGCTGTTTATTGCTCTTAATAAAGTTGACTTGCACAGCCTGACACTCCGGTACATAAGGTAATTTCTCCATCATAAGCAGTAAGTGAAATGTCTTTTAAATTGTTCGTTGTTTCATCAGCATAAGCATAACTTACATGTTTTAATTCAATCATGGATGTCCTGCCTTGTTAATAAATGAACCACCACATACATACTCAAGATACAAACTTGCAGCACATACAATTACAGCCAGAGCTATAAGTGAATAATCACGACGGTGCAGACACTGATTTTTCATATTGCAGTGCTTGTTCTGTCCTATGCCTTTTAACTCACAGGCAATTCCAAGATCTTCTGAAGAGCGCAGTGACATAAAGACTAATGGAGAGAAACTTAATCTTATAAGTAAAAAAGGATGCTTTAGAATGTTCTTAATTGAAAACTCAAAACCTCTTATCTTAATAGCCTCAAAGACTTGTTTAATGTCATTGATAAAGGAAGCTACAAAATGGCCTAGAATTTATTTTTTAAGAAGTTCTTTACAGTAAGGATTTTTTTGGTTAAGTAGTTTAAAAAGCACAGCTGATAATTCTCTGCTGTGCTTTAAGAAGTGTGTAGTAAGACTTTTATATCATGCTATTCAGATTTAGCGGTCATTAATGATGAATTATTTTCCTTATGCAAGATTGCTCCAACATAAACCAGTAACATTAAATTCATGACTAAAGCATACAGGATTGGAGGAATAGTCATTATCTCTGAGTTAAAGACGAATGGGCTTGAAGCAATTGCTATGGCCTGAGCTGCATTTTGCATTGCAACTTCAATGACAATAGTGCGTCTTGTCTTTGATGATTGATGACATAGTCTTGAAAGTAAAGATGCGGCAATCACAGCAAAAACAACTAACAACAGCACGCTTAAACCTAATTTATCTAAATGATTTGCAATGTTCTGATAGTGCTTGATAAAGAAGATTGAGGCTAAAAGAATTAAACAAGGAAAAGCAAACTTTGAAAGAACTTTAGAGATCTTATGAGCTGTATTCTTAAAATAGAGTTGTGTAAGCACGCCTAAGATAATAGGAATTACCATCAAGACTACGTTTTGAAGCAAAAGCTTACCTACAGGCAACTGCACAGTTCCAAATTCGGCCCCTCCCCCAATTGTGTTCAGGATAGATACACATACAGACATGATAATAGGCAGGGTTACTAATGTAACGATTGAGCTTACAGCTGTCAAGGATACAGATAAAGCAACATCACCTTTAGCAATATAAGAAAAGATATTTGATGATGAACCGCCTGGACAACAGGCAATTAAGACTAAACCTATAAAGAAAACAGTGTCTAGCTGCATAAAATATGCTATTACAATTGCAATTACAGGAAGAACTACTAACTGTCCTGTAAGACCTACCGCCATTGGCAGAGGCTTTTTTAATAACATTTTAAAGTCGTCAGACTTTAAAGTAAGACCTAATGAATAAGTAAGGATGGTTAAAATTGGCAAAACAATAAAGATTGGATTCACTTTATATTCCTCTTAAAGAGGCCTCATTGTACTTATAAATACCGTTTTAATAAAGTCATGTACTCTTTATTTTACAAAAAGAAAAATATTGTCATATCATGTATCAAAATATGACGTAAAAAGAAAATTTTGAGAAAAATTCGACATTTTTTTGTTCTATTTTTAAATATTTTCAAAAAAATTTACATTTTGAACTCTAGAAGAGTAAAATAATTTTCAATACTTAAATTATGTACTAAACCTTACAAGAAAATACTAAAAGTTAGGACAAGACCGTGAGCATTCTAAAGAAACTAAGTAACCCCCAGATAAAAGCATCCAAATCTGATAACAAACTCATTCACTACTTTTTATCTAACGGTCTTAAAGCGTGTTCCTCATCAATTTCAGAGATTTCTGCTGATTGTGACATCAGCCATGCTACTGTAACCAGATTTGCAAGAAAGTTTGGCTTTGAGACTTTAAAAGATTTTAAGATTTCCCTTGCCCAGGATCTTGGAGCTCAAGATAGCGATAACAAAGGTAAAAGATCTGCTATCAACTTGAAAGAAAGTTGTGAAACTACTGCGCAGAAACTATTACAGCTAAACCAGACTCTTTTGTCTCAAACCGCTGTTGAGATTGGTTATGAGTCAGTTACCAAGCTTGCAAAAGAGATGGTATCAGCTCGACATGTGTTCTTCTTTGGTATTGGAAGTTCAGGCTTTTTGGCTCGAGACGCAGCCAGAAAGTTTGCCCGTATCGGAGTAGATGCTCGTTGCTATACTGATTCTCATGAAATCATGACCCACTCTGTAATGACCAACAGTCAGGATTTGGTTATCTATATATCTAATTCTGGCAAAACAGGTGAACTGGTAAAGTCAGCATCAATCTGTGCTAAAAAAGGCGCTATGATTTGTGCGATTACCGCAGAGACAGCCTCACCTCTTTACACCTTTACTGATATTACAGTTTTACATGCTGTACATGATTATGATCTGGCTCATGGCTATGCTGACTCAAGATTAAGTGTCTTCTTTATCATTGATCTAATCTACATAGAACTCATTAAAGTAATCGGTGAGAAAGCTATTAAGATTAAACAAGATACTCAGGATGCTATCGAGTCTCTATCCTCTGGAGACTAAATCTAATTACATCTACTGCAATGAAATATGTGCAGTAGAAAATTAAAAATCACGATTCGTTACACTTTTCTTAAAATTATTCCAGTAAATTGCACTTATTGTCAGTAAATTAAGCTCTTGTAAGTTTTATTACCTTAGAATGAATTCTGGAGGTAATATGAAAATTAAACACTACAAATCTAACCTAAAAAAGCGCCCGAAACATAAGACAGCAAAATTACTAAAACTCTTATTCATATCTGTGCTGTCTATATATGTATTCACCTTGTTACCAAGTATTCTCAATCTGTGGATAAATATTTCTTCATCTATACCCTATGGTGTATATAAAAGAGTAGACAAATATCCACAAAAAGAAGATTACATCTTGTTTTGCCTTGAGGATGAGCTTGCCAAAGTCAGTGTAGAAAGACGGTACACAACAACAGGTAATTGCTCTTTTCAATCAGCTCCCATAGGAAAAAAAGTTGTTGCTGCGCAAGGTGATCTTGTAAAGATAAGCAAAGATGGAATTGAGGTTAATGGAAAGTTACTTTCAAACACTAGACCTTCAACTTATGACTTGTTAGAGCGCAAGATGCCTGAATATAGCATGTATAGATATCTTGATAACAGTGAATTTATAGTAGCATCAACAAAAGAGAATTCTTATGACAGCAGATATTTTGGGATCGTAAGAGGAGAACAGATAAAAGGAGTGATTGAAATGATAATCCCGTCATAAAGACGGGATTAAAAGCGATATAACAGACTAAAGATTAATCATCAACACGCTTGAATAGTAATGAGCCGTTTGTGCCACCGAAACCGAAGTTATTTGACATAGCGTACTCAATATCATGTTTCTGAGCTGTACCAGGAACAAGATTAAAATCACCAACTTCATCCTCAGGATTCTGAAGATTGATAGTAGGAGGACAAATCTGATCCTTGATTGACATAACGGTAATAACAGCCTCAATAGCACCAGCAGCACCTAATAAGTGACCGGTCATTGACTTTGTTGAGCTCATGCAGCAGTTCTTAGGTGCATCACCAAAGATACTCTTAACAGCACGTAACTCTGATAAGTCACCAACTGAAGTTGAAGTACCGTGAGCGTTGATATAATTAACCTGCTCTGGTTTTACACCAGCATCCTTCAATGCGTGTACCATTGAACGAGCTGCACCTTCACCTTCTGAAGGAGTTGCAGTCATATGATAAGCATCACCTGACATACCAAAGCCAACTAATTCAGCGTAAATCTTAGCACCACGTGCCTTTGCGTGCTCGTACTCTTCAAGGACTAATACACCAGAACCGTCGCCTAATACGAATCCATCACGATCCTTATCCCAAGGACGAGATGCGTGCTCAGGATCATCGTTACGATGTGATAGAGCCTTCATAGCAGCGAAACCGCCGATACCCATAGGTGTAGAAGCCTTTTCAGCACCACCACAAATCATTACATCAGCATCACCGTAAGCAACTAAGCGAGCTGATAAACCAATAGCATGAGTACCAGTAGCACAAGCTGTTACAGTTGATAAGTTAGGACCACGAAGGCCTTTCATGATAGATAGCTGACCTGAAACCATGTTAATAATGGTTGATGGTACGAAGAATGGGCTGATACCGTGTGGACCACGAGCAGCAAGACCATTGATATTTTTCTCAATTAAGGTCAAGCCACCAATACCAGAACCAATCATGGTTCCGATTCTATCGCGGTTCTGATCATTGATTTCTAGACCAGAATCATTGATAGCCATGATACCTGCAGCGATGCCGTACTGGATGAATAAATCCATCTTACGCTCATCTTTACGAGCAATGCCCCACTGTTCAGCATTAAAATCTTTAACAAGACCAGCGATTTTAACTGTGAAATCTGAAGTATCAAAGTGATCTATAGTGCCGATACCGCTTTTACCAGCTAATAGGTTCTTCCATGATTCTTCAAGTGTACCGCCTACTGGGCTTAGCATGCCCATACCGGTAACTACAACCCTACGTAATTGCACCGTTGGATCTCCGTAAATGTTTTTGAAAAAAGAATGGAGATGAAATTCATCTCCAGTCTATTTAATAAATAACAGAAGATGGGATCCCCATCCCTATTGATGGATAATAACTAAAAGTTATTATTCCTTGTGATTGGTAATGTAATCAATAGCAGCCTGAACAGTATTGATCTTCTCTGCTTCCTCATCAGGAATATCAGTACCAAACTCTTCCTCTAAAGCCATAACTAGCTCTACAGTGTCCAGTGAGTCAGCGCCTAAATCATCTACGAAAGATGCCTCAGGTACAACATCTTCAGGCTTAACGCCTAACATGTCTACGATAATCTTCTTTACGCGCTCTTCAATATTGCTGTTGCTCATTTCTTTCCTTGATCAGACTGCAAAATGCAGATACTGTCCTATTCAAATTAAAAGGGCCTGCCCAATGCTAGGTCCCAAACAAACTTGAGCTAATTATATATGTTTTCTTTCAGTTTTGGTAGTAAATTATGCTTATATTTACAATAAAAAGTGACAGATCACATTATTAGCACAAAATTTAGTAAATATGACCATAACTGATACCCAATTATGGTCACTAAAAATTAGTTGCAGTGTAAACCACCATTTACATCAATAGTAGAACCAGTGATGTATGATGCCATATCTGAAGCTAAGAAAACTGCTGAAGCTGCAATATCATCAGCTGTTGCTGCTCTCTTTAAAGGAATGGTGTTTGTCCAAGCCTTTAACTGCTCTTCATTTAATGCAGCAGTCATATCTGTTGCAACAAAACCTGGAGCAATACAGTTTACAGTAATTCCACGAGAACCAACTTCTTTAGCTAATGATTTGCTAAAACCGATTAAACCGGCCTTAGCAGCTGAGTAGTTACACTGACCTGCATTACCATCCTGGCCTACGATTGAAGCGATGTTGATAATTCTACCAGCACGCTTTTTCATCATAGGAGTTACACATAACTTAGATAACTGTACGCAAGCGAATAAGTTGCACTGTAAAACATCATTCCAGTCATTGTCCTTCATTCTCATGAAAAGACCATCTCTGGTAATACCAGCATTGTTAATTAAAACATCTGGGCAAGTACCAGCTTCTGCAACAACAGCATTGAAGCAATCTTCAACAGACTGCTTATCTAATGAGTTCATTACAAAGCCTTTACCGTGACCATTTAAGTACTCAGTAATACCCTGTGCACCATTTTCAGAGGTTGCTGTACCGTATACTGTTGCACCTAACTGCTCAAAATTCTGAGCAATAGCTTTACCGATACCACGGCTAGCACCAGTTACGAAAACAACTTTGCCTTTAAAATCTAAAATAAACATGTCTTCTTACCTTTAACCTAATTCTTCTAATGCCTTTGCTAAAGTAGCTTCGTTGCATACATTAGCTGTACCTAGAGATCTGTCGATTCTACGAGCAAGACCGCTTAAAACTTTATTAGGACCAACTTCAACTAAAGCCTCAACACCTTCTGCCTTTAAAGCCTGTACAGTCTCAACCCAACGTACTGGCTGAGTTAACTGTTTTACTAGAGCATCTATGATGTCAGATGCTTTTACAACAGGCTTTGCATATGCATTTGCAAATACAGGGATCTGTGCATCTTTTACATTGATCTCTTTTAGAGCTGCTTCTAATCTGTCAGCAGCAGGTTGCATTAGAGGACAGTGAGATGGAGCAGATACTGCTAAAGGTACAACTCTTTTTGCACCTAAAGTTGTAAATTCAGCACAAGCCTTATCAACAGCTTCTTTATTACCTGAAATTACAACCTGACCTGGAGTATTGAAATTCGCTGCCCAAACTTTGAATTTATCATCAGATACTTTCTTGCAGGCATCAATGATAACTTGATCTTCTAAACCTAAAATTGCAGCCATAGCGCCAACGCCAGCAGGAACAGCTTCCTGCATTGCTTGACCGCGCAGTCTCACTAACTTAACAGCATCTTTAAAATCAATAGCACCAGCTGCAACTAATGCACTGTACTCGCCTAATGAGTGACCAGCTAAAGCTGCTGGTTTTTCAGCCTTTGACATTAAAACTCTAAATGCTGCAACAGATGCAGTTAAAATAGCAGGTTGAGTTACTTCAGTCTTATTTAACTCAGCCTCAGGGCCATTTAAAGTGATGTTTTTCAAATCATAGCCTAATGCTTCATTAGCCTCAGAATAAGTTTTTGCAACAATTTCATTGTCCATGAAATCTGCAAACATACCTACACTCTGGGATCCCTGACCAGGAAATACAGCTGCATATTTTTTCATATTTATCTCCTAAAAAAGCACAGTAGATTTCACTGCACTTTTGATTGAAAAGATTAGTAGCGGATAAGAGCAGAGCCCCAGGTAAAACCACCACCAAAAGACTCTAGTAACAGAACATCGCCACGCTTAATTCTGCCTGAACGGATACCTTCATCTAAAGCTAAGCCTACAGAAGGAGCTGAGGTATTACCCTGTTTATCTAGAGTAACGATAACTTGAGACATATCCATCTTTAACTTTCTTGCAGTAGCTGCAATAATTCTCAAGTTAGCCTGATGAGGGACTAAGAAATCAAGATCTTCAGCACTCATGTTACCTTTCTCTAAAGTTTTGGTCACAAGAGATGCTAAAACTGTAACTGCATGTTTGAATACATCATTACCTTTCATGTATAACCATGAACTGTTTGATGTGTCTTCACCACGCTTTGGATATGCTAAAGAAAGTAATGGACCATACTTAGCATCTGCTGACATATGAACAGCAATGGTGCCTTCTGTCTCTGATTGGCCTAATACACAAGCAGCTGCACCGTCACCAAATAGAACAATAGTAGTTCTGTCATTTGGATCACATGCTCTAGACATTAAGTCAGCTGCAACAACAAGAACTTTCTTAGCCTGACCTGACATAATCATAGAATGAGCTAAGGCATAGCCATAGCTAAAGCCTGAACAAGCTGCTGCAAGATCAAAAGCAGGACAATCTGAAATTCCTATTAATCCAGAAATTTCACAAGCTGTTGAAGGGAAAGCATTCTGTGATGAGGTTGTAGCACAGATAACTAAATCAATCTCGCTAGGATCTGTATTAGCTGCTTCTAAGGCTCTACGAGCAGCTATTGCGCCCATAGATGCAGCAGTTTCGTCAGGAGCAGCGATTCTTCTCTCGCTAATACCTGTACGTTCTAAAATCCATTCGTTTGATGTGTCTACCATACGCTCTAAATCAGCGTTGGTACGTATCTGTTCTGGCAAGTAACTGCCTGTTCCAAGAATTCTGGTAAACAATGAATTCTCCAAATAATGCAATTAAACAATTTGTCTATTTTATACAAGATGAGGCTAAATTTCCATGAACTAGACGGATTTTTTCAGCTCTTCCTTGATAGAATCAATAAGATTAAGCCTTGCAAGTTTGACTGTACCTGCCAGAGCCACAGCTACAGCTTCTTTACCTGCACTAGCATGGCTCTTAACAACTAAACCATCTACACCTAATAGTAGAGAACCGTTGTACTGCCAAGGAACTAGCCAATCAGGTCTTGCCAGCTTTGAAAAGAATTTTTTGATGCCAGATGCATTCAAGAATGCAGAAGCTACACCTTCAGCTGCCTTTAGTGCAACATTTCCGGTAAAGCCATCAGTTACAATTACATCTGCTTCATCTGTAAAGAGTTTGTCTGCTTCAACAAAACCGCAACAGTTGATGCGTTTTACCTGTTCTATAAGGTCACGTCCCTCTTTTACTAAAGGGTTACCTTTATTACGCTCAGATCCTACATTTAGCACACATACTCGAGGATGTTCCTCAGAATACATAACTTTATATGCAGCATTGCCTAATAGCGCAAAAGACAGAAGATCTTTACTCTTACTTTGGGCATTAGCGCCTAAGTCTAACATCAAAGAATACTTCTCAGGACCAGCTGGAATTCTAGCGCATAAAGCAGGTCTCATGTTTTCTACAGTTCCCAGAATATGTCTTGATAAGGCTACCAAAGGACCTGTGCCGCCACTAGAAACAACAACATCAGCTTTCTTGTCACGTACAGCTTCAATAGCTTTACGCATTGCAGAATTGTAATAACCTTCTAAAACCTTGCGAGGGTCTTCATCTTGAGGAATACATTCTGGCGCTGAAAAAAAATCATAACGCTTAGCATCGATTTTTTCTTGAGACAAAGCTTGCTTAAGTTTTTGTCCACCATAGACCAAAACTCTTAAGCTAGGATTCAAAACTAAAGCGAAACGAACGGCACTTGCAACGCTTCTAGCATCAACGTTATCACCACCGGTTCCATCTAAAGCTACAGTTACTAAATTCTGATCCTGCACAATTTAAAAAGGGCGTAGCGAGACTTAGTCTCGACGCCCTTCTCCATAAAATACTTAAAAAGAATTATTTGTTCTCACAAATTATTTCTTTGATGCTAAGAACTCTTTCTTAGACATTAAAGGATTTGCTGGGGTAAGATTTAACTTCTCACCACGATAGTAACCGCCCTCGGTAACATTGTGACGAATATGAACTTCTTCTGAAGTCTTATCTACTGATAATGCTAATGCTGATAAAGCATCGTGTGAACGACGCATGTCACGACGTGAACGGGACTTATGGGTCTGCTGAACAGCCATGTTTTTGTCTCCTAAATATTACTACTTTTGCGGAGATCAATAACCCCGCTAACTTTATTTATTAACCAACTGCAGCCACAGTCTGTGGCACTAATCGCGGTATTATACTGATAATGATTTACCATTTCAAGCAAAAATTGAACATTCAAAACATTAATAGCCATGTTCAAGCTATACCGCAATCCGTAATGCAATCAACTAATTAATAAGATTCTATTAATTGACCTTATTAATTTCCTTTTAATTGATCTTTTAGTGATGCTAACTTTGCAAATGGGTTATCATCATCGCTTTTTTCAATTTTACCAAAAGACCAATCACTATCCTGAAATACACAATTTTCATCACCTTCATCATGAGAAGTAATGTATGGTATTTCAAGTAACAGACAATCTTCTAAAAAGTTTAAAAGATTAAAGGAGCCATCCTCGTTAAGTTCAACGATATCCAACTTTTCATCAATCTTTAAGCTCTTAGCTTTCTGCTCATCACAGGTTGAGAGGAAAGAACTTTCTAAATCTTTATCAAATTCTTTTTGGCATCTTTGGCAGATGAAAGTTACATTTGCCTTAATGGTTCCTTCAATGGTTCTTAACCCCTGCATATCAACATAGAATTTGAAGTCTGCCTGAACAGGACCATTTACTCTTACACAGGCGCCCTGTAGTCTTTTCAGGTTCTCAGGATCAATTTTGGTACTGTAACTAGACTCTTGAGAAGCTAGCTTGTCAAAATTAACATTTTCTGTAAATGACAAATCTGTCATATATTCGTATCTCCTGACCTTTATTTTCAAATTTTGCGATACAAGTTTCGATACAAACTATGTATATTGAACACAAAAGTATACACTAGTGTTATGTGTTTATCGAATTTTGGGTGCATTATGTTTTCAAAGGCTCTCTTAAAAATCTGCATTACTACCTCTGTACTCTTAGGTGCAAGCTTTAGTTTTGCTGCTAATGCTTACACTCTTACTGAAAAGTTTGCTACAAAACACTATGCTTTATATGAGGTAATTTTAGGTAAAGGAGAAGTTTACGACAGTAGCTTAAAAAACATAATTGCAAATGATGTTGCAAGAAAAGGTAAGTACCAGGCAACAGCCGCAATCTTTGATACAGGATCAAAAGGTTTGTCTGGCACCATCGCAGAACCTATGTTAGGTGTTATTACTGCGGAGAACTATGCACAAAACGCAAGTTCTAACATCACCTTTGACGATAATGCTAAGCATGCTACCTATGCAGGTATCTATCTTACCTTCAAACAGTTCTCTACTTTGGCTGATAATAAGAATTTAAGTCAGCTTATCTCAGAGTTAGTTTCTTTTCCTCTTGTGATCTCTCAAGTTCCAATTGAAATGATCTCAAAGAACTATCGAGGAGAGCTGTTCTATACCACAGACAGCAGAGCTTTAATTTTCGATTTTGCTCCAATTGACAGTGTTTACTATACAAAAGCTCAGATGTCAAAAGTAAAGAAAGACTGCAAAGTTAATCTTCTTGCAATTGCTGATAGAACAGTAAACAGACTTCCTTTCTTTATAAGCGCTCATGGTGCTGTTAACGATATTTTATGTAATTAGTTGAATAACATGTAAAAAGCAGATCTAAAAGATATGCTTTTTTGTTTTTGTAGGAGTTTACGCTAATTGAAGTAAGCTGTTAAGTCACCAACTCCCTTAAGTAGAATGTTTGGCTTTAATTTCGTAAGAGCATCACCACTCCAAACACCTGTCTGTACACCTAAAGAGAAACAACCGGCATTTTGATACATCTTAATATCAAGACCAGAGTCACCTACACCTAAGACTCTTGATTCTTCAACCTTCAGTCTTTTACATAAGATATGCATCATTGTAGGATCAGGTTTTGATGGCACTTCAGAGCCAGCACAGATGCCATCACAATATTTTCCTAAGAAAGTTGCATTCATAGTCCTTTCTATGCCCTGCATAGAACGACCGGAGGCATAACCTATCTTGATATCAAGTTCTCTTAACTTTTTCATAAGAGGCTCTATTCCTAAAAACAGAGTATCTAACTGTAAATCACGTCTTGATTTGAAGATCTCTCGGTAATCTTTTGTAACGCTAGGTCCTAAGTACTTTTTATCCTCTGGCAGTAAGCTTGTTAAAGCTTCACCTAACTCAAGACCGATAGTGCTCATAATAGCTTTATCGTCTGGCTGAGGAAGAGAAAGATATTCAAAAGTTGTATGAGTACAGCTTAAGATCTGTCCTATGCTATCGGTTAAGGTTCCATCAAGATCAAAGACAACAGCATCAATCTTTCCAAGAATACTCTTTGCATTAACATCAAAAACGATGTCGCGTCTTCCTTCAATATGAGCATAGCGAGAATTATCTGACATCGTTATTAGTCCTTATTGTCATCTTTCTTAATACGTAAAGCTTCTACAGCTGCTTCAAGTTCATCAGGCAGAGGAGCTTCAACTTTTAGAACACGGTTATCAGCTGGATTTAAGAAAGTAATTCTAAAAGCATGCAGGAACATTCTCTTTAGACCAATTTCTTTTAAATGGGAATTAAATTCCTTATCACCGTACTTTTCATCCCCGCCTACAGGATGCTTTACATAGGCAGTATGAACTCTAATTTGGTGGGTACGACCTGTATGAGGCATAGCAGCTACTAAAGATGCACCATTTAAAAACTCAACTACGTCAAAGCCTGTTGAGGATGGAGCTCCGTTCTTAAAGCTTACCTCAACCATTCTCTCTCCTGATCTTAATTCGTTTCTAACTAATGGAGCATCAACTAAATGGACTCTTCTGTCCCATTTACCCGGCACTAAAGTTAAATATCTTTTTTTAACAATTCTCTGTCTGAACTGCTCATGTAAATTTCTTAAAGCAGATCTTCTTTTAGCGACAATCAGACATCCAGAGGTTTCTTTATCAAGACGATGGGCTAATTCTAAAAATCTTTGTTCAGGCTTTAGAGCTCGTAGTGCCTCAATTAAGCCAAATTCAATGCCACTACCACCATGAGCCGCAAGGCCTGCAGGCTTATTTACAACCAATAAATCATCATTCTCAAAAAGAATGCGATTTTTTAAATCCTGCACTAGATGTAAATTTGAAGATGGAATAGTAACAGGGCCTTCGGTCACTTTTACAGGAGGAATTCTAATGGTATCTCCTTTCTTTAACTTATAAGAAGGAGTTACTCTTCCTTTGTTAACTCTAACCTCACCGCGACGCAAGATTCTGTACAGCATGCTGCGAGGCACCCCTTTTAAGATGCGAGCCAAATAATTATCTAGTCTCTGACCATCATCATTTTCATCTGCGGTTCTATATGTAACTGAGTGGGATACTACTTGCTTTTCAGACATTGCCTTAACCTTGTTTATGCTGTTTTACTCGCGGTATTTTAATCAAAATTGCGGCTAAAAGGTAATTTTTAGAAAAAATCATTTTAAATAAGCTATCTTCCTTGAGATTTTGTACTCATGATGCAGTTCAAAAATATAAAAATATTTCCTCTCATCAAAGCTCCACTCATTAAATATTAATCAGATTTATGGCATAATATTGTCAGTCGGGTACGGTAACCCCTTTGTTCATGGTTTCTACTCGATTTTAGTTAATCTTAGATCTGTAGGGGATGCCCTGCGGTCACTGCTGTGAATGCGTAGCATTCTGTAAAAAGCAGTGGATAAAGATTGAGGATTACGGTTGTTCTTAAAATTAACCCCTCTTTAAAGAAAGCATTGGCGCGTTGGTTTAAGAATGTAATAAAAACTTGTTCTCTCAGACCTGGGGCTTGGACGGTTTCTGTCTAAAAAAGCTAAGAGCCCTCGCAAGTCTTGTATTGCCTGTTAGAACTTAAAAAAGGAATTTTTCTCGTGAAGAGAATGCTTATTAATGCGACCCAACTTGAAGAGGTTCGCGTTGCTCTAGTTGACGGTCAAAAGCTGTATGATCTCGACATTGAATCCCCACAGCATGCAAATAAGAAAGCAAACATCTACAAAGGTACCATTACTCGTATCGAACCAAGTCTAGAAGCTGCTTTCGTTGACTACGGTGTAGAAAGACACGGCTTTCTTCCATTAAAAGAAATTGCTAAAGAGTATTACCCTGCTGGCACTAACTTTAGCGATCATGCACAAGTACGTTCTGCTCTAAAAGAGGGTCAGGAAGTTATTGTTCAGATCGAAAAAGAAGAGCGTGGTCTTAAGGGTGCAGCTCTTACAACTTTTGTTTCTTTAGCTGGTAGTTATTTAGTTTTAATGCCAAATAACCCTCGTGCTGGCGGTATTTCTCGCCGTATTGAAGGTGAGGATAGAACAGAATTAAAGGCTGCTCTAAAAGGTCTTACTGTACCTGATGGTATGGGCGTTATCGTTCGTACAGCAGGTGTTGGAAAAAGTGCTGAAGAACTAGAGTGGGATTTATCAATTCTAACTAAACTTTGGGGCATGATTAAGCAGGCTGCTGCAACTCGTCCAGCACCATTCTTAATTCACCAAGAGTCAAATATTGCTCTAAGAGCAATTCGTGATTACTTACGTCCAGATATTGGTGAAATCCTAGTTGACAGCACTGATGCTTACAAGCAGATCCTTCACTACATTGAGTTAGTTCGTCCAGAGTTTGCTTCAAAGGTTCACCTCTACAATGGTGATATTCCTTTATTCAGCAAATTCCAGATTGAAAGCCAAATCGATACTGCCTACAAGAGAGAAGTAAGACTTCCATCTGGAGGTGCAATTGTTATCGATCCTACTGAAGCTTTAACCTCTATCGATGTTAACTCAGCAAAGGCAACTCGTGGCGGTGATATTGAAGAGACTGCTCTTCAGACTAATATCGAAGCTGCTGAAGAAATTGCTCGTCAGTTAAGATTACGTGACGTTGGTGGCTTGGTTGTTATCGACTTCATCGATATGAGCCCATTAAAGAATCAGCGTGAGATTGAAAACAGAATGCGTGAAGCTGTTCGTCAGGATAGAGCTCGTATTCAGTTCAGCAGATTATCACGTTTTGGTCTGTTAGAGATGTCAAGACAGAGACTGCGTCCTTCATTAGAGGAGAGTAGCTCTCACGTATGTCCAATGTGTAACGGACAAGGCACTTGCCGTGATACCTCATCACTTGCTTTATCAATCTTAAGATTGATCGAGGAAGAGGCACACAAAGAGAACGCTGGTGACGTATTTGCTATTGCTTCAGTTGAAGTTGCAACCTTCATTCTAAATGAGAAGCGTGCAGCACTTGCTGCTATTGAAGATAGAACTAAGACTCGTATTACTATCGTTCCTGAGAAGACTTATATGCCTCAGGAATATACAGTAAACCGCTGCATTCAGACTCCAACCAGCAAAGAAAGCAACATCAATAGCTTAGAAGTATTACGCGATCTTGATAAAGAGAACCGTAAAAAGGCTGAAAACTTCTTAGAGAATCCTTTCTTAAAGAAAGTTGTTGAGAACTCAGGTATCACTCAGAATACTAGCGATACTCCTGCTATCAATGCAGACATTCTCTCTTCAACCATGTCAACTCCTAAGGTTGCTCCTAAGAAAGAGACAAAACCTCAGCGTAAACAGTCTAAGAACAATGAGCCTTCTTTAATTGATTCAATAAAGTCATTCTTTGGTACTCTCTTTGGTGCAAATGAGAAGAAAGAGCCTACAAAGAAGAACAACAGACAGGGTCAGAGAAAGAACTCTACTAGAGGTCCTCGTGCAGAAGGTCAGAAGAACCGTCCTACTCGCAAGCCACGTCCAGCTAAGACTGAGCGTCCAGAGAGACAGGAAAGAGCTGAGAAAACAGAACGTAATACCCGTAATGAAGCTGAGCGTGAGAACGCAAAGCCTCAGCGCGCTCCTAAACAGACTCGTCAGAAAAAGAATACTGAAGAAGGTCAGGTAAAAGAGCCACGTACACGTCGTCAGCCAAAAGAAAGTGCTCAAACTCAGGCTAACGCAGAGCAGACAACTGCACCAGCTAAGCCAAGAAGAATCAGCACTCCTCCAAAGCCTGTAGCTCCTAAGAGCAAGATTGTTGAGGTAAAGCCTTACACTCCTGTAGAAAGAGTTTATACAGAACAAGAGATGGGTCAGGGCTATGACTATAACGTAGACTTCTCTAATGTTCCATCATCAAAGAATGAGGATACAATTTCTGTAGAACATTCTTCAAAGGCTGGTGGGCTTCGTGATGTTACCTTATCAGGCATCGAAGGTATCTCAGAGCCAAATGTAGAACCAGTTGATTACTCAAATGTACCTGCAGGACGCAATGACGATAATGCTAAGCCATTTGAGAAAGCAGATAGAGCAGGCGGTTTTGCTCAGCGAACAGCTAGTGCTGAAACAAAATCAATCGACACTCAAAGAGATTCAGATCCTTTTATTGATTAGAAAATAGATTATCTTTGAATGTTTTTAATGGCCCCTCATGAAAAATTGAGGAGCCATTTTTTTTGACCGCTATCAAATTTTTAAAGTCTGTCTCATTAACATTATTACAATTTTCATATACTTAGATATTGTAAAAACATAACAAAATACATCTTTATGAAAAGCGATGTTTTATTTTACACCGCAGGATAATGAGGTCAGTCATGGATAAATCATTACTTCCTAACATATACGAATTCATTTCACATACCTACCCTTTTTCTCAATTAAACGATCTTGAAAAAGATGCTACCGCCACCAAAATTCAGATCACCTACCATACTCCAGGTGAAGAGCTTAATAATGAAACTCTAGCCGGTATCGGTCTATTTATGATCCGTACAGGTGTGGTTGAAGAGCGTAATAAGTCAGACGGCTCACTTAGAGCAAAATTTAGTGCCGGAGACACCTTTGGTTTTACTCAAATTGATAAAGAAGGTGACAGTGACTATAAAGTTGTTTTCTTAGAAAATACCCTGCTCTATGTATTACCAAAGAATGTTCTGCATTTCTTGATTGAAAAGAATAAAGAGGTTGGCGAATACTTTAATGCTAAAGAGTGGATTAGATTGTCATCCTCTCATAACTACGCTGATGAGGTTACAGCTGACGAGAAAGGTACATCTAATAAGAGTATTGAGAAAGTTTGTTCTCATGATTTGGCTATCGTTACAGCTGATACCACTATTTGCCATACAGCAATTAAATTAGGTGAGAATAATACTGATCTTGCGATGGTAATGGATGGAGACAACCTTTTAGGTATTGTTACCAAGTCTGATATTACCTTAAAGGCTGTAGCAAAATGTATGGATATCAATGCTCCCATCTCCAACATTATGACATCTAATGTCATGACTATTGATGCTGATAAGACCATCTTTGATGCTCTAGAGATCATGGTAATGTACAACATCAAAAACCTGCCTGTTCTAAAAGACGGCAAGGTCTTTGGTACTGTATCAACTACAAGTCTGTTACAGAATTCACAGCTACAGGCTGTTTATCTCTGTCAGGAAATAACAAGAGCTCGTTCAGAAGAGAAGATCATCGAGTTATCTAGTCAGAAACAGGAAATCTTCCAGACACTTGTACAGACTAACGTAAAGCCTCATACCATTCAGAAAGTTATGAGCCATATTGCAGATACATTCTGCAGAGCTTTTGTAAAGATGGCTGAAGAAAAGTTCGGAACAGCTCCTGTTGACTTTGCCTTTGTTGCAGCAGGCTCACAAGCTCGTTCTGAAGTTCAATTCCTATCAGATCAGGATAACTGCATTATCACTAAACGTGATCTTACAGATGAAGAGCACGAATACTTTGCTAAATTAGCAGACTACGTAAATCAGAATCTTGATAAATGTGGTTACACCTTATGTGAAGGTCATTTCATGGCCAATAACCCTCGCTGGCTTGCAAGTTTAGATAAATGGAAAGAGTACTACAGTGACTGGGTTTTAAATACCACTGAGGATGCTATCTTATGCAGCTCTGTATTCTTAGATATGAGATGTCTGTACGGTAACACTTCATTAGTAAAACAGTTAAGACAGCACTTAATTGAAAAAGCTAATGATAACAGCAGATTCTTAGCTACCTTGATTAGCATCTCTACAGCTGTAGCCCCTCCATTAGGAACCTTCAGACAGTTTGTTCTAACTAAAGATGGAGACAACAAACCATATCTTAATATTAAGAAACAAGCTATCAACCTTATCATCGAGATTGCTCGTGTTTATGGTATTGCAGCAAAATCAGACAGTACCGACACTTACGAGAGAATGAAAGCTGCGGTTAAAGAAGAGCTTATCAAAGAAGATGATTATCAGGAGTTAAAAGAAGCTTATACTTTCTTAAACCATGTAAGATTCAGACATCAGTTAAGAGCATTGGAACACCACGAGAAACTTTCTAATAACTTAAACCCAGATGAGTTATCTCAGTTTGAAAGAAATCACTTAAGAGATGCCTTTAGAATTATTGCAAAGCATCAAAAGGCTGCTTCTTTTAGATTTGCTTCAGGCAGAGGTGTTCTATAAAAATGAGCTTGTTTTCTAGATTTACACCGATTGAGATTCATAGAAGACGCTGTTTAAAGTTTGCAAACTCTAAAAATTGCCCTGACTATTTAAAGGCTTTTTATCAAAGAGGACTACCAAATGCCAACAGCTTTATTGATGAGTGCCATTTCACCTCCATAGACTTTGAAACTACAGGAATCGATCCTAATAAGGACTATGTTCTGTCCATAGGAGGTATCTGTTTGAGAAAAGGTGCTATCGATTTTACGACTTCATTCCATTACTATGTGAATAACTCTAAGTTTATCAAGAAAGATTCTGCTGTAATCAACCATATAACTCCAGAACAGCTAGAGCAAGGTAAAGAACCAGTTACTGCGATGATTGAACTTTTAGATAAGATCTCAGGTGGTTTAGTCTTAATGCACTGCATGTACATTGAAACTAACTTTATAAAAAGTACTTTAGGTCTTAGAAAAAAAGATCCTCTGCCTTTTATCTCACTAGATACTATGGCAATAGAAAGACAGCTTCATCATGACGCATCTGTTGAGGATGTAAGATTATCTGCAATCAGAGAAAGAAGAGGCTTTCCTGCCTATGAAGCACATAACGCATTAGTAGACAGTTTAGCTACAGCTGAAGTGTTCTTAGCCCAGGAAAAAGATGTCTTTAAAAACAAAAGACCTTATTTACTGCCTCTGTATAAGAGATCACTGTAACAAGGTCTATTAATAGCAAATGGCGCCTAATGGCGCCACTTTTATGTTCAATTGTGATTATTTTAAGATTGCAGGTAAGTTCTGAACGTCGCAGATTTTTAATAATGCGCGTAACATCTTAGGATTACCTGATACTAAGTTGCCACTCTTTACGTAACCTGTCTCCCCCATAAAGTCTGATACGATACCACCAGCTTCACGTAGGATTAAGTCACCTGCAGCAAAATCCCATGGCTTTAAGCCCTGCTCTAAGTAGCCATCAAAACGACCACATGCTACATAGCATAAATCTAGGCTTGCACTGCCCATACGACGTACGTCAGCACAATTTGCGATAAGTCTTGAGAATAGATCAAGATATGCAGGCATTCTGTCACGATATCTTGTAGGGAAGGCGGTTCCGATAATAGCACCGTCTAATGAATCACGTGGAGAAACACGGATTCTGTGTCCATTTAAAAATGCACCTTCACCTCTTGCTGATGTAAACATCTCATTTAACATTGGATCAAATACAACGCCAACTTCAGTCTTACCGTTGTGACGTAAAGCAATTGATACTGCACAATGAGCAATACCCTTAACAAAGTTTGTAGTACCATCGATAGGATCGATTACCCACTGATACTCTGAATCAGGATTACCAACAACACCAGATTCCTCAGCTAATACACTGTGATCGCGATATGACTTTAACAATGTGTCAATGATTACTTTCTCACACTGTTTATCAATAGTTGTAACTAAGTCGTCTTTGTTCTTTTCTTCAACTTCAAAAGAACCTTGCTGACCTAAGTTACGAGCAATTAAATTACCGGCAGAACGTGCAGCGCGGGCTGCGATATTAAGCATTGGATGCATCTTTAAATTCCATTTGTCAAAAAGCATTGCATCGCGAAGTGTCTCATACACTCGGATGTCTGAAAAAACTTGAGTGCATTATAATATAAAAAAGCGAAATTTATGCATTCTTGTGAGACTATTTTCAAATCTTTTGAAAAAGCGAGGTCTTAACTTTAATGTATAATGTACGAACTTAAGAAAACAGAAGAGATGAGATTTAGATTTCATTTATAATCTGCAAAGTTTTTACTCTGAATTCTATCAAAGTTGCAAAAGTAAAATTAAAAAATCACAGGATAAAAGATGACTGTAAAGAACGGAAATTACAAGAAAGTATTAGATGATTTAACCAAAGCAGGTGTTACTGAGAATCAATTCTCATGGTTCTCTTTAATGGTCGGTGTGCTTGCTAAAGGCGTTGAACCAGGTAGTAGGATCTTTATCAGTGTCTTCTCAAACCTTTTAAATGATGGTCAGCCTTTGCCTGGTGCACTAGTTGCTACTCTGACTAATCTTGCTATGGATACTAAAGAGAAATTAGAAAATGCTGATCAGGATTTATTTGCAATGCCTGACGACTCTTATGAAAAGCAAGACCGATTAAAGACATTAGCTGACTTATCTTATGGTTTGAGCTTAGGTCTTACAGTAAATGCCAAAGACGGTTCATTAGAAAAGATCTCCGATCGTGAAGTTTTAGGAGATCTCAATACAATTTCTGAAGTTGCTAAAGTTGACGTTGAAGCTGAGCTTGATGAAGATGATCTTGATAATGTACTTGAATTTATGATTGATGTTGCCACCAAGAATTATCAAATTCACTCAAAGGAATAAACTACACCGAATCTATAAAAAGAGCCTCGATAGAGGCTCTTTTTATATCTGTTGATACTATTACTAATCCTCAATTCCAGGCATTAAAAGCAAAGCCTGTTTTAAGTCATTGATTTCATCACGAACAGAGGCTGCCTCTTCGAACTTCAAATCACGGGCATATTTAGTCATAGAGGCTGTAAGCTCATCAATTCTCTTGGTAATTTCTTTAGCACTCATGTGAGAGACATTATTCTTCTTCTCCCACTCCTTACGAGAAATAGGCTTCTTGCGAGGTTCATCAGGAACTTTAAAGGAATCAGTATCACGCAGAGCCACTTCCATAATATCAACAATCTTTTTCTTGATTTGTTGTGGAGTGATGCCGTGTTCTTTATTGTATTTTTCCTGGATTTCACGTCTTTTGGCGGTAACCTCAATGGTCTCTTTCATAGAATCGGTTATCTTATCAGCATAGAAGATAGCTTTTCCATTGACGTTACGGGCAGCTCGACCTACGGTCTGAATTAAAGAACGGGCTGAACGCAAAAAACCTTCTTTATCAGCATCTAAAATTGCAACTAAGGAGACTTCAGGCATATCAAGACCTTCTCTTAATAAGTTAATACCTACTAAAGCATCAAACTCACCTAATCTAAGATCACGGATAATATCCATTCTCTCTACAGCATCAATATCAGAGTGAAGATACCTTACTCTAATATCATGCTCGCTTAAGTATGCTGTAAGCTCTTCAGCCATCTTCTTAGTTAAAGTGGTGATTAAAACTCTTTCATTGCGTTTTGCACACGCTCTAATCTCACTCATGACATCATCGACCTGAGTTGCTACAGGACGCACTTCAATAATAGGATCTAAAAGACCTGTAGGTCTGATGATCTGTTCTACAACCTGACTTGATTCTTTTATCTCTAGCTCTGCTGGAGTTGCAGAAACATATAATGTTCTAGGTTGCAGAGCTTTAAACTCTTCAAATTTTAAAGGACGGTTGTCATAAGCTGATGGTAATCTAAAACCAAAGTTAACTAAGCTTTCTTTTCTTGAATGGTCACCTTTATACATAGCGCCAATTTGTGGCACTGTCACATGAGACTCATCGATGATTAAAAGACCGTCTTTTGGTAAATAATCAAACAGACAAGGTGGCGGATCACCTTCTTTTCTACCGGTTAGATATCTTGAATAGTTCTCAATACCAGAGCAGTAACCTAATTCATTGATCATCTCAATATCATAGGAAGTTCTCTCGCGGATACGCTGCTCTTCTAATAATTTATTGTTCTCTAAAAAATACTGGCATCTGTCATTTAACTCATCTTTTATCTGCTCTACAGCATGATCAAGAATATTCTTTGGAGTTACATAGTGAGTTTTTGGAAAGATTGTGGTTCTGGCTAACTTTTGGAAAGTCTCACCTGTTAGAGGATCAAAGGTTTTAATAGACTCGATCTCATCATCAAATAATTCTAGTCGCACAGCATATCCATCAGAGTCAGATGGATAGATATCAATCACATCTCCCCTTACTCTAAAGGTAGAACGGGCAAAACCTAAATCATTTCTTGTATATTGAAGATCTGACAGACGTTTTGTGATCTGCTCTTGAGTTATCTGTTCACCAACAGATACATGCAGCATCATCTTTAAATAAGTTTCAGGTTCACCTAAGCCGTAAATAGCTGATACAGAACAAACTACAATAACATCTTTACGCTCCATCAGAGCCTTAGTTGCAGAAAGACGCATCTGATCGATGTGATCGTTTACCTTAGCATCCTTTTCGATAAAGGTATCAGATGAAGGAACATAAGCTTCTGGCTGATAATAATCATAGTATGAGACAAAGTACTCAACAGCATTTTCTGGGAAGAACTCTTTCATCTCACCGTAAAGCTGAGCTGCTAAGGTTTTATTGTGAGATAGGATCATGGTAGGCTTGTTAAGCTTTGCAATGACATTTGCCATGGTAAAAGTCTTACCAGATCCGGTTACACCTAACAGAGTTTGAAATTTATCTCCTTGGTTAAAACCATTAACCAAGGATTCTATAGCTTCAGGCTGATCGCCTGTAGGCTTATATTGAGAATGTAATTTAAAATTCATATGTCAAAAGCAAACGGAAGACAAACTGATTATAGTTCTCATGTTAGCAAATGGAATTCCACTTGCAATCACATATCTGAAAAATCCTATAAAATAATCAATAACAATCTTCACTAAAGCTCTATACTTTATAGTGAACTTGTTGATAGATAAAGGTTCAAGGCTATTTAGTCAGAATAACTAAACTTCACGTTAGTAAATGTAGAGTAAAGCAAGATAGATTAATCAAGATAGATTAATATTGTGGAACCGTATTCATTGAGATAAAAATCACATTATTAACAAGACAAAACAAAATTAATGTGATCAATAGTCAAAGTTTATAGTAAATTACGCAACACAATAGAGAATGGACTTTTGTTTTGATATTTGCGATGCGTAAATTGTGCCATTTTCATATAGCATTGTTTTATTGGTATAAAATTCATATAAAACAAGGCAATAACAGTAAAGTTACAACGTTAATAAAGTTATTCTCTTAATATAAGAAAAAAAATATATATAACAATCAATGAATACACAAAACCGTCATTTAGAAATAAAGACCAAGCTTGCTGGATCTCAGACTCTTGAAGAGGAATTGTCGTTAAAAGAAAAGACTGATCCCAAACTTCTAGGTTCTTTTGACAAACTGTGTGCCCTGCCATGGGACATTGCAACTTTGTCTGTCTCAAATGATTGTATAATTTCTGACTATGTTGATTTTCACAGTGCAAACAAGGTGAATAATGCAAAAGCCAACTACCAGGAGCTTATTTCATCTTTGGGAAAATTGTTTTAGTTAGAAACATATGTATACAATAGTTTTACAAGGTTTAAATCACTTTACTGGAGTTAGTTCATTAGCTGCAGCTATGACTTATTCTTTGTCATTGCAGGGACTAAAGACAGTATGCATTGATGCTGATAACAGTAGAAATTCAGTAAGTTCTTCCCTTTTATTTGGTCTTGAAAGACAAGATTACGGTTTTTTAAACGCCTTAAAAAACAATTCTTTTAATAAAGACAATAACAATTTACTATTCAAATATTCAGAAAACGCTTATTTCATTCCTTTTGGAAATTCTGTTGAACTTATACAAACACCTGACAATTGTATATATACAGCAAACACTCTAATTAAAGCTCTTGATGCTTTTAAAGCTATCGATTTTGTAGTCATTGACGCCGGTAACAGAGAATCACAATTTGCTAAAGCCTTAGCTTCTATTTCAACTATGACGGTTACAGTCATTGAAGCAGAGCAAAATTCCTTAGTCAGATTGAACAGCATTGAAGTTCAAGACAATGAGTATTTTCTTGTAAATAAGATTTTGGCCTCAAGTAAGATCATGAATGATGTATTCATGCTTATGAAAAAAAGCAAGGTTGGTAACTGTATTTTAAATTCTGCAATTGAATTGGATGAATCAGTAATTGACGCCAACATGCATCAAGAACCATTCTCAAGATTTCTGCCAATAAGCGCCTCAACTAATGCCTTAGAGCGAGTACTCTTTGACATCATTCTTATCTGTAAAAATGTAGGAGCAGAAGAATAATGTTACAAAGGGTTAGAGATGAGGCTATAAATCCTCTTGATTTATATGACAGCTGGAGGCTGAACGGTGCTAAGAAAATCACCTGTTTAGTAAATTTCTTCTTTCTAACTCTTGTGTTAGCAATTCTCCCTGTAGAGAACAGATACTATAAAAATTTAAGACAGCACTTTTATTTCTTTTATCCTCAAATTCAAAGAAACAGACCTAAGTTATTAGATCCTCTAAGAATACTTATTCAAACTGTATTTTTACTTTTTGTAAGATTTGATCCTAAAAAAGGACAGCGCAGTGCTCAAGCTGTCAACGTGCTGATTGAATTTTTTAGAAAGTACATAGGAGAGCCTGTACTTAAAAAGGTTACCAGACTCACTGTAAAAGTTGACGATAGAGCAAATTCTAAAAAAGGCATTCTTTTGAATAAAAAGAATTATGTACTTTTAAGAGTTTTACTCGTAGGCTCACTATTGAGCTGTATCCTTGCTGTAACACAGCCTTTTGATGTTACTTATCAGTTAATCTTCGTGGGACTGATGTGGCTTTTGGCGGTTCTTTTAAAGCCAGTAAAGAATAATGTCGCCCTGATGTTGCTGATTTTTATCTCAATCATCATTTCAACTCGTTACATCTACTGGCGTATTACCAAAACTGTACTGCTCACAGATCCTGTAACTGCAGTATGCGCGCTCTTACTGTTAGCTGCCGAAATCTATGCCTATATAGTCTTGGTTTTATCCTATTTTCAGGTATGTTGGGTCTTAGACAGAAAACCATATCCCCTGCCCAAAGATACCAGTCTATGGCCTACTGTGGATATTTTTATACCAAGCTACAATGAACCTCTTGAAGTAGTAAAACCTTGTCTTTTAGCAGCACTTGATCTTGACTGGCCTCAGGATAAGTTAAAAGTGCATATGCTAGATGACGGTACCAGAAAAGATTTTGAAAATTACTGCAAAGAAATTGGTGTTAACTACATCATAAGAAAAGAGCATAACCATGCAAAAGCCGGTAACATCAACCATGCTTTGACCGTAACTAATGGTGAGATTATCGCCATCTTTGACTGTGACCACGTACCTACAAGGGCTTTCTTACAGATGACTGTAGGTTGGATGGTTCATGATCAGAAGATAGCTTTAGTGCAAACACCTCACCACTTTTATTCTGATGATCCTTTTGAAAAGAACCTTTCAATTAAGGGTGATGTTCCAGCTGAAAATTCACTCTTCCATGACTTCATTCAAAAAGGTAATGATACCTGGAACGCAACCATGTTCTGTGGTTCGTGTGCCATCATCAGACGTAAGCCATTAGAAGAGATTGGTGGTATTGCAGTAGAAACTGTTACTGAAGATGCTCATACCTCATTAAGATTAAACAGAAAAGGTTATTCATCAGCTTTTATTAGTATGCCTTTAGCAGCTGGTCTTGCAACCGAGTCACTTGCCGATCACATCAATCAGCGTATTCGATGGGCTCGTGGTATGGTACAGATCTTTAGAATTGATAATCCTCTGTTTGGTAAAGGACTTACCATTCCACAGCGTATCTGCTTTGCTAATGCGATGATCCACTTCTTACATGGACTGCCTCGTATTATCTTCTTGTTAGCGCCTCTACCATTTCTGTTCTTTAATGTATACGTAATTTTCGCCTCAGGTCTTATGATCTTTGCTTACGTGTTACCACATATGGTTCACTCAACCATTACCAATCAAAAGATTCAAGATAACAAGCGCTTCTATTTCTGGGGTGTTATCTATGAGACGATTTTGTCCTGGTACATCACTGTACCTACCCTTGTGGCTTTAATTTCACCTAAACACGGAAAATTTAACGTAACAGCTAAAGGCGAATCCAATGAGGAAACCTATTTTGACTGGACCGTGTCAAAGTCATATATCTTTTTGATTATTTTAAACTTTGCAGGTCTCATCTACGGTTTTTACAGAATTGCAACCGATCCTTATGCAGAGGTATGGATCATTCTTATCAATATTGCTTGGGTTTGCTATAACCTCTTAGTTTTAGGTGCAGCATCTGCTGTAGCATTAGAGAAAAAACAGGTAAGAAGTTCTCCTCGTGTAGCTTGCAACATTAGAGCACAGCTAGAGCTTAAAAATGAGAACTCTATTTCTGTTGTAATTACAGATTTCTCAAAAGAAGGTCTTGGAATCAAACTTCCTACACCTAACTTAGATGGCAAGTCTGTAGCAGATCTCCTATATTTAGATATGCCCTTGCATATCACCATCGCTAATGCTGGTATAAGATACCGCTTTATAGGAACGGTGCGTTTCTTTAACAAAAGCAAAATTGGTTTGAAGCTGCATTTAAACGGCTTAAAAGAGAACATCGAATATATTAGAACCACTTTTGCCTGTGCTGACAGATGGTCACACAGCTTTGAAAATTTACATCAGGATGGATTACTGCATGGTATCCATACCTTGGTTAAATTCGGCCTGAACGGCTATTTAAAAATGATAAAAAATGCTCCTCCTGTTTTCAGAGAGGTGCTTTTTGTGATTGTGCGCTCAATGCTTTTTGTCTTCAGTCTGTTACCACAGCCACTTGATCTGACAAAAGATCTGCCATTGAACAGACAGCTTAACAAGACAGAGTGTTAACGGAGTACTTATGCTATCTAAATCTTATAAGTTAGTAACAGCACTATTACTTGCAACCTATGTAACTACTGGTGCTTATGCAGCTGACAAAGTAAAAAAAGAAGAGTCTAAAGAAGCTATTACAGTTGAAAACGTTACTCCAGTAAGAATTGAATCAATTCCTAGCACTGTAACCAACTACCCTTTATCAAGTCTTGACTGGGTTGATCCTAGCGGTGGCTTAGGTCTATCAGGTGTTACCCCTAAAAGAAGCGTGCATTTTTCAATTAAGAAAGATGAGTTAATCACTGACTCAGCTCTGCTTCTGTACTACACTCCATCTCCATCTTTAATTCCTGTAAGATCACAGCTAAATGTTTACCTAAATGGTCTTTTAGTAAAAACTCTGCCAATTGAAAAAGTTGATTTAGGTAATAAGGTAGAAAAGGAAATACCTCTTGATCCTCGAGCTATTGGAGACGACAACATCATTGAATTTGAGTTTATAGGTCACTATACGGATATCTGCGAAAACCCAGTAGACTCAACCTTATGGTTAAACATCGGTGCAGCTTCAAACTTAAGATTAAACAAGCAAAAACTACATATTGCTAATGATTTAGCTAACTTTCCTGTACCTTTCTTTAATATAACTACCTCAGATAAAACTGTACTGCCAATTGTATTTGCAACAGTTCCTGATGAAAGCACAATTAAGGCTGCTTCAATCGTAAGTTCATATGGTGGTGTACTCACCAAGTGGAGAGGTATTGATTACCCTGTTTTTATTAACAGTCTACCTGATGATGGCAATGCTATTGTCTTTATAACTAATGACAATCGCCCATATTTCCTGCAGGAATATCCAAAGACTGATGTTCCTGCAATTGAAATGGCAGATATTCCTTCAACACTTACAGGCAAGATGCTGATTGTTTCAGCTCCTGATTCTGAAGGACTAGTAACTGCAGCAAAAGCTTTAGCAATGGGTAACGTTCTTTTCAACGGTCCTTTGAGTAAGATTTTAGAATATAAGGAAATTGAAAAGAGAAAACCTTATGATGCACCAAACTGGATTGATACTTCAAAAAAGGTAACCTTTGGCTCTCTTGCTACCTATGACGAACAATTAAGTTCACAGGGCTTTAAACCTATACCTATTAACTTAGAGCTGAACTTACCACCAGATCTGTACTTTGTGAATGGTTCAAGAATTGATATGAACCTTCTGTATAAGTACTCTAAGCCATCTCCTTTAGGAATGTCTCAGTTAAGATTCTTAGTTAATGATCATTTACTAAGATCATACCCATTAAAACCAGAAAATGAGTCTGATGTCATTACTGAGAATATGCCTCTTTTAGGCACATTAAACTTGTTTACCAAGTCAAAGGTTGAAACTTCATTCTTAAAACCAATGAACAAGTTAACTTTTGATTTTAATTACTCAATGCTCTACACCTCAAAGGTTAACGAGTGTACTACTCAGTTACCTATTCCAAATCGTGTAGAAATTGATCCTGCTTCAAACATAGATTTCTCAGGCTTATATCACTTTACTTTAATGCCAAATCTAGAGTTGTTCTGGAAGAGTGGTTACCCATTCTCAATCTATGCTGATTTACAGGAAACTGCAGCTGTAATCACCACTCCAGCTGATACTAGTGATTTATGCGCTCTATTCAATACATTAGGCAGAATTGGCGCTCAGTTAGGCTTCAGTTCAACTAATATTGAAATTGTTACCGATATTTCAGAAAAAACTGAAGACAGACTTGCCCTTAAAGATATTTTAGTGATAGGTCAGGTGCCAGATTTCTTAAAGACTGATGATAATGCAACCTTAGTGTTAAATAAGACTCGTCAGGCAATTTCAACCTCATTTAACAATCAGATGCCTAACAGTTTTTCTAGTGAAAAGAGAGATGTTACCCAAAAGATGACTGCTCAAAGCTCTGAAGGTTTAGGTGCAATTATTTCATTCAGATCACCGCTTAACAAAGATAAGACTGTAGTTGCAATTCTCTCTGACAGTCCATCCGGTATGGAAATTGTAAATGAGAACCTTATTCTAAATGCCTCATCTAGTGAAGCTCGTGGATCTATTACCCTCTTTAAAGAAGACAGAAGCAGAAGCTTTGATGTTGGTGAAAGCTATTATGTAGGTGATTTACCTTGGTATCAGCGTGTGTACTACGTAATGCTTGATAATCCTTGGATGTTGATGATTTTGTCACTATTCAGCTCAGTAGTATTCTGTATAATCTGCTATAAGGTTTTAAAGAGAATTCAAAAGGCAAGATTATTAAAGAAGTCACAGAGAAAGGCCCAATAAGGACACAAGTTATGACAATTAAGAAAACTCTTTTATCTTTAATTCTCTGTACTTGTGTTGCAAGTGCTAATGCAGGCAATTTGTACAGTTATGATAAGTACCTTACTTACCATTATGGTCAGGGCAGAATCACTGAAAATGCCAAGGCAGAGGATACAATCTTTGCAAAATACCAAGCTTATAACCTGTTTTTTGCAATTGTTGACACAAACAAAGAATTGTTTGCAACCTTGCTGCACAATTTTGAGAGAATCCTATGCATGGGATCTGTGGATTTATATATTCCCAATAAAAGCTCAACATTAGGCCAAAACAGTGATACTTTCGATGTTGGTGCAGCCCTGTTTACAGCTTATTCTCTGTTAGAAGCTTCAGAAAAATTTTCTGAACCAGAATACAAGAGTAAAGCGCTGAACATCATAAAATGCATTAAAACCAATTTTGTTGTAAAAAATGAAATCTTAGGTGAGCTTATAGTTTCAGCTTATGATAAAAATCAGAACCTTTTCATTAGACCATCTGATTTTCCTTTGTTTGTAGTGCAAAGATTATCTGAACTTGATCCTGATCTAAAACAACTCTTACATAACTCATATGTAGCCATTGTAAAGGGTGCAGGAGACGGCTTTGTAGCAGACGAGCTTCAATTCAATGCCGATGGCAATCTTGTCATTAAGAAAAATACGATTGGAGCCGCTGATGCCCTGAAGTTTTATTTATTCTTAAATATTAGTTCAAAGGCTGATGCTAACTTTAGGTTATTAAAACCTTTATATGACAATATGGAGAAATCTTTAAATAAAGATTTAAAGGCTCCTTTAGAGTACAATTTTTTTGATAAAGTAGAAAGTGGTGATGGCTCAATTGCCTATACAGCCGCCTTAATGCCAGATGCTAAAGGAAAAATAAAAGATTATTTAAGAACAAAACTTAAAAGTTATGTATTTAAACCTCATGACTTTTATGCTCATACATTAGCTCTCTTCTCATTAGGCTATGACAGAAACTGTTTTTCATTAGCGCCTGATGGCAGGATTGTGGTTAAACATTAGTTCAGAATAGATTAGTTGTTCAGAATAGATTAGTGCTTTTATAAGTTTTATGAAATTTTTGCGATTACTTTTTTTAGCAAGCTCTCTAGCATGCTTAGCGTCATTTAGCGCTCAGGCAAGTGACGGCTTGTCTTTAAAAAAAGAAGATCTGCACATTAAGATGGAACAGCCAAATCTACCTGCAACTAAGAACTATGAGTATTTAGAACAGATTAAAAAGCTAAAAAAGAGTCAGGATTATGCTAAGAAAACTTATAATCCAACTCTTGAATTAAATGCTTTAGAAAAACTTGCCCTTATCTCAGGCCGTTCTTCAAAAGAATACCTGATTGCTTATGTTCGCTTTAAGGTAAATCAAGGTGGCAAAGCTAGAGAAGAAGCTAAAGAAGCAGTAGACAAATTGTGCAAAATGGGCAAATACACCTATGAATGTATTCAAGGTAAAGCCCTTTATGATATTTCATCGCCTCAGATGAAAATCAAGCTTCAATCTTTTAACATGCATGAAACCAACCGCGACTATGAAGCAGCGGTAAAAGACATGAATGAGCTTATGGGCATTCCTCTTGAGCATTCTTTGAGACATCGTTACTTTGTGATGATGGGTAATATTGAAGGAAGAGAGAGGGAAGCCATCACTGGCTTGGAAGCTATCGTAAAAGAAGATCCTACTGACAGTACTTTCAAGTTTGAAGTAAAAAAAGACATCAATACTTTCAAAGCACAATTGCTAGCTAATCAGGCTATAAAAGTAATTGATGATACCAAACAGTCTACAGTTGCTCAAAATAAGCTTAAAAAAGCAATCAGCATTGATCCTGACAACTCTAATGCTTCTTACTGGAAAGAAATTTTAAGCTACAGCACCTACTACAGAATGATTGAACAGGCTGACAAACTGCTTGAACAAAATAATGTAAAAGCAGCCTCAGCTCTATATCTAAAAGCTACAAACATCTTAAAAGACAGTCCTTATGCTTATGTAGGATTAACTAGATGTGCTGTTTTAGATAAAGATGTGCCTTCCTTTGAGAAATACTCAAATTTAGCGATTACAAATTCTAAAAAAGAATCAGATGCTGAAAGAAAGAGAATTGCCACTTCCATGGTCTCATTAAAAGGCAATCTCTATTCAAATATTGCAGATGACTATCAGCAAAAAGGTGATAGAGAGAATGCTGTTTTCTATTACATGAGAGCCTTAAAGATAGACAACACCTCTGTATGGAATGCTTATGCTTTATCTAACTTACTTTTAGATAAAGGTGATCGCTACACTGCCTTAAAGACTATTGATGAGGTATCACCTTCTGTTAAAAATACATCTGAATATGCTTTCGCTCATGCATTGATCTTAGATAAAACTGGAGACACAAAAAAAGCTTTTGAAGTCTTAAGTCCGTATAAACATACAAGTCAGAGTATCGATGAGAATATCGAACGTTTTGAGCAAACTTTAGCTTTAGAAAAAGCAAATAAACTTTATGCTTCAGGTGATCTTAATGGGGCTATAGAAACTATTGAAAAATATAAAGTTCCTTATATTGAAACAACCAAAGCACAATACCAGTATGAAGCAGGTGATCTCAATCATGCTGTAGAATCTTTAAAAGATGCTATTGCTAAAGATAATACTCAAACCTATTCAAAATTACGTTTAGCTCAGATTTATCATGAATTAGGTGATGATGAGAACGCATCTGCTGTAGCTTTATCCTTAAAAGAAGAATCATCAAACTTGTCTTTGGATAATCAGAGAGCTTTAGGTGAGTTATTCTCAGATCTTAAAAGATTTGATGATGCCATTGCTGTATATGAAACAGGCTTAAAAAATAACAGCCTAGATGATAGCCATGAAGATTCAGCTTTAGTTTCAGATTTAGTAACCTTATCGAATAACAATAAAACAGCTAATAACTTTAAGGCACAGGATCTTGAAGTGTCTGAAATTGAAAAGCGTATGACCAAAGCTTGGATGCAAAGAAATATTGCGGTAATTGAAGGTGATCTTTATAAGAACGGAACCAAAGCTTTAGAAGACTACAGAAAAGCTCTGGCTATTTATGATGACAAGATTGGTCTTTACAGTGATGACAAGCTTTACACTAAAGCATTAAGAACTCCTAATGATCCACAGGATTGGCTGCGTCAATCAATTGCCTCTCGTGGTGCTGAATACTATCAGGAGCATAATACTGTAATTACTGATGCCATTAGATTTATTAGAGATTCAGGTCATGGCGGTTACTCTGATAACAAAGGCTTTATCAATGTCTTAAATATCTCTTTCCATATGTTAAGTGGCAGAGTAGCCTTCCAAACCGACAGAACTGTAACCGATGCTGGAACCTTAACAGGTGGAGCCTATAACGATATGTTCGGTTCATGCTTTGCTACAGGATGTAATGATTCCTCAAAACACAAAAGGAGCATCAACACTTATGCCTTATCTTATGACAATGAAGTATTCCATATAGATGTCGGTACAGCTCCAAAGATTTCAGGCAACAAAGTTACCTCAAATGCTCTTGTAGGTGGCTTTAGAACCTATTTTGATTATAAAGACTGGTCATTTACTCCATATGTATACCACAGAGCTGTAGATAATTCTCTACTCTCATACTTTGGTGACAGAGATCCTGTAGATGGCAAGTTATGGGGCGCTGTTAAGAAGACAGGTGTTTCTCTTACAGTAAGTAACTATATCAATGAATATTCAGGTATCTGGCTAAAAGGCGGTATAGATGTCCTAAAAGGAACAGATGTAGCCTCAAACACCAAGTTCTCTTTCATGGGAGGATATTACTTCCATTTAATCTACAGACCTAATGAGAGATTAACCCTCTCCCCTAGTGCTATGTATATGCACTATAACAAAGATCTGTCAGGTTATACATTCTCACAGGGTGGTTACTATTCACCTCAGCAGTACTATTCAACCTCACTATCATTGGCTTATATGAGAAGATATGACGATTTTTCATATTCAGTTGAAGCTTCATTGTCATTAAGCCATGCTACAACCGATAGTATTGACCGTTATCCATTAAAATCAAAATATTATTTGGCAGAAGACTATGATGCTGTAACTACTAAAAGTTCATCTACTACTATAGGTGGCGGTATCACTGCAGTTGCTGAAAAGCGCTTGGGTAGCCACTTCGTATTAGGAGCTCAGTTAAAAGCAATCAAATCTGACGATTACTCTCCTTTAAACGGAACTTTATACTTTAGATATTACATGGATGCCTGGGAGGGAGATTTACCAATGCCTCCTTCAGGACCTACCCCTTATGTGGAGTGGTAAACAATGGATTTAGGCATTAATAATCTAATTTTCCAGCTTCAAGAGTTTCAGCAAAACGGTTTCTATCTTTTAACCACTTCAGGTAAGCAGATAGCTGTAAATCTTGCATTAAACTGTTTATATCACAACAGTAACGAAGACTGTTTAAGATTTTTTATAACAGGTGGAATTGAACCTCAAAAGATGCTCTCATATCTAGAGAATAAAGATATGGCATCATCTATTAAAGCTCATGTTTATGAATATAATGAGAACACACTTGATGTTACCAAGATTGTAAAAGATCTCTTGTTACAGAAGGTAAATGATGAAAAATCATTAGTTGTACTTTTGTTACAGGACAGTCTTTTAACTAAGCTCTCAAAAAGACAGCTGCAACATACCTTATTATCTTTAGAAGAGTTTGCTACTGAGTACTCTCTATCGGTTGTGCTCATTACCCATGGACTGTTTGAAAACGATCTTGTAAAAAGACTTTTAAGTGAAAGTAATCACTACTCAGGATTGGTTTCTTTTACAGACAGACCAAATGGTATTTTAATGAATACCCTCTTTTGGAGAGAAGCTGACGGTCATTTCATTCAGTCAAACAACCAAATCAAAATTGATGAAAATGGAATTGAGGTAGTAGTACCTGATACTAGTCTTATTGCCTCAATAGATGAAAATACCTGTTACATTACTGATAACACATTCACTCCAGACAGTGCCGTTTACAGCAATGTAAAAAGATTTAACTCTAATCAGGAGCTTTTTGCTGATGCCATTGAAAATGCGACAGCAGCATCTGTATTCTTAACTGTTACCTCACGTGAAACCATTGATGAAACAGCTGAATATGTTTATAAGCTGAGAACAGCCAGAGGAAGCAACCTCAAGATCATCGTAATTGAAAAAGTAAGAGGCATTAGAGCTAATTCAGAACAGTTTTTAATTACTTGCGGCGCTAATTTTATCTTTGAAACTGATGCTAAAGGCACTTACATCAATGCGATGCTGCCTACTCTAAAAACACTAGTATTCCAAAAGAATATCAGTAAGAGCTTTAATGAAATTAAAGATAACTACCACTTGATTGATAATGAAGGTAAAGGATTTTTGATGCCTCAGGACTTTATTTTAAAAGTGCAGAATTTAATTTCACATAATCTTGAAGGATCTAATTTAAGGGGCACTTTAGTAAAGCTTACTGTAAAAGACGGACTTACCGAAAAGATGTGTGTAAGTCAGTTCAAACCTAAGCGTGGTGGTGACTACTGTACCGTTATGCGAGGATTCATTATTCTTTACTTACCAAGTTGCCGTGAAGGTGAGCTTGCCATTACTCTAGAACATACTTTTAATACTCCCCCAACTACGTTATTTAAGACTTGCTCTGCTGTATATACATATCAGGAAATCGTTTCAGAAATCAAAGATCTTGGATCAACTGAGTTTGATTCCTTTGAAGATGTAAACATCATGCACGAAATCATCATTAAACAAAGACAAGAAGAGTTGATGAAAAAGAAAGCAAAGAGTATCTATGACTTAGCAGATACTTCTCTTGTAACAGCAGTTCCTGTATCCATGAATGAATTGTGGAAGGAAGAACAAGATGATTGATACTCTACCATTAACAGATATCATAGAACTGGTTGCATTATGTGGAGTTATATTTATTCCATTAGGTTTCTTTTTGAGAAAAACTTTTGATAAATATCGCCTGATTTTCAGAATATCAACAAAATTTCGCTCAAAATTAAAAGACAAAGGCACTTTTAAAGACTTCATTAAGAAATAAAAGTATGAAAACTGAGCTTAATGCGATACAGCCAAAAGTAGTATTTAGGGGATCTTTATTTTTCGCCTCTTTATACATTTTTAAAGTAGGTCTGTACTTAACTGGGTTAATTGATTTTTCCTTACTGCTAAACCTCTTAGGTTTTACAGCCGTTTGTCTTTATTTTAAGCATAAATACCTCAACAAGCTCTACAGAACAATAGCGGTTATCTTAACCTTCGCTCTGTTTTATCATGACAGCTATCTGCCTTCTGTTGAACAGATGATTGCTCAAAGAAACAACCTTACTGATTTCTCTTTAGGATATATAGTCGAGTTTATTGAAGGCTTTATAAACTTAAAAATGATCTTTGCTTTTATACTTGCGATCATCATTTTGTATTTTTCCTCAAGATTTGTAAGAGTAATTACGGTTACTTATGTGCTTATTATGGCAACAGTAGTAACTCCTGACGATTTCTTTAAAAACATTATTGATAACGATGACCGTATTAAGGTTAACGAAAACTTTATCGCAACTAAAATCAATAAAGGTCTGGTCGAGCAAAGAGGTAATTTCACCAAAACCAATCTGCAACGTTATTTAGAGACTTTCTACGAAAAAGAAAGTGAAAGAAAGATTGATTTTCCGACCCATTTAAGAAAAAACTTCAAACCATTTAATATTGTAGTTTTACAAGTAAATAGCATGTCTAACAAAGACCTCTATGTACATAATGCTAAAGAGCATGCTGTATTAAAAAGATTTGATATCTATTTAAGTGATTTTAATTCTGCAACTACAGACAAAAATGAGGCTACTTTACGTTTATTTGATGCTGTATGCGGTCAGAAATCTCGTGATGAGCTCTTAAAAGACAATAAAAACTGCTCACTGTTTAGAGCATTAGAAAAATTAGGCTATTCTGGACAGTATTTATTTGACAGAAAAGAAGACAACCTGAAAGTTGCTAAATTCTTACAAGAAAAAACTGTTTTTCCTCAAGCTAAGATTGAGACTAAAGAAAAGCCAAATCAGTTACTCTCAACCTTAAATCGTATTGATGTTATGTATGAGTACATTGAAGCTCAAAGATTAGAGCATAACAATCAGATGTTTTCATTTTTAAGAACAACACTTGCAGACAATGTACGTAGTGAAACTGAATACGATTTGATATTAAAGAACTTTTTATTAAATCTTGATAAATTTGTAGATTACTTATCAGGACTTCCTAACGATACCCTGTTTGTACTTATACCTGCAGATGGATCTGCACTGCAGGGTGATAGAACTCAGTTAAAAGGAGTAAAGGAGATCCCATCACATACTCTTACAAATGTGACCGCAATGGTTAAGTTTATAAGTCACAAACAGAGAGCTTCAGCTATCAATGTAACCTCTCCTACAAGCTACATGGGTATTGCTCATTTAATCAAGAGAGCTATTGATGGCAACATCTTCTATGAAGACAATGTGATGTCAAATTTAGCTTTAACTGAAGATCTGTCTCAGACCTCCCCTGTATCAGAAAACGAGCAAGCGGTATTTTTAAAGTTTAAAGATCGTTTCTTCTACAAGGGTGCATCTGAGGACTGGACTCAATATACAGAGTAGTTTATTACATATTCAAAAAACAAAACTTCTTTTAAAGAAGTAAACAAGACAACAATCAGCAAACATAAGTTAAATAAAACGAAGAGATTAGGCAGTATGTTTAAGGCTTTAAAGAAAATTCCTCAAAATAAGCTTTCATTTTCCTTAAGAATTGGAAGTTTAGCGGGAACTTATTTTCTATTTAAATTCGGACTCTACTTTATGGCCATGTCTGGATTTGATTTTGCCTTCAATTTTGTGCTCTTTTTACTATGTCTGTTTTCATTTAGACAAAAGACTTTAAATAAACTTTACAAGAGCTTTTTAATTATCTCTGGACTGCTATTGCTTTATCATGACAGCTACCTGCCTATGTTCACACCGCAGGTTATTTATGAGGAAAAAGGCTTTACTGGAGTATTTGAGCTAGTATCTACATTTATCACAGAATACTTTGATTTTTCCTATTTTGGGCTATTCATAATACTGTTTATTGCAATATTCTTCCTAAATGACTTTTTAAAGATAACTTCTTTTGTAATGGTTGGATTTATTACAGTATCTGCGCTTAATATTTCAGCTTTGAGTGTATCTAAAGAAGCTAATTCTCAAGCTGTGCAGAATGTAGTAGCAGACAGCGCTGATATTCCTCCTCAGATAGGAACAGCCGACAGTCAGAGCATCGAGAATTACTTGCAGACATTTTTAGAGCTTGAAAAACAGCGTATTGTCACCTTGCCTTCTGCCCTTCCAGAGCAATTTACACCGTTTGACATTGTGATTGTAAATATCTGTTCTATGGCAACAGATGATATTGAGGCATCTAACCTTTTAAAGCATCCTTTATTTAGAACTTTTGATTTTAGTTTTGAAACCTTTAATTCTGTATCCTCATATTCAACACCATCTTCATTAAGACTGTTACGATCTAACTGTGGTCAAATGACTGAATCTCAGATGTATAAAGAAAGAAGATCTGAATGTGAACTTATTACCTCATTAGAGCAGTTAGGCTATCAAAGTGAGGTCTATTTTGACCATAATGGTAAGTACGGCGACTATTTAAAGACCTTACATGATTTAGGTGGACTAAAAGAGAATATCCATGATCTTTCAAAGCTTGCTGTAAAATACAACGCCTTTGACGGTAGCGCCATTAGAAGTGATGCAGATTTATTTACAGCATATATAAATAACGTTGCCAATAACGGTAGCGTCAATAACATTACATTTATGAATCTCTTATCCCTTCATGACGGTAATAGACTTGCTGGCGAAAAGAAATCTCAAAGCTATGCTCCTCGTTTAAAGCTCTTATTAGATGATCTTGAGGATTTTATTGAAAACATCAAAAAGTCTAAGAGAAATACTATCTTTATCATGGTGCCAGAGCATGGAGCTGCCATCCGTAGCGATAAGATGCAGATAGCAAAGCTAAGAGAAATACCTACAGATAAGATCACCAGAATTCCTGTAGGTGTAAGTTTCTTAGGTGCACAGAGAAATGCTGTAGGTAGTGGTATAGCTAAGGATCACAAGACAAAGAGGATCAAAGGATTCTATAGCTATTTAGCTATTTCTGAGATTGTAAAGCGCTCAATTGAGGACAATGTCTTTGCTAACAATGAAGAAGAGAGCAAAACAGATAAGATTGAAGATATTTTCTACGATTTACCTCAAACAGCATTTATTGCTGAATCAACTAATGCTTACTATATGAATTTCCAACATCAGGACTTTTATAAGTTAAAGGGTGAGCATTGGGAAAAATACATAAAGTAACAGAAGGCATTTATACCGCTTTTATAAGCTAAATATCGTTTTGATGATTGTTTTATAAAAAATTTTTTACCAAAAAGTGTTGACACCATTACACTTTGTCTTTATAATCATCTGCGTTTTC